>JABHFS010000125.1 GCA_018672475.1 Gemmatimonadota bacterium | reverse complement strand
TGCGAAAGCACAGGCCGCAAATTATAGCGACTGCGCGCCTGGCTAATATTCCGAGTCCAGGGTTTCATCCGCCCGCAGCACCCAAGCATCCTTTGCCGCAACCGCCGCAGTGACGGAAACTATCCGCATAAAAAAACGGCGACGGGAAGCGGATAATAATGCAGTTGGTCCGCACCCCACAGGCGGGCCGGATAATAAAGCCCCAGAATGTGCATGAAGCCATAGAATAAAGCGGGAAGAACGACCAACATCATAACTTGTGGCTACTTATCTCTCGAGACGTTCGTCATACATATCCCGCAACCGACTCACCACCACCGCTAATAAAATGATCGAACCCAAAAACGCCTGCTCATAATAGACATTCGCTTCCAGCAATACCAAGCCATTCTTGATCAGAACGATAATAAACGCCCCCATCAACAAACCCAACGCCGAGATACTGCCGCCCGCCAGCCCCGTGCCACCGACGATAGCCACCGCAAAACTGGTAATCAGCCAATCCTTGCCCGTCGCCGGCTGCGCTGATCCCATCCGCGAGACCCACAACACCGCCGCCAACGCCGCCAAACCGCCCGACAGTATATGTGACGACAAGAGCATTCGGTCGGTATTGATGCCCGACAACCTCGCCGCCTCCAGATTGCCGCCCGTAGCCAATAACCGTCGGCCGAAAACCGTGTGACGGAACATATAGTGCGTCACCAACAATACCAGCGCCATCACCCAGAACAAATTGGACAGCCCCAAAAATTTCTGCCGACCAAGGAAGGTAAAGCCCCGCGGAATCTCGGTATAGGCATACCCCTCGGAGAAACCGTGCACCAGCCCAGTAAATACAAAGAGTGTCGCCAGCGTCGTGACAAACGAATTGATCTTCAAGCGCGTGATAATCAAACCGTTGAGCAAACCCGCCGTGCAACCGATCGCCAAAGCGAGCGAACCGGCCAACCACCCGGGCAAGCCCAAAACCTGTATGCCATAACCGGTCGCGATCGTCGCCAGACCGCCAATCGCCCCGACCGAAAGATTCATCCCACCTGCGACGAGTACCACCGCCTGCGCCAGTGCGACAAAGGCCGAAAATGCAATAATGCGCGATATATTAAAAAGGTTATACGCCGATAGAAAACTCTCCGAGCTCAACGAAAATCCGACAAAGAGCAAAAGCGCCGATAAGGCGATACCCGCATCTTTGTTGCGCACCAGCCTGTCTAAATTTCCCATCCGTCTCCTCGTCAATTCAAGTGCTGGCCAATTTCGCGGCTGACCTCGTCATACCGCAACGCCCGTTTCTGTATCCCGGCAATCTCGTGCACGATTTGCTGATCTTTAAAAACCAGAATACGCCCAGCCAGTCCGATGATCTCGGGCATGTCCGACGAGATCAAAATAATCGCCTTACCCTCTTTGGCGGCCAGGTCCCAAATCAGCCGGTGGATCTGCGCTTTGGCCCCGATATCGACACCGACGGTCGGCTCGTCGATGATCAGGATATCGCACCCGGCGGCCAGCCACTTGCCAATACTGACCTTTTGCTGGTTGCCACCGCTCAACTGCTCCACTACTTGCCCTAAGCCCGTACTGCGAATATCGAGCGCGGAGAGCAATGCTTTGGCCGCCGCGGTTTCCGCCCGGTCGTCGATTCGGCGACTGAACCGACTGGCGATCCGCTGCCAAATCGTAATCCCGAGATTCGTTTTGACCGGCGAGTCCAGCAATAAACCTTCTTCTTTGCGGTTCTCGGTGATATATCCCATGTTGTGGCGATATAGACTATCGGCCACCGAATTGATCCGCACGGCCTCGCCGCGTATATACACCACGCCGCGCTCAACCCGTTCCGCCCCCACCACCAACCGCGCCAACTCGGTACGCCCCGCACCGACCAAACCGTAAAAACCCAGGATCTCACCGGCATAAAGCGAAAAACTCGCCCCGTGCAATTGCCCACGCCCGGCGAGTTTCTCGACCCGCAAAACTTCCTCGTTGCGATCCGCCGGCAATACCCCATAAGATTCGACCACCGCCGCCCGACCGATCATCATTTCCACCAGTTCTTCTCTCGGCAAATCGGCCAGCGTCTTGCTGCCAACCAATTGCCCATCCCGCAATACGCTAACCCGGTCGCTAATTTCGTAGACTTCATCAAATTTGTGCGAGACAAAAACGATCGCTACCCCCTGCGTCTTCAGCTGCCGCAAAACGGCAAAAAGCTTGGCCGCCTCGTGCTCGGTAATCGACGAAGTCGGCTCGTCGAGCAATAAAACTCGCACCTTGGCCGAAAGCGCGCGGGCGATCTGCACCAACTGTTTCTGCGCCGAACTCAAGCCCCTGATCGGCGTATCTGCCGCGACCTCTAAACCAACCATCGCCATCGCCTCTTCCGCTTTGGCGTTGAGCCGGCGCCAATCGATCCGGCCCCACCGACTGAAACCGTCGAGCTTGTCGAGCATGATATTCTCGGCGACACTGGCCTCGGCGATCACCTGAATCTCCTGGTTGACGATGCCAATGCCGCGATCGAGGCTCTCGCGATAATTGCGAAAAGCGATCTCGGCGCCGTCATAGAAGATCTGTCCCGCATCGGGTTGGTATATCCCGGTGACAACCTTGATCAGGGTGGATTTTCCCGCGCCGTTTTCGCCGACTAGGGCATGGATCTCCCCCGCCTGAAAATCGAGCGAGACTTCGTCCAAGGCTTTTACGCCTGGAAAACGCTTACTGATCGCCTGTAATTCTAACACGACTTAATTGGGGGGCAGCAGATATTTGCTTTCCAGCTCGCCCATAATCTGCTCGGTGGTTTTCATGATATCCTCTTGGAAGGTATCGACCTTGTCCTTGGTTACCAGCACCGTACCCGAATTGACAAAGTATTCTTCGGGATTGGGCCGCCAGCCGTCGAGCAAATAGCTCAACAACCCGCAGCTGATATACCCGTGGCCATAGGGGTTTTGTGACATCGTCGCGTCGATGGATCCGCTGCGGATCGCGTCGAGCACCACCTGATCGGTATCGATGCCGACAAAACTGACCCGCTCGTTACCCGGCGTCTCGTTCCATTCGCCGAGGATCATCGCTGCCGCCACTGTCGAGGTATAGCCAGTGCAGATTACACCGTCGATTTCTTTCACCTTGGCCGCGAACGCATCTTGGATCTTGACCGTACTGGTCTCAACCGATTCCATTCCAGCGATGGTCTGGATGATCTGGACTTGCGGGTATTTGGCCACTGCCGCCTCAACGCCTTCTTTACGTAAAATCGTATTGGGATCTTCAATCAACTCAAGTACATTGAGGATATTACCCTTACCGCCCATAAAGCCGATCAGCGCCTCCGTCGCCTCCATCGCCGCTTGTTTGACATCGGTTGCCACGCAAAACGAAGCCGGTGTCGGTAAGGTCGTCGGCGCCCCGTAACTGACGACATAGCCACCATGCTGCACCAATTCTTCATAGAGCCCGTTGGCGGCACTAGCATCGGCCGGGAAGATCGAAAAACCCTTATACCCTTGAGCCGCCAGCGCCTCGACATTGGCATTTTCGTTGTCCTGGGTCAATTTCTGGCCGATCTGGTGCTTTATTTTCGTACCCGTATCGCGTTCATAACCGACAACTCCCTTTTCCACCTCAGCTATATAAGGGTGCACCATCGCGCCGTACCAGACGATCTTTTTCTCGTTCGCCACTTCTTTTTGTTCGCCACCATCATCACTACCACCGCACCCAACCCCTAAGACTAGGGCGGATAAAACCAATAGACAACGCATAATTCCCCTCCTTTTCTGGCCTTCCAATATAACCATCTCCCGCAAGTCCGAAACCGCTCTTGAGCCGCAACGCTCAATAGCGTATTTTGCCGTCTATAAAAGGAGAATTTATCTATGCGCTTAATTACATTATTCTCGGTATTCATATTGTGCTCGCCGACCTTCGCCCACTTCCCACAAAATACTACATTCAAGGTTTTCCAGTTCCCCGATAGCCACGTGCCGCAGATGGACGGGGACGACGCCGACTGGTCGATGGTACCTGACGAATATTTCTACGATTCAAGCCATCACCGTGGCATGGTCTTCGAATACTCGATCGACTCCACCGGCACTGAAAACCGCGTGCTGGTGCCCGACACACTCGCCGTACCCGATCCCACCGACTTCGATATCCGTCGCACGGCCGTCGGCTGGAACAAGACCTCTAACCGCCTCTACTTTATCACTGAGGTCTACGACGATGTCTGGCGCTTCAAAAAAGATGTCGTCGACTCGCTCGACACCTACCACAGCCGCATGACCGGCGCGTTTGTACATGGTTCGGATATCTGGGAAATCGTCATTGACGCCGACCACGGCGGTGAGAAGGTCGTCAACTTCGCCGATTGGCAGGAAGCGCCCGAAGTCGAGTTCCGCCACCGCAGCGCCTATGCGCAGAACTACCATCTATATATGCCGCCGCTCAACGGCTATTATTGGCATTGGCTATGGGGCAAGGCGATGTGGACTAAAGAGGAACGCTATTCGGCGATGGGCTGGCAGGGCGATGTCGAGCACCTGTCCTCGGGCACCGTGACCTACGAAACCTATCTGACGCCCTTCGACGATTTACATCCCGAAGGCCCGCATCTAAGCCGCAAGCACCATCTTACCGAAGGGGCCGTAATCGGTTTGAGTTGGGCCTATCTGGATGCCGACGACAGCGACGAGGTTTTCGACGATTTCTGGATGCATTCGCACCATCCGAAAATGTATTGCAGCGCGGAATATCTCTCCGATTTCGAATTGATGCCGATCGAAGAAGGCTTGTTCGAAGGCCCATAGCCCATTGCCACTGGATTTCGTAGGATTCGGCAGGCAAATTAAAATGGAATCGCTTCGTTTCAAGCGGGGAAGTTAACCTGTCTGGGAATGCAGACGCTCGTATAGCGAACGTTATTGCTCCTACTGTGGTTTCAACTCTGCAGTGCACGTTTAGTGTTTATGGTTTATCGAGTTTAAAGACCTCGTTTGGTGATCGAAACTCCAGTGCTTTTCTGGGTCGGTTATTGAGCCAGTTTTCAGCCCGCCGAATGTTAGCTTGAGTGATCGTCTTAACGTTAGTTCGCTTGAGAAAATACGGTCGTAATAGCTCGTTGGTGTTTTCGTTGGCCCCGCACTCCCAGGCACAATACGGGTGGACAAAATAGACCTTGGCCAGTAGAGCTTTGGCG
>JABHFS010000124.1 GCA_018672475.1 Gemmatimonadota bacterium | reverse complement strand
TGCGAAAGCACAGGCCGCAAATTATAGCGACTGCGCGCCTGGCTAATATTCCGAGTCCAGGGTTTCATCCGCCCGCAGCACCCAAGCATCCTTTGCCGCAACCGCCGCAGTGACGGAAACTATCCGCATAAAAAAACGGCGCATCCCGGCGCAAAAAGCTGAAGACGCCCTCCGAGCAATTTTCCCAATCGCCGTCAATGCGCGAAAGCTGGCCCTCCATCTGCTGGTACTAGGCAACCGCCTGGTAGAGCATGCGCGTGGTGTCTGAGGTCAGGAAATCGGCCTGCAACGGCTCCCGACATTCAACCTCGCCGCCGGGGTGCACAATCTCCTGTCGCACCGCTTGGCGATTGTAGGCATAAACGGCGAGCGCCTCTACCGTCAGCGGCCCCATTTCGGCCCCTCTTGCGAGAATACCGGCGAATACCCGCGCTTCTGCTCCAGAAAAAATGCGGTCTATAAAAACCTGTGACCGAGGGTCAATCCACGTGCTCGCGATCATATACTCAGATCTCCTTTCCGCTCTTACTAATACGCAGTCCCCCAACAACAATGTCAAGTTTTCTCCGATACCACCTTTTTTATCTACCCACCCCAGTGCTTACGCAGGATCGCAGCGGCTTCAGTCGCCTGTTGCTCATTAGCAATAAAATCCCGCAAATCATCCACCGCACCGATCTGCACGGCCGTCTCGGCCCCGTATTCTTTTACGCCCTGGGCATACGTCGCTTGCGCCCGCTCGACATCGCCGCTCACCAAATAAACCAGTCCCAGATTGAATTTGGCCTGTGGGTTCTGTTGCTGGAGCAAAGCCAGGCGATTAGCTGCGATCGCCGCCGGTAGGTCTTTTAATAAATACAAACACCAACCGAGATTGATCCGCGCCACCTGATGACGGTCGTCTTTACGCAAGGCTCTTCGATAAGCCCCGACGGCCGCATTGATCTGCCCCAACTCGTAGAGATCGATACCCGCCTGGGTATAAACGGCGGCGCTGCTACCCACAAAATCGGCGGCCACTATTATCCGCAATATGGACAACGCCTTGTCCGTTTGCTCCGTATCAAGATAGAAACGACACAGCGTCAAATAACCTTCGACATCGTCGGCGTTCAGTTCCATCGCCCTGCGATATCCTCGTTCAGCCCCTGGTAGATCAGCTAGAGCCCTTAGAGCGAGGGCAAGGTGGAGGTGGTATCGCGCATTTTCATCGGAGAGGCCGATCGCTTGCCGATAGACTTGGACCGCCAGCGCGAATTGCTCTTTGGCATAGTGAAGATTACCCAGGTTGTAGAACATTTCGGGCTGATCCGGGTCGAGATGGATGGATTTTTTCAACGCATCTATCGCCCCTTGCCGATTCCCGCTCCGTTGCAGACTTTCCGCCAGATACATATAGGTCGATGCCTGGTCTTCCCCGCTGCGTTCTAACTCGACACTCTCATAAAAAGCCGCCGTGGCTTCGTCCAACTGCCCCTTGGCCAAAAGCCCTCTGCCCAAGAGTCGCAACAAACGCGCGGACGGTTGCATCGCCAGTATCTGCCGACAGTGAGCTATAACCTCTTCCCATAGAAGTCCAGCCGCTTGCCCCTCGCGTGAACGCTGCAATCCTTCTTCTACCATAGCGGTGACCCAAGCAACGTGAAAGTTCCTGTCGGACTGTTGCATTAGGGGGTGTTGCTGGTTGGAAAAGGCCTTTTCGAATTGTGCGATAGCGCCAGCGAAATCTCCGCGCAGGACCAGGGTCTGGCCGAGATATTTTCGATAGCGGCGCAAGGTGCCGCTATCGTCGTCGGGGGTATGCGCAATGGCCTTGCGCAAATAGACCTCTGCCCGCTCGGGATTGTCCTGCCGCAGATTAAGATAATAATGGCCCTGGACGAAATACTGGTAGTTCAACGACTGATTGGGGGTGTATTCGAGCAGATTGCCAAGCCTGTCCATCGCCCGCGCCGTATCGTGATTGATTCCGACCCACAACGCAGTATGCATCGTCATCAGCGGCAAAACGGACCAACGCACCTGTCGGAAGTAGGCCTCGCGCCGTGGCGAGATCCCCAGACAGAGAAATCCCCACAGCGAATAAAACAAACCGGGGAAAGCCATCAGATCCCAATCCCTGCCCCCCATGCTGATATAGTGCACAAAGATCAGCCCCCCCGCGCCCACCGCGGCAAGCCCCAAAAAATGACCGTTGCACGTAAAATCCTTCCGCCCAACCAGAAACACACATCCCCATATCAGCCCAAAAGGCGACAATAACAAAAGCTCGTTAGCCAGATTTGCCATATGCGG
>JABHFS010000016.1 GCA_018672475.1 Gemmatimonadota bacterium | reverse complement strand
CCCGAGGGCAAGGACGCGCTGCTGGTTGGCCTGGGTGGGGGGCATATCGCCATGGCGCTGAAAGAGCAGGGGGTGGTGACCGACGCGGTGGAGATCGATCCGGTCGTTGCGCAGGCGGCGCGGGATTATTTTCTCTACGACCCGCCGGGCGCGTTGATAGTCGGCGATGCGCGTTATGAGATCCGCAATCTCGACAAACACTACGATTTCATTATCCACGACTGTTTTACTGGCGGTTCGGTGCCGAGTCATTTATTGAGCGTCGAGATGCTGCGCGACCTCGATCGGCTGCTTGCGCCAGACGGCTTGCTGGTGCTGAACTTCGTCGGCTTTAGCGATGCACCGTTTTCCGCCGCTACCGAGGCGGTGTATCGAACACTTGCAGAAATCTATCCGCACCGACTGGCTCTGGTCTCGTTGCCGGGCGAAGATTTCAACGACTTCATCTTTTTGGCCTCGCACCAGCCCATTTCCCTGGAGGTCGACGCAGCAATCCTCGCACCGGATGGCCGGACGCCGCTGGCCGAGTGGTTTGCCGCACGCGAGCAGACCGTCGCTGAGGGCGGGGAATTGATCACCGACGATTTTAATCCGCTCGAAAAACTGCAAGTGGCCAAGACCGAACGCTATCGCGAGGTCTTGCTCGAGCGGATGGGGCCGATGTTGTCGGCATTTTGAAGGACCGGATGAAACGCCTCGCCGCCGGCTTCACATTATCCGCCTCGACCCTCTGCTTCGCCAATGACAAGCCGCTCGATTTCTGGGACGAAGAAGTCCGGCTTTTCGGCGCGGCGTCCCCCGGACAACACGTGGACGCATCCCTGGCGGATCGCCGGAATATTGCCTATCAACCGACGGGTTTCGAACTGGATCACGCCGATCGCGTCGAGGGCGATCTGAGCGTGCTCTACACGCCTCACAAAGCCGGAATGCCATCGCGCTTCGGTTTCGTCGCCGGGCTCTGGGGGGAAAGCTGGGACCTGTCCTCGGCGATGAGTCTACGCCTCTGGATCAAGGTGCAGGACCCACAGCCGCCTGATCTCTGGGGGATCCGACTCGTCGATCGAGCCGGGCTCGAGTCAATAGGTGAACTGTCCGGCACGGACACCGCCGGGGATTGGAAGGAACTGACGCTTCCACTCGATAGGCTGCAGACTCCGCCCGGATTTGACTGGAAACAGGTCGCCCTGTGCGAATTCGATGTCGATTTCAGTGAGGAAGCGCGGATTCACCTCGACGGCATCCGCTTTACCCAATCCAATGCGCTGATCGGCATTACCGACAAACCCCTCTCTCAGCGCATGGCCGAGGCGGAATCCAGCCGTACTGCTCGTCTGGCCGACGCCTTTGAACGGTCCGCGCGGAAAGATGCCTTCCCGGTCGTCAGCGCTTTCGCCAAGATGTTCCTTGGCGAAGATCTCGACACCGCCAACCAGTTGCTGGCGGAGGAATTGGCGAAGAGCTCTGATGGCAATGCATGGAGCTTGCTGCACACGCCGCTCTACTGCCGTTTCTACTACATGTTCTCCAGTCGCAACGGTAAATTTCCGGGGCGGCTGACCCCCGAAACCGAAGCGCTGTTGCTCGCTACGCTCTGGCAGCGGACGGCGGTCAAGAACGATATTCACTGGGCTCGCCAGAGCACCTGGTGGCTCGATGGCAGCGAAAACCACGACCTCAACGCCAAAGCTAGCAATTTGGTGACATCCCGCATTTTTATGAATGAACCGGACTACAAAGACCGCATCTATCCCGACTATGGATTCGGCGGCAGTTATCACTACGGCCACGCCGGCTATTACGGACCCGGTGTCGACAGAGTGAGTCGCCATGGTGGCGGACGCGCCAACCTCGCCGACGGCAAGCAATACAACGCCAGAGACCACTACGAGGCTTGGCTCGCGTTTATGAAGACTTATTTTCGCGAACGGGCGCGGCGGGGGTTTTTCCTCGAATACGGCTCACACTCTTATAGCAAACACACGCTGAACCCAGTAGATCTGGCCTACCAGTACGGCGGGGACGAGGAACTGCATCGGTTGATCGATGATTTCCTGACGTTGTATTGGGCGGAATGGGCACAGGTCTCGATCTCCGGCGTGCGCGGTGGACCCAAGACCCGGCATCACAAGAGTGTCGTAGAAGGGGACGGGACGTCGGATCTCATCAGCTTCCACCTCGGCGGTCCGGCCAATGCCGCTACCTGGTGGTATTGGAATCTCATCAACGACTACAGACTTCCCCCGGTGATTTGGCGCATGGCGTTGGATCGGGAGGGCATGGGCAGCTACACCTATTCGGCGCGCGGTATCGGCGAAGAGGAAAATGTCTGGCCCCGTCCGCTGGGCACAGAACGCACGCTGACGGTCGATACCGAGGCGCGTTTTCTCAAGACCACCTATGTGACGCCGGATTACACCCTCGGAACTCAGATGGACCATCCGGCGGCTATGCATTCGCATTTGAGCATTACCGGTCGCTGGCACGGGATGACCTTTGCGCAATCTGCGACTTCGCGCATTGTCCCAGTGGGCCTGGTGTCGCTCGCCAATCCTCACAACCATCTTGTAAGCGCGGACAAGAGTTTTGACCTGGAACTCATGCTGCAGACGGTAGCAGACCACCAGACCCTGATCGTGCAACAGGCGCAGCGCTGGACGGCTGTTCATCCGGAATGGTATCCGAATCATCCCAGCTATAGTCGACCCATGGGGATCTGGCTGGGAAACGACTGGGACGAACAGACCGAGAGAGACGGATGGGTCTTCGTGCAGAAGGGCAGGGCCTACGCCGCCATTCGCCCCGTTCTGTGGGACGAAGCGTATGAGAAGGAACGCAAGACGCGCACGGAGGGGAACCAGGTTTTTTTCAATGCCCCCGATGATCTGCCGACCGTGAAACTGCGAGAGGACTGCTATACTTGGAACCAGGATCGATCGATCTTGATGCTCGAAGATGCGCATTCGCCGGTGATCATCGAAGCGGGTCGCACTGCCGACTATCCCACGTTGGCGGATTTTGCGGCCGATGTGCTCGACAACCCGATCGCCCTCTATAAGACGGTCGTGCCGGGCTCGAATATACTCGTCTATAGCGGCTGCAGCGAAGATGCGCCTGAAATCGTGTTTAATGCCGGTGTGCCGCAGATTCCGAGCATTGGCGGCACACCGGTGAACTACCGCTATCCGATGACCTTCGATAGTCCGTATCTCAAATCGGAATACGGCAGTGGAAAAATCCTTATCGAGTACGGAGGCGAGCAGCACAGCCTCGATTTCGCCGAGTAACCGACGTTATGGTCTTAGCGGTCGATCCACTTATAGGCGTCTTTGGCATTGCGCCAGAAATACTTTTCCATCGCCGCTTCGCCCCGGGCGGAGAAATACTCGGTTACCAGGCGCTGTATCTGCGCGTAGTCGCGGCCGCTGCGGTCGGACACTGGCCAGTCGCTGCCGTAGACCAGCCGGTCTTCGCCGAACAGGTCCCACAGCGCGTCGAGCACTGGCACATAAAACTCCAGGTCCGTCGGCGCGGGTTTGACCGTGCTGCGCAGATCCATCATGCCCGAGACCTTGCAGTAGACCTGCGGGTGGGCGGCGGCTTTGCGCATGAGGTCTAGCTTTTCCGGATTGGGCGCTTGGCCGTCGATGGGGATGCCGCCGCAGTGGTTGATCACGATGCGCAGTTCGGGAAAATGCGCGGCCAGCGTAGGCACGCTCTCGTGCATGCCGGTATCCAGTTGCAGGTCCTGTTCTATCAACATGGCGGCGGCGGCCAAGCCGTGATCTGCTGACGGGTCGAGTCGGGCGCGGATGCCGCGAAAGACCGGGTCGGCGGCGAAGCGCGCAATCTGGCCGGCAAAGTCTGGATCGTCGGGTTCGAGATGACCGACCAGTCCGACGATGAAAGGATCTTGCGCCGCTAAGTCGAGGACCCACTGATTGTCCTCGAGCCAGGGGCTGCACTCGACCATGATCGTGCCGGTAACGCCTTCGGGCACGGCCAGGGCCTTATAGTCTTCGGGCAGTGCCCGATGAGGGAGGGTTTCGTCGTCTTGTTCGGGCCAGGGGATGCCCTGGGGCCTGGACGGGTCGTAGAAATGCGTGTGGGTGTCGATGATCATTGCTGTATCGCTCCTTGGATTTGGGCATTGGTTATGCCGGTCGAAATAAGTTGATTATACAATTATAATATCTCGGCCCAGGTTGGGATATTCTACCCGGAAAAAATATATGAGAGCAATAATCCTTTGCGCACAGATTTTCTTTGCCATAAGCACAGGTGCGAACGAGATGATTGATCCAGTGACACTGCACATGGGCGAGAACATAATCCTCGACAATGGCCTGGTACAGTTGGGCATCCGCGAGGACGGCAATTTGCAGGAGCTTTCCCTGCGCGGCGGCCCGAATTTGGCCAGCAGCGGCTATTGGAATAGCAATGGCAATGGCTACGACGAACAAGGGGCGCCGATCGCGCAAAAATTTGCCGTGCTGAAGGGCGATGCTAAAATCGTCCGCCAATCCGACGAGTTGGTGGAAGTAGCCTTTGTGCGCGAGCCGGCGGCGCCATTTTTCTTCCGCACGGCGTTACACTATGTGCTGCGTCGCGGCGAGCCGGGTTTTTATATCTACATGACCGCGGCGCACGACGCGCAAATGCCCGCCGGATCCATTACGCAATACGCCTACAATCTCCGTCTGGCCCCGCAACACTTCGACTATATCGCCGTCGATGATACGCGTCGCCATATCAGTCACAGCATAGAAGATGAGGCGGCGGCCGATCGGGTCATGGACGCCACCTTTGGCTTCGCTGACGGACGCGTCGTCAGTAAATACGACTATACGCACGCGATCGAAGACGGTGATTTCAACTTATATGGTTGGGCCGGGCCGCAGGCCGGCGTGTGGTGGATTCAGGCCAGCGGCGAATATTATGGCTCGGCGCCCTTCCGCGTTTTGTTAACGAGCCACCAGACGGCGAAGACGCCCATTATTATATGGCAGGCGCACTGTGTGCACCGGGGCGGCTACGAGATCGAATTCCGGCCCGAAGACGAGACGGACTGGCAAAAGATCTACGGCCCGGCGTTTATCTATTTAAATGACGGCGGTGATTACGACACCTTGTGGAACGATGCCAAAGGGCAGGCCACGACCATCGTGAAAAAGTGGCCGTTTGCATGGATGGAGCACGCATTGTATCCACGCGAGCGCGGTGAAGTGACCGGCCAACTTGACTTTGACGACGGGACGCCCGCAGCCGACGCGTGGGTGGTGCTCGCGCCGGAAGGCGAGCACTGGTCGCACGAGAATAGGGGCTATCACTTTTGGAGTCGGACTGATTCGCAAGGCCGATTTAATGTGCAAAACGTCCGCCCAGGTCGCTATGGGCTCTTTGCGCTGGGCGCTGATCAGTTTTTCGAATTCGAGCGGAGCGGGGTCGCTGTTGCGCCCGGTGGGGAAACGGCGCTGGGGCGTCTGTCGTGGGAGAGGGTGGTGCGCGGGCGGCGAGTATGGCAGATCGGGACGGCGGATCGGTCGACGGGAGAATACGCCCAAGGCGATGACTTTCATCATTGGGGGCTGTGGCGGCGCTATCCGAGCGATTTCCCGCAGGATGTCAACTTTGTTATCGGCAAGAGTCGGGAGCGTGAGGATTGGAACTTTGCGCACTGGAACTGGTATAGCCAAAACAATGCCTGGAATATCGTCTTCGATCTAGAGGAAAAACCGAAAGGCAAGGCGATACTGACTTTGGGCATTGCCGTTGCGAGAGGGCACAACGCACGCGGGTTCGGTGCCAATGATCGCGCGGCCGAATTGCAGGTGTGGGTCAATGATAGACCGGTGGGCCTCGTCGAGGTGGAGAGCACGGGCGGGGACAGTTATCGCAGCGCCAGGCAGTCGACGCGTTATAGCGTACGGGAGATAAACTTCGACGCTGAATGGCTAAGTCGCGGCGAGAATGTGATTTCCCTGCGGCATGCCCTGGCTCATCCGTATACAGAGGGCGAGGAAAAGGGCGAACGCGGCTCCGGTCCCGGTTGCATCATGTACGACGCGATTCGCCTGGAGATCGAGTAGCGCGGCGATCGCTATTGGCGCGGTGCGGCTAGGCTCCAATAGACGATTCCCAACCAGCGGCGAGCCGGCACATAGGGCCAGGCCCACTGTGTCCATTGCTCGGCCAATCCCTCGCTCTGGATCTGGTCGATGCTTTTGCCGGCGGCGATGCCTTCGCGCACGGTGCTCAGTGTTTGTTGCAACATGCGTCGATAGGTCTGTAGATCGTCGAGCGTGGCGAGTGGGCCATGGCCGGGAATAATTTTGCTGTCAGCCGGTAAGCTGTCGGCGAGTTGGTCGATGTGCCGTGCGAGGTTTTCGACGTCCCCTCCATAGTCCAAGTCGACAAAGGGAAAGAGCTGATTAAAAAAGAGATCCCCCAAGTGTATGACATTGGAGTCGGTGAAGAAGACGGCGATATCGCCGTCGGTGTGTCCGTTGTCAAAGTGGACCGCCCTGATCTCTTCGCCGTTGAAATAGATCGAGAGGGTGCGGTCAAAGGTAAGCGTCGGCCAGTCCGACTCGGGGGTCGGGGGCACGTAGCGCTGGTCTATACTGGGACGGGTCAGCAGGCGTCGGCGGACATTGCGGTGGGCGATGATCGGTGCCCCTTGGCCTAGGGCCTTGTTGCCGCCAATATGGTCGCCGTGAAAGTGGGTGTTGAGGATATAGCCGATTTCACCGCCGTTCAAGGAGTCGATGACGGTGCGGATCTGGTCGGCCACGTCGGCGAATTTGCTGTCTACTAGAAGGGTCCCGTCGTCGCCCAACGAGAGCGCGACATTGCCACCGGGGCCTTGCAACATATAGATATTCCCGCGCACGTGCGTGATGGTGAGAGGGTCCGAATGCTCTTGCGCGATGGTGGGTAAGATGCTTAATACGAGAAAATACAACAGGGGAAACAGCCCCACCGCCCTATATTTTTTGCGCGGATATCGCCGGTCCATGTTCAATGGCTTACTCTTCTTCTATTAGTAGATACTGATTGGCTGGCAGATTAATCAGACGTTGCATGCTACCGGTGGGCCAGCGTATTTCTAGGGTGTCGATGTGCTGGTTAGATCCCAGGCCGAAGTGCAAGCGCGGGTCCTCGCTGCTGAGGAAGCTGCTGCCGCGAATCGCGTCCCTAAATTGCGCTCGCTCTCCGGCGACAAGCCGCACCCTTGCCCCGATGCCGTCTTTGTTACTGGTCTTGCCGACGAGCGCGATGCCCAACCAGTTTTTTCGATTGCCGCCATCGTTGCGCAATAGCGAGGGACGGCGATTGAGGTGGGCGACGAAGAGGTCGATATCCCCGTCGTTGTCGTAGTCGATTGTGCAGGATCCGCGACTTACCCGCGCTGTATCTGCGAGGTCGGTGTTTGGCCACAAGTGGAATGTTCCGTCGTTGTTGTTCGCGAATAAATGATCGACCTGGGCATAGCTGCTGCCGCTGCCGGCTTGATCGATCTGGGGATAGACGTGGCCATTGGCTACAAACAGGTCCAGATCCGCGTCGTTGTCGTAATCGAAAAAATTTGCTCCGAAGCCGACATAGGGCAAACTGGGCTCGACGAGGTTGGCGCTTGCAGTGATATCGGTAAATCGGCCGTTGCTATCGTTGCGGTATAGCGTATTATACTCGCCTTCGAAATGGCTGACTAAAATGTCCGGGTCGCCGTCGCTGTCGTAGTCGCCCCAGGCCACACCCATGCCCGCTTGGATTTTGCCCGCGGCGCTGTAGGCGATATTGGCCGGGATGGATAGATCGGTAAAGCGGCCGTCACCTCTATTTCGATAGAGGAAGTTCGGGCTGGAGTCGTTGGCGACGAAGAGGTCGGGATAGCCGTCGAGGTCGTAATCGGCGAAGAGGACGCCTAAGCCATACCCTGGCGAGGGGTGGGACAAGCGGGCGTCGAATGTAGCATTGGAGAATGTGCCGTCGCCCTCATTGCGATAAAAGACATCTTGGGCCGCGGTTAGACTTCTAGGACCGACGAAGACCTCGACTCCTTGCCAGTGCGCTCCCAGTGGTGGATGTTCTTCGCGGTCGAAATTCAGATAATTGGCGACGTAGAGATCCAGGTCGCCGTCCAAATCACAATCGGCCAGCGCCGCGCCCGTGCTCCAGTTGGGTATGGCTACACCAGCCTGGGCGGCGACATCGAGGAAGCGCGGATTCGCGCCAGTATCGTTGCGATAGAGTATGTTTTCCTGCAAGCTGGTTATGTAGAGGTCCGCGTCGCCGTCGTTGTCGTAGTCGGCGCTGACAGCTCCCATGCCCCAACCCCGCCCCTCGGCGCCGGTGGGAGCGGCGACATCGGTGAAGCCGGATCCGTCGTTGCGGTAGAGGGCGTTGCCGCCGCCTTGGCGCGGCGTGTCGAGGGCGGCGCCATTGACCCAGTAGATATCAAAGTCGCCGTCGCCGTCGAAGTCCAGCACGGTCGCCCCGCCGCCCTTGGCCTCGACGATATACTGTTTTTGCGGGTCGCCGCCGGTGTGGGTTTTGCGCAGACCGAGATCGGCGGCGATATCGACGAAGCGGGGCGGGAGAGGATCCGCATGTGCCAAAGACGAGAGCAGCAGCAGCGATACCCACTGTGAGTAAGGGGCCAGGGTCGCTGACAGTCGTTTTTTTTTGGTAGTCTCGTTCATATTCCTATATTGTGAAGCATACTTACACCAGGGTATAAAACACCAGAAAATATGTTCGCACAACACTTAAAAAATACCGTGCTGCGGAAAATTATAAGCGGTATCACATTCGTGCTTTTGCTCGCGGCCCAGGCTTGGACGCAGCCTCCCGAGCGCTTGGCGGTTCCACCCAGTGTCCTGGCGCCGCCGTGGCTGGAGAGCCGACGCCAGGCCCAGTTGGCGACCCTTGGCGATTTTGAGGTGTATTACGACTTCGGCTTTGTCGACCAGGCTGCAGCCAGTGGCATCGATTTCCGCAATCGGGTGGTGGACGATTCGGGCAAGGCTCATAAACCGGTCCACTACGACCACGGCAATGGCCTAGCCGTCGCCGATGTCGATGGGGATGGGCTATTCGATCTGTTCTTCGTCACGCAGGTGGGTGGTAATCAATTGTGGCGCAATATGGGCGCGGGCCGCTTTGAAAATATCACTCCGGCAGCCCTGGCATTGCAGGACCGAATCAGCGTCAGCGCCTCGTTTGCCGATATCGACAACGACGGCGACCCCGACCTATACATTAGTGCGGTGCGGGAGGGCAATAGCCTATTTGAGAATCTGGGCGGCGGCCGTTTTAAGGACGTTTCGGCCGAGTCCGGCCTCGATTATCGCGGCCATTCCTCCTCCGCCGTTTTTTTCGATTACGATCGGGACGGTTTACTGGATATGTTTCTCGCCAATGTGGGGGTCTACACGACCGACGAGCAGGCGGCCATCTCCGTTGGCACGGGGCATTATTATGTCGGATTTACGGATGCCTTCTCCGGCCATCTGATGCCGGAGCGCGCCGAGCAAAGCATCCTCTACCGGAATAGCGGCGGAAATCGCTTTGTCGATGTGAGTGTGGCCGTTGGTCTGGAGGATGTGGGTTGGTCGGGGGCCGCCAGCCCCCTAGATGCCAATGGCGACGGCTGGCCCGATCTCTACGTCTTGAATATGCAGGGCCATGACCAATATTACGAGAATGTCCGGGGCGAATATTTTGTCGACAAAAGTCGTGAGGTCTTTCCGCGCACGCCCTGGGGATCGATGGGTATTCAAGTATTCGATTTTGACAACGACGGCCGTCAGGACATCTATGTTACAGATATGCATTCGGATATGAGCGAGGATATCGGCCCGGAAAAAGAAAAGCTCAAATCTTCTATGCATCATAGCGAGGAATTTCTGAGGAGCGGGGGCAATAGCATCTTTGGCAACGCCTTTTTTCGTAGCGAGGGGGAAGGGAGTTTTGTGGAGATTTCAGATCATATTGGCGCCGAAAACTACTGGCCTTGGGGGTTGAGTGCGGGCGACTTCAACGCCGACGGCTACGAGGACGTCTTTATCACCGCGAGTATGAATTACCCCTACCGCTACGGCGTCAACTCTCTGCTGTTGAACAATCGCGGACGCGGATTTCGCGATAGTGAATTTATTTTAGGGATAGAGCCGCGTGCAGGCGGTAAAACGGCGATGCCCTGGTTTGTACTCGATTGTGTCGGTGAGGATCTACGGCATCCGCATTGTGCCAGCCAGAGTGGCGAACTGTTTCCTGGCAAGCGCCGCGAGCGGGTTGAGGTGTGGGCGGCGCTTGGTTCGCGTTCAGCTGCGGTTGTCGATATAGACCGGGATGGAGATCTGGATATTGTCACCAATGAATTTAATTCCAGCCCGATGGTGCTAATCAGCGATTTGAGCGCGAGAAAAAAAACCTTGAGCTATGTCGAAATTGAATTGATCGGCAGTACGTCCAACCGCAGTGGATTGGGAGCGACAGTGATTGTAAGCGCCGAGGGGCAGGGTTATAATAAAGTTCAAAATGGTCAGTCGGGTTATCTCTCCCAGAGCCTGTATCCGCTCTATTTTGGACTCGGCGAAGCCACGGGAATTGATCGCATTGAAGTGCGCTGGCCGTCCGGAAAAAAGCAAGTGATCAACGGCCCCATCGGGCTCAATAGGCTTGTTCTGATCAGGGAGCCCTGAGCAGATGGATTTCTCCAATAGCGACTAAAGGCACATAGAGGCCGTTGATATGGCCAGTTCGTAGATTTTTGGCTCCGGTTTGCGGGTTATTTTTGCGAGTGCGGTACGGGAGAGAAAGCAATGTTATTCAATGACTTACGAGCACAAAAAAACGCAACTTCTTGACGGGTCAAGAAGTTGCGTTAATGGCGGGAACGACGGGACTCGAACCCGCGACCTTCGGCGTGACAAGCCGACGTTCTAACCAGCTGAACTACGCCCCCATTAATTACTCGAAAGAAACTAAGGACCGGCTACGATACTGTCAATGGCTCAAGCATTTTCGCGGTCCCAGGCCTCGCCCTCTTTTTTGAGCCTTCTGAGCGCCCCGCGCATTAATTGGCGTTTAAGTGGGCTGATTAGGTCGATAAAGAGCTTGCCGTCGAGATGGTTAATCTCGTGTTGCAAGGCGCGGGCGTAGAAACCCTCGCCGGCGGTCTTAAAGGACTGGCCGTTGATATCGGTGGCTTCGACCTCGACCCAGGCGTGGCGTTTGACGTCGCCGTAGAGGTCGGGAAAGCTTAGGCAGCCCTCCTCGCCAACCTGCTCACCTTTGTAGTCGGTGAGCACGGGATTGATCAGGGCTACGGGCGGGTATTCGGGTTGTTGGTGGGAGACGTCGATGATACAGACGCGTTTGAGCACGCTAATTTGCGGTGCAGCGAGCCCTACGCCCTCGGCGGCTCTCATTGAGTCGAAGAGATCGCCGACCAGGGCGCGGATATCGTCGTCGACTTCCTTGACCGGCAGACAGGGTTTACGCAAAACCTGCGAACCGAACATGATGATCTCTCGCTTCATATGCGCAATGGATCCAAGTCTAAGGCGATATAGCGCAGGCCAAGAGGCGCGAGGGCGGCGACTAACCCGTCGCGTAATTCTGGTGCAATAAGTTGTGCGATCGCTGGTGTCGGCAGGCGCAACACCAGCATCTGGTCGCGTTGCTCATAGGCGGCGGCAAGGAAGCCGTGGGCGGCGAGTATCGGGTCGACGCGTTCGAAGAGCGGTGTGTCTGCGGCGTCAATCGAGAGCAGGGCTTCGTTCATACTGCCGGAGCGGAAGCCGCGCAGGTCGGCGGTGATTTGCAGATAGCCGATTGCGCTGAAGCGCTGAACTAACCGTTGGCACTGGTCGGCATCAGCGAGCAGTTGTTCGAGGTTGTTGGCGGGCAGTTCAATGCGCGCGAGTGTTTCGTGATGGCGGCAGCGCACTTGCGCGAAATGGCATTCGTCGTGCAGGAAGTGCTCGGCTTGGTCTATTTGTTTTAGGCCCTCGGCCGTAACGGCCGTGCCATAGGGAAAACGCGAGGAGAGACAGGCCATTGCCGGGCGATCCCAAACCGACAGGCCCCAGCGCTTGGCCAGGGTGCGCACGTCAGCCTTGTTTATACCGGCTTCGGCCAGGGGCGCACGCACGCCGTGCTCCTTGGCCGCGGTGGCACCGGGGCGAAAATCGCCGACATCGTCGGCGTTTTGCCCGTAGAGGATATAGTCGATGTTCATATCTTCGGCGAGCTGGCCCATGTGTACAAAAAGCTCCTGCTTGCAGTAATAGCAGCGATTGGGCGCATTTTTGGCGTAGTCAGGGTTGTCGAGCTCGCGTGTTTTGACGACCTCGTGGCGGATGCCGAAGGCCGTGGTGATCTCGATGGCTTTCTCTAGCTCGCCGCTGGCATAACTCTCCGAATCGGCGGTGACGCAGATGGCCCCATCGCCCAGGATGCGTTGTGCCGCGACGGCTAGCATCGCGCTGTCGACCCCACCCGAATAACCGATGAGGGCCTGACCCATCGGACGCAGGATGTCTTCGAGGTGCGCGAGTTTTTCGTCGATGGAAAGCTCCGTAGTAATGCTCATAGTATCTATTAGAGACCCGATTTTTCGGCGGATACGGCGCAGGGCATAATGGCGCTGTCGACCATGCCGTGCAGTATTTTTTTGTCGGCCGGGAAGACTAGGGCCTGGATGCCGCACAGTTGCGGTTTGTCGTCTATAATATAGTAGTAGGGGCGCAGCATTACCCGACCACGCATCGGCACGATTTGTTCTTTGTCGAAGTCGTAGTAGCGCACCGTACGGCGCGCGGCCTTGTGGAACTCTTGCAATATATAGGGCTGGTGCTCGAAGCGGTCGAGTGCTTGCTGTACGCGGGCGGCCCATTGTTCTTCGGGCATATCGTGGCCGATGGAGACGCCCTTGCTCTCGTAGGCGATATCGGAAAAACCCGAGGGTTTAAGTACTAACTCGCGCTGCTTTTTAGTCAGTTTTTTGAGCGCCTGCCAGTCGTTGACGGGTTGGCCACCGATATCGAAGCCGGGGATAATCGCGTGTGGCGGCAAGGGCCGGGAATCTACAATCCAGGAATGTGGGATCAGGCTGCCCAAGGCGGCGAAGGACTCTTTGCCCAGTGTACGGCGCCAGTATTCCTTGAGCTGCGGGTGGTGGTAGAGCGCTAGCCACAGTTTTTCTTCGAGATAGGCCTTTGGCGGTGGCGTCAGCCGCAGGGCGTTCTTTTTGGCGAAATAAGTGAAGAGTTCGGACTTGGGGATATTCTTGAGGTCAAAAAGCTCAAAAAAGCGATAGGCGACATCGATGCGCCAGGGCTCGCTTTCGCCCTCGCCTTGCAGAAAGAGGCCATTTTCGTCGAAGCGTACCTCGCGCGGGTGCGCGCTGCGGGCGTTTTTGCCCGCTGCTACCAATTGCTCGACTAGCCATTGCATCTCGCGGCGATAAGACTCGGATTCGTCGGAGACGAAGAGTGCGAAATTCGGATCTTCGACCTTGCTGGCAGAACTGGCCGCGGTATAGAAGGAGTCGATTAGGCCGCGGGCGCCGCCGATGACATCGTAGCCGAGTTCGGCGTAGAGCTCGGAGATCTGGGCGGTGAACCCCATGCCGCCGGGGATCGAGTCGAGCTCGACGAGTTTGAAGCCGTCTTCGGTGAGCAGCAGATCCGGGCGAATCACCATCGGCAACTGAGATTTGATGCGGTTCCACAGGCCCATTTCGAGTACTTCGCCGGGTTTGCCGCGGTCGAGATACTCGCGGATCCAGTTGGGCTCGATGCCTTTGACGCTTTGGTGGTAGAGTTGGTTTGAAGATTTATAGAATTGGTGCAGCACGTCGCCGAGTTGCTCTAGATAGCGAAATTGCTCGGGCGAGAGCCAGAAGGGCTCGGGCGAAATGCGCCAGGGCAGATTGCTGTCTGGGTGCAGATTGGCACGGTCGCCTTCAAAGAGACCACCCGTTGGTGAGCGCTCGTTGATCTGGCGACAGAGGGTTATGGGATCGAATTCCATAGGCGGGAGGGACATGAATCATCTTTCCAGGATACGAGAGGTAAATGTAGGGTAAACTATAGCACAGGTCAACGATAGTAGGATGCAGATTCGGGGGAGGGAGATTCTGGGATTCGCTTTTAAAAATAAGGCCTGCGGTCTATATTGGGACCCTGGTAAAGGAGGGCAATTTATGGAGCTTACAGGTAGGCGGTGTTTGGTCACCGGAGCGGGGCGGGGCATCGGTCGGGAAATCGCCCTATCCCTTGCGCGGGAGGGGGCGAAAGTCGCGCTTTTGGCGCGCACGGAAATAGAACTCGATGAAACGGCGGCGCTGGTAGAGCAGACCGGTGTCGAGGTCTTGAAATTACAGGCGGATGTAAGCCGGCGCGAGCAGGTGGACGCGGCGATTGAAAAAATGCTCGCAGCGTGGGGAGGGGTTGAGGTATTGGTCAACAACGCCGGCATTCAAGGGCCAATGGGGCGGGTGGAAGAAGTCGATCCGGAAGCGTGGATGCAGGTGATGCAGGTCAATCTCGGCGGGTGTTTCTATGCTACCCGCAAAGTGTTGCCGACGATGATTGCGCAGGGATATGGCAAGATCATTAATCTCTCGGGCGGCGGCGCGGTGGGGCCGCGGCCTTTTTTTAGCGCGTATAGCGCCTCGAAGGCGGCGGTGGTGCGTTTTAGCGAAAATGTGGCCGGAGAGGTCGCTGAGCATAATATCGATATAAACTCGATTGCCCCGGGTGCGGTTAATACTCGAATGCTCGATGAGCGATTGGAGGCGGGTACGGCAGTCGGCGAGCAAGAGATCGAGATTGACCAGCGGCTAGTGCAAGAGGGGGGTACGGATCCTGCGCGGCCGGCAGCGTTGGTGGTCTATTTGGCCTCCGCGCGCTCTGATGGATTATCCGGGCGATTGTTGGCGGCGGTTTGGGATCCGTGGGAGGATTTTGATATCGAAGCGGTGATGGCCACGGAGGCTTTTACGGTGCGGAGACTAAAACCGGAGGATGGCTAAGTGTTTAAGGTCGGGATTGTTGGAGCGGGTTTTATCGGGCGGAAACGGGCGGAAATCGCCACGGCGTATCCGGATACACAGGTTGCGTTGGTCTATGATGTGCAGGAAGAGGTCGCCGCTGAAGTCGCCGCCGAAAATGGGGGACAGGTGGCCACTTCCTGGCAAGAATTAGTCGCGGCCGATCTGGACATAGTAGTGGTGGCGACGACGCACGATGCCCTAGCGGAAATAAGCACGGCCGCACTTGCTGCCGGCAAACACGTATTGTGCGAAAAGCCGATGGGGCGTAACCCGGTGGAGGCTAGGTTGGCCGTCGAGGCCGCGCAGCAAAATGGGCGGGTGCTAAAAGTTGGTTATAATCACCGCTATCACCCAGGTGTACAGAAGGTCTATGAGGTATGCGCGGCCGGCGAGATTGGTCCGTTGATGAGCATTCGCGGGCGTTATGGCCATGGCGGACGGCCCGGTTATGATCGCGAGTGGCGGGCCATTCCCGAAAAAGCCGGTGGTGGGGAGCTTTTGGATCAGGGTGCGCATCTGATTGATTTGGCCAAGTGGATACTCGGCGATTTTGCCGAGGTAAAGGGGTATACAGAGACTCATTTTTGGGATATGAAGCCGCTTGAGGACAATGCTTTCGGGCTTTTCCGCACAGATGAGGGACAGATCGCTTCGTTGCACGTAAGTTGGACCCAGTGGAAGAACCTCTTCAGTTTTGAGGTCTTTGGCCGGGATGGTTATGCCGCTGCCGAGGGCTTGGGGCGTTCGTATGGACCTGAATACGCCATTGTCGGGCGGCGAAACCCCGAGGGAGGGGCTCCAGAGATCGAGCGTTTCGACTATCCGGAAGAGGATCGTTCATGGGAGCTTGAATGGGCTGATTTTTTGCGCGGCATAGAAGGTTCGGTTACGCCATATTCAGCGGGTGCGGAAGCTTTGGCGACCCTCGAGTGGATTTATCGGCTCTATCGGGCTTCGGCCGAGGGACGGCCCGTGCGGAAGGAAGAAGATCCAACTGTATAGCAGGGAATAGGTTAGGAGTACATTGAGCCCATGGCGTTGAGCGTCCTGGGCATTTTTTTTGTATTGTAGTTAATTTTTTTTGAAAACTCCAAGAAAAAATTCGTACATTAGATAGCGTATTACGGATTGCATAGATCTTTGACATTGTTTGCCTAACAACTAATATCTTTTGCCTTATTACATAGGAAGGAAGGGAAGCGTATCGACAACTTTGCACCCTGCAACTTTGTACCTTACTACCCGTGACTAACTGCGTATCTAAAGACCCTTAAACCCGCAGGAAGTGCTATGAGAACGGATCAGAATGTTGCGCAATCGGAACGCATCGCGATGGCTTATAGACGCCTCGCAAACGCTATGATTCTCAGTACTTTACGCGAAATATCTAAGATGGATGAGGTCGAGGAGACCCCAGATGGCACACCGGAGATGGCCTTTGTCGAAAGCCAGAGGATTGATCCGTGGTGCGAGCTGGCAGGCCTCGAACCCGAAGTCGTGAGAAGGGCTGCCAAGCGGTTGATTGAAGAGAGCCCTTATTAAGCGCCGAGACAAATAGACAAAAAGCCCCGGGAGTGTATCCCGGGGCTTTTTTGTGTTCTGGAGATATCTATCGGCGAACGCTGAGCGCGGAGTGTCCGGTGTAGTCGAGAAGGCCGCGCACCACTTTTTCGGCATCGCGGTGGCGCAACTGCTCAAAACGCAAGGCCCAGACGTGGTCGCGATAAGCCATATTGCGCAGTTCGATAAGAACTTTGACATCGGCTGGATTGTTGCGCAGCACGCCCAAGCCTTGACCACGGACGCGAGCGCCGGCGCCGAGAGCAGGCAATAGGGAACGAGCGAATTGGCGCGAGGTGCTGTCGAGGCGCTTGCCATTGCTGCTCTGGTAAAAGAGGACCAACGGGACCTCCGGAGCGTTGGGATCGATATCGGCGTGGAAGGAGAGAAAGACGCGTCGGCCCGGACGGGTGTTGGCGAAAGCGTTGCGGGCGATCTGCACCCGGGTCGAGAGGTTGCCGCCGCGCGGCCAGTCGCTGCGTTTGTCGGTCTGGTTGTGGGCGGCCGAGTTATAGACTTCGTTTTTTTCGTTGACGAAGGTCAGCGTCGGCCGCTCGTTGTGGCGGATCAGGTGGTTGGGGCTGAGCAGCGTCATCGTAGCTTGGGCTCCGTGCAAGCGCAGCAGCACATATACACGCAATGCGATATCGAAGACATATTCATCCTCGACGACGAAGAGTTCCTTGCCATTGCCGTCGAGCGTCGGCACGACGGCGCCTGGGTCGAGGCCGCCGTGGCCCGGGTCGAGCACGATATGCCAGCCTTCCAGTTGGTCGCTCAGGCGGCCGAGGCTTTCTACTTTGCGTTCGAAATCGCTCCACAAACGCGCGGCCTGGCGGTAGGTTCGGCGCGGTGAGTGCGGATGGCCCTCGTAGTAGGTTTTGCTCAATTGGCGCGCGTTGCGGGGGCGGGTGTTGTAATAGGGCCCGTTGCCGAGTGGGATTTTGCGCATTCCAGTGCGGGAAACCTGCAGGGCGTCCCAATCGATTTCGGAGAGTTCCAGCCAGCGCATCGGGCGGACTTTGATCTTGTCACCGGAGTGGATTACGGAACCTTGCAGGTTATTGATCCGGGTGATTTCGGCCACGCTCATCTGGTGCAGTCTGGCGATTTGGCCGAGATAGTCGCCCGGCTGCACGGTATAGGTGGCCAATCGGGCCGCTGGGGCACCGCTGAGTTTGAGCTCTTGGCCGGGATAAATGCGATTCGAGCTTAGGCCGTTGAGCTCTTTTAGTTGGTCGACATTAGTGCCGTAGGCGCGCGCGATTTCCCACAGCGCGTCACCGCGTTCGACGATGTGTGTCGCGCTGGAGACCTCTTTGAGGCGCAGTTTTTGACCGACGAGAATACGATCATTGGCCAGACCGTTGAGGCGGTGCAGTTCGGCTATCTTGACGCGATAGCGCAAGGCGATGGCGGAGAGGGTTTCGCCCGCTTTTACCACGTGCACAGCTTCTTCGAGCGGCGAAGGGCGCAGACGGAGTTTTTGCCCAGGCTGTATCGTGTCGTTTGTCAGGTGGTTGAGTTGACGCAACAGACGGAGGCCGACGTCGAAGCGCAGGGCGATTTGCGAAAGGGTGTCGCCGGGGCGGACGGTATATTCCCGCGGTTCTTCTGGCGAGGTTGGTGGCGGATTGCTATTCGTCGTTCTGGCTGGCCTGGCGTCTTGGTGATGTGCCTTGGTCGCGGGGCGGGTTTGGGTTTTGACGATTAGTTTTTGCCCGGGCTGAATGATATTGCCCTTGAGCTTGTTGAGCTTTTTGAGTTGGGCTAGGGGCAGGCGGTATGTGGCGGCGATTTGCGAGAGGTTTTCGCCCGGCCGGACCGTATGTGCCTTTTGCGCTGTTTGTGTGTTTTTCTTTTTAGGTGTCGCCGGATCGTCTGCAGCATGCAGGCGAAGTTTTTGGTCCGGGCGGATCGTGTCGTTGTTTAGTTTATTGAGATTTTTTAGTAGACGGACGGGGATAGAGAAACGCGTGGCGATTTGCGATAGGTTGTCGCCCCGGCGAACGCGGTACCAATCGTTCTTTTGTGCCGGCAGCCAGATATTGAGGTGCTGACCACCGCGAATTTGCTCGTTGCGGAGATTGTTCCAGCGATAGATTTGTGCGAGTGAAACGCGATAATCTTTGGCTATGCCAGAGAGGGTATCGCCTTTCTTCACAGTATGGACGAGCGGGCCCCTGCGTTCCGCGGCTTGCAGCGAAAAGGCACAGAACAAGACCGTCGCCAAGATATAGATAGGGCGCGACATGTGGTTTTGAATGTGGTTAATAAGGGGATCAGGGGTTTCGTAAGTATAGTATTATTATCATTATAGCGCAAAGAGCACTTGCTGGGTATTTACATAGACTCTATACTTCGCCCTATGAATAAAGTGATGAGCCAAATGCCTTCGGTCGATCAGGTCCTCAAGCAGGTCGATGACCTCTTGCTGGATTATAACCACGGTTATGTCGTTGAGCGGGTGCGTCGAGTGATCGAAGCGTTGCGAGATCAGGTGCGGGAGTCGGCGGAGCTATTACAGCGGGCGGAATTGCTTGTTGAAGCCGAGCGCAAGGTGCGTCGTTGTATTGAACTCGAGGCTTCACCGAACTTGCGCCGCGTCGTTAATGCCACCGGTGTGATATTGCATACGGGGCTGGGGCGAGCACCTTTGCCCGCGGCGGCGCGGGAGGCGCTTGAGCAGGTGGCGATGGGCTATTGCAATCTGGAGTTTGAGTTGGAATCGGGGCGGCGCGGTGAGCGGGTGCACCATGTCGAAGAGCTGATTTGCGCGGCCGCGGGCGCGCAAGCGGCGGCGGTGGTCAATAATAACGCGGCGGCGGTATTGCTAATGCTGGATACTTTGGCGCGGGGGCGGGAAGTGGTGATCTCGCGCGGGCAGCAAGTCGAAATCGGCGGCTCGTTCCGCATGCCTGATATTATTGCGGCGAGCGGAGCACAATTGCGCGAGGTCGGCACGACCAATCGCACGCACCTGCGAGATTACGAAGCAGCGGTAGGCCCTGATACCGGGGCGATCTTAGTGGTACACCCGAGCAATTACAAAGTCCAGGGTTTTACGGCGGAAGTGTCGTTGGGGGATTTGGCCGGCTTGAGTCGACGGGTGGATGTGCCGTTGATTTACGATTTAGGTGGTGGGGTCCTCGTGGATCTTGAGCAGTGGGGCTTGCCGCCTGAACCGGAGGTTGCCGCCAGTCTTGAGGCCGGGGTCGATCTGGTCAGTTTCAGCGGTGATAAAGTGCTCGGAGGACCGCAAGCCGGTATTATTGCTGGCCACCGAGATTATGTTGAGCGCGTGCGCAAGAATCCGTTGATGCGCGCGTTGCGTTGCGACAAGCTTGTCTATGCGGCGCTTGAGGCGACGTTGCGACTCTATCGCTTGCCGCCGGAGAAACTCGCCGAGATGCTGCCGACGCTGGCGATGATGGGGACGGAAATTGTAGTACTAGAGGAGCGGGCGCAAAAACTACTTGGCCTCGTGCCAGATGATGTGCGAGACGCGCTGGGCTTAGAGCTCGTCGAATCGTTGGCCCAGGCCGGTAGCGGGGCCCTGCCCTTGGCGGAGATGCCGAGTCGGGCCGTAGCCATCGAGTCGAGCTCAACGGGTGTTGAGTCGTTGGCCCGGCGTCTGCGGCACGAGGGGGTTGTCGGTCGGATCGCTCAGGACCGGCTCCTATTGGATATGCGCACGGTGTGCGACGAAGAACTTGCCTGGATCGCGCAGGCGCTTGCCGGGGCGATTGCGCCGTGAAAGTTGCATTGCTGTTGGCGATTGCTTTTATCGGTTGTGGCGGCAAGCAAGCGCAAAAGTCGCTCGAACCAGACGGAGAAATGCCGGCCATTGCTGCCGACGGGATTGTCTCCATTGTTAATCACACAAACTATGTACTCGAAGTGGCCTATCTCAACGAGGTCGACGCACAAGCTCCACGTATCGTGCGCACTGAAGTGCCCGTTGGCGCGCGCGCAGTCGTCTCGGGTGAAGCGCTTCCCGCAGGGCTTGAGGTCGAATTTGACCTGGTATTTATCCCGCCGACGGGGGATGGAGTGCGGGTGCGTCGCAAGGTGCGGCTTGTGATTGACGGCGATCAGGTCCTGGGCGTGCGGCTCGCCGACGAGACCGACCCCTTTAGTGTCGAGATCGAACTCGACACCTAAGATCGCTCAAACGGCCGCTGGCGCTTTGCCCGCAGAACGACAGGACAAAACGCCCTCTATACAAAAGTGTCATCGTTGGAGTCGCGCACGATATTGACCTGCCCTTGCTCTTCGAGTTGCCGCACTTTCTGCACGATGCGCAATTGGATCTCTTCGACTTCGGAGAGGCGCATTGGTCCGAGAAATTCGATTTCCTCTTCTATATATTCGCGCACCCGGTCGGACATATTGCTGAGGATCTTGTCTTTGACCTCGTAGCTGGCGGTTTTGAGCGCGATGACCAGGTCCTTTTGCTCGACCTCGCGCAAGAGGACCTGAATTTCGCGATCGCTCAGTGAGCCGAGGTCGTCGAAGACGAACATCATATTGCGCACCGTCTCGGCGACTTCCGGGTCTTGCGCGTCGAGTTTTTCGAGCACGTTCTTTTCGATGCTCGAACCGGTCAGGTTGAGCATGTCGGCGACAATTTTTGGTCCGCCCACGTCCTTGTGGCCGCCGAGGATATCTCCAAGGTTGTTTTCCAGGCTTTCTTCGATCTGTTTGAGGACCGAAGGCGTGATATTGTCGAGGGTGGCGATGCGGTAGGAGACTTCGGCCTGCATGGCTTCGGGTAGCTGGGAAATAATGCCGGCGGCTTGCACCGCTTCCAACTGTGAGAGGATCAGGGCGATGGTCTGCGGGTGTTCGTGGCTAATAAAGGGCGCGATTTGCTCCGGTGCCACGTTTTTGAGCATGTAGAAGCCGGAGTTGGTATTGCTATTGATTCGGTCGAGTATTTCCTGGGCCCTGCGGGAGCCGACGGCGCGTTCGAGGGCTTGACGCGCAAAATCGATCCCACCTTGCGAAACCCACTCACCGGCGATGAGGTGCTGCTCGAATTCTTCTAGTACCCGGTCCTGGATGGCCGTAGGCAGATTGCTGAGCTCGGTGATGATCTGCGTAATCTCCTCGATCTCAAAGTCAACCATGTATTTCATGATCTCGCCGGCGGCTTCCTCGCCGAGGGCAATCATAAGAATGGCGGCCTTTTCGCGTGGCGATAGCTCTTCTTCTTCTTCAACTTGCGCTCTTTTATCTACTTTGGTCATGGTAATTCTTTCCGCAAAGTGCTGGTCGAAGGGGAAAAAATGTCCGGATCTTCGGCGACCCCGCGTTTGCTTTTATTGCGTAAGTATTTATTAAATATATATATTACTAAATATACTGTGCGTTTGTTGTATCTGATTCATCTCCTAAAGATGCAAAATTGGGGCCAAGTATTTCCCCTTGCGTTATTGCAGGACAGGTTTTAACTTTAAGCTCGTATAAAATCAGTATCTTCCCCGAGTTTCCCCCACATTTCTCGTACCTCCTCCCCTTGAGGCGAAGTCTCTATGGGCCCGGATAGTTATGCCGTGGCGCAAGCAGAGCAATTATCGGCTCTGCCTGGTCCGCCACTGACAGAAAATCAGCGGGAACTGCTAAGTGCGTTCTTGCGCAATCCTTTTTTAGACGAAGATACACAAGGTCTTGCCGCCCGAACCGGGCTCCGCCGTGACGAGTTGCTCGAAGGGCTCGAAGCGCTGGTGGAAGCCGGTTTGTTGAAGAGCGCTGGGCGGCGCGGTTTTATGCTCGACCTTGAAGCGTTCGACCCCGAGATCGAGTATGCGGATAAGTTATTGCCGCTGCCCGAGCCTGCGGTGGAAGAGAAAGGGGCTGAACCCGTCGATATCGCATCGGCTGAGTTGCTGCCTTTCGGGATGGCGCTATTTAGTCCCGAAGGAACGCAGCTTGCGGCCAATGCGGAGATTGGCCGTCTCTTGGAACTGCCCCTCGAGGAACTCGATGCCGCCGCGTTTGTAGCGCGCACGGGCTGTGATCTGGTGTTGCTATGTGCCGCCGGGGCATCGACGACTTTCCCCTTGGAAAACAGCGCGTTCGAAGTGCAGGTGCTGCCCCGTCCGTATGGGGAAGGCCTGGCGATGTTGGTCATCATACAGGATCGGGGTATGCATCATCAAATTACCCAGGCCCACATACAAATTCAGGAAGAACTTTTTGCCCAGTTGAACGACGAGGTCGCCGAACCCCTACAACTGATCCGCACGTATCTGGAAAATTCGGATACGGCCAGTTTGGGTACGGCGCGTGCCGCGTTTGAGCAGGTCGAAATGGTTCTGCAATCCTTTATGCTGCAGGCTCGCTCCGAGGATTGATCCAAGTAGTGCTATATTGCTGAGAGGTTGAATAAAATGGTTCTGGATATACGCCATATACGCGAAGAGTCGGTGCCTGCGGTGCCCGTGTCGCCGCCCGGCCCGGACTTGGGCGAATTGTTACAGGCTGCGGCGAGTTCGCGGCCGATTGAACAGGCGCGCGCCATTGAGGAATTGCGGTTGTTGGTGCCGAGTCTGGCCGGTTTGGAACGGCTAATGGAAATTGCCGAAGATTTGACGGATGATCGCCGGTTGGTGGCCATACAGATGCTGGGTTATCACCGTTCCTGGCTGGCTTCGTCCAAGGCGATGCGCCGGATGGTGGGCTTGGCCCGCAAGGAACAGGTTTCGGAAGTCACTGCGGCTTTGGTTTGGGCATTGCGCCAGTGCGACGAGACCGCCGAATTGCTGGCGCATGAGCAGTATGTCGTAGCTCGCGAGGCGGCCTTGGGCGTGCCGATTAGCCGTCAGACCTTGGCGCCGATCACTGCCGCGGTGGCGGCGGGGTTGCCGGTGGATATCGAAGAAGTGCTCTTGGGCAAGTTGCGCGGCATCCACCCTTCCTTGGTGCGTTATGTCGTCGATTTGTTGCTCGATCTGCAGACCGGTGAGAATTTGCTGCGGACCTTGCTGGCGGGGTTGCCACAATTGCCTTTATTTGAACTTTTTGTCGAAGCGGGACAGACTTCGCCGCGGGTGCTGGCCGAGGCCGAGCAGGCCCGCGTCTGGCAGCGGATGGCGCGGATCGCCGCCCAGATTCTGCAAGACGATCCCTCCACTGAACTGATGCGTCACTTGCTCAGCAAGAGCGGCGAAGACGAGTCTTTCGCCCGGCGTCACGCTCGTTTTCTGCAGCGGACGGTGCAGCGCACCGATTCGTCGTTGGGTGCTGATTTGATCGGTCACTTGGAGCGGTTGACCTTTCGCGCCTCCGAAGACAAGGTTGCCCGCTTGGCCCAGTTACTGGTCGGGTTGAGTGGACAACTCGAAGGCGAGGCCGGGCATCGTGCGTCGTTGCTTTTAGAAGATTGGAAAGGCCGTTCGGCGGCCCTCAAACTCAAGATCTACCATCTCGAACAGGGTATTAGTTAACCTTAGTCCCGGTGCGATCTCCCAAGGGCCGTTCGCCGAGAGGCGGGCGGCCCTCCCTATTTATGGGCTCGCCAAAGCAGCATTAGGGCCAGTCCGGCGAAGATCAAATTGGCGAGCCAGGCGCCCAGCCAGGGGTCGAGAAACTGGTTCCAGCCCAGAGCTTGGCCGGCTTTGACACAGCTATAGTAGGCGAAGCAGAGCAAGACCCCGAGCCCGAAGCTATTGGCCAATCCGGTGCGTCGTGCATTGGCGCCAAGGATGGCGCCCAGTGCGATGATGATAAAACTAGTCAGCGGGAAGGCTATCTTGAGATGCAGGTCGACCTGTTGGCGGGTGGCGTCTTCGCCGTTGAGGGTGGCCCTTTCGATGTAGTTGGCCAGTTCGGCGTAGTTCATTTCTTCGGGAGCTTTTTGCTGGCGGGTGAAATCGATCGGCCTGAGCGAGAGGCTCGGTAGGGCGAGGGTGTCGAAGGAGGAGGTCTCGATGGTTCCGTCCACGGCAAAACTGAAATGGCGGCCGCTGAGTAGGTGCCAGGTATTATTCCGCCATTCCATACGGCGTGCAACGATCCGTTCCATGGGGACATTGTCGGCCAAGCGTTCCCATGAGACTTCGTCCGCGCGTTGATGCAGGGCGTCGTAACTGCGGGCGTAGACTAACTGCTCGCCGGTATCCTGGAGCAGGACCTGGCGGCGGGAACCGTCGTTGCGGTGGTAGGATTTAATTTCATCGCTGATTTGATTGTAGCGGTAAGTGGCGGTCGGCACGACCCGGTCGGTAAAGAAGAAGGCCAAGACCGAGACGGCAAAAGCGCAGAGCAGGATGGGGGTGAGTATGCGGTAGAGGCTGATGCCGGTTGCCTTCATGGCGGTGATTTCATTTTCCCGGGACAAACTGGTCAAGGCGAAGAGCGAACCGAGTAGCGCGGCGATCGGCAGGGTCAGAATAAGCCAGTAGGGCATCCGGTAGGCATAATAAAGCAGGATTTGCCCGGGGCGGGCCTCGAAATCGATAAAGGTGTCGATATTCTCGGTAAGGTCGATGACTACTGAGATAAGCAGCAGACTGACGACGGCGAGTCCGAGGCAAAGAAGGAAGCGGCGGGTCAGATAGAGGTCGAGGGTGCGCATTTTAGGCTCGGTTCTTGGCGCGGTCGTAGGCGACGAGCAGTAAGAGGCGCCAGCCGACGATGGCGAAGACGAGATTCGGTGCCCACATCGCCAGGGTTGGTGCAATATACCCCCGGTCGGCTAATTCCTCGCCGCCGATCAGGAACATCCAGTAGATCCAAAAGAAGGCCAGGCTGATACCGACCGAGACCGCAGCACCTCGACGACGGATCAGCGCGCCGAGCGGGGCACCGACGAGCACAAAGACGAGGCAGGCGGCGGGGATGGAGAACTTTTTATGGATCTCGACTTCGAATTCGTTGATCCGGGCTTCGCGATTGTCGATAAGGCGCCATTGTTTGCGCACCTCTTCCGTGGTCCGCTTCGCCTCGGATTCGAGGCTAAAGGGAGTGGGATCTTCGGGGTCGTGGGCATAGGGGATATCTGTTGTGGCAGTACTGTCGCTTGTATCGGCCAAGTAGCGTGCCGAGCCTTTTAGCTCTTGCGGAAATTGTTTTTGCTCCTGCTCTTGTTCGAGTGCAAAGTAGTGCGCGACCGTTGAGTCGAGTCGGCCGTAGGCGAGTCGCTGCTCGTCGCGGCGCTCGGCGACGGAGTGCCGCATAGCACCGATGTCCATTTCGCGGTCGCTGCGAAAAGAGGAGTTGCGGCGTTCGTAGCGGCGGCGCGGGTCCTTGATGTGTAACACCTGGCGGGCAAAAGATCCATAGAGAAAGCGTTCCTCCGGGCCGGATTCGACGCGTTGGAGCTGGCCGTCCTGCAACTCGATACGCACATAAGAACCGTCGCCGAAGAGGGCCGCCCGGCCTTGGGGGGCGTGCAATATTACCGGTGGGCCGGGCCGCGAAGTGTCGTAGAGCGTTATGCCCATCAGGTCATTGCTTATGGGGTCGATCTGGCGGATCAGCAGGTGGTAATTGCCCAGGTTTGGGATGAAAACCCCTTCTTTCTCCTTGAGAACTAAAGCGGCTTTCGTGCGTTGTAAGCTGGAGGCGAGGGTCCGGGCCTGGTGGTTCCAGTCGGGCAGGACTTGATCGTTAAAGACGATCATCAACAGGGTGAGCAGGGCCGCGGCCGCAAGGACTGGGCGCAACAGCAGGAAGAAGCTCACGCCACAGGCTTTGGCGGCGATGATTTCGCCGTCGGCGGCCAGCCGGGCAAAGGCCATCAGCACGGCGATGAGCACGGCCATCGGCACCGCGAGCGCGATGATCCAGGCCAGGTTGAACAGCAGCAACTGGCCAGCGGCCAAAGGGGCCAAGCCTTTGCTTAGTACTTGGTCCATCGTCTGCAGGACGACGTCGAGCAGCAAGATGAAGAGGATCAGCGAAAAGCCCAAGACAAAGGGCAGGCCGTGTTCCTTTAGTATATAGCGGGAAAGGGTCGTCAATAGTCTGGCACGAATGGAAAGAGTGTGTTGAAAAGGATACGGGACTGTGGCGTATTATACCCAGGGCGTCGAGATTATAAGCGGTGGGAATCTGCGCCGGTATGGGTCTACCCTGCTTAAATATAACGACTTGGGGCACGATTGAAAAAACTTTGCTTCGCCGTGTGTGCCGCGCACGCTTTTTGCAGGACCTTGCTTGAAATAATCGCAGCCTCGTGCTATGTTTCAAGAGTTGTCCAATCGACTGGGCGACCTTCCTTTCTTCCCCTGGATTTTGGAGATGGCCTATCGCGTTTAGTTAACGTCTACAGCGGCACGGCGTAATGCACGAACTGGTGCGCGAATGCTACTGCGCAATCTTTACATCCCTAGTACAATAGTATAGACGTCAATGCGAATGAATTTCGAGAGGTTTCTCCGCAATCTCATCCAGGTGTTCTGCTATGTCTTATAGCGCGCGTCACTGCGCGTGGCTGTGCTTTTACTTACTTGCCGCGGCGGTTTATGCCGAGCCCGGTTTGCACTACGAGCCCATGTACGGTCCGCTCTCCGAGCGTTTCGCCGAGAGCCAGCAGACCGCGCTGATAGCCGGCAGACCCCTCTTGCCTGATCGCAGCCGTGGTTTAATCGAGCACAAGGTCGAGGTGGATTCGCTAGGTATGATCCACTATGGCCGCCGCGTCAGCGGGTTTCCGGAGGGGCCGACGGTCACCGTGGAGATGGACGATTACCTGAATCTCGAATACCGGAGTGAGCAGCGGCAGATTTGGCGCAAGTTGATACGCCGCGATTTTCGCAGCACCGCGCTGAAGCAGCGCCGCCGCAAGGGCGGCCGTTTCGAGTGGACCGTGCCCTTTTCTGCGCCGAAGCCACTGCGGCGTTTTATCGGCGAGGAGGGACCCAGCCTCAGCCTCAATGGTTCGCGCACGATCATTATTTCCGGCAAGAGCGAGTGGACCGATGGCCAGGTGCAGACTTCTATCGGGCGGCCTTCAAAATTTCCCGCGTTGGCCATAGACCAGGAGTCGAAGTTCACTGTCGAGGGCAAGGTCGGCGAGTTGATCAATGTGCGGATCAACCAAGATACCGAAAGTATCGGCTCGGCTTTCGGCTCTAATTTGGGCGACCAACTGGCCAATCAGATCAAGCTCGACTACAATGGCGAAGACGATGCGATTTTCCAGGAGATCCAGGGCGGTAATACCACCTTGGAGTTGCCCAATACGCGTTTTGTCGGTTTTAGGCAACAGAACAAGGGGCTCTTCGGCATCCGCGCCAAAGGTCATCTCGGCCCTTTTGCTTTTACTACCGTTGCAAGTCATGAGAAGAGCAAGAGCAACCGCCAGAGCTTCAAGGGCGGGGCCGCGGTCGACACCTTGGAGATCAAGGACCACCAGTATATTCCCAATACCTATTTCTTTTTGCACGAGTTCTACCGCGCGAACCTGCCCGATTTTCGCCAATTGCTCGAAGGGGCCCAGTTCGGTCCCGAGAACTTTGTCGATATAAACCGCCTCGAAATCTATATCAACGATTTCAACACCAACAATGACGCCGAGCTTTTTGCCAAACCCGGTATCGCCTGGGTCGACGCTTCCGACACGTTGGGTACCAGCGAGATCCAGTGTTTCGACGCGGCCGGCGGCAGATTGCAGAACAGCGGCTGTTTCGAGGAGGGGACCTGGCACCGGTTAGATCCGGACGACGACTATACCGTCGTTGCCGAGGCCGGTTATATCATCCTCAATCGCGTAGTGAACGAAACCTACGCGATGGCGGTGCATCTCAAAGCGCTGGATCCAGGCTTTGACGGTCCGTTACAAAGCGAGACGGCCCGGCTCAATACCAGCACCGCATCCGATTCGTTGCAACTGAAGCTGATCAAGGCCCGCAACGCCCGGCCGGGTTTTCCGACCTGGAACTTGGAATGGAAAAACGTTTACCGCATCGCGACGGGTTTTTCTTCCGGGCGCAAATTCGATCCGAAGACATTGCTGGTCGATATTGTCAAAGAGGTGCCCGGCCAGGAAAAACAACCCTCGCAGAACGGGCGCGCCTTCTTGCAATTGTTGGGTTTGGATGAACGCGGCAAGGACCCCGGCAGCCCCTCCGACCGCGTTGTCGACGCCGATTATATCGGTCTCGACGATTTTCGCGGCCACCTGATCTTCCCCGACCAACGGCCCTTTGACGCGCGGGCGCCGAAATACCGCGGGCTCATCGAAGAGACGATTCCCGAGATTTATGACAACCAGCAGCAGCGCGACAAGATCGAAGCTAGCCGTTATACGATTCTGGTCCGAGCCGCTTCCTCCGAACAGCGTATCCGGCTAGGAGGAGCATTCGGTGGAGTGCGGCCCGAGACTGTGGAGGTCCGTTTAAATGGCCGCGGGCTGACCCGGGGTTCGGACTACAATGTCGATTTTGTCGGCAATGTGACCTTTGTCGGTAATGTCGCCCAGGAAGTGGCCGACCCCGGCGCCGATCTAGAGATCACCTTTGAGTCGGAAGACGTCTTTGGGTTGGGCAGCCAACAGAAGACGCTATTGGGGCTGCGCACCGAATATGAGTTTTGGGGCGGGGACGGGCGTATGGGCAGCACTATGATCTACAATAACGAGCGCTCGAGCGAACGACGCGTGCGCGTCGGCAATGAACCGAAGCGCACAGTGATTTGGAACTTCGATTTGCGTGCTCGCCGCGAGGCGCCGATCCTAACCCGAATCGTTGATATGTTGCCCTTGATCAAGACGGCGGTGCCCTCAGAGGTGGTGCTCGACGCCGAAGTAGCCCAGAGTCGTCCGAATCTCAATACCAAGGGCAAGGGGTATATCGATGATTTTGAGGGCAGCGAAAGGCCCAGTTCGCTGGCGATCGGCCGCACGCGCTGGTCGCCGTCGAGCGTGTTGGAGGATTCGCGCTATGGAGAGAACGAGCGCGGGCGGTTCATATGGTACAATCCCTTTGACGGGGTGCAGCGCACCGATATCTGGCCGAATCAGGAAGAACAGTTAGAAGCTCAGAACCGCCGTGCTGATATCTTGGCCCTTGAATTGGTCCCCAATGCGCGGTCCGCCGAGTCCTGGGGCGGAATCGTTGCAGCGCTCTCGGCGGTCAACGATTTCTCGCAGTCTAAGTTCCTCGAAATTTGGGTGCGGGGCGAGGAGGGGATTCTGCATGTGAACCTCGGTGACCAGATTAACGAGGATTATGTCGCCAATGGTCGGCTCGACACCGAGGATGAACCCTTTCCCGGTCGTTCGACAGGCGATGGCCTAGTTTCTAAAGAGGAGGACTTGGGCGTCGACAGCCGTGACGACGAGGCCGAGTTGAATTTCTATCTGCTACTCCAGGACGCCAATTTTGACACCACCGGGTCGCTCGACCAACGCAAGCAGGCCTTCAACGCCTTTTATGGCGAGCCGGACCCCTTACGACCGAATCGTTCGGCCGACGATCCGGAAGGGGACAACTGGAAATACGACCCGCAGCGCAATAAGAACGACTACAGCCGCATTAACGGCACCCAGCGCAATAAGGTGGACCTCGAGAGCGGCGATCGGCCTGATTCCGAGGATCTGAACAACAATGGGGTGCTTGACCAGCGCAATAATTATTACCACTACCAGATCGATCTCGCCTCGAATCGCTACGAGGTACCCGGCACGCATAGCCAGGGTTGGCGTCAGATCCGGGTGCCGCTCTTCGGCGACCATGTCTTGCGGGCCGGCCTGCCTGATTCCAGCCGTATCGAATACGCGCGGCTGATGCTCTCGCACGGTCCCTTCGCCGCCCCGGAAGCTACGGCGCTGGCCGAAATTGCGCTGATCGAAGTGGTCGGCAACGAGTGGCAGGAGGACGACGTCACGCGGCTTGACGAGCGCTATATGGTCGGTGAGGAGGAGGCGCTTGACGTCACGGTGATCGGCACGGACAAGAGCTTGAGCTACCGGCCGCCGCCGGGGGTCAAGTTGCGGCGCAATGTGCAGTCGCGCACCCGGGAGCGCGAGCAGTCGTTGGTATTGGCCTACGAGGGGTTAGAGCCGGGCCATCAGATGTCGGCGACCAAGATCCTGAACCGGGCTGCAAATTATACCAGTTACCAGCGTTTGCGCATGTACGCATACGGCGATTCGAGCGAAACTATCGATTATGTACATGGCGATTCGAGCGACATAGTGCTATTTATACGCTTCGGGGCGGATTCGACCAACTATTACGAGGTCATCAGCCCGATATTCCCGGGTTGGGAAGGGGGGCGTGCGGGCTGGAAGGGCAATCAGGTGGACGTCGATCTGTTGGCGATTTCCCAGCTCAAAGCGCTGGCACAGTCGGGGCAGGTGGATACGACGACAGGCGAGTTCTACTATACCTATCTGGTGCGTGACCCACGGGGGGCGCCGACCGAAGGGAAGACTCACCTTTCCCAAGACGAATTGCAACGGCTCAGGGCCGAGGGGTATGACCCTCGGGTCGATCGCTTTTCGCTGGACCAGGTTTATGCCGGGCCCGGCCGCCGTGGCGGCGAGCCAGCGATATACCGAGTGAGGGGCAATCCCTCGATGCAGTCGATCAAGCAGCTGAGCATCGGTGTGCGAAACCGGGCGGACAATCGCCCCTACAGCGGCCGAGTCTTTCTTGACGAATTGCGGCTTGACGAGGCGCGCAATGATCCGGGGTTGGCCGCATACGCCAAGCTCAACACCAAGCTGGCCGACTTTATGAACGTCGACGGCCACGTACTTTGGCGCCAGGAGGATTTCCGCAGCTTCGCCGGGTCGGGCGGTAATAGCACCGATCGTGAAGCCACGATGTCGGCCTCTTCCAATATGCAGAGATTACTGCCGGGCAGTTGGGGCTTTTCGGTACCGGTCAAGGTTAACCTGAGCCGCGGGGTGAGTCTACCGCGTTTTGGCCCCGGTTCCGATGTCGAATTGACTTCCGAGGAGAAGCGGGAGCAGCAGTCGGTCAGTAGCAAAGAATTCTACGATGTATCGATCAGCCGTCGGCAGGGCAAGAACTTTCTTTTGCGCTGGACCTTTGACCAGATGAACCTGCGTCTTTCGCATTCGCGTGAGAACAGTTCGGACCCTGTGCGCCTGCTCAATGAGCGCGAGGCGCAGACGATGAGTTTTAACTATCGCATGCCGCTACCGAAACCGTCGTTGCAGGTCTTGAGTTGGCTACCGGAGTTTATGCCCAAGGGCTTGGTCGAGTTGCGCTTCCGGCCGTTGCCTTCGAGCCTGACCTACACCATGAACGGCAGTCGCCGGGTCTCGCGGCTTTTGCACCGCGGCGACGCCACGCCGACCGAGCAGGAGGACTTCGGGCTCAACGAGACCTATGCCTCCAAACTCAACCCGTTGCCGGGACTCTCGGCCGATTACAACCTCAAGATAGACCGCGACCTGCGCAAAAAGTTCGTTCCCGATATGCGCAGTTTCGGTCGCGAGGTGGGCCGCAAGCAGACGGCCGATGTCAGTTTCTCGCTGCGCTTGGTACAATGGTTGGACCAAAATTATACGTTTAAAGCCAATTACGTGGAACAGAACGATCCGGCCCAACGCCGTGGCTCGGCGCCGATCGACTCGACGACGGGCGCGCCGTTCAAGACGCTCGATATCGATACCAAGAACGATTTGTCGATGCGTTTTAATTTCAAGTTACCTCTGCTGCTCAAGAGCTTGGGCAAATCTTCTACCCAGGGCCGCAAGGTCAAAAAGAAAAAAGAGAGCGAAACGGAGGAGGCCGAGCACACGCCCGCGCTGCAGCCGGCCGCAGGGGAGGCCGAGGCTGAGCCGAAGAAGCGCAATAGCCCGTTTATCCTCCGTCGTTTGGCCGGTTGGACTGGCAATGTTATCGAACCGATCAACGCCAACTGGCGGCGCAATACCAACGCGCGCAATTTCAATCTGGTAGTTCGGCCACCGATCTTTTTTCAATTGGGTATTGCCGACTCGCTTAAGGTGCGGCGGGCGACCCAGGGGTTGACGACCCAGGACAATTCCTCGCAGACCTCCTCGCTCGAGGCCAGTTCGGGTTTGCGCCTGCCCTTCGGGATGAGCATCAAGATCAACTCCAACGAACAAACCACGCAGCGCAGCGGCTCTTCGCAGGACCGGTTGCGGCTGCAGCGCGAGCGCCGCTTCCCGCGTCTCAATCTCAACTGGGGACGGGCGGATCGACTGCCCTATATAAAGAAGTTGATCAATAGCGCGCAGGTGAATATGAACTTCGAGGCTTCGACGACCAGCGAGGGCGAGGGCAGCCTATCCGACCGAGATTTGATCACCGAAGGGACTTCGACCGAGTTTCGCATCTCGTGGAACGGCCGCTGGCGTTGGGGGCCGACGACGACCATCGAGCGCGTAGTATCGACTTCCGAGAGTCGGGATTTCGAACTGGCTTCGGCCGAGTCGGACAGTAGTGCCTTGGGTCCGAGGCCCCTGCGCGGTACCAGCAGCAATGAACGCGCTTCGACAACCTTTAAGGCTACCTATAACCTCAAGCCCCGAAGTCTGCCTCTCTTCGGCAAGTTCAAAAGCGATGTCACGCTCAATTTCGAATTTGGCATTGAGGGAGAGACCCGTGCCAATGCTACCGCCGACGAGACGCGCACGCCGATTACTGAAACCGGCCGTTGGAAGACGCAACTCTCGATGAGCTACAGCTTTAGCGAGAATTTTCGCGGCGAAGGGCTGATCCGGGTCGAGAACAACAACAACAAATTGACCGACAAGACGCGCAAGACGAGGGAACTGAGGCTCTCGGGCACGTTCTTCCTGCGGTAAAGGATGTTGCCTAGTGCGGCTTGGGGAGGTATTTTCCATGTTCAACCGACAGGAGCAACAGGCTTTGCTCAGCCTTACCGCCGCCCTACTCGTGGGGTCGATGGTGGCGGTGGGCGATTGGTTGCGGCCGGCGGTCTCGGAAGATTTTCGCGTTATACCGCGTGCGGTCGAACCGCCGCCGCCGCTCGAGGTCGCAATTGAGCGGCAAGGGCCGATTTCGCTCAATTTCGCTACGGCCGTCGAGTTGATCGAGTTGCCCGGGGTCGGCACAAAAACCGCGGCTTTGATCGTCGACTTCCGCGGGAAGCACGGCCCTTTTGAACGCGTAGAACAATTGCTGCAAATCAAGGGCATCGGCCTTCGGACCTTAGAAAAACTGCGTCCCTTGCTCAAAATTGAGTAGGAAGCGCTATTCCGCATTGGCAGGAGGGGTTGGGCATTGTTCGGATTCGGCAAAAAAAGCGCTACTGGGATCCATGTCAGCGGGCGGATAGTACGCGTTGCCGCGCTGGGATCGGGGCGGGGCGGGGTCTGGCCGCTGGCTTTGGTCGAAAGCGAATTGGAAAGCCCTTTCGATCCGGCGGCATTGGCCGATGACAAGCAGCGCCAAGACTTGGTCTCGACGCTCGAAGGGATCGCCGATGAATGCGGCTTTGATTATGGCAACACCTGCATCTCGCTCGATCGGCGTCTTGCCTTGATCAAACGCCGTCCGTTGGTCGCCGACGCCGATAAGGACAATTATGAGCACCTCCTGTGGGAATCCGAACAGATCTTGGCGGAGGAAGCTGGTGAGTTCAGCCTCGATTTCGTAATGACCAAGGACTGGGGGTTTGTAGTGGCGGCCAGATATCGCGCGCTCGACTGCTATATCGATTTGGGCGATGAGGCTGGCGTTGCCCGTTTGGACGTCGATTTGGCGCCATTTGCCCTCTACAACGCGGGCGAATGCGCGGAGTTGTTGCCGGGGGAGAAATCGGAGCTCTTGCTCTACGCCGATGTGGGCGAGGCCTGGTTGATGCTGGTCCAAGAGGGTGAACCGCTGGCCGTCGGCAGTTGTAGCTGGGAAGAGGAGGACGAGGTAGTCGAAGTGCTTGAAGGCACCGCCCGCAAGCTCCTGCAGGATGCAGGGAGCGATATTCAGCGCGTCTGGGGGGCGGGAGCGGGCGATATGGCTTGGAGCGAGGAGTTGGCTGGGAAGTTGGGGGTCCCGCGTTCTATTCTGGATCCGCTGGCCGCGGTCGACCCTGATTTGTTAGACGAAGATGCCACGCCCGAGCAGCGGTCGGTTTATGCGATCGCGGTGGGTTTGGCGCAACGAGGGTTGGCCGGATGATCCGCGTCGAGCTTCTTCATGGCCGTAGTCGCCAGGTGCCGCCTTGGGCGGGGCCGGTACTTTTTGCGTTGGTCCTCTGCGGTGGGTTGTACGGGCTCAACTGGTTCTATCCATTCGGGCCGCTATTCGATTCTTCTTCGCAAGATACGGTTGCCAACCAGGAGCTTTGGCGAGAGGAGGCAAACGGCGTCACTGATTCCGTCGCCACGGAGCAAAGCGCGGCGTCCGCCGCATGGGCTGAAGGGGCCGCCGGCGATTCCTGGGCAAATGATGCCGAAACTGCAGAGACGGCCGAGTCGTCGGGGGGGGGCGAAGCCCCCAAGCAGCAGGTTGCGGGCGGGGCGACCGGTTGGGACGAAGCGCCCGTGCAAGAGCCTATGCCGGTGGTACAAGAGACACCGGTTGTAGCGCCGCGCGAAGAAGATCGTCCGGCATCTGTACCACTCGTTGTAAACGATTTTTCTCAGCCGGTGGTTGGCGATGGCGATCGACCGGATGGCCTGCGGCCCCCGCCCCGGCGCAGCACCGCCTGTTATTGGGCGGTGAGCATCAACGAACGCGTGCCGCCCGGGGTTCGCCTGGTCTCATTGACCTGTAGTGCAACGGGAGAATACGGCCTCGAAGGGACCAGCGCGTCGCAACAGTCGTTGCGGGCATTCAGCGAAGTTCTACAAAAACCACCGTCGCAGGTCACGCTTTCTTCGTGGCAGGAGGGCAAGGCGAGCGCGAGGGTTTTGCGTTTCGCTTTCGATGGGCGTTTCTCCGAGTTGCCCGTCCGCGAGTTGGCGACGCTTTCATCCGACCAGGCCGCCCGGCTCTTTGGCAAAGTGGCGCGTTGGGCCGACGAGAGCGGCTTGGACGGCCTGTTGATCAAAAAAAACATCACCATGCCCCTGCCGCCCGCGCGCATCCATCAACGCCAGAAGTTGTGGGGCACCGGATCGTATCAGCAGATCGGCGCTTTCTTGCAAAAACTGCAGCAGGTCGAGGAGATCGCGGTGCTGGGGGAAGTGGTGCTGATGCCGATTCAAGGCGATGAGCAAGGTTGGGCGGAGGCCCGGCTCTACGCGGCCGTAGATGTTGTTGTGGGCATGCCCTGAGGAGAGTCCCCTATGGACATAGCGATTTATCCCGGCAGTTTTGACCCGATCACTTTGGGCCATCTGAATATTCTCGAACGGGCGTTGGGCATTTTTTCTGAGGTGACCCTGTTAGTGGCGATTAATCCCAACAAAGAGCCGCTCTTTTCGCAAGAAGAAAGTATGGAGATGATCTCCGAGGCGACTAGCGGGTTGCCGGGGGCAAAGGTCGATTTTCATAATGGGCTAACCGTTGATTACGCGCAGGAACACGGTATTTGCACCGCGGTGCGTGGTTTGCGCGCGGTGACCGATTTCGAGCACGAGTTCTCGATGGCGCTTACCAACCGTTCGCTCTGGCCCAACTTCGATACCGTTTTCCTGATGACCAAGGCCGAGTATATGTATCTTAGTTCTTCGGTGGTGCGGCAAGTTTCGCAGATGGGCGGGAACGTGGCTCAGTTTGTGCCGCCTTGCGTCGAGCGGCGTTTGCGGGAGAAGTTTGGCCATGCCTGAGGGGTGGGAAGAAATAAGGGCGTTGTTGGCCCTGAGTCGGGTCAAGGGGCTTGGCCACGAACGGCTACGGCGTTTGCTGGCCCATTTTGGCACGGTTCAGGCGGTTTTAAAAGCTTCTGACTGGGGATGTGCCATCGGTAAAGGTGGGCCCTGGCGGCGACCGGGGCCCGCGGAGTTTGATTGGGCCGAGGTGCAATGGAAACGGCTTAGCGCCGAAGGTGGTCGTTGCTTGGTCCCCGGTGATGCGAGTTATCCCGAGTTACTCGGGCAGATTTCATCACCGCCGCCGATCCTTTTTGCATTGGGGCCGGATGACCTGGTAGGGCCAACGGTGGCGATCGTCGGACCGCGCAAAGCTTCGGGATACGGTTTGCAAATAGCGGGTGAGCTAGCCCGTGGTTTAGTGCAACGCGGGGTTTGTATCGTCAGCGGAATGGCCTATGGCGTTGATGCCGCCGCGCATGAGGCGGCGCTTGCAGCCGGGGGGCGGACGATTGCGGTATTGGGTTGCGGGCCGGATGTGCCTTATCCCCGAGCGCATACCGGGCTTTACCGCCAGATCCGCGAACGCGGGGCGATCGTTTCCGAATTCGCCTGGGGTAGCCAACCGAATAGGCAGACCTTTCCGCAGCGCAACCGGATTATCAGCGGACTAAGCCTTGGGGTCATCGTCATCGAGGCACCTCAAAAGAGCGGGTCGCTGATCACGGTAACGCATGCGGTGGACCAGAATCGCGAAGTCTTCGCCGTGCCCGGTGACGTGCGGTCGGGGGCGAGCGCGGGCTGCCACCGACTGATCAAGGACGGGGCGAAGTTGGTGGAGGAGGTGGAGGACGTATTGGAGGAACTGGCGGGTTGGGCGCCACCGGCCAGCAAGGCAATGCCCCTGCCGGAATTACCTCCGGAGGACGCGCGTATCTACGGCCTGCTCTCTCGTGAGCCGCGGCATATCGACGAACTCGCCCAGGATAGTACCCTGCCACCGCAGGCTCTGTTGGGCTCGTTGCTCAGGTTGGAGTTGGATGGCTTAGTTGATCAGTTGGCGGGCAAGCGTTTTTTGCGCCGGGCCGGTTGACGCCCTTCCGCGTTTCTACTGCATATCCCTACTACAGACAGGATTCGACCTGGTAGACGGTGATCGGCTTGCTCTTGCCCTTCATTTCTATTGGACCCTGCATATGGGCCTCGATCTCGTCCTTGATCAGGTCGTAGGTGTCCTCGCTGATCAACACCGTATCGTGTTCGGCGATGAGTTTTTCGGCGATGACTACGATCTTGTCGGGCACGAAGGGCTTAGTCAGGTAGGCCGAGATACCGGCGTGTTTGCCCTTGGCCCGGTTGAGGGGGGCGTCGGCCGCCGTCAGCATCAGTACCGGTATATCTTTAAGCTCGTCTCGTTGCCTGAGCGCGTGCGTCAGGTCGCGGCCGTTCATCAGCGGCATTTCCGAGTCTGTGATCACCAGGTCCGGTACGTTTTCGATCGCCAACTCAAGCCCTTCTTCGCCATCCTTACCCGAAATAATTTCAAAGCCCTGCTGCGCCAAGCTGTGGGTGATAAGCGCGCGTTGCACGCTGCTGTCTTCGACGACGAGGATCTTCTCGCGTTGGCTGGTCAGGGTGCTGTCGAGCATCATTTCGATACGGCTGAGCAATTCGTTGTCGGCGACGGGTTTGGTGAGGAAGTCGTTGGCGCCGGCGTCGAAACCGCGGTCGATGTCGACGCCAGCGCCGCGGCCGAGAGAATCAGGATCGGAATTCCGCGCGTCGATTCGGTTTCCTTGATCCGTTGGCACATCTCATAGCCGTTCATCACCGGCATGTCGATATCGCTAACAAGCAAATCGGGTACGTGCTCGACGGCTAGGCGGAACCCTTCCTCGCCGTCGTAGGCGCTGAGCAAATGGTAGGGGCTTTCGCGTAGGGCATTG
>JABHFS010000123.1 GCA_018672475.1 Gemmatimonadota bacterium | reverse complement strand
GGCACACGAGGCCACCCTGAGTTTCCTCCGTTGATCCAACGGCGCCGTCCTCGCTTTGGCATATCTCAAACGCACCGTCACCATCGCCTGCTTGGTTGAAACTTACGATCTCGCCATCTTCGGGCATGTCTTCGTACAAGACCCATTCTGGCCCCTGCGCCCCGGCAGCGGCGTCACGATAAGCTTCCCTCGTTTGTAGATTCGCGCCCCCTTGTGCACCCTCTGCCTGACTACAGCAAAACAAAACCGCCAAGGCGGCAACTAATCCACTACATGATTTAATCAACTGACTCTCCTTTGTTAGTATTTAAAGCCCAGATTTCGCTTTTGAACCGAGTCCCAGGACCAAAGCGAACTATTTGACTGTGGCCTTGTATTATAATCTAATTTACAGCAGCGCGCCTTCAAACTACGTGACGCACATCACATCGGCCAAAGAAAAGCCCCCGTCGCATCCAAGCGGCGGGGGTTATGGGGTAAAATCTGTACGAGGCTAAATTGTTCAGGCTTCAGCAGGCGGATTAGGGCCTGCAAGCAAGCCCCCGTCCAGTGTAAGAGACTGTCCTGTCATATATGAAGCCCGTTCCGAGCACATCCAGAGTACGCCTTCGGCTATCTCTTCCGCTTTGCCAAAACGGCCGACCGGGTGTAGGCTGAGAGCATATTGATTTGCCTCAGGCTCATCAAAGAGCCTGTCGGCCATCGGGGTCTCTATTACTGCAGGGCACACATCATTCACGCGAATCCCACAGCGCGCATATTCCAAGGCTGCCGATTTGGTTAAAGCGCGCACTCCATGCTTGCTTGCACAGTATACACCTGCCCCTGCGGAGCCCATATGTCCCGCTATAGATGACATGTTGACGATTGCGCCACCTGAGCCCTGCTTTAGCATTTGCAGGATCTCGTATTTCAGGCAGAGCCAAACACCTTTTAAATTTATATCAATGACGTGGTCCCAGCTTTCCTCCGTTTGCTCGGTGATGGGTACCCAATCACCCTCAACGCCCGCATTGTTAAACGCAATATCGAGTTTTCCATACGTAATTATGGCTTTATCTAAAAGACTCTCGACCTCAGTCGCTTTGGAAACATCCGCTTGCACAAAACATGCCGTTCCACCCGATGATTCAATTTCTTCAACGGCCGCTTCACCTTCATTCACGCGACGCCCTGCTAAGACTACTTTTGCGCCAGCCTGAGCGAACATAACAGCCGTGGCGCGACCGATGCCCGACGTGGCTCCGGTGACTAAGGCGACCTTTCCATTCAAGTCTGTACTCATTGAGTTAACTCCCTGCCAAAGGTTTACAATCGACCACCCCGAGAGTTCAGGGTTAGAATTGGAAAATACGATTAAAACCCGCCGTATTTTTAATAATACTACCGTTTTATTATTCACTAATGGGTAAATCGGAACCGTCATAGCTCAACCAACCTAACATCGTCGCGTACTACGCTGCCTGTAACCAATACGTCCCACCCCTGTTACCCAAACGACCCCCCACCGACCAGCCTTCAACCGAGATTCGCTGCCAAACGCCTGCATTCGTCGCCTGACACGGGATTTGTATAGAGTTGACCCTACAGCCGATCTCGAAAGACTCACAAACCTACCCACGAGGAGTTTCCTGATGGATCTCAAGAATAGGAGAATCGCCGTACGCATCGACGACCCCGAGCTGCGCTATCAGTTGTCGGAGCTGCTAATGAAGAACGGAGCCGTAGTGCACGGTGCGAGGGATGAGGTGGAGTTACAGCAGCTACTGGATAAGTTGGGCGTGGAGATCGTCGTGGCGGCAGTGAAGCCCATGAGGATCGGCCTCAATTAGAGCTTACTTGGCGTACCCATTTGGGCTCATTAAGAATCAAAAGCATTTCAATGCTGCCTGTAGCTTGCTGGTCCTGACGCGATAAATAATGGCGGATATACAAGAGGTTGGCACTGACGGAACCGACAGAAGGGCTTTTGTCAGTTCTGTCGGCTCGTTGACAGTGGAATACGTGGATGTGTTTACAAATTGATTTTATGGAGAATCGATTGGTCTTCGATGTGCGCACCGACACCAATGGCAACTGAGGGGGCAAGGTGCGCGAATACCGCTGCCCCGCTCGGCACCGGATCGTCCCCTATACGTCGATTCGCAAAAGCCTTTCCTCGGCAGGCCATCGAGCCGGCCTCGGCCACGTCCGGCCCCATGACTTGCGCCATACCTTTGTCACACGAATGCTCGACCTCGGCGTCCCCATCGAGCAGATTAACTACCTCGCCGGCCACAAGTCGATGGCGATGACCAAGCGTTACGACCATGCAAACGAAGAGCGATATGGTGCGGCTATAGAGGCGCTGGATGCGGCGGGCAAGACGGGCAGTGCGGAGGCGTTGGCGGCGGCCAGGTGGAAGCGAACGGAGTAACTGACCGGATCGAAATCGGAACGCCCCGCTGCTATCTGCACGGAATTGTGTGGTGAATG
>JABHFS010000122.1 GCA_018672475.1 Gemmatimonadota bacterium | reverse complement strand
CGAAAAATGGTACGTATTTTGCGTTGTAATACAAGGTAGATCTTGCGAACGTAGAGTTCTGCAAGACCCGTATCGCACAGTCGCCCCAGCAGATGCCCACAACCACTCGTTCTGGATGGGTTGGTAGGGGCGGCGTGCGTGGTTGTGTCTGTATACGCACCAAATAGCTGGCGAAAAACCCGGTTCTGCCGATAGGTAAGATACCTTGATTCTTGATTATAGTATCAATTAATAACCAATAGAGACTGAACGGTTGAAAAAACGTAATAGGCCAAAAAATATAGAGCGGCCTGCCCCACGGTCAGCAGATCAATCCCTGCCGTGGCGATGGGCCACTGACCACAGGGTCCGATTCTGCATGGCCTTTGCGGTGTTGCTTGGCGCATTGATGTGGACCTTTATCCGTTATACCGACTTTTTCAGCGCTTACTATCTCTGGCCGATTTCGTGGGCCGCCGCCAAGATGATTTCCACCTTGGGGATACCGGTCGTCGCCTATGGATCGCTACAACAGGCCGATCTCTACATCCTTGAAATCGGCAGATTCGTTTTCCATGTCGAACACCAGTGCAGCGGCATTTCAGCCTTTTTTATCTACTTTGCCGCACTTCTAGCCTATCCGGCGGTCGCCCCTCATAAGATACGCGGCTTGCTACTCAGTATCCCTGCTTTCTTTATCTATGGAGCCATACGACTAGTTGTCCTCGGTGTGATCGCCATCACTATCCCCGACCTGCTGCGTTTTTTTCACTTGTACTTCATGGTCATCCTCAATATCGGCTTCGTAATGATGCTCTGGACCGACTGGACCCGCCGGGCAGACGCCGCCTCAGGCTGAACTCGACACATGACGATGGCATCGCACGAGACACATCGCTACCGTTTCCTGGTTGAATTTATGCTGGCAGGCGCCTTACTGCTAGTTGTATGGAGTTATGTGTCCGATCTCTACCTGGCATCGGTGATTCACGGGGTTAACGTCGGGTTCTGGCTGACCGACACCTCGATTTATCTCCGATCGGGAGAAGCCTTCGGCAACAGTGTGGCCTGTCCAGATGTGATCGGCGCGATCGCGCTCTTCGCCGCCAGTTCGGGGCGGCGCATACGCTGGAGACTCTACGGGATGGCGCTGTCGGTGTTTTTCCTGTGGCTATTGCAAGCCTCAATGTTGCTGATCGAGTTGAAACTGGCCCAGGCCTCGATACAGAGCGCCGAAATTATACACCTTATCCGCACTTGGTCGGGCCCAGCGCTGTCTTTGCTACTGTGGGTAGGTTTCTTCCATTCGAGATCGGGACTGGCAAGTGCGGGTGGCGAATCGGCAGATTCAACGGCTGGGCAAGGGGCCCAAGGCGAGGATAGACCGCCCTCTCTATCCGCAACAGAACCTTTGAAACTCGCTGGGCAGAGCAAGGGCCGCCCGCAGCCCCAGTCGCAGCGCCGGACGCATATTCCCAAGTCGAAAAAACGCGGACGGCATGCCAACGTATAGCTTCTGCGCATAGCCCACCGCTTGGCCCGCACTACAAACGCACCGCATACTATCGCTGATCTCCACGCCTGACCGACCTCGCCTCGGCCCGGTGGGTCTGCCGAGGCTTTGTGTTTAAAGCCTTGCCTCGTTCGCCGCCGACCAGTGGATAAAAGCCACCCCTTGGCTCTCAGGATAGTTATAGTTGGCCAAATTCAAGGGGCTATTCCTGGCCCAAGTCATCTTGATACCCATCGTCACTCCATAGCATCAGAGCCACAGATAGAAAACAATTACAAAAGGAGTCTTAGAACTAGTCCAACGACGTGGGGCGCTCTTCGCAGCCCACGAAAGGCTGCTGTCTCACCACCCGCCATTAGCGATCTCTTCTAAGCGACAATCACCCGCGAATAAGACTTCGACGATGCCGTCGCTTTTGACAAAGCGCACCGTAGCGATATTGTCTAGTCTGTAGACCCATTTAATCACTTTTGCTTGGTAAAAAAATATGGCACTCCTTAGAGTATTGGTCTTCGTCCTATGTGCGCAATATGCGACCGCTCAGGAGGATACACCATTGCCAGGGCAGGGCGAAGTGCGCATGCTCATAGAAGAGGCCATCGCGCTGGGGGTGCCCCTTTATAACAACGGCCGCTTAGAGGCCTGTGCTGCCGTCTATCGCATAGCCTTGCGATCGTTGCAGTTGATGGCACCAAAATGGATGTCTTCTCCATTGATTGACGACGCACTTAATCGTGCCGCTCGTGAAGATTCGAATCGTGGGGCTTGGACACTGCGCTATGCCTTGGATGATGTTTACCGAATGGCGGGAGTAGACCTCGGTGTGACTATGCGACAAGGACCATTTGCCCTTGAGTTTGATCAAGGCGGAGGATGGTATACGATCAATGATGGTGTGATGGGCGGGCTGTCTCGAGGCAGTATGGGATTTGAAAACACGGGCATTGCAAATTTCTATGGTCAGCTCTCGTTGGCCAATAATGGCGGTTTCAGCTCAGTGCGCACAGCCATTGCAGAAGGTTCACTAGACCGCTTTGATGGTCTTGAGTTGCGTATCCGCGGTGACCAACGAGACTACGCTCTTCTGGCTGCCCAAGCAGATGTGCGGGGCACATGGCAACAAAAATTCTCCACTGAAACGCAATGGCAGATCGTCAGAATTGCATTCACCGAAATGACGCTGTCGATGCGGGGTTGGCGGCCGCCCAACTCGCCCACCGTGCGTGCCGAACGCATTGCCGAGTTGGGTATCATTATAAGCGATAAGGATGAACGGCCATTTAGCCTTGAGATCGACTGGATTCGTGGCTACAAAAGCCAGTAGTGATAGATAGCGCTAAAGATCTATTCTATCGATCTGCGCATATTTTCCCCTATAGTATGCTCATACGTACGTTTAATACAGTCCTCGCTTATCTCCTACCGCAGGATCGTAGCAGCCCAACTTCATATCCCTCCGAATGCTCGATCTGCGGTCGCCCTGGTTTAGATCGCTAGGCGATACTTTTTTAGCCCTTGCAGGAGAAGCGATGCATTTCTTACAAGACTGGCGGCTGTAGTTATGGGACGACATCAGAGTAGTGCACCCAAAATCGTATGGTTCCGCAGAGATCTGCGACTGGCGGATCATCCGGCGCTTTTTAATGCAGCTCAAAACCATCCGATCATACCGGTTTTTATTTGGGCTCCCGATGAAGAAGGTGACTGGCCACCAGGTGCGGCCAGTCGTTGGTGGTTGCACCATGCGCTAACTAATCTCGATAAGTCGCTTAGGGGCCTAGGTAGTTGCCTGGTTTTGCGCTCGGGACCAACGCTTGCCGCACTCAAAGCACTTGCTCGCGAAAGTGGGGCCACCGCTGTCTACTGGAACCGACGTTACGAGCCAGCAGTGAGCGAGCGGGATCAACGCATCGAGGATGACCTGCGGGCCAATGGCATCGATGTCGAGAGCTATAATGGATCACTGCTCTACGAGCCATGGACGGTGGCGAAGAAAGCCGGCGGTCCCTTCCAAGTCTTTACCCCCTTCTGGAAAACCTGCCTGGCCCAAGATCCACCCGCGGCCCCGTTGCCCGCCCCGCACGTCCTGCAACAACCGGCGATATGGCCTCGTAGTGAAGGCCTGGATTCGTTTTCTTTGCACGCTCACATGAATCGAGCTGAGGGGTTTTGCGCTTCCTGGAACCCGGGGGAAAAGGAAGCGCAAAACCAACTCAAATCCTTTGTCTCTAAGAGTCTACGCTCGTATGCTGAGGCCAGAGACCACATCAACGGCGATGGGCTTTCGCGTCTGTCGCCCCATGTACACTTTGGCGAAATTGGTCCACGGCAAATATGGAAGGCTGTGGAGAAGGCCTCTCGGGGGCAGGGATACTCTGCTGCCAAAGACAATCCGTTTCTGCGTCAACTCGGTTGGCGCGAGTTCTCGTATCATCTGCTCTTCCACTTTCCGCACACTCCGCAACAACCCCTGCGCACTCGTTTTAAGGCATTTCCTTGGGAAAGCGACGCCGCGGCGTTAACTGCCTGGCAGCAAGGTCAAACCGGCATTCCACTAGTCGATGCCGCCATGCGCCAGCTTTGGTGCGAGGGCTGGATGCCCAACCGCGCCCGCATGGTCGTTGCTTCCTATTTAACCAAAAATATGCTGATATCTTGGCGCGATGGTGCCGCCTGGTTTTGGGATACTTTAGTCGATGCCGACTTGGCAAATAACACCCTGGGTTGGCAATGGACCTCTGGCTGCGGTGCCGACGCGGCACCTTACTTCCGCATATTCAATCCGATTAACCAGGCGGTAAAATTTGACCCCGATGGCCACTATATTGATCGATGGATCCCAGCTTTGCGCAAACTGCCATTGCCCTGGCGATTTAAGCCATGGGAGGCACCTCCACAAGTCCTCAGTGAGGCCGGTGTCGCGCTAGGAACAACATACCCCGAGCCATGGGTAGACCTGCGCTTTTCGCGCGAGCGGGCTTTGGCGATGTATCGGCAGATGCGTCAGCAATAACAGCAACTTACACAGCCTAAGCACTCAGCAAGAATGGGTCATATTGGGCTCGGATCGTGGATCAATTCCACGCTATTGCCCTGCCCGTCGTCAATATAAGTCGACTGCGTCCCATCGCGATGAAGTTGCACTGGCCCCGCTGTCGCCACCTGCTCTAAATCTACAGCAAAGGCGACATGGCCAGGGTGCTGACCGGGGGTGACTAGGGCCAAATTTATATTGTCGAACTGCAAAAAACCCCAAGTCATGTCTTGATATAATAGCCGGCAATTAAAGCGCTGGCGATACCAGGCGACCGCCACGGCAATGTCGGCAACCGTCAGAGCCACGTGGTGCATGCGCGCTAGTGGTTCGGTGATATCAGCGTCGCTATCGGCACACATCTTATTTTCCCCATCGGGTTAAGTGAGCACCTAATAGCTTAGCGGTACTCTTGTCGCGAACATATGGCTATGGAGCCTCACGTCAATGTTTTTACGTCTTATTTATGTAATATCTATAATATGTCTACTATTTAATTGTACAAAGTATTGACATTGGTTATTTCACCTGTATATTATGTGACAAGACAGTTTAAACGCTTATCAAACTAAGGATATGGACCTTTATCATGATAAACCAGCGGCGTAACTACCTGATCTTGACCGCGGCCTTCTTATCGTTCCTGCTCTCCGTCTACCTGTGGTTTTCGGGACAGACCAACGAGGGAATCTTCACCAGCATTTGGGTTCCATCCATTATTACCTTCGGCATTTTTATCAATGTTATATCCAGGGGAAAATAACATGCCGCAAATTATCATCTTCGCCATCGGCGCTATCTGCACTTTGTTGTGCGTGGCATTTTACGGGATTTACTTTGTGGAAGTCAGACGTATTAACAGGAAGTATGAAGAGCGGCGAGAGGCACGGGAGCGGATTCAACAGATTGATTTCGCCCAAAACAGCAATGCGTAATGAATCGTGCTTAATAGCATAATTACCCCACACGAACTCGAATCGCGATGACACATAGCAAAACATTACAGCCAAGCGAAGAAAAAACCAGAGGCAGGCTTATTTTGGTTACGGGCGCCAGCGGCTATGTCGGTGGTCGATTAGTACCCGCTTTAGAAGAGCGCGGGGAACGCGTCCGCTGTATGGCTCGCAATCCCCAATACCTGGCCGGCCGCTTTCACCAAAACACAGAGGTGGTCGCCGGCGACGTATTGGACCCAAGTTCGTTGGCAACCGCTCTGACTGGAGTCGATACCGCCTACTATATGGTCCACTCGATGGGTAGTACTATAGGTGATTTTGAAGAACAGGATCGGAGCGGTGCACAGAATTTCGCTCGTGCGGCCATAGAGTGCGGCGTGCGGCGTGTGATCTATTTGGGCGGGCTAGGTGAAGACGCCCATCTATCGCCCCATCTCGCTAGCCGGGTAGAAGTGGGGCATATCCTGGCAAATGAGGGGCCGCCGACGTTGGAGTTTCGTGCCTCGATCGTCATCGGTTCAGGTTCGCTATCTTTCGAGTTGGTGCGCAGCTTAGTCAACAAGCTGCCCGTAATGATTACGCCGCGCTGGGTTCACACCCTGGCACAACCCATTGCTATCGAAGACGTGATCTCCTACTTAGTTCACGGACTAGACCTACAACAACAAGGTGACACGGTCTTCGAGATCGGTGGTCCAGAGCGCGTGACTTATGCCGAGCTAATGCACGAATATGCCCGACAAATCGGCGTGCGGCGGCTAGCCGTTCCCATCCGCTTTCTCAGTCCGAAGCTCTCGAGTCTATGGCTTGGCCTAGTGACGCCGGTCTATGCGAGAATAGGTAGAAAGCTTATCGATAGTCTGCGCAATGAAACTATCGTCAACGATACCCGCGCACTGGAGTGCTTTACGGTAAAACCCCTGGGTGCACGGCAAGCCATAGAACGCGCGCTCCGCAACGAGGATCGGGAAATAGCACAAACCCGATGGAGCGATGCGCAGTCCTCGGGCGGTAAGCCGCAGCGTTGGGGCGGCGCCCGCTTGGGCTCGCGATTTATCGATATCCAGGAGACCTTCGTCAACGTCGACACAACGCGAGCGTATGAGCCCATCCGGAAGATTGGCGGTACCAACGGCTGGTATTTCGCGACCTCGGTTTGGCGATTGCGCGGCTTTGTCGACTTGCTGATGGGGGGGGTGGGGATGCGGCGAGGCCGGCGACACCCGACCGATTTGCGTCCTGGCGACATATTGGATTTCTGGCGAGTCGAAACGTATGAAGATAAACATCTGTTGCGCTTGCAGGCCGAAATGAAAGTCCCAGGTCGCGCCTGGTTGCAATTCGAAGTCCAGCCTGCGGTTAGAGGGAGCAAAATAACTCAAACGGCTATTTTCGATCCATTGGGGTTGAGCGGACTTATTTACTGGTATGGGCTATACCCGATACACTGGCTCATTTTCAGGGGGATGTTGTACAAGGTCGCGCGCCGGGCTGAAGCCTAAATCGCCTTAGAAGCTATGATACAGAAAATTGATAACAATCACTTTACCCTCGGCTCTGGTAAGATATCTGACCGGATCGGCCTTATCTCATGAATGAGGGAGACATGAAAGCACAATACTTGCTGTTGACTGCGGCCGGCTTCATTTTGATGTTGTGGATGAGTTGGGGCCTGTATGTCATCTATAGTACTGAACGCCCCCCCTACGAGGTGCTACAATCCCTCTCGGCCGATGTGGAATTGCGTCAATACGAGGCGCAGACGTGGATCTCTACCACGCAGGAAACCGACCACGCCGCGTTCCCAGTACTTGCTTCGTATATTTTCGGCGGTAATAAAGAGGGGCGGCAGGTGTCGATGACCGCTCCGGTGATCACCGGAGCGAAAATGTCGTTTATCCTACCGCAGGAGATTTCGGCGGACAATGCTCCAAGACCTGATGGCCAGGCGATTGATTTTAGTACGGTACCGGCGCGCAAACTGGCGACGCTCGAGTTTGCGTGGTGGACAGATCCGGTGCGGGTTGAGCAAAAAACGTCGGAACTCTTAGATATCTTGCAAGCCAATGGAGTCGAGACAACCGGTCGAGTCTTTTTAATGCGTTACAACGATCCGTGGGCACCGCCGTTCTTGCGTCGAAATGAAGTGGCCATAGAAGCGTTGTAGCTCTTTTGATGACTAGCAGAAGGAGGAGTGACAAGCATGCATCAGTCAACTGCAGCAGATATTCGGCCTTCCGCGCGTAGATACTAGAGTATCTCTATCCCTCGGTCAGGCGCGGTTCTGTCGCGGAGTTGGCATGGGATAGAACCGCATATGATCCACTCTGCAAAGATCTATGATCGTCGAGCGATCTACACAATCTGCCGTTAGCCAACAGTGATCACAGATCTTGGGTCAACGTGGTTTCAACTAGGAGGCGAAAATCGGCGATCCCTATCGGTTTGTCGATAAAGCCACTGAAATTGTGCCCTTCTGTTTCTTCGGCGCTCACCATAGCCGAGAGCGCGATCACCGGCAGGTCTGGGTATCTCTCGCCTATCTCCTCTGCTAAGGCACAGCCGTCCATTGGCGCCATTCGTATATCGGTGATGACCAAGTCAACTTTATACTGTTCTATCAACTCGAGCGCATCCCCACCAGTCTCAGCAAAGAGTAGATTGCACGACTGTTTTCGCAGTAGCCGATCTACCGATGAATGAATACTTGTTTCGTCGTCGACAAAGAGAATGACGACTTCATTTATCATCTTCTCATCAAATTGACGCTCTACTTCTGTGCGCGAAAGACCGTCGCAGTCATCAATAACCGAGAGGGCATAATCAAGCTGTTTTTGCAGTTTATGTATGGTTAGCTGTGCGGCTGTATGGCTATCAACATGATCGAGTGCACGCAAGTTGTCGTTGACGATTTTCGTCGACAAGCTGTCGACTACATTGCCATAGAACAGCGTCTTCAATTTAGGGTCTTTGGCAAGCAGTTGCTCAAACGGAAGACGGGCAATGGTGATTGTGTTGCTTGGCGTGATCGCCTCAACCTGTGCCGAGCGCTCCTGGCGTCTAATTAGTCCCATCTCGCCCACGGCCATTACGGGGTTCAGCACGGCAATTACGGTGCCGTCACTGCCGGTTACGCTCATTGTACCGGAGATCAATATATGCATATCCTCGCTCATCGCGCCACGAGCGCAAACTATATCGCCCGGTTCATAAAACCTTGTTTCGCAAATATTTAGCACCGCCTGTGTTTGCGATGGGGCTAGCCCCTTGAGCACAGGGATCTTCTTGAAGATCTGGCCAATAAGTTTGCGCTGTTGCGGTTTCATAGCATTTCATCCACGGTAGAAAAAGAACGCGCGCACGCGATAGTATCCTGACGGTGTGGTGTTGAGTAACGAATGGCATGAAAGTCAGTTTAGTCCTCTTGAGTATATTACAAAATACTTTATAAGAGGAGATCGCAAGATAAAATATAATTAATAACGCGCGCGGTAAAGTCCCGACGGTGTGGCGTTGGATAACAAATGGTATGAAAGTCAGTTTAATCATAGTAAAAACGCAAGTAATAAAAGTGAGATCGCAAGATGAAATATACTAAAGAACGGCAATGAAATTTTATTGCAATGCCTGCGACCGGAGCCTGGTCGTGTCCGGCTGGTTAAGATGAAGATGCTCATTGGCGATTTGTCATAAAACGCATCTGTTTATATCATTGATTGTTAACAATCTGCAATTTTATAAATTGAGGATGGTATGGAAAAAGTGCCTACTGTACACCGGACTATTCGCGAACAGGTCGCCGCCCATTTGCGTTATGCCGTGCTTTCGGGCGAACTCGGAGAGGGTGAGGCGCTGCGCGAGCAGCCGTTGGCCCGGCACTTTGGCGTCAGTCGGGGCCCCGTCCGCGATGCACTATTGCAGTTGACCCAGGAAGGTCTACTGGTGGCCGAGCAAAATTGCGGCGTGCGCGTGCGCGTGCGCCGCCCCGACCCTGCTATTCGGTCGCTAGTCGTTAGGATGCGTCGCAAGATAGAGAGTTTTGCCTTAAAAGGGCTGTGCCGACAGGGCGATGAGGGGCTGGCGTTTTTTGCGAAAAATCTATCGCTCTTTCAGGTCGCCTGCCGCCAAGGCGAAATGGCCGAGGTGGTCGAGCACGATATGGCCTTTCACCGCCATATCGTCGAATGCGGCGGCGGCGCCGATCTGGTGGCTGTGTGGGTGCCGGTGGTGACACATATGATGCTGCCCTATTCGCGTCACCGGGATTTAATGGATAGCTACCGCGAGCACGAAGCGGTGGTCGCGGCGCTGCGCTGCGGCGACAAAGCGGTAGCGCAGGAATGTCTGCGGGCAAATATCCAGTAGGGCTCACCGATAAACTGAAAGCAGATGAGCCGATGAAGATTAAGACCTTGAAGAAAAATTTTGTTGCACAAAAATCGGATATTGATTTGAGCCAGCCCCTGAACGAGCCCGTTTTGCGGCTCTACAACAAACGATCGACGCACAGGGCATTGCCGCTTTCCGGGGGCAGCTTCTCGATGATGAAAGTCTAGTTGCGCTGGCCGAAGGATTTGGCACACTGGAAATTCCTCTGCAGCGGGACCAATACGGCGGGGTCCATAAAAAAGTAACCATGCTGTCCAATGTCGGTGAAGACGGCCGCGTTATGGACCGCGATGGAAAACAAGTCACCTATATGAAAGGCAATACGCTCTGGCATTCCGATAGTTCATTCAAACGGGTTCCTTGTACTTATTCACTTCTGGTTGCCCATGAAGTGCCAAGCGAAGGCGGCAACACGGAATTTGCCGATGCTCGGGCCTGCTACGACGATTGGCTAGAGCCCTTTGACGGTATGGCCAAAGACGCGCTTGAGGACCTGGTCTGCGAACATTCCCTTATCTATTCCCGGTTAAATATCGTCGGCGATATTTTTACCGCTGCCGAAAAAGACGAACTTGCGCCGCCGCAGCAACCGCTGGTCCGCATCCACCTCCGGACTGGGCGCAAAATTTATTATGTCGGTAGGCACTGTTCGCATGTGGTCGGCTGGCCCGTGAAAAAAGGCCGGGCGTTGACGCAAGCACTGACCCAGTTCTGCGTGCGTCCGGAAACCGTTTATTCGCACACTTGGCAAGCCGGGGATCTGGTAATTGGGGACAATCGGTCCGTGCTGCACCGGGGTATGGCCTACAATCCGGCGCAACGGCGGGTCATGCGCCGCGCCACCATCGCTGGAGATGGCCCCCTTATATAATCTTTACCTGGGCTTGAAAGCATTCACGCAAAATAGAGTAATACGGGAAAGCATTTACCCTCGTGACGGATGGGTTCCTATGCGCAATAGAATAATCGCCTGTTAGAAATCACTATTTAAATTGAGGTCAGACATGGACAGCGAAAAAAAATCATTAGCCCTCCCCGAAGATTTCGACCCGCAAGTCAATCTGCCCGGCCGGGAGGAAAACGGTCAGGTTTTCCACGCTACGATCCCCGGGATGAATCTGGCGACGCGGCTGATCGAAAATGGCACGCCGCAGGATATGGAATGTGCTGAAAAGGTGTTGGACGCGGTTTTCGAATCGCAGGAGCGCCGGCCGGGGGCGCCGCATTTCGGCAACTTCACCTGGGAGCGCGAGGACGAGATGGTGGAGGACCTGAACGCCGTGCACTTTACCGTGATGCCTTTGATCAAGGCTATGCTGCGCTGTGGCGATTCGGTGCCCGCGTCTTTGCGGGACAAGGCGCTGGAGGGGATTCGTTTGGGGTTGGAGGCGATCGCCCGCATTGACGTGCATCTGCGCTACACTACGATTGCTGCGGCCGATGTCTTTGATACCTGTATCGGCGGCGAACTGCTCAACGACGAAGCACTGATGGCGCGGGGCCGCGACAAGCTGCGGCGCTGGTTGGCTTTTACCGATCGCTCCGGCACGTTTTACGAGTACAATTGCCCCGGTTATACCGGCATGTCGATCGAGCGCCTGGCCGAGTTGGCGGCGCTGAGCAATGACGACGAGACGCGCACCATCGCCCGGGTTTTCGCAGTGCGCGCGGGCTTGAGTGCGCTGCTGCACGGGCACCCGGGTACGGGCCGCTGGTCCGGGCCGTTCAGTCGCGCCTATCAGCCGCAGGTCGAGGCCAAGACGCCACCCGAGATCGACTGGATGCGCCATTGGGTTGCATCGGGCATTTTGCCCGAATGGGCTGCCGCGGCCCTAGAGGACAAACCCTTGCCGCTGGAAATCAAAGAGACCTCCGATGCGGCCGGACAGCAGATGATGACGACGTATATGGATGAGGCGTTTTCTTTGGGCGTCGCCTCCAAGGATCTGAGCAGCCAGGCCAATCGTTTTGTCGAGGGCGAGTCGAGTGTCTTTATTGCGCAATTCACGTGTGGCGAAGAGACCGGGGTCCTGCTTAGCAAGTATATCTTAGACGAGAAATGGCTGGGCGATTTTCGCACGACACCATCGCGCTCCAATACGCAATTGCAGCCGGATGAAGGCCGTTTCTGGGGTGTACAGGATAAGACGCGGGCGATCGGCCTCTATGCTCCGCGCGTTATCGGTGCTCGCCAGCCGTGTTCGGGGCTTAAGCTGGCCTTGATCTGGATGCGCCGCGACTTGATCGATGAAATATGGATCGGTGACCGCAAGGTCGAAGCGTTACCCGCTGATGTGCCCGAAGGCGCAACGGTGGTGGTGGGCAGTGGGCAGATGTGGGCGGCAGTGCGGCCGCTGACGCGGACCCATCTGAGTCACAACCCGCCGTTGCGACTGGTAGAACACCAGGGCAATCTGGCCTTGGAGATCTACAACTACGAGGGGGGGGGCAAGACTTTTTGGGAATTGGGTTGGCCCGGCTCGTTTTACCAGGGCATGCCGCAGTGCGGTTTCTACGCTGAAGTGGCCCAGCGGGGTGCCTATGCTGATGGGGCGGCGTTTGCGAAAGTGGTCGCTGGCGGCCAATTGAGCGATGAGGCCGAGGCGTCGTTTACCTACGACGGCGGCGACGAAGAGCGCCTGTGGAACATAGAGTATGGGCGCGACGGGCGCAGTTTGGGCATCGAGGTCGATCTGATGCAGTGGAAACTGAAGCGGCGCTGGACCGAAGGTGGAGACCAGGCATGGCCGATGTTGGAATCGCCTTTGGCTAAGCAGACCTGTGACGGCAAAGTAGAGGTCGCAGGTGCCGTGCTCGAATGCGGGAAGGCGGCGGCCTGGATTCTGGCCAGCCCCGAGCGTCGTTGTTGGGTGGCCGCGTATCATGGCCCCGAGGCGGCGCCCTTGGTGTTTACGGTGCCGGAGGGGAAAGTGGAAATCGAGTCGATGGGCACCGGTATCGTGGTTTGGGACAATGGTCGTGTCAGCGTGGAAGCCAATGATGTGCAGGGAACGCCTACAGTCGAAGGCGGCGAACTCGCGTCCTAAGGGATAATGGCCATGGCAAGCAAAGTATTCCATTCGAGCGGCAGCGTTGATATCGACAGGGTGCGACACGAAATCGCATCATCGCCATCCAGTGCAGACAACTACCGACGGCGATCGCTCCTGCTCTACATGTGGCTGAGCGCGCTCCAGCAGCAGGGGGCAGATACCCGGCCGTTTACGGACGTGGATAAACGCTACTATCTGCTGGAGGATCAAATTGTAGCGGGGGCCGACGAACGTCTATTGTCCGAGATGGCCGCACTCATCGACGAGGGCTTCGGCGTGATGGAAGACATGCAATCCCGGCTTATCGAGCAGGGGCCGATCGCCACGCCGGGCGAGGGCGATGTTGCTGACTGCCCGCCGGGTGGGGATATGGAAGCCGAGTGGCCGATGTTTCAGGGCGATATCCATCATACGGGATATAGCGAGGCGCCGGGGCCTCGCTATGGTCGCAGTGCATGGAAATTGCCCGTCGGCCTTGGCTGGTATGCGCGACCGGTCGTTGAGGAGGGCAAGGTCTATGCCGCCTCGCCCGGCATGCATACGACCAGCTTCTGCCTCGACCTTGCAACAGGACAGGAAATCTGGAAATCGACCCAGGAGCATGCGCTCTTCGGCATCTATAAATATCCGGCCATCGCTTCAACGCCTTTGGTGCTCAATGACCGGATCGTCCTGCGGGAGGTCAACAGCCACGGCGGCAACGAAGGGCAGGCCAAAAATCTCGTTTACCTCGACAAGGCAACCGGCCAAACGCTCGAGCGAAAATACGCCGGACATGTAGACTATCGGACCCAATATGCCGCCGTTGTGACGAATGGCAAGTATATGGTGTATCCGTTTGCAGTACACGATATCTACGGAGCTCCTGCGATCTGCCAGAATTTCAACCGCCTCGTTTGCGCAGACCTCGACAACGACGCCTGGCGCTGGGATTTTAACGTCGGCGACATCGATGCGTTGGCCGAACCGGTGCTAACCGAGACCGTGGCAATCGTCGGTACGATGGAAGGTTATCTGTATGCGCTGAGGCTCGATGGGGCGGACCTTGATGATACGGACGAGTTTTTGCCAGCCAACAAGGCGACTCGCATCGCATGGCAATTCAAGGCGTCGGGTGCGGTGAATACCCAAGTGACGTTGGCGAATGGGCGAGTATTTTTCGGCTGCAATGGTGGCTCGGTCTACTGTCTGGGCGAGCAGAGCGGCGCGTTACTTTGGCAAAGACGTGTCGAGGCCGTCGAACACCGTGCCCGCAAACATTTCAGCACGCCGCTCGTGCACGACGATCGCGTCTATGTCGGTGCGGCCAACCATTGCGTTTATGCGCTGGATGCGCAAACAGGGACTGTCGTTTGGCAGGTAGAGGTCTCCGACTGGGTCCGGGCGAAACCCGTTGTTTGCGGTGATAATATTATTGTCGCGACCGTCGACGGCAAACTGCATTGTATCGACTTGGACGGCACGCGCTGCTGGTCGAAAGTGATTAGTACCCACCCGATCTACGCAGACCTCGTATCCGCTGAAGACCGTTTGCTGATTAGCGACAGCAATCTCATGTTGTACTGTCTTTCGGCTGATGGACGGACGCTATGGGAGAAAAGCACGCTCAACGCATTCGTTGATCCCACCGGCCAACGCATTTTCACGGATGAACTTTCGGGGGGCACCTACTACCAATCGAAACCCACGGCCCATCGCGGGAAGATCTTCTTTGGCACCCCGTCTGGATTTCTTCATGCGGCCGATGCGCAAACGGGCGAGCCGATCTGGAAATTTGAAATGGGGGCCGCGATCTCCGCGGGACCCGCTTGTGCCGACGGGCGGATTTTTGCCGGCCAACAAGGCGGCGAACGGTTTTTCTACTGCGTAGATGCCGAGGATGGGGCGTTGATTTGGAAACAAACCCTTCCGGGTGGTTGGGTGTGGGGGTCGGCGATGGTCGACGATGGTCTGGTCTATGTGCCCACCGTGAGTGGTTATGCTGTCTGTCTCGACGCAAAAACAGGCCATATCGTGTGGATGTTCCCGACCGCGCAGTCGATCCCGGCCGAACCTGCAATTGACGGCGACCTCGTCTACTTCGGTTCCTGGAGCCGCTCGATCTACGCGTTTAACAAAAAAACCGGTGCGATCGTGTGGAAGACCAATGGCATTGCGCTCGACTCGGGTACGCTTATCGCATTCGACGGCAAGGTCTACCTGCCGCACCACAGTAATATCTGCAAATATCTAGATGGAAAAACCGGTGATGTCCTCAACGAGGGCAACACCAACGACGAGGAAAAAGGCGCGTTCTCTGACTTCAACGCCACGCCGGCCTTTCACGGCGGGCGCGCATTCTTCTCGTCACGCGGCGGCATGGGGCTGCGCGGCGTGCCGCTGTTTTCCACGGTCTATTGCGTCGATCCCGAGACCGCCAAAATCTACTGGACGCACCCGGACGGCGGCGGCCTGTCGGCACCGGCGGTTGCGTCTGGTCGCGTCTATATTGCCTCGGGCACCTCGCCGTTTTTCTACTGTCTCGACGAAGAGACCGGTAAACCACTGTGGACCTATAAACTCGGCCATCGCGTCGAGGAGGCGACGCTGTGCGTTTATCGCGACAAAGTCTTCGTGCTTGCGGCGGACGGTTATGTCCATGCCATCGAGTAGCTGCGCAACTAGGTAGCCGGTATATGACCCGCATACGGCGAGGTACACTGTATGTTCGCCGCTCAATTAATAGATCAGCAATTGAAAGTGATAACCACAATCGCACTCATACTAGCGGCTCTCGTAGCGTCTGGGGATATCCGTGCGGAGACCAACCCGGCTTTCGCGCTCAGTTCTGCGACAAATAAGATCGAGCAGATCTTGCGGGTAAACGGCGGTTCGGGAGATGGAGCGTATAGCGAGGGTGATTACGTGAGGATTCAGGCCGATCGTTGCTTCATCGGCAGGTGTATTCATGAACTGTGTGGATCCCAACAACGGCACATTGCTTTGGCGCTGCTATGTTGGCGGGCCGATGGAAGAAGGGGTGCCGGCTTGATATGGAGATAAAGTTTTCTCCCATCACCGCAATGGCTATTTTTTTGCCATAGAATAATCGGCTGGAGGAGAGACATGACGAAGAGGCCACAAGAGACGGCTAAATAGACTGCCGTTGGAATATTAGAAGCAAGTTCGCTTGATTGGGAATCAGTAGAAGCATTTTCACTAGGAGAAATATGGAATGAGTGTTAAAAAATATGATTTGCTGACCGGGGGTCAGATTTCCCCTCCAGCTTCTGGGCGCTACTATCCCCTGTATAGCCCCGTAGATGGCACCTTAATCGCCGAAGTGGCCGATGCGACTCGGGTCGATGTGGACCGCGCCGTGGCCGCTGCGCAAGAGGCGTTTTACGCCGAGTGGAAGTTCTGTAGCGTAGAACACAAGCGTGCTTTGTTCGCCAAGCTCAAAGAAATGCTCTATGCTGCGGCGGACGAACTAGCGGGGGCCAAGGTCCAGCCCCAAGGTGGGACGGGCATCCCGCCGCTGATCGAACGGGTCATCGACTACTATGTGGGCAAGCTCGATGACGGAGCGGGTACGCTCATCGAACACGGCGACCAACAGACTAATTATGTATATAGAGAACCGCTCGGGGTCGTTGCTATTTTTGTGCCTTTCAATGGGCCGATGTTGGGCGCTCTTTTGGCGGCTGTGCCGGCATTGGTAGCCGGTAATACGATCGTGGTTAAAGCGCCCGACCAGGAAGCACCACAGGCGCTCAGGACCATGCAGGTCTTCCACGAAGCCGGTTTCCCCCCCGGGGTGGTCAACGCGCTCAGCGGCAAAGGCCCCGAGGTGGGGCAGGCGCTCGTCGCGCATCCGGCCACGCGGCTGATCAGTTTTACCGGCAGCACGGCTACGGGCAAAAAGATCATGGCCGCCGCCGCCGAAGATCTCAAGCGGGGGCAGCTCAATCTGGGCAGCAAAACGGCGCAGGTCATCTTTCCCGACGCCGATCTTACAGCAGCCGTGGACGCGACTATAGGTTCGGCCTTTCCCGGGCAGGCGTGCTCGGCGATAAGTCGGGTATTGTTGCATAGTTCAGTGCGCGACAAATTTGTCGCGCTATTACAAGAAAAGGCACAAGCCGCAGGGCCCAGTATGTTGATCGACGGGGCGGCGATAGAGCGTGTGGAACGCTATGTAGAAATGGGAAAGACGCAGGGTGCATTATTGTTTGGCGGGAGTCGTGCGACAGAAGACGAATATGCAAAGGGCTGTTATTTTGAGCCCACGGCCTTTGCCTTTGACGATCAATCTAGTCCGGTTTGTCGCGACGAAATTTTCGGGCCGGTTGTATCTTTGCTGACCTTTGACAGTGACGAGGAGGCGCTCGTGCTGGCCAACGACACCGATTACGGGCTGCTCGTTTCGCTCTGGACGCAAGAGCCCGCGCGCCAGCGCTACTTTATACGGCGATTGGAAGTGGGGATCGTGACGGTTAATAGCGGCAGCGCGTTGAGCCACCGCACGCCTTGGGGCGGTTTTAAACAGAGTGGTATTGGCCGTCGCTACGGCGAGATGGGGCTAGAGCCCTTTTTCGAATACAAAACGGTGTGGATTTCTTGAATTGAGAGCAGATGGGCGGATGAATGTGGTGGTCACCCGATGGCAAACAAGTAGCTTTTGTCAGTAACACAGTCCCGCATCGGCAATTGCGCGGGCCTAACAATATTATAGCCATAGCGGGGAATACGATAAGCACAAAAAATCGGCGTAAACTCTAGACCGCTGCGGGAGTGGCTTACGGCGGTATGGTTAAAACGTCTTCATACACCTAGGTCGGGGGCTATTATGGGATCGGAGTATTTTTTTGTGGTAAATCTGCAGTGAACCGGGGCTGGTCCTACCGAGACTACGTGCGGGACGAAGCGTCGGGGCTCTCGATCAGCGGCTTTTATAGCCAGAATTACAGCCATTCGGATATTACTTGCTGGCGGCGGCGCTTGTCCGGCGGCGAGATTGAACACAATGGCTTGCGTACCCGAGACGATCTGCTGCTGGCGGTGGGGGATCAGCTGGTCTGGCACCGGCCGCCTTGGCAAGAGCCGGAGGTGCCGCTGCAGTTCGAAGTCATCCATGACGATGGCGATTTGCTGATTGTCAACAAGCCTTCCGGATTGCCGGTGATGCCGGCTGGAGGTTTTCTCGAACACACGCTGCTGCGCTTGTTGGAACGGCGTTGGCCCGTCGACCCTCCGCGCCCGGTGCATCGGCTGGGACGCGGTACTTCGGGATTGTTGATCTGTGCGCGCCGGAGTCGGAGCCGTGCCTGGCTCAGTGCGGCCCTGCGCGACCATGGGAAAGCTGTGAAGGCTTCTGCGGTGTCGATCGAAAAGATCTACCGCTGTCGCACCGTCAAGGCCGAACTGGAGGCGGAAGGTCGGATCGAAATGCCGATCGGGGCGTTGGAGCATCCGCGATTGGGCCGACTGTGGTGTGCCGACCCACGGGGGCTGCCCAGCCGCAGCGACTATCGCCTGTTGCGGCGCGAGGCCGACGGCAACTTGCTAGAGGTGACGATCTGTACGGGCCGCCCCCATCAGATTCGCATCCATCTCGCCGCGATTGGGGCACCGCTGCTCGGCGATCCGCTCTACGTCCGGGGTGGCCGCGTCGGGGATGTCGACGCCTTGCCTGGTGATCTGGGTTATCAACTGCATGCGCATCGACTGAGACTACGCGATCCCAAGGGGCAACGGCTCTGCTTTGAAGCACCGTTGCCTATAGCTTTGCGCTGAAGTGCTTCACTGGATCGCCCATTTTCGCCCTTGGCGATTAGTCGACCAACTAGACGGAGGAGGAGATATGAGACAAGAAGATATCGGGCAAGATGGAGACCAGCGGTTGCTCGCCGGCCTTACTGGTAAGATCCAGACGGTCACTGGATTGATTGATCCTGAAATGCTTGGGGTCTGTCTCACACACGAGCACCTCTTGATTGACTTGTCCGACCTGCTTCCCCCGCCCAACACGGCGACCGCCCGTGCCTTTTACGCGAGCCCCGTGTCGGCCGAGGCGGCTGCGTACTGCCGGAACTACTCCGAATTTGGCACGGCTCACCATGCGCTCGATAGTGTCGAGACCGCGGTTGAGGAACTGGGGCTCTTCAAGCAGTATGGCGGGCAGGCGATGGTCGATCTCACCCTGGCGAGTATCTACCGCGACCCTGTGGGGCTCCAGCGAATCTCCCGGGCTGCCGGGGTCCACGTTGTGATGGGTTGCGGATTCTATGTTGCGGCAACTCACCCGCCAGCGCTCTCCGACTGGAACGAGCAGCAGATCGCCGCGATGATTGTCGCCGACATTGTCGAGGGCGCGGCGGCCGAGGAGGAATCGCGTTCCACTGGCAAGGGGGTCGTCTACCGTAAGAATACCGGGGTGCGGGCCGGGGTCATCGGAGAGATTGGCTGCTCCTCGCCCCTGCACGACGATGAGCGAAAGTGTCTGCGTGCGGCCGCGAGGGCCCAACGGCAAACCGGTGCTTGTATTTTCGTCCACCCCGGTAGGGAAGAGACCGCTCCGTTGCAGATTCTTGACGAACTCAGATCGGCTGGTGCCGATCTGCGGCGCGTCGTCCTCGCGCACCTCGACCGCACGGTCTTCAACCGGGACACGCTGCAGGAGATCGCCGAGACCGGGGTCTACTTGTCGTACGACCTCTTTGGAAACTACCCATCCGGGTTTTATCCCCACAATCCCGCGGTCCATTTGCTGAACGATGCCGGGAGAGTGGCCGACATCGGCTGGATGATTGAGCGGGGTTGGACGGAGCAGATTTTGATTAGCCACGATATGGCGCAGGCCTTCCGACTGGCCAAATGGGGCGGTCATGGATATCATTATGTTCTGGCTGAGATCGTTCCGTTAATGCGCATGCGCGGAATCAGCGAGGAAGAGGTTGACCAGATTCTGGTTGGAAACCCGCGGGCGTTGCTCACTATAGTGGCCCCACGGGATAAGCCAGCTTGAGATAGTCCTAGTTGTTGTTCTCCTATCTTGTCTCCTATTCCCCTTGGCCCTATCTTGAGCTGCCGATATGCAGTGGTTGCCTAGCGAACGAGGCATATCGATAGGTGAATTGAAAGTCATGCGCCATCAGCAAAATCCACCATCCAAAGAAATTGGTAATACATCATATGAACATTCTGCTCGTCGAATCGAAGGCCAAATGCAAGACCTTGCTCAAACATCTGGGCAAAGACCAGTGGCGGGTATTGCCCACGGGAGGCCATATCGAGCGCTTGGCCCAAGACCGTAGTATCCACCCGCCGAAAGAGGTCCGTAAAGCGTACTGGTCCAATCGATCCGGTGATCTGCCCAAGCCGCCGTGGTTTTGGACCGAACGCGGCGAGGCGGCTATCGACGCGATCAAAGAAGAAGCTGCACAGCACGACTCGGTCACCTTCTACCTGGCGGCTGACCCGGATCGAGAGGGCGAGCTGATCGCTTGGCATCTCGAGAAGCTGCTTGCAGGACTCGGCGACTTACACCGGGTATCGTTCCAGGAAATCACCAAGCCGGCGGTGCACGACGCTGTAGCCTCCCCTCGCAGTGTGGACCAGGCACTGGTGGATGCTGCACTTATCCGCATGTTTATGGATCGCATGGTCGGCTGGCGAGCGAGCCGCATTGCTCGGCGTTATACCAATACCTCTACTAACTCAATGGGCCGGGTGCAGACGCCGACGCTGGGCTTTATCGTCGAGCGGGAGTTGGAGCGGGATGCGCACGTCCCGGTGCGCTACTTTGAAGTCAATGCGGAAACCTCGGCTACGGAATGGCGCGTACGTTTTCATGATAAAGATGATCCTGACGCCTGGTTGGATGAGCAACATCGGTTCTCCACCTACCGCACCGCCAAGGCGCCATTGGCCGAGTCTGCACATGCGGCACTGGTCGCCGCGGGATCGGTGCAGGTGAGTGATGTCACCCGTCGTGAAAGGTCGCAAGCGGCGCGCCCGCCTTTCACGACCGATACCTTGTTTCAAGCCACCGGAAGCCGCTGGGGCTGGTCGCCGAACAAGACCGCCGTGCTGGCGGGAAAGCTCTACGAGGCGGGGCACCTGACCTACATCCGCACCGATTCCACGCGTTTGGCTACTGAGGCGGTGGAGGCTGGTCGTTCGTTGATCTCCGAGGCCTGGAATGCTGAGCTGCTTGGTGTTGTCGCCACTGCCGAGGCCGGCGCGGGTGTGCAGGATGCGCACGAAGCCATTCGACCGACGAATTTTCAGCTTGAGACCGTGCCCGACGCCGAGCCCGATGCCCAGAAACTGTATGCCCTTGTTCGGGCGGGGACATTGGCTTCGCTCATGGTGCCTTCACAGCGAGTGACCCTCTCGCTGAAGGGGCAGTGCGAGGGGCTTGAGCTAGTCTTGGACGGCTCAGTGGGTTGGTATGCCGAGCTCGGTTGGCGCCGCGCTTTCGAGGCCTTGGGGGATCAGGTGGAGACCACGCCGATTACCGTAGACACCGGGGAGAGCTTCGAGTGGGTGCCTGGCGATGCTGAGCATGCGAACCCGGTGCTGAAGGAGGACGAGACCAAACCGCCGGCGCGGTATAGGGCCCACACCATCGTGCGAACGATGAAGGAGGCGGGCATCGGCCGGCCCTCGACCTATGCCAAAACCGTGGACCGTTTGGAAGAAAGAGACTACGTCACTATAGAGGATGGCGTTTTGATTCCCACGAAGGGCGGGCGCGATATTTGGTTGGAGGCGGCTCCGTTGTTTTGTCTACAGGGTGAGCGAGAGGTTTTTCAGACCGAATATACCGCTACGATGGAGACGCAGCTCGACGATGTGGCCGAGGGGCGGCGCCCTGCGAGCGAGGTGTGGGAAACCATGCGTGACGAGTTTAAGGCTGCTCATGCCTCGGCCCAGGAGGCGGGAAACGCGGGGCCATTGGTACCTCGCAGTCGTCTCAAGTTGCAGGAGTTTTTGGCGGCTGCGCCGGAGCTAACAGAGGAGATAGGGGACCTCGATACTCTCGCTGAGCAGGAGGGTCGGGCGTTGCTCGCTGATTTGCGAACCCGAGGTATCAATCTGCTGCCCAGCGAAAAACAACTCAGCTACCTGCAGCGGATGCTGGAGAGCGCGGATCTCACGCAAGAGGAAGCGGTAGAATCGGCGAACTTGCGGCTGGCGGGAGCTGAGCTGAATCGCGACGAGGCGAGTGCTCTGATCGATCACCTTTCGACATTGCAGTCCGAAGGGCTTGCTCCCAGTGCTAAGCAACTGCACTTAATTGCCAAATTGGCAGACAAAGCTGGATTGGACGAAGCCGGCGCCAGCGCGTTGGTGGGGGTGGTGTCCTATGCCGAGCTCACCGGTGGTAGGAGCGGAACGGCGAGCGCCGCGATCGACGCATTGCGCGCGGTTTAGGAGCCTGATCAGGCTGGTCGCCAATGGACGGGCATGCGCCCTGACGCCGCCGCAATGTTGGAGTTCGGCGCATACCCGTCCATTAGACTCGTGTTTTGCGTACGGATTCAATAAGCAACGAGAGGATGGCGGAGACCAGAAAATAGACGCCGGCGGCGATGATGGCTTGCTGTTGGCCGGCTGTCGGGTGTATTGTCATGACCTCTAACGCCCGCTTCAATACGCTGATATTCTCAGCGGCCTTTTCGCGGGCAATGGGCCGGTCTCAGAATTCGGCGATCGCATCATAAAGGTGCCCGGCTCAATCCGTACGAAGTCTATGCTTGTCCCGCCGGGCAGGTCGACCGTGATCTCCTCATTGGCCTATCCTGTATGTGCCGATAATAGCAATGCGGCTGTCAGTAGTCCCATAGTACTTTTTTCCTTTCATACTTCATTATACGCCCTCTGGGCTAAGGTGCCAGCTATTCAATATGCTTTGTCACCCGTTGCCCCCACGGGCTACGTGCGCCACTATGGCCAGCATGCCGGTATCGACCGCTTTGGGTGTTTGCTGCCGAGGGTCCTGTATGTGTATTCTATGACCGGAAAAACTTAATATTCCAACGAGGCCCTGCATGACCTCGCGCGGCCAAACCCACTTACAATACGGGGAAAAGTAAATGACAAACGAATTTACGTTGCCCGGGGCGGAGCCGAGCTACGCGCCGGATCTTGCCCTCGAACCGGTGCATATCGCGCTATCCCTCAATGTCGATATCGAGGCCAAGCGGATCGCAGGGCGCGCTACGACGAGCGTCCGCGCGAATCGTGTCGGCACACGCACGCTGATATTAAACGCCGTCGGATTTGTCGCGGCGGAAGTCTCCGGCCCGCTCTCTTCGCGCTATGACGGTCGTCAACTGACGATCACGTGGGACACGCCTTTTGCCGAGGGTGAGACGCGCGAGGTCGCTGTCGATTACGCGGTCGAGGCTCCGGTGTCCGGGATGCACTTTTCGCATCCGGACGACCGTTACCCAGACCGTCCGGTATTTGCCTGCAGCGACCACGAGACTGAACGCGCGCGTTATTGGCTGCCGTGCGTCGACTATCCGGCCGTGCGCACTACGTTTGATTTTGCGATTAGGGTCGCGGCGGATTTGACCGTGTTGGCCAATGGCGTGCAGGATGGGGAGACCGAGCACGGTGATGGCACGAAGACGACGCGCTGGACACTTGACTTTCGTTGCCCAAGTTATCTGTGCTGCCTCGCGGTGGGGCGTTTTACGCGCTACGTGGATGAAGCGGTAGATGGCATCCCGATCGAGTATTACGCGGCGCAACGCATCCCGGAAGAGTCGCTCGCCGGAACGTTCGGGCGTACGGGTGAGCTGATGCGGTGGTTAGTCGGGCGCCTCGGCGTGCCTTTCCCGTTCGGCAAATACTTCCAGATCGCGCTGCCGGGCGTCGGCGGGGCGATGGAGAATATCTCGTTGGTTACCTGGGACGAGATGTTCGTACAGGACGAGTCTTTCGCGACCGAATGGCGCGAGTTTGTCGATTCGATCAATATACACGAGATGGCGCACAGCTACTTCGGCGATGCGGTCGTGTGCCGGCACTTCGAGCATTCGTGGCTCAAGGAGAGCTGGGCGACGTATATCGAAACGGTCTGGCGGGAGGAGACCGTCGGGCGCGACGACGCGCATTATAAACTCCATCTAGACGCCGAACACTATATCGCCGAAGCCGATAGCCAGTATGTGCGGCCGATTGTTACGCGCCACTACGATTCGAGTTGGGATTTGTTCGACAATCACCTCTATCCGGGCGGCGCCTGGCGCTTGCATATGTTGCGTAAGCATGTCGGTGACGAGGCGTTTTGGTTGGCAACGCGTGATTATCTTGAGCTCTATCACGAGCAAGTGGTCGAAACCGAGGATTTTCGGCGTGTCGTTGAGGTGCGGGCTGGGCTCAATTTGGTGCGCTTTTTTGACGAGTGGGTTCTCTCGCGTGGCTATCCGAAGCTCAAGGCGACGTTCCAGCACGACGCAGAAAAGGGTGAAGCGAGGCTGGTCGTTGAGCAAATCCAGGAAGACGAGAAAAAGGGTGTCGGGAAGTTCCGCCTGTCGCTTGCGGTTGAGTATGTCGACGATGACGGTGCGCATCGGGTCGCGCTGGCCGTTGACGACACGCGGCAGACCTTGCGCTTTTCGGTACAGGGCAAGTGCGCGATGATACGCATCGATCCGGATTGCGAGGCGCTTTTTAAGCTGGAGTTTAATCCCGGTGACGATTTGTTGTGCGCGACGCTCACCGGCGCGGATGATGTGCGCAATCGTATTCGCGCCGGGCAGGAACTAATTAAGAGCGGGACGCGCGCCAATCTTGCCGCGGTGCGCGCGGCGATGGCTGCCGAGCCGTTTTGGGGGGTGCGCGCGGCCCTTGCCAAGGCGCTCGGAGAGTGCGGGCACGCGGCGGCGATCCCGGTGCTGGCCGAGCGGTTGCTTTCTGAGGAGGAGCCGCGTGCGAAGCAGGTGCTTGCGGCGGCTTGCGGTGGCTTGCGAGATAGGCGGCTGGCCGCGGCGTTGCGCGATTTTATAGCGCGTCCGCAAGCGCCCTTGGCGCATTCGACCGCGTTGTTGTCGCTCGGCGCACAGCGTGACGAGGCCGATCGAGCACTGCTGGTATCTCGCGCGTCTGATACGAGCTTGCACGGCATGGTCGCGTCGGGCGCGTTGCGCGGCCTTGGTCGGCTCGGCGCGCTTGATCAACTCGCCGGGCGCATGGGGTATGGCGAACATCCTGAGGCGTCGCGTGTGGCCGCAGTGGAAGGTTATGGCCTCGCGGCGCAGCGTGCTCGCCGGGAAGAGCGCGCTGAGGCTGTCGAGCGGTTGATTGATATGACGCGGGATGGCCAGAGCCGGGTGCGGGTGCAGGCGGGTATGATGTTGGCGTCGCTTGGTGATCGGCGCGCGATTCCGGCACTTGAATCGCTTAAGGCTATGGGGCCGGAACAGGATGCGGCGAGTATTGAACGTTGGATCCGCAAGCTCAACAAGGGCGAGCCGGTCGACGGCGCGTTGGCGGACCGTGTCGACAAGCTGGAGGAGCGTTGCCGGAAAATGCAGGAGCGCCTCGATGAAATTGAAGGCGGAGCATGAGATCGGAGGGCTGCTTTTTTCGCATGTCAACAAAACCAAGGAGAAACGGTAGATGGGCAAATTAGATGGCAAAGTGGCACTTATTACGGGTGCCGGTAGCGGAATCGGGCGTTGCACCGCGCTGATGTTCGCCGAAGAGGGCGCGGAACTGTTGATCGCCGGGCGAAGGCAGGCCCCGTTGGATGAGGTGGTCGCAGAGATTGGTGGGACTGGCGGAAAGATTAGCGCCAAGTCCACCGATATGGAGGATCAGGCCTCGGTCGAGGCGCTTGCTGCCTACGCGATAGAAAAGCACGGGCGCATCGACATTCTGGTTAACAACGCGGGCCACAGTTCCAAGGTGCGCAGCGCCCGTTGGATCTCCCGCGAGGAATTTGACAGCGTCTACGCCGTAAATGTGGCGGGTCCCGCACAACTGACCAAGTTGCTATTGCCGCCGATGCTCGAGCACGGCGAGGGCACGGTCATTATGGTGTCGTCGGTGGCCGCGTTGCACAGCGGTTTGCTCGGCGGCGTAGCTTACGGGCCGGCCAAAGCTGCGGCCAAAATGTATATGGATAATTTGCGCGGTGAGTTGCGCGAACAGGGAATACGGGCGACGACGATTTACCCAGCGGAGGTGGACACGCCGATTTTGAACAACCGGCCCATGGTGCCTGACACCGAAGCGCGATCGACGATGATGCGCCCAGAAGACATCGCGGCGGGCATCCTATTTGCGGCAACGCTGCCGGCGCGCACGATGATCGACGATATGACCTTCACGCCGACGATGCCAAGGGACGTAAGTGCTGAGATCGAAGTTGCACGTCATGCTGGTGCTCCGGACGGAGAAGCCTAGGCGGATAGGTGGTATGGAGGCTTAATTACCTAAAAGTTTATTCTTTTGATGGGCAGGGTCTGAAGCGCGAGTGGCCTCATCGTATTTGATTGTTGCCGCGCGGCTTTATGTGCGATTGAAGCGGTTAATCTAAGGGCACTACAGTATTGTAATACGTGTCATGAGAGTGTCTTGAAGATCTGATAGACCTCTAAGGACGCGTGCATAATGTCGTTTTGCTTGCGGTGGACGTATCGCTTTCGTGCCGGGCGTTTTTGCTTTCTGTAGACGTTGTGCGTGCGACCTTGTGGCGCCTGCGCATTTATTTTATCATGGTGGGCGCTATTAGCATTTTGCTGGCGAGTTTAGCCGATTTATCGTCGGCTTATTTTTTTAGCTGTTGGTGCAGCCTTTTAGGATGGTCTGATTGAAGAATATTTTGAACATAAAAGCCATGCGACATCTAGCCGCATTATTCGCAGCATCGGCGGGTTTTGTCGCGGTGTTGTGGCTCTGCGGTTGGCTCGTGCGGCCGGATCTGCAAGCCGACCTGCCCTCCTATAGCCCGGAGGAACTCGCGGCGGCCGAGAAGCTGCGCGACAATTCGGTGGACCCGGCGGACGATCTGCAGATCTACCGGGCTGTCGATTATAGTGCGGGTCCGCAGGCGGCGTGGTATCCGAAAGGTGAATCACCGATTTTGGCGGAGTTGGTGGCCGAGGGTAAGCTGCCTCCGGTGCAGGAGCGGGTCGGTGCCGAGCCGGTGGTTTATGAAGGGGTGGAGGGCATTGGTAAATACGGCGGCACTTGGGTGCGGGCGCTGACGGACGAAGGCTCGCTGCGCTTTTATATGACGTATGAATTGGGCAATAGCACGCTGCTGCGTTTTTCGCCGCACGGCTACCCGGCGACGCCGCTATTGGCTAGAAGCTACGAGGTCTCTGAGGACAACGCGGTCTTTACGTTTCGCTTGCGCAAGGGGATGCGCTGGTCGGACGGCCACCCGTTTACGGCCGATGATATAATGTTCTGGTGGGAAGGATGGGCGACGTGGAAGGATCCCGATACCGGCGAGCAACTGGGATGGGTGCCCGAAATCGTTAAAGCGCGCGGCAAGGAGGGGCGGATCGAAAAGGTCGATGAGTATACCGTGCGCTATATCTTTCCCGAATCACAGGGCATTTTCCTGGAGTTTATGACGGGTGGTCGCGGCGCGGCTTTTGCCCCGAAGCCGGCACATTATTTGCGCAAGTACCATCCTGAATATGGAGACCAGGCGCTGATCGCGGAAACGATGAAAGCCTACAAGCTGCCTAGTAAGATGGCGGTGTTCAAGTTTGTCGACACGGTGACGAATCCCGAACGGCCGAGTCTCAGCCCGTGGATAATGCAGACCTACCGTCCCAGCGGACCCTATACATTAGTACGCAACCCCTACTACTGCGCCGTCGATACCGAGGGGAATCAGTTGCCCTATCTCGACCGTATTCACTTCATGGTGAAAAATGCGCAAATGGTTTCGATGGCGGTGGCCAATGGCGAGACCTCGATGCAGGTGGGGGAATTCGTCGACTATAGCCTGTTGATCGATCAAAGGCGGCGCAATGGCTATGAGGTCTACCACTGGTATCCGGCCGAGCGCAGTATCTTCTCGATCGCACCGAACCACAACCGCAAGGTCTACTCGGATCGGCCCGAGACGGGATTCAAACACGAACTGCTCAACGACAAGCGCTTTCGCCAGGCGCTGTCATTGGCGATCGACCGACAGAAGATCATTGACGTCGAGTGGAACGGCTTCGGCGCGCCCTCGCAGACGGCGCCGGGGCCGGCGTCGATTTACCACCATCCCGAATTGTCGCATAGTTTTGTCGACTACGACCCGGAAGATGCGCGTAAGAGACTGGACGAGATCGGTCTGATACAATGGGACGACGAAGGTTATCGCACCTTTAAAGACGGCTCGCGCATGGTCTTCTATCTCAATGTGAATCAGGCCACCTCGCAGATGGGCGCGGTGCAGTTTGTGGTCGACGACTGGGCGGCGGTGGGTATTCGCGTAATTCCTAGGGAACGTTCCAATACGCTTTTCTCTTTGGAGAAATGGGCGCGCAAACCCGATCTGATATTGGGCAAGGACTCGTCGAGCCACAATGCGGTGGGCGGCGGCGATTTTATGCCGCAGAACGGGCATTCGGCTTGGGGCAGCGGTTGGGGGGAGTGGTACCATAAGGACGGCATGGCGGGCTCGCCGAAGGCCAAGCAGCCGGGCAATGTAGAGCCGCCGCTCGGGCATCCGATCCGCGAGGTGATGCGGCTCTACGACCGGGCTTCGATGGTGGTGGATCCCTTCGAGCGCAGGGACTTGTATCGGCCGGCATTGCAGATCGCTGCGGAAAATCTGTGGACGATTGGCGTGGCCACGGCGCCGCCGGTGTTGGCGGTGGTCAAAGACGGTTTGCGCAACGTGCCGCGCAGTCTGGTCTATGGTTTTATCGATGGTATGTTGCTCAATAGCGCCTATCCGGATACCTGGTATTGGGACAAACCGTCTTATGCGCCGGGCGAAAGGCAGGAGATCAAGCGGGAGATCGCCACGATTACGCCGCAGCCGCCGGCGGGCGGCGTGGAATTGAACGCGGAGCCCGATGGCAGCCTTTTCAGCACGGTATTTGGCGGGTTGCTGAAAGGCCTCTTTGTCGTCGCTGTGTTATTGCTGGCTTTCAAGCACCCTTATGTGGGGCGGCGGTTGTTGATCATGGTGCCGACGATGGCGATTATCTCGATCATCACCTTCGCCATAATCCAAATCCCCCCGGGCAATTACCTGACGACCTATATAGAGCAACTCAAACACAAGGGCGAGGAGTTGTCGGCTGGCGAGGTCGCGGATCTGGAGACGATGTTTTATTTGAATGATCCGGTAGTTATACAGTATAGTCGCTGGATCGGGCTCAAGTGGTTTTTTACTTTTGATCCGGCGGACGAGGGGTTATTGCAGGGCAATTTGGGGCGTTCGATGGCGCAGCAGAAACCGGTCAACGATATCATCGGCGATCGCATTTTGCTGACGGTGTTAATCTCGCTGGGAACGATTCTCTTTACCTGGGCCTTGGCGGTGCCCATTGGCATTTATTCGGCTGTGCGTCAGTACTCGCTATCCGATTATTTACTCACGCTGGTGGGTTTTCTCGGCATGTGTATCCCACAATTTCTCTTTGCATTGGTGCTGATCTATTGGAGCGACCACTATCTGGGTATTAAGGTCACCGGGCTTTTTTCGTCCCAATACGCCGTACAGCCGCATTGGGATTTGGCCAAGTTTGTCGACCTGCTACAACATATCTGGTTGCCAGTATTGGTATTGGGAGTGGGCGGTACGGCCGGGATGATTCGCGTGATGCGCGCTAATTTGTTGGACGAGATAAAAAAGCCCTATGTAACGACAGCTAGGGCGAAAGGGGTTCGGCCGTTGAAACTGCTGTTGAAATATCCGGTGCGTTTGGCGCTCAATCCCTTTATCTCAGGGATCGGCGGCCTATTCCCGGCGCTGATATCGGGTGGGGCCATCGTCGCGATGGTGCTGAGCTTGCCCACCGTGGGGCCGTTAATGTTGGATGCGCTGCTGACTGAAGATATGTATCTGGCGGGTTCGCTGCTGATGGTATTGAGTATGCTGGGTGTTTTTGGGGTGTTGATTAGCGATCTATTGTTGTTATGGCTCGATCCGCGGATTCGTTTTGAAGGGGGTGGGCGATGAGCGCAGCGGTACAGGGACAACCAGTGGCCGGGGCGATGACGCAATGGCAATTGATCGCCCGCGCTTTTGCCAAACACCGCTTAGCCATGGTATCGCTGCACGTGTTACTCGTGCTTTATTTGCTGGCCGTTTTCGTCGAGATTTTTGCGCCGTATACGCCGGCGTGGAAAGATCTTGACCACGTCTACGCGCCGCCGCAATTGCCGATATATAGCTGGGCGCATGGCTGGCATGTGAAGGCGGTGGTGCGCCATATCGATCCGATTACCTTCCGCAGCGCCTATGTAGAGGATGCGGCGGATATTATTCCGCTCGGTTTTTTTGTGCGCGGGGAGCCTTATGACCTGTGGTCGTTGTTTGCGTGGGATCGGCATTTTTTCGGCATAGATAAAGCGGCGTATAACACGGCTTCGGGACACATGCCGACGTTCTATTTATTAGGAGCGGACAAATACGGTCGAGACCTATTGAGCCGCATACTCTACGGTGCGCGGGTTTCGCTTTCAGTGGGTATTGTAGGTATTGTGTTGACCTTTGTACTGGGGTTGGCCATCGGTGGTGTTTCGGGCTATGTCGGGGGGGCAGTCGATACGTTGATCCAGCGCGCGATAGAGATCACCGACGCCTTTCCCAAATTACCGTTGTGGTTGGCGCTAGGGGCGGTGATGCCGACCGATTGGTCGCCCTTGCGGGTTTATTTTGGCATTACGATTGTGTTGAGCCTATTGGGTTGGACGCAATTGGCGCGGGTGGTGCGCGGCAAGGTGCTTTCTCTACGCGAAGAAGATTATGCGGTGGCGGCGCGGCTTTTGGGGGCGGGGCACGGCCGGGTAATTTTCCGTCATCTTGTGCCGGGCTTCACTAGCCATATCATCGTCGCGTTGACCTTGAGCGTTCCGGGCATGATTCTCGGTGAAACGAGCTTGAGCTTTTTGGGCATGGGGCTGCGGCCACCGGTGGTCAGTTGGGGCGTCTTGTTGCAAGACTGCATGAACTTGCAGGCGGTGGGCAGTTACCCGTGGTTGCTCTTGCCGGTGGTTTTTATTGTTTTCACGGTATTGTGCTTCAACTTCCTAGGCGACGGGTTACGCGATGCGGCTGACCCTTACGCATCGAGATAGGGTAGATAGATGAAAGATAATCCGGGAGAGTGGCCTGAACTGGCCGAAGAAACGCGCAAGATATGGAATCAAAATGCCGAGGCGTGGGATAGTCGGATGGGTGAGCGCGGCAACGACTTTCACCGCGAACTGATCCTGCCCGCGTTTGACCGCCTGTTGTCCGTCGAGTCCGATGATGAGATGCTCGATGTTGGTTGCGGCAATGGTGTCGTCAGTCGCTACCTTGCGAATAAGGGCGCGCGGGTGACGGGCATCGATGCCAGTGTCGATTTGATCGACTACGCGCGCACCTACCGGGACAATATTTCTTATGAAGTATTAGACGCTACGGACGAGGGGAGACTGCTGGCTTTGGGCGAGGGGCGTTTTGCCGCTGCTGTTTCCAGTAATGTGCTGATGGATATGCCCAGCATTTCGCCGCTGATGCGTGCTCTGGCGAAATTGTTGCGGCCGAGCAGCCCGTTTGTTTTTTCGTTGTTGCACCCTTGTTTTCAGAATCCGGGTGCGACTCGCATGGTGGAACAGGACGATCGCGACGGGCGTTTCGGTCTGCGCCACGCCACGAAGATCTCCCATTATATAGAACCATTGTCCTATAAAGGTTCATTGGTGACCAACTCACCTGCCGCATCGAATTATTTTCACCGTCCGTTGCATGTGCTTTTTGCAGAGGCCTTTGCCGCCGGTTTTGTGATCGACGGCATAGAAGAGCCGACCTTTGCGCAGCCGACACCGGGTGCGCGCGATATGTCTTGGTCGCAGTTCGGCCAATTGCCGCCGTTGTTGGTGGTGCGGCTGCGGTTGTTGGCAGGGGCGTGATAGGCTCGGGACAAATATTCAAAAAAGGTGATCATATATGTTGAAGGCTAGCATAATAGCAAAAAAACAGGGTGCTGTCGTAGAGGTCCCCGATCCTATCGCCAAGGAAAACTGGGCCGTAGTAAAGATTCTTGCCGCACCAATGTGCACCGAGTATAAAGCTTATCTCGCCGGCCAGGTCAATGCTTTTCTCGGCCACGAAGCAATGGGCGAAGTCGTCGATGTGGCGCAAGCGTGTCGGGTTGCGCCGGGCGACCGCGTCGTCGTCATGCCGTCATATGCGTGCGGCCGCTGTGATCTGTGCATTGGCGGTGAGTATATCCACTGTGAGGATTCGCTTGATTTTAACGCCTTCACTAATAATGGGGAAGGCCGGGCGACAATGGCGCAACTCATGCTCAAGCCCGATTGGTTATTGCGCAAGGTGCCTAAGGATGTGCCCGACGATTACGCGGCCCTGGCCTGTTGCGGGCTTGGCCCGACCTTCGGTGCGATACAACGCATGGCGGTGAGCAGCTACGATACCCTGCTGATTACCGGCCTTGGTCCGGTAGGTCTCGGCGGCGTCGTCAATGGTGTATATCGGGGAGCGCGTGTCATTGCAGTAGATGCACATCCGTGGCGTCGCCAGCGCGCGCTCGAATTGGGTGCCGACGCTGTCTTGGAACCGGGTGGTAATTGTCTGGAGGCCTTGCGCGACCTAAGCAAGGATCGTGGTGTCGATAAGGCCATCGACTGCTCAGGTAACCCGCAAGCGCATCGCTTGTGCATCGACGCGGTGCGCCGGGGTGGCGATGTGGCCTTTGTCGGTGAGTGCTCCGACGAGACGTCTATTTGCATCAGTCGCGATATGATCCGCAAGGGGATCCGCCTAATCGGGTCGTGGCATTACAATATGGCCGATTTTTCGCGACTGATGGCGACGGTGCGCGCCGTGCCCGAGCAACTCGAAAGGCTGATCAGCCATCGTTTCCCGCTGGAAAAAGTCAGCGAAGCGTGGGATTTGCAAGCCACCGGTGAATGTGCAAAAATCATACTCAAACCCTGGGAGAAAGCTCGTGTATAAGTGCGCGATTATTGGTGTCGGGCCGAATCGTTCGCGCGGTCTGGCTCAGGCTTACCGGCATATTGAGCGCGGCGAATTGCTTGCCGCCTCGTCCCGCACACCCGAGCATCTTGCCGCTTTTGCCGATGAATTTTGCATCGAAAAACGCTATGCCGATTATCGCGAGATGTTCGAGCGCGAGCGTCTCGACCTAGTGCATGTCAATACGCCACCTTCGGTGCGCTTAGAGGTTATGGAGGCGGCAGAAGCTTGCGGTGTTGCCGCGTTAGTCGTAGAGAAACCGCTGGCGATAGACGGAGAGGACTACCGGGCTATTCGCTCTTTTGCCGAAAGCAGCAGCGTAAAAATAGCGATTAACCATCAATTGCACTTTCAGCCGCGCCGTTTGGCGTTGCAACAGCGTGTTGCGGCGGGAGAGATCGGTGAAATACGGTCGATCGATGCCAGTTGTGGTATGAACCTTGCATATCAAGGCACACATGCTTTGCAGGCCATTGGCGCTTTTCTGCCCGGACGCACGCCGGTGCAGGTATTGGCCCAGGTCGGCGGCGGCGATGGATTGCAGGATACGCCTAAAAAACACTTGGCCCCTGACAGCGCGCTGGCGGTTATCGCGTACGACGATGGCCTACAAGCCCATCTGCAGAGTGGTGCCACGGCACCTGAGGTCGGCCGCGAAGGGATACATACACACAAACGCATTGCGGTCTACGGAACTCGGGGTTATGTGCACTGGACAATGTGGTCTTGGCAGATAGGTGTCGACGGCCATATCGAGGCTGGAGCGCACGAATATGGGGCGGAAGATATACTCGGCCAGGCGCAGATGACCGAGGCGATGTTCGACTGGTTGGCCGATGACGCCTTAGTCCACCCGCTCAATTTGCAAAGTGCGCTGGTTGACTTTAATGTCGTGCTTGGAATCTACACCAGCGCTTTGGAACGCAGGCCGGTCGATCTGCCTTGTGATCCAGCCGGTGGATTGATTGATCGTTTGCGTGCTGAACTGGTTTGAAGTAATGCACTCCATCTCGTACGGTGCCTTTATTCTCTAAGGAGCAACCACGATGCAACACGCCACAGGAATGACCCGAATCGCCAACGGAAAACTCATCGACGGCACGGGGACCAGTTCAGTCAGCGACGCCGTTGTGCTCATCGAAAATGGATGCATTAGTTACGCTGGCCCGGCAAAGGGAGCACCGCTTGCTGATCCTGCAGCCGAACAGATCGATGCTCTCGGCGGCACGATTTTGCCAGGGTTGGTCGAGGCGCATTATCACCCGACCTATTTCAATGTGGCGGCGTTGGAAGACTTGGATATCAAATACCCGGTGGAATATGTCTCGTTATTGGCGGCGGCCAATGCGCGTTTGGCGCTGGAGTGTGGATATACGGCGGCGCGCAGCGGCGGTAGCCTATTCAATGTAGATGTATGGTTGAAAAAGGCGATTGAGGAGGATGTTGCGCCCGGTCCGCGTTTGGCGACGAGTGGAAGGGAGATTTGCGGAGTGGGTGGGCTGATGGATTGGAATCCCGATTATCGCAAGATCGGCATGGAGGGCTTGGTCTTGCTGATCAATGGCCCGGATGAGGGGCGCGCGGCGGTGCGCACACTGGTCAAGGACGGGGTGGAATGGGTCAAGACCTATCCTACCGGTGACGCGGCTGCGCCCGATACCAACGACCACCACACGCTGTGCATGACGCAGGAAGAAATGAACGCGGTGGTGGTCACGGCGCACAATCACAAGATGAAGGTCACGGGGCACTGCCGGGCGACAGAGGGCATAAAGAATGCGCTACGGGCGGGTTATGATACGCTTGAGCACGGCACCTTTATGGACGATGAGGCATTGGAGATGCTGTTGGCGCGCGATACGCCGGTGATTCCGGCCTTGCAGTTTGAACATGCCAGTGTGGTCAAAGGACCAGAGATCGGTATGCCGCAGGCGGTGATTGACGGACACCAAGAAACTTTAGAGGGAGGGATGGAAAGCGCCTTGAAGATTTTCAAGGCGGGTGGGCGCCTGGGTATGGGCGGCGATTATGGCTTTGCTTGGAATCCACACGGGACCTATGCGAAAGAATTGAGCTTCTTCGTCGAGCAGGTCGGTTTCAGCGCGGTGGATACGATCAAGTGCGCAACCCAGACCGGCGCGGAAATTATGGGGCGAGCGGAGGAGTTTGGTACGCTCGAAGCGGGTAAGTTGGCCGATGTGTTGGTGGTGGACGCTGATTTGGAAAAAAATATCGCGGCGTTGGAAGATACGGGTAATTTCATTGCCGTAGTGCAGGGCGGTTTTATCAAAGCGGGTCGTTTGGCGCAACACCAGCCCGCGGTACGCGGCGTAGTGCAATAGGGG
>JABHFS010000121.1 GCA_018672475.1 Gemmatimonadota bacterium | reverse complement strand
CGGGGTCCCGGCACTGGCTTGTCGCGCCTGCAAGTGCGCAGTGAAACCCGAGCGCCCGCACCTGGCTGAACCGCTTTTCAATCCACACATCCTTGTCGCCGTCGTAAAGTTTTTGCACTGTCGGCTGACTGTTGCCGGTGTAGATATGGGCCAGCGATACTGGGAAGAACGCGTTACCCTCTGGCGTGATGAACCAGCTGCGTCCGTCCAGTTTCTCCAGATGGAACCAGCCGGTGCTTTTCCCCTTCAATTGGGTTGTGCCACCGTACGAATCAAGTGTATATGTCAGGGCTTTTGTCTCCGTTGCATTTCGGTGTTGACGGTGCGAATACCTTCCACCGTCTCGTTAATCTGATAGTTGGCCCGGTCGCGAAATCCGTATTTGCGTGCATTGTTCTTAAGATAGGCCCCACATAGGTGGTAGCCGACGCATTGCGGGATTGCCCACAGTGCTTCCATCACCTGCCCATAGTGGTCTGTATCCTGCAAGCGATCCGCCGACGGAGGCCAGCAAACATCATCGTGGGCACACACGTGTGCGGCCGCGTCAGCCAGTAAGACCGGTCGGTCCGCGAAGTCGGCCCAGCGCCGGATCTTCGTGGCGATATTCTTCACGCTCCCGAAACATTGAAAACTGAGCACATCGACATAGGGCAGTGCCGCGTGGACCACCTCCTCGGGGAGCGCGGCGTTGGCTTCCCAGCGGTCACCGAGGATTAGGTGGTTCGGGTCGTAGCGGCGGATGGCGTCATGGGTGACCTGGTAGTAGCGTTGGGCAATGGCCGAGAGTTGGCGGCGCCCGGCGTCCGACTGGAGCAGCTCTGGATCGACCAGCGACCCGCGCCACTTCGTATCGGATGAGGTATGTACCCATTGAGGGCAATCGCAGTAGAAATAGCCGATCAGTTTCGGATCGTCGCGCAGGCGCGCGCACTCATCTCGGGCGACGTAGTCGCACCACTCCTCGAAATCAGCGCTCATAAGATCGGGCATGCGGACCTCAACTTGCCATTGATGTGCCTCGGTGAAAGGCAGTAGGTGGCAATAAGGCATATCCGCCCATTGGTATTCCTCATAGGTGAAGGGCCGTGAGTGGCGGTGGTAGCCTTCGGTGATAATTACGACTTCCTGGGTCCAGCCAATCGTGTTAAAGCCCCAGTCTCGCAGATCATGGGCGACGGCGCGCAGCCAACGCTCATGACTGTTGCCGAACTCGCGTTCCCACACGCCTTCGGACTCTGCGTACCGCAAAGTAGCCGAATCGATATGGTTTATGCCAATGGACCAGAACGGCGCGCCGTCTGGTGTAGTGAAACCCCAACGCTTGTTCCGCTTTTCTACTGTGTAAAAGTCAGGCATAGTTTTTTATACCCTAGAGATGTCATAGACAGATCCGGTTTTATTTTTACAAAATACCAACTAAATCCCCCAAATAAAGCTCTAATAGATTTAGGCGGTCTCTGGTTGCGAAGATTTAAGCGAGTATAGCTCAGGCTGATGCCGCGAGTAAATCGGCTACTGGAACCACGGCTACATCACTACATCCGTGTACCGTGCTCGTGTAGACGATCCACTTGCCACCGGCGCAGAACTGCGGGTGCGGGTGTACGTGGTAGCGGGGCTCTATTTGCGGCATGCGCGTTACGATCTCGACCTGTCGTTGCGTATCGGTATTGTAGAAAGCGACGCGGAACTCGGATGTCTCCTGCAGGTTGATGTCACCGACTAGATAGCGACTGGTCGTGTCAGCGTGACTGTGCAGCGTGCCCGCAGGCCAGATGTTCGTGCTCTCGCCTGTGTGGATATTCACCTTCTCGGTGCCGGCGTTGTAGTCGACATACCATACATGGTCTCCGTCATCTGCCCACCACTCGTGTCCGACTCGCCTTGGCTCTCGATAGATCGGCGTAGCCTCGGCACCCCGCCGTAGCAACCACATGCGGTTGTCGATGTAGTTGTGTCGCTCCCCGGAGGCCACGTCGTCCCAATAATCTTGCGCCAGTAGTACCAGGTCGGAGTCGGTGGGGTGGAACTGGGCGTGGTTGTAGCAGCGGTCGAAGGTTTGCCAGATCTCGAAGTCGCCGCCGTCGACGGGCAGGCTGCCACAGGTCCATTCGCGACCGAAGCTTGCATCGAGGAATAGTTCGCGACCATCGGCCGACAGTGTTAGGTGCGTTGCCAGGCGCTCGCCAGCCCGCTTCCGGTGGACTTCCTCGGGGACGATATTGACAACCTCTACCTGGTCATTGGCACTTGGGCCTCGTCGGTAGACAGTATACTCCCAACACCAGTAGACTCCGCCCGGGCCGACCATCGGTGAGGCATCACGGAACTGAGTCTCTGGAAACCACCGTAATTGTTCCTCATGTACGTCGTAGACGCCGAGACTGCGGCCCTCGTAAGAGTTGCCTCCCGGAGGATGGGCGCAGTAGAACCACAGATAGGCGCCGTCTTCGGAGAAGCTGCGGTTCGTGAAGTAGAATGACTGCTGGAGTGGTGCCACCCGATCGTGGAGTAGATAGCTGGTGATGCCGCTTTCGGGGTCGGTCCACGGTCGGAAGGCGGTGCTAGCGATGAGGTCGGGTAGCGCCATAGCGTCCTCGTGTTAAGTAATGTGGTCTTAAAGTCAAAGCTTGCCTGCTCTATTTCCGCAAAGCTAGTATAATAAATAGTGATCATACAGTAAAAAGGCGATATAGCTCTCGATATGCATAAAGTTATCCTACAAGGATCTAATCGTACTTGTCCTATTTCCATCTATGATCACGCCGTGCGCGAGCCTGCACAGCAGGTTGGGCGGAGGCCCGCAAGGGCTGATCCTGTGCATAGTGGTGTTATGCGGTGGCCCTGCTTGTCTGGTTGGCATTACCGTTCAGAACTTGGTCGACCAAAGTAGAGCACGTTTGGTGCACCGGAGCGCGCCATCGCTATATCATTAAAGCCGTCCTCATCCACATCACCGACCGCGAATCCGTACGCTTTTCCTTGGTCGTCACCGAACTCTACTGGCGCAAACGTACGCCCGTAGCCGCTGAAGAAGACTACTGGCCGGGCATTCACGTGACCTACGATCACATCAGTCCTCCCATCTTCATTGACATCAGCAAGCGCTACTGCATAGGGCGCGATGCCTTCCGAACCGAGGCGCTTGGGCGCCTCAAAAGTTATGCTTGGCTGGCCCCACAACACGAATGAACCAGTGGACGGATCGATCACTACAAGATCAAGAATCCCGTCTCCATCCAAATCAGCGGTTTCGGCCGTGCGAATGGCAGCGTCTGCAAGTCCAAAAGGTATGCGATGGCCAAATGAGGAGAGTGGACCTTGCAGATAGATATAGCTCTGTCCGCCATCCCGATGGGGAACTGCGAGATCAAGAACCCCGTCGCCATCGAAATCCGCCGGCGTGACAGTAGTCGCTGACTCGCCGGAGAATGCGAGACAGTCGTCAACGAATTGACCGGCGCCCTTGTTGAAGCAGATAAAGTTGTGTCCCGTTTCCTTTAGAGCATTTGGTCTATGGTTCCCGGTCCTGTTGGCGAAGACAATGTCCGGGAGGCCATCGTTGTCCATGTCAACAACTTTGATGTGCCGAGTTGGCCATTCGGCACGGCCCACCGCAGACCCCATCGAGTAAGACCCGGTCCCGTTGTTCAAGTAGACTCGGTTCGTGTCGGGAGCATCGTTGCTTACGACGATATCAAGGTCGTTGTCCCGGTCAATATCGACGAGGAGCCCTGAGTAGGAACGATCCGGGTTGGCAGACAAGGGTCTGGACGGGAGAAGCGCACCGCTACCATCACCAAGAAGGATTAGGTTGTGCAGAGGCCAATGGCGCCCTTTCACGAGGAGCAGGTCAAGATGTCCATCTCCATTCATGTCGCCGATGCTGACGTTCGCCGATGTCTCTGCGGTCTCCTCAAGTAGAACGGTCCTGGTGAAGCTCAAGACCTTGGGGGAGGATATCTCTCGCATGCCATGATTCCGACACCCAGATACAACACAGACCACGAGCAGTAGGAGTATCCTGAAGTACGATCGAGTGTTTATCATCGAAGCTCTTTTGGGGTTCAGGGCAAGTGTCCGGGGAGTATCGGTTGAGAATTTCCCAAGTATCTAATAAGGCATCCTTCGAATTATTTTTCTCGCAGCATATATCGGTGGCGGCATAGCATTGAGCATATCGGGGCGATCAAGCGTCATCCAGACGACGCGTTCGCGCACTCCAAAGCATATGAATTCGTAATCTAATTAAATCCGTTCAGCCAACGATGAATATGCAGATAGAACAGCAGAGTCCCAGCGGCCTACAACTCGACCGCTGGGACTTTACTGATCCTCTAACGTTTACTTATTGGCGTATTTTTTAGCGGCAAAAAATCCGCCAGCGGCCAGCACGAGCAGTATAATCGATAGGATCGGCCGTGCAAAAAACCAGGCAATTGCAATGGTCAACAGGGCCAGTGGCAACGCAATTAGAATAGCCACAAGCGTTGTACCGACCCCAACTACAGTGCCCATGTGAATGCCGATAAATGGGATCCGATCAATTACGGTCTCCAAAATTTTAAACAGCATGGTAAGCCCTGCTGCCATGGCCACCAGGCCCACCAGGCGCAAGATCCAGGTCTCTAATGCAAGCTCTTCCTCCGCTGAATTGAACATCAGGTCCGCACTAGCTAGCCCTACCTGCAGCAATTCAACCGTGCCCGTCTTGCTCAGATAGGGCTCCAGACGATTGCCCTTCTGACGCGATACCACACTTACTTCTGTCGGCGATGGCACGACTTCAAAGCTCACCTTCAAGTCGCCAATTTCGGGTTCGGCAGAATCGGCCCCGATATAGAGCCCATTGCCCGTTCGGTGCACTGTGCGATCCCCAATCTCTTCACGCACTTCAGCCGGCAGACGCAGCGCCTCAAACGCATCTATTTTTTTGATTAACGAAGAGGAGAGCTGAAACGTACCTACGGTAATTTTATCGGCGACAAATTCATCGCTTTCATAGGGAATTGACGCCGGATTGCTGCGACCTCTGCTTCCCTTTCGGTTAAACGAGCCTGAATCAATATGAAGCTCAGACCACACTTTGCTATACTTATATCGCGTTACAGTCTTTTCGCCGCCGCCGCTAACTTTTTCTTTGCGCTCTTCTTTTTCTTCTTCCCACTGATACATTTTAGTTATGCGCCGGAGTTTGAGCGCACGTGCTTCAATCGCAAAATCCAGATCAGTTACCACGTCTTGGGTTGTCGCCTCACCCGAGAAGTGGATGAGTTTACCGTCGTTTGAGGTGTCGAGAGCATCGGCTACCACTGGAACTACAGCCCCTTTACCCTCCTCAAGCGCCATCGATACATCTACAGCGCGCCCCTCGTTCCAGAACAGCAGCGGAAACGCAGCCAAGAAGAGCACAAAGCCTGCTACGGACTTGCTTGCCTGCTCCTGTAGGCGCGATCCCCACGACTGGTGCGTTACTTCCGTGAACGAATCGCCATCGCCGTTTGAATCAACAAAGTCCTCACTACCTTGCTGCTCAGATGAGTCTCCTGACTCTTCGTAATATTCTTCGTCTTCATCGGCCATATGTCTCTCCCAACGCTTGGTTGAATACGCAGGCATCTATTGCGCAACAGTGATATAACAGACCATCCGCTTCTTGTGAAGATGGGCACAATATAGAGTTGGACTACGGACAAAACAAGAAAAAAGGATCGACAGTATAGGTGGAATTTACCTTGCTGGTATCGAGAGGTGCTACCGATAGTACGTGCCTTCGGTTAAACGATATGCCCAGGCAAACTGATAGCGAGGCCATACGCCATCTAGTGACAAAAGATACTATGTGGGTTGTTTCCCTTTTTTGTTTCCCATTCCCCCTCGGTCTATTTTGAGTCCCATAATGCAGTAGTTGAACTCGTTAGCTCAAACGTATATTTCGCTGATTTACACGATCGGTGTTGTGGTTTTAAGTAATATATAAACAAAAATTTATAGCATAATTATGATGTCCCGTGCCAATGCCCTCGCCCTCTTCTATCACTCGTTGACAATAGCGAAGATAAGGGCCGTTTGAAGAGTAGTTTTTCGGTGATTTTCTACGATCGTGGAAAGCGTGCAGAGACCAAGGTGATCCGCAAAGCCTTGCGCTTAACGCAGCACGAGTTTGCTACTGCGCTCCAGCTTTCTCTGGCAATGGTGCGAGACTGGGAACAGGGGCGCTACCCGACGGATCAGGCGGCCCGAACGCTCTTGCGTGTAATCGCTTGCGATCCCAAAGCGATCAAACGCGACTTAGAGGTATTTAAATCTGAGTTGAGGCAAAATGAGTGACGTGGAAAAATATATCTCCCAGCGCAAGAAAACCGATCCTGAGTTTGCCGCAGGGTTCGAGAATGGATATCGGCAATTCGGGATCGATGTCCGCGACATCGAAGAAGAAGAATGGCTTAAGGGTGCCGCCCCCATCGCCCGATGTCAGCTCGACACCGATGGCATCGGCGGCCAGATCGCTTTTCCACGCCGTCGTCTCCAACAAGAAAGACGCCTTGTCAGTGTTAGAATTACTGGTCGCCAAGGGTGCTGATATCAATGCCGGTGCGACTTTAGCACGTACCTCGCGCCGCTAATCGGATCAGCAGCGGCTACGCGCCCCTGACACTCAACCAAAATGTCGAGCGGCTCCCGTCTTCCATTGCGCTACAACCTATAAGTTTACTGCCAGAGCGGCTCCCCGTCTTCCAACTGGCTCTGCAAAAATTCTTCGTTGAGCTCGACGCCCAAACCCGGTTTTTCGGTCATCGCCACATGGCCGTCCTGAATCACCGGCTCGTCGGAGAGCACGACGTCGTTCCAGGTCGGGTCGTGGAAGCGGTGGAACTCCAGGGCGAGGAAGTTCGGCACGCTGGCGCAGACGTGCGCGTCGGCTACTGTAGATAAGGCACTAGAGTTGTTATGGGGGGCGAAGGGGATGTAGTAGGTCTCGGCAATATTGGCGATCTTGCGACACTCGGACAGGCCGCCGCATTTGGAGATGTCGGGCATAATGATGTCGACGGCCTGCTTTTCGATCATCTCGCGGAAGCCGTAGCGCAAAAAGGCGTTTTCGCCGGCGCAGATTGGCGTGCGGGTCGAGTGAGTGATATTGGCGATGGCCTGGATGTTTTCCGGCGGCACCGGCTCTTCCAGCCACATTAGGTTCAGGTCTTCTAAGGCGTGCGCGACCTTCATGCCGGCGGTAGCGTCATAGCGGCCGTGCAGGTCAATGGCCAGGTCCATGTGGTCGCCGACGGCTTCGCGGATTTCAAAGGCCTCGTCTACCATGACTTCCAATTCGCCCGGTGTGACCGACCAGTTCCAGCGGTCGGCTTTGTGCGGGTTGTTGGCGTCGTCGAGGTCGAATTTGATCGCGGTGAATCCTTTGGACCGAGCTTCTTCTGCGCGTTCTTTGCAGTTGGTTTTGGCGCTGTCGACGTAGAGGCGAACCCGGTCGCGGAACTTGCCGCCGAGGAGTCGATAGACCGGTACGCCTTGTGCTTTGCCTGCCAAATCCCACAGTGCGATCTCGATTCCGGTCAGCGCCGAGACGCCCAGACCTGACATGCCGCCGCGGAAGATGTAGCTGCGGCGAATGCCTTCGAAGATGGCGTCGACATCGCGCGGGTCCTTGCCGATGATCTGCTCGGCCATCGAGCGGGTAGAACCGCGCCAACCACCGTCGACGTGGCTGGCCTCGCCGGTGCCGTAGACGCCTTCGTCGGTGTAGATGCGCACGTAGTGATATAGATAGCCGCGTTTGTCGTCGATTTTGACGCGGACTTCGGCGGTTTTGACTTCGCTGATTTTCATGGAATATGTAGTCCTTTCTGTTCTGTAGGGTAATTAGTCTATATACAATTGGCCGATGGCGCAGGTGGCCGCGTCGCAATACCAGAGCACGCCTTCGTGGATCGTCAGGCCGTGTACTTCGACCGGGGCTTCGATGCGGATGACTTCCCAGACGCGGCCGTCTTCGGGGTCGAGGCGACTGATCGTGCCCGCTGAGGTGTCGGCGACCCAGAGGGTGCCGTCGTCGGCCCAGGCTAGGCCGTGTACGCGCAGACCGGGGGCGCGGAAGGCGTGTACTTCCTGCCAGGTTGCGGCGTCCATTACGTGCACGAATTGCGAGGGCGGCGCGGCGACGTAGACCTTGCCGTCTTTCCATTCGAGCCCGTGCGCGCCGGTGACGCGGCCGTTTTCTTGGTCGGCGGCCCAGGCGACGACGCCATTGCCGGGTGACTCGTGTTGTGCGATGGTCTTGCCGGTGGTCGGGTCGAGCTCGGCGATGGTGAGTTGAAAGGTCGAGGAGATCCACATCGAGCCATTGCCGAAGGTAATGCCGCTGGAGTGCTCGGTGTCGGTCTGGGCCTCAAAGAGCACGGCGCCGGTTTTGTAGTCGAGTTTGTAGACTTTGAGGTCTGCCTGGTCGATATACCAGAGGCCGTCGTTGGCGGCATGCAGGCCGTTGGGTTGTGGACCGGGGCTTTTAAAACGCTCTTCGACGCGGGCGACTTGCACGGTCATCTCAGGCCTGCTTTCCCATGAGAAAATCCCAATTCTGGCGGCGGATGGCGCGCTCTTTATAGTGGTCGCTCTGCGATACGCCGATGGGATTGGTGAAGTTGAGGATATTGTTGGCGTCTTCGGCTTGGGCTTTTTTGTTCCAGTCGTTGGGCTTGTTGGTGGCTTCTGGCTCGTGGTTCCAGGTGGGGGCGGTGTTTTCACGCGTGCGACGAAAGAGAAACTTGATCATATGGCGTTTGTGCACTGAACGGTTGGCGGCGGTGCCGTGCCAGAGGTCGTAGTGGGTGAAGGCGACGGTGCCGGCTTTGACGGTCAGCGGTACCTGGCCACGGATGTTGGTATAGGTGGCCATGCGATCGGTCGGCGCGTTGCGAAACTGGGTGCCGGGCACGATGATCGTCGGCCCCATATTGGGGGTGACATCGGTTGGGTAGTAAAGGCCTAAGAAGCGGTTTAGGAGTATGTCGCGATTGTTGAGGCCGTCCTGGTGCCAGTTCATATGCGGCGAGTCGGGTTGTTTGCAGTGCCAGTGGCGGTGCGGTTGTACTTCGTAGTCTGGGCCGAGCAGGCTGGAGAGCGCGCCGGTGACGGCGGGATGCTCCAACACCTGACATAGTTCGGGCACGGCTTCGGTGATGGCGTCGCCGGGGTTTGTTGCGAGCGCGTCGAGTTGGTCGGCGATATTTTCATTGAGGCCGACGGGTAGCTCGGGCTCGACGAGGTGGTAACCGGTGACCAGGAAGCGGGCGACTTCGGCGTCGTTGAGCAGGTATTGTTCACTCATCTGCGACTACCTCCATTTTCTGCAGGATAAATTCGTAGCCGACCACGTCGAGTTCGCGGTCGTCGAAGGGTGCTTGCAAGTGTGGGAATTGCACGATCTGCCAGCCGTCTACGAGGGCGTCGTGTACGGTTTCGTAGGGCCAATCCGGGTCGGTGGCGACGATTTCGGGCTTGTAGCCTTTGATCGGTTCGATGAAGGTTAGGCCGATGATGCCAGAGAGGGGACTGGGGGTGCGGGCTTGTAGGTAGAGTAGGCGTTGGTGGCGGGTGTCCATTGGATGCAGTGGCTCCTTTTGTATGGGGCTTCGGGGGGACGACCTGTGCGAGGCTATACCCACGCTCAGCTAGCTGAACGCTTAGAGTTCGCGGTCTTCGACAGCTGGCCGACCATCCCTAGTTGGCTCCAATGTCTGTCCTGGATGTCACTATCCGGTGAAATCCAGGGACAGCAACCCGCTGCGGGCATACCCTTGGACAGGCCTCTGCAACTTCTTCAATTTTTCGCTGGGACTTATGGGACATAAACGGCGATTAATATAGCTCTATGGGGAAAGAGGGACCAGTCGTGCTCTTGATCGGAGGGGGGTGCTTGATTAGCTTGGCTTACTTATTTGGAGAAGAGCGAAAAGGGAAATATGAAAAAGGAAAAACTCAGTCGGCGCGGTTTTGCCTGTCGGCTCGCGCAAGCGGCAGTGGGTGGCAGTCTCGCCGCGCGGACATTAGCGTGGGCGCAGGGCGGTGCCGATGGGGTGGTGGTCGTCGATTTGGAACATGAGGACTTTGCGGCTTTGCGGAAGGTGGGTGGGGCGGTGAAAGTCGAGGTGGAGGGGCGGGATTGGCCGGTGATCGTGGTGCGGGTGAGCGAGGAGATTCTCGCGGCCTATAGTTCGGAGTGTACGCACTGGGGTTGTGAGGTGGAACTGCCCGATGAGCTGGGTATCGTGCGCTGCCCGTGTCATACTAGCCGCTTTGATTGGCGGGGTAAACTGATCGATGGTCAGGCGCAGGAGGATCTGCATCAGGTTGCGGTCGAGATAGGTACGGTGTCGACCGCGGTTGCCGATAAGAGTTGGGGGCGAATTAAAAATGACCAAGATAAGGAGCGTATGAGATGAATTATAAGATACTGGGTCGTACGGGTGTGAAAGTATCCGAGATATGTTATGGCACGATGGCTTTTGGCGGCGATGCCGACGAGGTGACTTCTGAGCGGATGTATCGCCGGATCAGGGAATTGGGGATCAACTTTTTCGATACGGCCAATGTGTATTCCAGAGGGCGTTCGGAGGAAATTCTGGGCAAGTTGATCAAAGGCGAGCGCGATGAACTAGTGATCACTTCCAAGGTTTGCGGTGCGATGGGCGATGGTGTCAATGATCGCGGGCTTTCCCGGCGGCATATCGTGCAGCAAGTCGAGGCTAGTCTCAAAAGGCTGCAGACGGATCGGCTGGAGCTCTATTTTGTGCACAACTTCGACGACGACACGCCGATTGAGGAGACACTCAGCGCGCTAGACGACCTGGTGCAGGCCGGTAAGATCCTTTACCCGGCGGTGAGCAATTGGGCGGCCTGGCAGATCGCCAAAGCCTTGGGCCATTGCGCCCGCGAAGGGTTGGCGCGCTTTGAGTGCATCCAGCCGATGTACAATTTGGCCAAGCGCCAGGTGGAGGTGGAGATTTTGCCGCTGGCCCAGTCTGAAGGCTTGGGCGTGATTTCGTATAGCCCGTTGGGCGGTGGTTTACTGACGGGTAAATACGGGGTGGACAAGCGGCCAACGGGCGGGCGGTTGTTACAGCAGGACAACTATATCAAGCGCTATGCCAAACCGGTTCATTATGAGGTCGCCGATAATTTCGTGCAGTATGCCGCCGATAAGGGCGTGCATCCGGCGATGCTGGCGGTTGCCTGGGTTATGGGGCACCCGGGTATAACGGCACCGATCATTGGCGGGCGCAATCTCGATCAGTTGGCACCTTCGCTGGCCGCGCTCGATTTTGAGATGTCGGCGGAAATGCGTGCGGAGATTTCTGCGCTTTCTGTTGAGCCGCCGCCGGCTACCGATCGCGCGGAGACGCAGGCTTAGTACGGAGATCGTCTCGGGGTTGCGGCGCAGGGAATTTTTATTCCTCCCGGCCGTCGCTCTTCGGGGCGCCATCGCGTCCCCTCCCACCGCACGGCCCCGCCAGACCTTTTTTCACCACGATCTCCCCGAAAAATAGCCGCCGCGGTCATCCCGGAAGTTCTCCTCCTACCTTAGATACCAAAAACGTGCGCGGCGTTTTCTCCCAAGACCTGTTGCAACGCTTCCTCGTCTACGCCCTCGGCGCAACTGCGCACGATTTCTAGGGATTGACGGTAGGTGAGGTGATTGCTGGTCGGCGGCCAGTCGGTGCCCCACAATAGGCGCCGGGGACCTAGGTCGCGCAATAGGGCGGTGAAAAAACCGAGTGCGCGCGGGCAGCGGAAATCCCAGGGGGTGGCCGCCGCTGCGTAGAAGGCCGAGGCCTTGATATAAACGTTGGGCAGGGCGCGGGCGCCAATCAAGCCGCCATAAGTCGAGTCCGTCGGTTCAAAGTGCTGGCCGGGCAGGCCGAGGTGGTTGCAGACGAAAAGCAGGTCTATGTGGCGACGGGCCAGTTCGAGCAGGGTGGGGTAGTTCGGCGGTGTCACGTGCAGGTTAAAGACCGGGACATAGGTTTTGAGCGCGTCCCAGATCGGCTCGTAGCGGGGTTCGAGCATCCAGCTGATATCGGCTGAATTGGGGTAGTAGCTGATGGCCACCGCGCCGTATTCCTCGCGGGCGCGGGCGACTTCTTCGATCGCGCTCAACTCGTGCATGGCCACGTTGGTCATTGCGGCCAGACGGTCCGGGTGCTGGCGAGACCAGCGTGCGCACTCGGAGTTGTTGTCGGGGGAGAATTCGGCTACGACGGGTACCATAACGGCCTTCTCGACCTCGCATTCGTCCATCAACCGCAAGAGGCGATCGACGCGGCCGGTGTCTTGGAAGGGGGTCATGGGTTTGTAGTTGTCGCCGACGTGTACATGGGCGTCAATAATGCGCATGGGAATTTCCTTAGGCTGCCCGCAGGACCTGCCACTGGTCGGCGTTGCCGCCTTGCACAGTGGCCTCCTGGTAGGAGACGATGAAGGCGCGGCGGCGCTGGTCGGTCTGGTTGCCGTCGGAGGCGTGCCAGAGCAGGGCGCTGAAGAGCACGATGGTGCCGGCGCGTGTGGGAAGGTAAATGCGGTTATCGAGATCGATTTCACGGTCTATGCCGAGGTTGCAGGTGCCGCCCTCTTTGTTGCTGGCCGGTTGCAAACCGCGGTGGTGACTGCCGGGAATCAGTTGCAGGCAACCGTTTTCGTGGCTGGAGTCTTGTAGGGGGATCCAGGTCGACATGCGGGTTTGGCTCTGCGATTGCTGGGTGTAGTAGGCGTCGTCCTGGTGCCAATGGCAGATATTGGTGTCGTATGGTTCTTTGGCGACGAGCTTGGCCGAGTAGATGGCGATGCCGGGGTGCACGAGGGGGTTGATCAGGTCGAGCACGCGGTCGTCGGCGCAGAAGGCGGCAGTTTGCGGCGTGGCCAGCCCGAGGCGCATGATCCAACCGCGGTAGTCTTGGCCCTTGTGCTCGAAGGCGTCGGCCTCCTGGCCGGCGGCGAAGCGGTCGAGGTGTTCGTCGAGGGCTTGTAATTCGTCGGCGGGGAAGAAGTTTTCGACGGCGACGTAGCCGTGTTCGCGGTAGTGGGCGAGTTCGGCTTCTGTGAGGGGGTGCTGGTTGGTTGTCATGATAAGAATGATTGTACTATAGGATGAGGGGGAGAGCAAGAAGGAGATGGTGAGGAGGGAGGGCCGTCTTGCGGGTGCGGCTCCGGTATTTTTAGTCCACTGAGAACGGTCACCTCTCGGGCACGATCGCACCCACCCCCTCTGCACGGCTCCGCCAGGCCCTCGGTCCTATGTGGCTCGGACCTCATCCACCACCACCCCGAAAAATATCCTGCGCCGCATCCGAAAAAAGGCGGCAGGCCGCGTAAATGTGTGGGCAATGCTCCGCCTGATAGTTGTGGTGAAAATTATTGGTGGAAACCGGCTTTAATCCGGCCCCAAGAAAGAGCTTCAACAGATGTTGCTTGGGGTATGGCGGATATTTGCGGGGTGCCGGTTAGCAGACGCACGTCGTCAATATAAAATGTCCCCGTCAGATTTCCCTCTATGCGAATCGATTCGACGATATCGACTTGGTCTAGCGGCTCTATGCCGTAGTAGTAGTTGATCAGGTCAAAGGCCTCAAATGGAATTTCGATGATCTGCCATTGTTGGTTGGTGAAGTCGAGCTGGTAGAGATGGCTCTCTCGGGCTAGGTCTAAGCTCAGGCCGTCGATATATAGAGTGAAGACCGGGCGGGTGGGCGCTTCGATGTCACCGGGGTGGAAGGCAAAGCGTAAGCCGACAAAACCCTGCTGCGCCACGGATTGGGATGCCACGGATGGGGACGCCAGCAAATCCAATGACCAATTGATGATCGGACTCGAGGGCTTGACGTCTATCGCGGCGGCTTTGGTGCCGTTAAAAACCGGGCTGTCTTCTAGCAGGCCTTGGGGTCGTGCACCTTTGTTGCCGACCATGCGCCAACCGTCGGCGAGTGACTCGTCAAGGACGAGCAGGGGGCTGGCGGCTACTAGGCATACTTCATCCAGGTAAAACGTGCCCGTTAGGTTGCTCTCTATACGGATGGTGTCGACGGCGTCGACTTGGTCCCGCAACCCCGTACCGTAGTTGTTGACTAGGTCGAATACGTCAAAGGGTATTTCGACCACTTGCCATTGCCGGTTGGCGAAGTCGAACTGGTAGCGGTGGCTTTCTCGGGCAAGGTCTATGCTCAAGCCGTCGATATAGAGGGTGAAAACTGGGCGGGCGGGCATTGCGAGATCGCCGGGGTGGAAGGCGAAGCGCAGGCCTATAAAACCGCTGCTCGTTACGGATTGCGTCGCCGATAACTCCAGTGACCAGTTGATGATTTTGGTAGGGGGTTGTGCTTCTATGGCGGCGGCTTTGCTGCCGTTGAAGACGGGGCCGCCTCCGATCAGTCCAAGGGAATGTGCACCTTTATCGCCGACCAAGCGCCAGCCATCGGCAAGCGATTCGTCGAGAATCGCGAAATCTATGCCGGAATTTTCATCTGCATTGGCGTCGAGCGCGAAGCTAAGCATCACAACGGACAATAAAGCACAGATCCTTAACATAACGGACTCCTTTTAGTTAAGCATCGGTCGTTTCAGGATTGTTCGGTGCACTCCTATAGTATAATGCAGGGTTAGGCGTTAGACGTAATCAGGCTTTCTGCATGTTGGCGCAGACCCTCTTTGAGGGGAGTCGCGGGCACGTGCGCGCCGCTGGCTTTCAGTTTGGCCAGGTCGTAGATGCGGTGGCAGAGGAAGGGGGCGGAGTTGGGATTTTCTTTGAGATGCACGTCGACGGGCGTTTCGTTTATTTGCAATTCTACGTTTAAGATATCGGCGATCATTTCATAGTAGGTACGCGACTCGGCGATCTCGGGACCGGCGGTGCAGAAGATCTGGTTGTAGGTGGCGGTGTTACCGCGCAGGCTGAGCAGTAGGTGGCAGAGGTCGGCGGCGAGGATGGGTTGTTGCAGAAAGTGGCCGCCGCCGACCAGGTCCAGCGCTTCGCCCCGATGCAGGCGATCGAGCAATTCGGTATCGCGGCCGTGGTTAGGCAGGCAGCCTAAGAGCGATCCGGGGCCGTAAATGTGGCAGGGGCGGACGACGGTCCAGGCCATATCGCCGCAGTCGCCGTTGAGCAATTCGAGTTCGCACAGGCGCTTGTTGCCGCCATAACCCGAGCTGGCATAGTGCTCGGTCTCTTCGGCTTGCGGAAAACGGCGATGGGCGGGGTCGAAGACGAAGTCGGTGGAGACAAAGGCCAGATGGGGCGTACGCTGACGGAAGATCGCGATGTCCTGTATCGCGTCGTCGGGTTGGTAGCCGATGCAGTCGATGACGAGATCCCAGTCAGTTTCGGCCTCTTGGATGGCGCGGGCAAAGGCGTCGGGGTCCTTGCGGTCGGCGACGAGGGTATGGGCGCCTGCAGGGGCGGGGCGTTGGCCGCGGGTGAGGACCCAGGTTTCAAAGCCTTGCTCCAGGGCGATGCGGGCGAGGGTGCCGCTGACGAAGCCGCTGCCGCCGATTATGAGAATTTTTCTGGACATGATAGTTCCTTTAGACTGGCTATACCATGAAAAAAGACGGAAGAGAAGTGAAAGTATTGCTCATTGGCCCCCCACAATTCATAATCGAGCCAGAAAAATAATTCTACCGAGGGTCTGGCCCGTAGCCGTTTGTCGGGAGCAAAGAACCGATATGGGTCGCTGCTGATATCGGCGCTGTCTTGTAGGTAGCGTCTGTCGTCTATGGCAAAGGGATGGTCACCGAACGGGTGGAACAGAGCACCAGCCAAAAGCCCGATGTCGAGGATATAGGCCGACCAGCGGATTAGAGCGGTGGGCTAAGGGGACTAGGGTTATCGTTGTTAGACGCTGGCGCGCAAGCCCTCGATGCCCTGGCGCAGGGAGCGGCGGTAGAGCCAGAGGTCGCCGCCGTAGGCCAGGCAGCGGAAGCCCTGGCGCAGCCTGAGTGCACCTTCATCGACGGTATTGACCAGATAACCGGCCGCGATGTTGTTGCGGTTGCAGGCGTCGACGACGCGTTCGAGCGCTTCGACGAAATCTGGATGATCGAATTGGCCGGGGATGCCCAAGAAGTTGCTCAGGTCAGAACCGCCGATCCACAAGATATCGATGCCGTCGACGGCGGCGATGCGTTCGAGATTGTCGAGGCCGGGGCGGTTTTCGATCTGCGCGATCAGCAGGCCCTCGGAGTTGGCGTGGTCTATTTTGCTGACCACGTCGCCCTGCACGAAGCCGTCGTGCGCGATCTCGAAGGCGGCGCCGCGCTGGCCCATCGGCGGGTATTTACCCGATTGCACGATGACCTCGGCTTGCTGCGCGTCGCTGATCATGGGCACCATGATGCCGCGCGCGCCGACGTCGAGCACGCGGGCGATAAAATGGTATTGCGTCGCCGGCACCCGGACCAATGGCTCGATATGCGCGGGGTTGGTGGTGGCGATCAGGTCGCGGATAGTCTCGATGCTCCAGCCGGTATGCTCCATGTCGTACATGATAAACTCGGCACCGGCTTCGGCGGCAAGCCGGGCGATGCCGGGGGTGGAGAATTCGAAGACCATGGTGCCGATGGCGGTGCCGCCCTCTTTGAGGGTGCGTTTCACTTTATTGATGTTCATTCGTTAACCCGTTTGGCGTAGTGATGATTTCCCCGGTTTAGGGGCCAGAGAAGATACGGCTTGGGGTGGGGGTATATCAAGGGGTGAAGCAACTTTATTACAACCAGCTGTAATCAGCGCCACTCGTGTTTCGGGTAGCGCCGTTTTAGTTCTTTTTTAACCTCTGGATAGGTTCGTTCCCAGAAACTCGCTAAATCGTCGGTGACCTGTACGGGCCGGAAGTTCGGGCCGAGGATCTCCAGTAGCAGTTTTTGCCGCCCTCCGGCGATGGAGGGTGTCTGTCGTAGGTCGTAGAGCTGCTGGATTTTGGCGCGCCCGCGCGGGGGCCCGTCCGCCGAGTATTCGATCTTCATGCGCACGCCCGAGGCCAGACCGTGGTGCAGAGGCGCCATTTGTTCGACGAATTGCTGGTCCTGCCAGGACAACACGTTTTGCACATAGGGCAGGCAGTCGCGGTGGCGGATCTGGCTGTAGCGGTAGGCGCCGGTGACGATCTCGTGATAGACGACTTGGATCTCGTCGTCGTCATAGGTGATTAATCCACGCTCGGGGAAGAGGCGGTGCAGCAAGCGGGTGCGCAAGATCCATTGTTCGACGTCGCTATTCCATTTTTCCAGCCGCAGTTGGCCGGCGACGATACGCGAAACCAAGATCTGTTCGGCGGCGGACGCGTTGATGTCGCTTGTTGGCCGGTGGCGGTAGACCAAGTCGTCGTAGCGGTGGACTTCGGCCTGTTCGACGGCCCGGTCTTCGGCGTTCCAGGTGGTTTCGCTGTTAATGGTGATACGCTCGGGGTGGATTTCTTCGAGCCAGTCGACGTCGATGGCGTTGGCCAAAGAAAGCGTGGTGCGCACGTTGTTCTCGCGGTGGGCTTCGAGCTCGCGGATTTCCAGGGCGATAAAGGCAGTGGCCTGGCGGGCGGCGCTTTTGCGGTCGAGCTCGACGCGGCGCTGGCCGGCCATAGCGCAGAGCAGGGTATCCGGGTTGCGGCGCAGGGCCACCCGGTCGAAATAGGCGAGCAGCAGGCATTTGAGCAGGTCGTCGGTTGATCCTCGGCCTTTGGTATTCAGCCCGGCGCGCCGACAGGCGTCGCGATAGAGGCGTGTGGTCTGATCGGCTTGGCGGCAGGCATGGCCATTTAGTCCCTGGCGGGCGCAAGCGTCGGGGGCATAGTCGAGGTCGCGGGCTCGACGCAGGGCTCGTTCGCGGATCACTAGGTCGCAGGCGGGCTCGCCTTCTGGGGCATGCGTATAGCGTTCGTGCACGGGATATAACAGGATGTCGCGCTCACCGGCGAGCGCCGCCCAGACGACGGCGCGGTCGAGGCAATGACGGCGGGCGGCTTCACTGAGAAAGCGCGCCAGCCGCGGATGGGTCGGCAGGCGCGCTAATTGGCGCCCGAGGTCCGTGAGTCGGCCTTGTTCGTTGAGGGCACTGAGATCGGTGAGCAGGGTTGTGGCGCGTTCGTTGGCTTGGGTATCGGGCGCGTCGAGCCAGGGGAAGTCGTCGAGCGTCTCTATCCCCATCGATAAAAGCTGTAGCGCGGCGTCGGCCAGGTCGACCCGTTGTATTTCGGGTGCGTCGCGCTCGGGGCGGGCTTGCTGCTCTTGGCTAGACCACAGCCGGGTGCAGGTACCCGGGGCGGTCCGCCCCGCCCGTCCTGCGCGTTGCTCGGCGGAGGCTTGGCTGATCGACTCCATCAATAGCGCGTCGATGCCGCGCCGGGGGTCGTGGCGGTGGACCCTGGCGAGCCCCGAGTCGATGACGTGGCGAATACCCTCAATGGTGATGGAGGTTTCGGCGACATTGGTGGCGACGACGATTTTGCGTTGGGGGCCGGCGGCGACAGCCGCGTCCTGCTCGCGGGCGGGAAGCGATCCGTAGAGCGGGCGAAAGTCCAGCGGCTCCGCCAGGCGGGCGAGTCGTTGTTGCGCGGCGGAAATCGTCCGGCGAATTTCGTAGGCGCCGGGCATAAAGACCAGCACGTCGCCGTCGAGGCCTTCGTTCAGCAGGTCGTAGAGCGCGTCGCAGGCCCGATCCCAGGGCGGTTGCTCGGTGCTGGCTGGCCGATAGCGAATATCGACCGGGTGCAGGCGGCCGTGCGCGGCGACAGTGGGGCACTGGAGATAGGCGGCGAGCCGTTCGGAATCGAGGGTCGCCGACATCACCACTAACAAGAGGTCGGGGCGGCTTGTCTCTTGCAGGCGGCGAATAAGCCCCAAGGTCACGTCGGCGTTCACGCTGCGCTCGTGAAATTCGTCGAGTACTACGATGTCGAATTCGTCGAGTTTCGGGTCGGATTGCAGCCGTCGCAGAAAGAGCCCCTCGGTAAGGAAACGGATGCGGGTATTGGCGGAGATCTTGCTGTCGTGGCGGGTCTGGTAGCCGACGAGCTCGCCGAGCTCGGTGCCCATCTCTTGCGCGACGCGTTGGGCCACCAGACGGGTAGCCAAACGCCGGGGTTGCAGCACGGCGACACGGGCGTTGCGTTCGCGGTGGAGAATCTGGGGGATCTGGGTGGTCTTGCCGGAGCCGGTCGGCGCAGTGAGCACTAGACGATTGCCCGCCGTGAGATGGTCCAGTATTTCGCGTTGATGCTCGAGGATCGGCAGCATGACGCCCGGATCGACGCCTATAGGTGTTTTTTTAGTCGACTTTTGAATTCGGAGGGGTTGGCCATGTCTTTGAGGATATAGTTGAGTACGCCCTTTTTCATCGCCTCGCGCATGGTGTTCATGCTCTTTTGGTTGGTCAGCATGACCACAGAGGCGTCTTTGAGCGTTGCGGATTCGCGCAGCCGGTCGACAAATTCGAGACCGTCCATATGGGCATGTTGATATCGCAGATGATTAGGTCCGAGCGATTCTCCTGCGCAGCGAGTAAACCCTCTTGGCCGTCGGTGGCTTCGACGATGTCGCGGCCCAGATCGGCGACGAATTTGGTGCATCGCCATGCGCAGGACCAGGGAGTCTTCGATGATAAGCACCTTCTTGCGGTCACCGGTCTCGGGTGTATTGACCTGTTCCGAGACGGTGCTCAACAGGGCGCCGCAGTTGTTGCAGTAGCGGCCACAGGGCTGCCCTGAGCGAGGAATTGCGCCTGACAGCGTTCGCAGAGATCGGCGGTATGGTGGAGGAGCTCTTGTTCGTTGGTTTCGCTCATTAAATGCTCCTTAGCGCCGGTAAATGTAGCCTATGCGACGCGGGCGGGCAATATATGGCGAACACCGCAGACTACAACCTGGGTTTTCGCTGCGGCTCCCAATTCGATTCGGTCGGTGCTGTATTGGGCTCCTAAGCCCAATATTCTATCCGATCGGCGCCGCACTTGGGGCAGGCTTCCCACGTTTCCGATTCGACGGTCATATCGCATGTGGGGCAAGAGCCTAACGGGAGTTCGTCGTCTTTGGTGCGGCTGCCATTTTTGTAGGTGATGACGCGCCAGACGGTTCGGCCGTCTTCGGCATAATACGTCCAGCGGCCGGTCTTCTTGCCGTCGGACCATTTGCCCACGTATTTGTTGAACTGCCCGGTCTGCTTCTTTTTGCCGTCGGGCCAATGGTAGGTGATTTTGCCGGTGTAGACGTCGTCCTCGTAATGGCTGACGGTTGCTCTGCGGCCGTCTTTGTAATAGCTGGTCCACTGCCCCTCCTTTTTCCCTTCCGCGTATTTCCCCTCCTGGCGTTTGTTGCCGTTGGCGTAGTAGATGATCCACTTGCCGTGTCTTTTGCCGTCTTTGAGTTTGCCCTCGCTGAGATGCTCGGCCATGGCAGGCTCCTTGTAAAGGTTGTTCAACAGCCGCAGTCCGCCCCCTTGCCAATTGCCCTCGATGAGGTAGCCGTCGCGCCACCACCAGTCGATACCGCCCAACAACTCTTTCACCTTGAATCCGAATTGCGTCACTTTGAGCGCGCGCCTAGTCGAGGTGTTGCAGCCAGTGTTTAGGTTTTTATGTGAACAGGCACTTCGAGTCGCAGACTTAAATTAGTATATTTCGCAATATAATAATAAGTAAATATGTCATAGTTGTAAATATATAGGCCTAAATCGGCCAGTTAATGTCGGTTGGTGACCATTGGCGTGACGTGTCATGGTCAGTTGCGATTGACATTATTATAAGAGCGCGGGTGTTTTGTTAGAGATCGTACTAGCCCTAAAGGAAATGCAATGGTAAACGAACACGCGCTTGAAGTACTGGAATATCCCAAGGTCATTGACCTGTTGGCCGGTTTTGCCACGTCGAGTTTGGGGCAGGCGGCGGTTCGCCGACTCGCGCCGCTTGCCGATATCGAACAGATCATCCGGTTGCAGGCCGAAACGACCGAGCTCAAGCAATTGCTGATGCCCGAGCAGGATTTGCCCATCGGTGGTCTGCACGATCTGTCATTTATTTTAGACAAGCTGGAAAAGGGGGCTGATGTGCTGCCGATCGATGATATCCTCTCGGTGGGCGATACGCTGAGGGCGGCGCGCAATGTGCAGGCTTATCTCGCCGAGGCCACGGGAGGTGGAACCCGTCCGCATTTGCTGCGTTTTGTCGAGGGCATATCGGTGTTTCGGGAGTTGGAGCAGCATATCGAGAAGACCTTTAACCAAGGCGGTGCGATGCGCTCGAGTGCCAGCCCCAGGCTGAAGTCGCTGCGCAACGAGATCCAAACCTTGCGCGGGCGGATCCGCGGCAAGCTGACGACCTTGATGCGTTCATCGGGGCTGTCGGCCTATTTACAGGATACGGGGATACGCGAAAGCGACGGCCGACCGGCGTTGGCGATCCAGGCGCAGCACGCGGCGAAAGTCGCGGGGCGGCAGCGCGGACGTTCGGATACGGGCCATACGATTTTTGTGGAGCCGGAGGGTATCCGTGGCATGGGCGACGAATTGGAGGGGGCGGTCGATGCGGAGAAGGCCGAGCAGTTGCGCATATTGCGCGAGCTGACCGCGCAAATTGCCGAGCAATTGCAGGCATTGCGGCAAACCCTAGATACAATGGCACATGTCGATATGACCTTTGCCAAGGTGCGTATGAGCCGGGTTTTTGCGATGGAGGCGCCGCGGCTCAATGCCGATGGGCAAATTCGGCTCAAAGAGGCACGTCATCCACTTCTGCTTGACCTGATGCACCGCGACGGGCTGGAGGAAGTGGTGCCGATCGACGTGCGACTCGGTGAAGACTTCCACACCTTGATTATTACGGGTCCCAATACCGGCGGCAAGACCATCACGCTGAAGACGATCGGATTGTTGACGCTGATGGCACAAGCGGGGATGCATGTACCGGCGACGGAGGCAAAGCTGGCGGTGTTTGACGGGGTGTGGGCCGATATCGGCGACGAGCAGAGCATCGAACAGAGCCTGAGCACTTTTTCCAGCCACCTGATACAGATTGGCGGGATTCTCGAGGCGGCGGGTGCGCGGAGTTTAGTATTGCTCGACGAGTTGGGCGGTGGTACGGATCCGGCGGAGGGTGCGGCGTTGGCGCGGGCGATTTTACAGTATTTGCACCAACGGGGGACGCGCACCGCGATTACGACCCATATCAGCCAGCTGAAGACGCTGGGTTTTTCGGTCAAGGGTATGGAGAACGCCTCGATCGAATTCGATATGGAAAGCCTCAAACCGACGCATAGGGTATTGATCGGCACGCCTGGTTCGAGCAATGCGCTGTCGTTGGCGCGCAGGTTGGGCTTGCCCGGCGAGGTGATCGACCAGGCGGAGGACAACCAGGACGGGGACGGTGCGGCTACCTTACTCAACGAGTTGCAAGGCGCCAGAGCGCAGACGCTTAAGGACCGGGAGGAGGCGCAACGCTTGCGCGAGCAAGTCGGGCGCGAGGCAGATGAGACGAGGGATAAGCTGCGGGAGGTTATTGCCCAGAACGAATTGCTCAAATCTGAAAATGGCCAGGCAGCTTATGCGGTACTGCGCGAGTTTAAACGGGAGATCGCGGATTTGATCGAGCAGGAGCCTTCCAAGCGGGCGCTCATGCAGAGCCTGGGGGCAATGGCGACGGTGATCGACGGTGAGCTTGAGCGCGCGCCTGAACCCAAGTTGCATCGCGTGTTTGCGGCCGGCGATCGGGTCCATGTACGCTCGTTGGGCAAGGTCGGTGTGCTCAACGAGGTTGATGAGCGCGCGGACAAGGCTGTCGTCGTATTCGGCAGCCTGCCGATGACGGTGGCGTTCGGGGATCTCGAGCCGGCGTGATGCTCTATCAGGGGTAGGATCCGCGCGGTATTGAATCTGCGATTGGCACGGCCTTACTCATAGGTAAGACTGTGTCTGGTGCGTTGTCCTGACACATCAGGTCTGTGCGAAAGTGGCATTCGCAACTCAACACCTGGCCGAAAGCCTCCCGATGTCCGGCTTGAGGACCTTGAAAAACTGCGGGAGCGGGACGAGCCATTGCGCCAGGCATAAAAGATGGAGGCGATCTGCCGCAAGACCTTTGATCGCCGCATTGCCGTTGATATCGAACTCGGCGCGACGCTACTGCAGGTGTTGGGTGATCCGACGCAATTGGAACAGATGCTTCTGAACCTATGAATCTGAACGCGCGCGACGCCTTGCAAGCTGTAAGGGAACCGGCGATCCGCATAGCGGCCGGGCGCATCGACTCTGAAGGGGGCGCGGATCCCGAGGGGACGCATGTCCTATTGCGGGTGAGCAATAATGGGATGCAACAGGAAAATCTGCCGAACGGCTATTGAGTATTGTCGGGGCTAAAAGTGCGGATGTCCACACCTTCGGCCTGCCCCTCTTGCTCGATTTCTGCGATCGCGCCTTTGCCCACCGCTTCGAGCGCGGCGTCGCCATTGGGCGGATGCATGTGGCCGGCGCGCGTGTCGCGCAAGTAGCGCTCCAAAGGCAGGGCACGCGAGACGCCGGCGGCCCCAGCGATGCGGATGGCCTTGTCGGTGACCTCGTTGGCGACTTCGACGGCGTGTTGCTTGGCGGCGGCGAGCCGGGCTAGGGAGGCGTGCTCTTCTTCTTCGGCGACTTCCAGCAGCAGTGCTTTGGCGGCCATTAGCGCCATGTCTACTTCGCCGATCAGCCGTTGGATCTTGGGCAGCGTGGCGATGGCTTTGCCCAGGGCTTTGGGCACGCGTTCGAGCGCGTAGCGCACGACGGCGTCGCGCGCGGCTAGGCCGATGCCGAGATAGACCGAGGCGAAGATCATCGGCGCCCAGGGTTGGGCTTTTTTGTGCGGAGAAGGGCGCTGCCCGAGCAGGTTTTGTGCCGGGACCTGCGTATCGCGAAAGTAGACATCGTGGTTGTCGGCGGCGCGCATGGAGAGTCCGTCGCCCCAAGTCTCGACCCATTCGATGCCCGGGCGGTCGGCTTCGACCAACAGGCTTGCCGGTTGGTCGTCGAGTGTCGCGCCAACCAGTAGATGCGTCAGGTGCCGGCCGCCGGTAGACCAGGTCTTGCGGCCGTTGATGCAGTAGCCGTCGTCGTTTTTGGTAGCCGTGGTAGCGAAGAATTGTCCGCGCGAGGGGCTGCCGATCTCGGGCTCGGAGGCGACCGAGTTGAAGAGCGCGCCCTCTTCGACGACGATGCGGCAGAGCCGTTCGTAGAGGTCCTCCGACCAGGGTCGATTCAGCCGGGCGTTGCCAAAGACCTGCATTTGCATCGCGGCGACTAGGGCGGTAGAGCCGCTGCCCTGGGCTAGTTCGAGTTGGGCTTCGACGCAGGTGCGCAATGGCAGGTCGGATCCGCCGTATGCGCGCGGGATGCTAAGTGCGGGATAGTCGGATGCGCGCAGGGCGCGGATATCTTCGGCGGGCAGTTTGCCGAGTCGGTCGGCCTCGTCGGCACGGGTGGCGAATTGTGTGGCGAGTTCGCGGGCGAGATCGAGGGCATCGGTGGGGCTGAGAGTCATTGTAGTCTTTCCTGATACCTGCACCTATGTTCAGTGTGTCGAAGTTACAATGAATAAAGGTATTTATTCCAACAAGCACCAAGGAGCGTATGACTATGGCCTATGACGAAGGTCTGGCTGCTTGGACGGGACGGGGCGTGGCTTTCGCCGGGTCGCTGCCGGCTAAATAGACGCGTATTAGGATTGCGGCCAGACCAAGTCGACCGCGCATTCGCCCATGGGGGTCAGCGGCAGTTTTCGCGCTCCTTCTTCGGTGAACCATTCGCAGCGGTCCGTCGAGCCGTTTTCTTCGGGCCTGAGGTCGAACTTTTCTAGGCAAACTTCGTAGACGATGCCGATGTGGTGTATGGAGTTGTAGGGGCGTTGCGCGCTCCACGGGTAGGTATGCGAATAGACGGTGGTGACGCGAAAACTGTCGATGTCGACAAGGCCCGTCTCTTCTTCCATTTTTCGCAACAAGGCGGCGTCTGGGTGTTCTCCCCATTCGATCTCCCCGCCGGGCAGCGCCCATTGCCCTTTGTCCAACCCGCTGGCGAGATGGACTAGGAGCAGGCGGTTGGTCGGATCGCGGCATGTTCCATAGGCACCGTGGTGGACGCGCGGGTTATCAGAGGCTGAGGTCATATTAGTTCGCCTTTCGTGCGACTAGCCTGCGCCAACCCATATAGGCACCGCGATCAGAGTCCAGCGGGGCTTGCTCATCAGGTGTTGATGCGTTCCAGCGCCATGGCGGCGTTGGCGCCGACATAATCATCTTCTTCGATTTTTTTCTTTAAGGCCGGCACGGCCTCAGCGGCGGCCGGCCCGATCTTAGCCAAGGCCATCGCCGCATTGTGGCGGATCCAGCTTTCGTCGTCTTGCAGTCGTTGCGTCAGCGCCGGCACGGCTTCGTCGGCGGCGGGGCCGATATTGCCGAGCGCCTCGATGGCGTTGCGGCGGACCCACTCGGACTCGTCGTTGAGGACGCGGGTTAGTTGTGGCACGGTGTCGCTGGCGATCGCGCCGAGGTCGGCGAGTACGGCGGCGGCGGCCGCTCGCAGTGACCAGTCTTCGTCGGCGAGCAGATCCACCATGTGCGGCACGCAGGGGCGGCCGACGGCGGAGAGGGCGAAGACGGCTTCGAGTTGGCTGGGGTTGGTCTGCGATGCGGCGAGATTGCTTTCGAGGCGTTCGGTCGCTTCGCGGCGCAGGGCTTCGAGCAGGACGGGTACGGCTTCTTCGCCACGAGCGGCCAGCGCATAGGCCGCGTGCAGGCGTTCGGCTTCGGCTGCAGTTTGCAAGGCTTGGGCTAACTCAGCCGTTGGCGTATCTGATGGCGCCGTTGTGGTCTCAGCACCGCGCATCCAATCCCAGGCACGGCGACAGAGCAAGGCCGGCGGATCATTGCCCTCCGCGGTCCAAGCGTCATCGCGGTGGTCCCATGTCGGGCTTTGCGGCTCGCTCATCCGGGTAAAAAGGAACTTGACCATAAAACGGTCGCGGTCGCTCGGGTTCGGCATGGCGCGGTGCCAGAGGTCGTAGTGCACGATGGTGACAGTGCCGGCTTTGCCGCAGAGGGCGATCTCCTCGCGCTGGTGCGCTTGTTCTGCCGAAGTGTAGTACTGGGTAGCGGGCAGGATGGCGGAGGGGCCGTTGTCGAGCGTGACGTCGTGCGGGTAGTAGAAGGCCATGGCCCAGCGGGTGCGGTGGTGGCGGACATTTTGGTCGTTCTCATAGCTATCCTGGTGCATGCCTTGGCCTGCTGAGCCACTTGAATTTTGGTGACAGTGGCGGTGCGGGTGTACGATATAGTCGGGGCCGAGCAGGCTGTGCAGGGCGCCGTGGACTGCGGGGTCTTGTAGGACTTGGTAGAGTTCGGGGACCTTGGGTAGGATGTCGTTGCTGGGGTTGCCAGTGGTGGCGTATAGGGTTTCGATCTGTTGGTGGAGTTGCTGGTGGAAGGCGGGGTCGTGCGCGGTTTGTAAGGTGAGGTAGCCGTTGATGAGGTAGGATTGGATTTGTGCGTCGGTGAGCAGGATGGGTGTGGTCATGGTGTAGTTGATTGGCCTTTTTGAAGGTGATAGTGCTGCGATTGGTCTGGTTTAAGGCTATTGCATTTGCTGATGCAGCGCATCGCGGCGCGATAGGCGCCGAGGTGTAGTCCTCAGATTTCACTTCTTGTAAAACTAGGGATTACCCCTAAACCAGACCTCGGCAGAATGAGCTTGTTGGTATAATCTTACCGGATGATATATGTAAGGCTAAGGTAAAATTGGTCGAGCGTTGGTTCAAGCTCTTTTAGGTTAGTGCAATTGGGATTCAAGCTCTTTTAGATAGTAGCGTAAACCATCGCAGTAATTGAGCTCAGGCCGAGAGGATTCTCATAGCGGCTTTGCAGTGCCCAATTACACAGGATCGCAGTAATTGAGGACTGCCCTCGGAGCCGGCCAGGGATGCTCGGCGAAAATGAGCTATGAAAACCCCCTAGACCTGACCGTCCACCTGGCAGGATTAACAATCAATTCCAAATATAGAGCAACAAAAGTATGGACCTTTCTCCCGAGCCTCGCTTGACGGCTCGCCCTCAATTGTGCAAATAAAGGCGGCACAATCGCCAGCCTTTTCTCCAATAAAGGAGTTCGTTTGGACATCGTCGGCTTGTCGAATTTGGATTATACACTGATGGCGCTCTATATGCTCTTCCTGTTGGGCATGGGGCTCTATTATCGCGGGTTCGCGTCTGAGAGCATGGAGAATTATTTTCTCGGCGGGCGCAAGATGAAGGGCTGGATGAACGGCACTAGCTACGCGGTCACCTGCATGAACGCCGATGTCGCGCCGGCCTAATGTGGCATGACGGTGATTACCGGGACCTTTATCTGCTGGTGGTATCTGAGCCGTTTTGGTCTTGCGTTGATGATTGGCGGTTTGCTCTTTGCGGTGTGTTGGCGGCGATTGAAAATATTCACCTCGCCTGAATTTTACGAGTTGCGTTTCGGCGGGCATCCGGCGGCGGCGATGCGGGCTTGGGTCTCGATGCGTAGCGCCTTTATCGCGGTCGTGGCGTGGACCGGCGCGGGGCTGTTGGGGCTGACAAAGGTTTCCGAAGCGCTGTTGGGCTGGTCGCGCTTTGAGACCTTTATCGTCGTGATCCCGATTATTCTGATTTACGTGGTGCTGTCGGGTTATATGGGCGTGGTGATGTCGGATCTGATACAGACCGCGATTATGATCGTCTCGTCACTGGTGCTAATGGGTTTGGTGTGGGCAGATTTTGGCGGGCCGACGGGGCTTTATCAGGCGCTAGTCGAGCAGTTTGGCACCGGAGTGGTCAGTTGGCATCCGCCGGTCAGCCACGAGATGCTGGGGATGGTGGGCATTATCGCCTGGACCGTGGGCACGGCCGTTGGTTATGGCGGCGATGTGGCGCCGATGTCGGGGGCAATGGAAGGGCAGCGGGTATTGTCCTGTCGGGATAGCCGCGAGGCGACCCGGATGTATGTCTGGACCGAGATCGTGCTCTTTCTGATGTTGGCGGTGCTGACTTTGCCGGCCTTGGGCGCGATGGTCAAATGGCCGGGTTTGCACGACGGCAGCATGGACAAGGAGCTGGCGTACGGATTGTTATTGGGCCACTATTTGCCCTCGGGGCTTCTCGGATTGTCGTTGGTGGCGATGTTCGCGTCGATTATGTCGACGGTCGATTCGAATATGAACTTCGGCGCGCAGGTCTTTATCAACGACGTGTATCGGCGCTTTCTCAAACCCGATGCCGATATGAGCCATTATATGGGCATCGGGCGGGTGGTGATGGTCGCGATTATGGGGCTTTCGCTGGCCGTGGCGTTGAGCGCCGAGAATGTTATCGATATCGCGGTCTTTATGTTGGGGCTCTCTTCAGCCGAGCTGACGGCCAACTGGGGTCAGTGGTGGTGGTGGCGTTTTAACGGCAAGGCGCGCTTGGCGGCTTCTTTTGGCGGGCCGGTGATTTTTTTGTTGTGCAAATACGTGATCTTCGCGCATTGGATCGACGCGGGCCAGGACACGGCCTATGTGGTGGTGCTGAGTTCGATCGCGGTGACGTGTCTGTTGTGGATCGCGGTGGCGCTGGGTACTGAGCCGGAGGAGGAGGAGAAGCTGCTGGCTTTTTACAAAGATGCGCAACCGATGGGCTGGTGGGGGCCGATTGCGGAAAAGGCCGGGGTCGAGACAGGGGGTGCTGCGCCGATCGTGCGCGGGTTGGGTATCGCGTTGCTCGGTGCGGTGGCCATCGGCGGCGGTGTTATCGGTTTTTCGGGTTTGTATGTCGGGCGCTGGGAAGTGGCGTTGATCGGTGGGGGTGTGGCGTTGGTGTTGGGATTGCTTTTTAGGGGGAGCTATGTCCGGCATATGCGCGCGCTTGAAGCGGATGCGGTGGACGCTGTGTGAACGCGGGCTGTAACTCATGATGGCCGCGCTTGCGGTTGATGCGTTTGGCCGAGCGATAGGCGTCGATGACGCTGTAGACCCACGAGCCAATAAAGACGGCTCGGCCCACTTTTTCGGTAGTCGGGTCAACGGCGGATTGCCAGGTGGAGAAGCTCAGTTGTCCGATGCCTAAAAAAAACATCCCCTTGCCGATCTCGCCATTGTAGACTTGCCCGAGACCTTGGATGGCGTAGAGGGGCGGGAGGAGGGCCAATAGCGTGGCGAGCACCGGCTCTTTGCGACGCTTGCCCGAGAGTAGGCGTTTGAACTCTTTTTCCAGCGGGATCTGATAATGCGGGGCGCGATGGTCAAAGGCCGGCTCCAGGCTCCAGGCCGTGCTCTGCATCACCAGCAGAGCGCACAGCGCCGATAAACCCGCCCGCTTCACGAGGTCACCTTGCAACAGGCGGGTCGGTGTCTGAGCAGGCCCTGCTCCCAGCACCAGTTGATAGTGCGCGCCAATCCCTCTTGCCGGTCTATATACTGCAAGCCCAATTCGTCGACGGCCTTTGATCCATCGGCGCGAAAGCCGTGCGCGGCGAGGCGGTAGGTTTCCCAAGAGAGTACCGGCGGGCGACGGGTTATTCGAGACAGCGCTTCACCCCCGGCGGCGTAAGGGGCGGCGAGCGGGCCCGGGACGGTCAGTGGTGGCCAGCGGCCGGCGAGGCGGCAGGCCAAGCCGCCGAGTTCGGTTAGCGTATCGATGGTGCCAGAGAGAATATAGCGTTCGCCGACGCGGCCTTTATCGGCGGCGAGTATATGGCCTTGCACCGCGTCGTCGATATAGACCAGGCTTAGCGCGCCGTGGAAGAGCGCCGGGACCCAACCGTTGAGCAGATTGACGATAAAGCGCCCGGTGGGTTTGCGGTCGCCGGGCCCGTAGATGGCGGCGGGATTGACCGAGACCAGCGGCAGCCCCTTGTCCAGATAGCTGAAGGCGACCTGCTCGGCGGCGTGTTTGGCCTTTTCGTAAATCGACAGGAAATAACCGCGGTGTTTGGTGTCTTCGACGGCGACCTGACCCTTGGCTTCACCGATGGCGACGGCGGTGCTGGTATAGATGACCTTCTCGACACCCACGGTCAACGCCGCTTCCATCGCGTTGCGCGTGCCCTCGGTTTCAGTGCGCAAAAGCTCCGCCTCGTCGAGGCCCCAGAGGTCGTAGAGTGCGGCGGCGTGGAAGAGTGTGTCGCAGTCTACGAGGGCGGCCTCGATACTCGCGCGGTCCAGTATATCGCCGCGCACGATTTCCACACCCCAAGATTTAAGCGTGTCTGTTTTACTGGTGGCCCGCGCCATTACGCGGACTTGCTCGCCGCGGTTGAGGAGGGCGCGTACGAGCGCGCCGCCGACAAAGCCGGTGCCGCCGGTTACTAAGGCGCGCATTAGCGGGCGGCCTCCGCACCGACGAACTTGCGCGACAGCATTTCGTCAAAGACGAAATACTCGCCAGTCAGGTGGAAGGCGCGATAGATGGCTTGGGCTAGTGCGGTGCGTTCCATGGGGACTCCAAGCTAAAACATCTCGTTATATATTAACAAAACAAAGCCCGCACACACGACTCCCCGCACCCGAAAAAGGACGCGGGGAGTGAATGCGTTGCAGTTGCAGGCGAATCTACAGATCGTAACCGACTTCGCCGTGCTCGCCCAAGTCGAGACCGCCTATTTCGACCTCTTCGCTGACGCGTAGGCCGATGACGACGTCGATGATTTTGAGCAGGATAAAGGAGACGATCGCGGTATAGATCGCGGTGGCGGCGGCGGCAAAGGCCTGAGTGCCGAACTGTGCACCCATGTCGAGGCCCTCTTCGGTACCGCCCAGCGTGGACGAGGCGAAGAAGGCCACCATCAGGGTGCCGACCAGCCCGCCGAAACCGTGTACGCCGACCACGTCGAGTGCGTCGTCATAACCGATGGCCTGCTTGAGCCAGGTGGCTGCCCAATAAGCGACGACACTGGCGACAAAGCCGATGGCGATGGCGCCCATTGGACCGACCCAGCCCGAGGCCGGGGTTATGGCCGCCAGGCCGGCGATGGCGCCGGTGGCAAAACCTAGGACGCTGGGTTTGCCGTTTTTGAACCACTCGATCGCAATCCAGGTCAGCGCCGCGACGCTGGGCGAGATCTGGGTGACGACCACGGCCATGGCCGCTTGGCCATTGGCGGCCAGGGCACTACCGCCGTTAAAGCCGAACCAACCGACCCACAGCATGGCGGTGCCGATGAGGTTCATGGTCATATTGTGCGGGGGCATCGGTCGTTCGGGATAACCTTGGCGTTTGCCGACGAGGATCGCGGCGACCAGGGCGGCTGTGCCAGCGGTGATGTGCACGACGATGCCGCCGGCAAAGTCGAAGACGCCCATCGCGCCGAAGTAGCCGCCCTCGCCCCAGACCATATGGGTGATCGGCAAGTAGACCAGCAGACACCACAAGCCGCTGAACCACATGATGGCCGAGAATTTCATGCGTTCGGCGAAGGCGCCGACAAAGAGCCCCGGCGTAATGATGGCGAAGGTCATCTGGAAGACGAAGAACAGCAATTCGGGGATGGACCCCGAAAGTGTTTCACCGGTGATGCCGGAGAGGAAAGCCTTGGAAAGGTCGCCGATAAAGGGATTGTTCGCCGTAAAGGCCAGGCTATAACCGCAGAGAGTCCAGATAACGGTAATCAGCGCCGTTATACCAAAACAATGCATGAAAACGGACAGCACATTGCGGGTGCGAACCAAGCCGGCGTAGAACATGGCCAGACCTGGGATCATCATAAAGAGGACTAAGCCCGTGGAGATCAGGATCCAGGCCGTATCGCCCGAGTCGAGCTCGTCTTGGGCCAGGGCGGTATTCGGTGTAAACAAACAGATTAGGGCCAGTAGGGTGAGGCTGCCCCATGTTCTGCGAAATGGCATGTCGAACCTCCCTTTAGGTGCAAAGTAGGTGGAATGCTTACGGGGGTAGAATGCCGAGCACCAGTCATAAGCTCAGACAAATATGCACATCATAAAGCATAATTGATCCGCAAAAATGCCATGTGACGGAATATCTACATTTTCACGCATTCTATTAATACGAAAATTCTCCCTATTGCCCAACCTTTTGTTGCAAAATTGTCGATTGCAAATGGCACAAGTCGTTGGTTAGCAGAGCAACAGGGTGTGGATCGCTTTTTGGCGGTAGGAGAAAATGCGTTTGAGCTGGAGTTTGATCAGGGGCAGGACAATTTCGCCGAGGGGCCATAGCGGCAGGCGGTAGAGCACGCGATCGCTGATTACGGTGCCTTTGTCGGTTGCCTCGAAGGTGTGGGTGTGGTGCCAGAGGTTGTAGGGGCCTTTGAGCTGTTCGTCGACGAAGGTGTGCGGAGGATTCCAGTGCGAGATCAGCGAACGCCAGGTGAAGGGCAGGCCGAAGAGGCTTAGGTGATAATCGATTTGCGTGCCTGTGGCGATATCGACGGGGGTGGGGTTGGCGATGCGGAAGCCCAATTCCGGTGGGGTGATGCGTTCGAGGTTTTGTGCCTCGGCGAAGAAGGCGAATACTTGCTCGCGTGCGAGCGGTAGAGTCATCGTTGTGGTGAAAATGTGGGGTTCAGGCGACATTAGCGTGTACGATCAGGTCTATGATCCGGCTGGTGCGGGCGGCGCTTGTGCCGGTGCTGGGGCATTCGCCTCGGTTCAAGAGGGTGTTGACGATGGTTTGTACCAGGGGTTGTTGCACGTGTTCGGGGGCGGGATAATCAAAGGCCTCGGTCCCGGTGGCCCTCGTCAGCTCGACGGGTGTGAAATCGAAGGTGGAGAAGGCGATATGGCCCTTATCGCCGATCAGTTCGATTCGGTCTTGGCGACGGTCGGCGGCGAAGGACCAGGTGCCGTTGCCGAGTACGCCCGATTCAAAGGCGAAGCTGGCGGCGACGGCATCTTCGGCAGCGTAGAGCCCAGCTTGGTTGCGAGTGTGTCCCGATGCGCTGGCGATGGGGCCTAATAGATAGTCGAGGTAGTCGAGTTGGTGCGAGGCCAAGTCGAAGAAGTGGCCGCCGCCCGAGACCTCCGGCATGACGCGCCAAGGCGGGTTGTCGGGATCTTCGGTCGCGGGTTTGCACAGGGTGATCGAGACGAAACGGACCGCGCCGATGGCGCCTTCTTCGACCAGCGATTTGACCTTGAGGAAACCGGGCAGGGCGCGGCGATAATAGGCGACGAAGAGCGGCACATTTGCGGCCTGGCAGGCGTCGACCATGTCCTGGCATTCGGCGTGGTTGCGGGCCATTGGTTTTTCGACATAGACGGGCTTTCCGGCGCGGGCGACTTGCGCCGTGTAATCGGCGTGCGAATCGGGCGGGGTGGCGATATAGACGGCGTCGACATCAGCGGCGGCGATCAGCGCGTCGGCCTGGTCGTACCACTTAGGCACATTGTGGCGCTCGGCGTAGTCGCGGGCCTTGTCCGGGTCGCGGCGCATGACGGCTACCAGTTCAGAGTCGTTGATTTTGTAGAAGGCCGGGCCGCTTTTTTTTTCGGTGACATCACCGCAGCCGATTATACCCCAGCGTATTTTTTGCATAGTCGTTTCCCCGAATAAACTCGGTCGTAGGAAGATGGCAAGGGGTGTTGCGGAAAGCTAGTTCAAGCGGTTTGGCGTACGATGGCCAGCAGACCGTCGCCGTACTTCTCGGCCTTGGCCGGGCCGATGCCGTGCGCGAGCTTGAGCTCTTCGAGGTTGTCCGGCCGCATCAGGGCGATGTCGCGCAAGGTGCGGTCGCTAGCGACGACATAGGGCGGTACGTTTTCCTTGCGGGCCAGTTCCATACGGTGGTGGCGCAGTGCCTCGAAAAGCTCCTGTGCTCGCTCGTCAAAACCTTCTCGCGGGTCCAGGGTCGTGGGACGAGTTCGCTTGGCGCGGAATTCCGGTGTGTTCGTCGGTGGCATCAAGAGGCGCGCGGGGCGCTCGGCGTGGATGACCTGGCGGCCTTCCTCGGTGAGGATAACAACCGGTCGCTCGCCGCCGAAGAAGTCGACCCAGCCGGCGGTGACCATGCGTCGCAAGAGCTGCATAAGCCACTTTTCCGAATGTTCCTTGAGTGAGCCAAAGGTTGGAGTTTGGTCGAGGCCGTCGCGCAGCAGGCGCACGTCCTCAGTGCCGCGCAATAGCTTGGCCGCCATCTGTATGCCGTAGCGGCCGTGCAAACGCGCGATGGCGCAGAGGGCTTTGCGTACGATGGTCGAGGTTTCTTCGTCGTCTGAAGCCTCGCCGCCGGAGAGTTCGCAGCAGACGTCGCAGCGGCCGCAGCCCGACAGGGTTTCCTCCTCGTCGCCGAAGTAGCGCAGGATCGCGTCGTGACGACAAGACCCTCCCTCACACCAGCGCATCAACTCCAAAAAGAGATTCCACTTGTGCTGTACCACGGTCTGTTCGGTGGTGTGACCATCGGAGTCGCCTTCAATCAGGCGGCGGCGCAGCGCCATATCGCCGGGTGAGACCAATAACATGCAGTAGGCGTCCTCGCCATCGCGGCCGGCGCGGCCGACTTCCTGGTAATAGGCTTCGACCGAACTGGGCGGGGCCAGGTGGGCGATGGCGCGTACATCGGCGCGGTCGATGCCCATGCCGAAGGCGTTGGTGGCGACGACGACTTGCAACTCGTCGTTTATAAAACTGCGTAGAACTTCGTCGCGGTCGCTGCCCGCCATGCCGGCGTGGTAGGCCGCCGCGCGCCAGCCGGCGCCTTGCAGCCGGGCGGCTTCTTCTTCGGTGATTTTGCGGGTGGGTGCGTAGACGATGGCGGTGCCCGGCTTTTGGTCCGGGGCGCCGAGCGCTTCGGCCAGCAGGGTGTCGACGCGCTGGCGGCGCTCGGCCGCGCCGTTGATCTCGGCGACTCTGAGCGCTAGGTTGGGCCGGGCGAAGCCGCGCAGCAGTTGCGGGGTATCGGACGAGAGGCCCAAGCGCTCGAGAATTTCGTCGCGGACTACTGGCGTTGCCGTCGCGGTGCAGGCGAGCAATCTAGAATTGGGTAGGCTGCGTAGCAAGTCGCCGATTTGCAAATACTCGGGTCGGAAGTCGTGACCCCATTCGCTAATGCAGTGGGCTTCGTCAACGGCGACCAGGGGGCAATTTATTTTTTGTAAGAGCGAACGAAAACCGGGATAGGCCAAGCGTTCGGGCGCGGCGTAGACCAACTTGTAGTCGCCATTGGCAATGCCTTGCATGCGTCGGCGTAGCTCGTCGCCGTCGAGGGTCGAGGCTAAGTAAGTAGCGGCGACCCCGCGTTTTTCGAGGGCTTGGACCTGGTCGTGCATCAGGGCGATCAGCGGGGAGACGACTAAGGTGGTACCGGGCAGCAGGGCGGCGGGCAGTTGGTAGGTCAGGCTCTTGCCGCCGCCAGTGGGCGCGACAAGCAATAGGCGGCCGGTATCGAGTAGGGTTTCGACGGCTTCGCGTTGTCCGGGCAGGAAACTGTCGAAACCCAATTTCGCCAGTGCTTCTTCGAGGTCGGGTTTCGGCAATAGGATCTCCGCGTCGGAGGTTGGGTCTATGGCTTGGCTTTGGCTCACTATGCCATTTTCCTAGGTTGGTAGCGTGTCAACGTGTTCATCGAAGAAACGCACATCCTGCGCGATCATGTCGGGGTCGTCTTTGAGGAAAGCGCCGATAGGGCTACGTCGTTTTCGCACATCGCGTGGCCCAACTTCTCGAAGGCGGGCACGATGGCTTTATTGCCGCCGATGCAGAGACCGGAAACTTGCGCGGTGCCGATTGTTCTCAGACGCATGCTTTGTTTTCCTTTGGCTTGTGCATCATGCGTTTTGTTCTGCGTCTATGGCGCGAAAGACCTCATCGGCGCGGGCCAGTCCGTCCCAGGCGGCGGCGAAGCCGGCGTAGACGGCGACTTGGAAAAAGGTCTCGACGATTTCTTCTCTGCTGGCGCCATTATTGAGGGCCATACGGATATTGAGCTCGAGCGCGTTGATGCGGCCCAAGCCGGCGAGTACGGCGATACTGCAGAGGCTGCGGGTGCGCAGATCGAGGCCGGGGCGGTTCCAGACTTCGCCACCGATGGTGCCCATGACGAGGCGTTCGAAGTCGGGCGAAAGTGCTTGGAATTTTTCGCGTAGGGCGTCGATCTTTTCGCGGCCGACCATCTGCGCGAATTGTTCGACGCCTTTTTGGTATTGTGCTTCGTCCATGTTCGTACTGCATTGCTAAATGCGTGCCAGGAGATCGCGTTCTTCTAATCTATAGGAAGAACAGACTATGTCCAGCGCGTTGGGTGTTGCCTCTACGAAACAAGGGTGTTGCGTTAGTTCTACAGTTGGGAGGGCGGCCGTTGGGGATTGTTCTCTTTGTCCTTTTATATAGAGGGGTCGTCTATGCGACCCTCCTGGAAATCTACTTCCAACCACGGGTCTTTAGTATCCCGTCGGAAGGTTAGCAGTTTTTCACGCATGGCTGATTCTATCTCGGCTAGGTCCGGGTTGCCGATCAGATTCGTGGTTTCCATTGGGTCGACTTCTATATCGTAGAGCTCTTCGGGCTCGCGTTTAAGGATGCGCGGGGTCTCGCGCAGTCCCATTTTTTGGACATTTTTCTCGCGCACCGCCGTCCAACTGACCGAGCGGAAGAGGTCGGTGGGCAGGGGCGATTGATGACCCGAGGCAATATTGCGGACGAATTTGTAGCGGCGACCGCGCAGAACCCGGTAGGGGTTATAGTCGACGACCTCGTGAAAACAATGCGAAAAATAAGTCTCGTCCCAACCAGTGGCTTCAGGCTCGGCGAGGATGGGCAGTAATGAGCGTTCGGGCAAGTCTTTGGGGGCGGGTACATTGGTCCAATCGTGGATGGTGGGGCGGATATTGGTCCAGTTGATCAGGGCCTGATGGTGGACGCCGGGTGTTTCGAGATCGGGTGTGCGCAGGATAAAGGGGCAGTGATGGCCGCTGTCGAAGAAGGAGGCCTTGGCGCCGGGGAAGGGCATGGCATGGTCGGTGGTGACGATGACCAGGGTTTCGTCGGCGCGGCCCGATTCGTCGAGCACGTCGAGCAGCAGGCCGATGCCGTGGTCGAAACGCGAGACGGCTTGATAGTAGTCGGCGAGGTCGGCGCGGACTTCCGGGATGTCGGGTAAGAAGTCGGGCACGACGATATCTTCGGGGCGGTAGGGGACCTCGGTTACACCCGGCCACGTTTTGTCGTTGGCGAAACCGCGGCCGGCGCGGTGCGGGTCGGAGAAGCCGACATGCAGGTAGAAGGGGCGGTCGGTGTTGTCGTTGAGGAAGGTACGGGCCGCTTGGGCTAATTCAGCGGGACTGCGCGAGTTGACGTTGGGCTCGTATTCGAAGGGGTAGACGCTGGTCGGTTCGACGTGTTTTTTGCCGATGCAGGCGGTGGCGAAGCCGGCGGCGCGCAGACTGTGCGGCGTCGAGTTCATATGCGCGTGCGTCGAAAAACCCTGGAAGCCGTGACAGTGGCCGTATTGGCCGTGCGTGTGGCTGTGCTGGCCGGTGAGAATACAGGCGCGGCTAACGGCGCACGAAGGTGATGTGCAGAAGGCGTTGTCGAAGACGACCCCTGCGCGGGCAAAGGCGTCGATGCGCGGAGTTTTGACGGCCTCGTTGCCGTAGCAGGCGGCTAACCGAGACCAATCGTCGGCGATAAGAAAGAGGACGTTTTTGTGTGTGCTCGACATGGCTGCTCCTGTTGCGCGGGAATTTGGTCGGGGATGATAGGAGAAGAGTGGAGCATTGTCAAATGGGGTGTGATTTTCATTATCTGTACAAAATAAAAAAATCATAGAAGAGAAAATGACAGATGATGATTATAGTGTGGGAGACGAGATGGTCGAGGGGGAGTTGAAGCGGTAAGAGGATCACTTTAGGGATTGGGTGACAAAGGACGGGTCGTCGGAATATCCGGCGGTGACGGGGCGTTATTGTCTCTATGTGTCGTTGGCGTGTCCCCTGGCGCATCGCACGATTATTGGGCTTGGAGGGGCGTGGTCGGCATGACGGTGTCGATCCGCTGCGCGACTATCGCGGTAAGGCTTCACCGACATGCCCGATCCGATAAAAGGGTTTCGCTTTTTAAGCGAGCCATTGCGGGCTCATCGTGTCGCCTAGGAACGGTGTTGGTCCCAGGGACCGTAGATGACGAAAGTATTGCCGGGGTGCTGGATATTGACGAAGAGCACTTGGCCATCGGGCGAGAAGGTCACTCCGGCGAACTCAGAGGTGTTCATGGCGTTGTGCGCGAAGCGGTAGAGCTGGCCCTCGGGCGTAACGCCGACCAGGTTGTTGCCGCCGCCACCGTCCTCGCAGACGATGAGATCGCCGAAGGGCGAGACGGTGAGGTTATCGGCGTTGTCGACGAGGTCGCCGTCGTTGGGCTCGATAAAGAGCTCTAAAGTACCCGGCGCCTTGTGCTCGTCCGCGGTGGCTTCATGGGGGCTGGGCCGGTAGCGGAAGATCTGTCCCTTTTTCAGGGACCCGCCGCTGGTGCAGGCGAAGTAGATCGAATCATGGCCGTACCACATGCCTTCGCCGCGGGCAAAACGTGTCGCGCCGCGCTCGAAGCCGCGGTAGCGCAGGTCCTCATTGGGCGAATCGACCTCGTCCATGTCGATCCAGCGCGCGGCCAGTTGTTGGCCCGGTGAGACCAGGGTCTCTTCCCAATTGCGCGTATCGAGGCTAGGCTGATCGATGATGGTGAGGGCTTGCAAGCGTCCGCCCTCGGCCAATTTTCCCGGCACGGCAGGAATAAATCGATAGATCAGGCTATCGTCCTGGTCTTCGGTCTCGTAGACGATGCCGGTGCGGGGGTCGACAGCGACGGCCTCGTGCTTGAAGCGCCCCATTGCCTTAAGCGGCATGGGTGCGGCACGGCCGATCTCGCTCGAGGCGGGAACCTCGAAGTTGTAGCCGTGGTCTTTTTGGTGGACTTGGTCGATCTGTGCTGTGTTCTCTTCGCAGGTGATCCAGCTATGCCAAGGAGTCGGTCCCCCGGCGCAGTTGACGGTGGTGCCGGCCAAACTCAAAAACTCTTTTTCGACTAAGCCTCTTTGCATATTGTAGACTAGGGTGCTGGTACCGCCGAGCCCCGGGGTTTTGCCGTGTCCCCAGTCGTATACATCCGATTTGCGGATCTTGTGCAACCACTCGTTGTTTTCGCCGAAGGCGCTTGCAGCCTTTGCTGTAGGGCCCAACTCGTGGTTGCGGATCAGAATGACGCGCCCCTCGGGACCGGGAAAAGCGGCCATGCCGTCGGCGTTGCCCGGCACGCTTAGCCCGTCGTTCATGGGGGCGCCGACGGTTGAGATGATTTTATAACTGAACCCCTCGGGTAGGTCGAGGATGCCCTTGGGGTCGGTTATAAGCGGTCCGAAGCGGTCTTCGGGATTGCCCGGGGCGGCCCAGGCAATATGGTGGTACAGACCGGAGAAACCGAGGGAAATGGCGGCGGCACTTTTGAGGAACTGGCGTCTGGAAGCGGGCATAGAATCTGCACAATCTTGGTGGAAGGGCGACATTCTTTACTTGTTTATGCAAAAAATGCCATATAATGGACCGGCTGTCAACGCAATGCTCGGTGCAATGGGGCTGCCAACGGAGTCGTCATTCTGCCATGTAGGGGGTGGGTCGAATGGGCTGGGCTGGTAATTAGCTCTCGTCGAGCTGGGCCAGTTCCTCCCAGCGTGCATAGGCCGTCGCCAAGGTCTGTTCGAGTGTGTCGAGTTGTTCTTTGGCGGTGCTGATCGCGGTCGCGCCTTCCTGGTAGAACGCGGGGTCGGCCATGCGCTGGTGTAATGCTTCCTGCTCGCTTTCTAGGTCTTCGATTTGTTCGGGTAGGCCTTCGAGCTCGCGGCGATCGTTAAAGCTGAGTTTGGCTTTGCGTGGGGGCGCTTTGGCCTTGTGCTGTGCCGATGTATTAGAGGCCTTGGGCGGAGTTGCGTTGGCCTGTTGCAAACGGCGCCAGTCGCTGTAGCCGCCGGTGTAGTCGCTGATCTGTCCGTTGCTTTCGAAGACCAGAGTGCTGGTGGTCACGTGGTCGAGGAAGTCGCGGTCGTGGCTGACGAGGATCAGCGTGCCGGCGTAGGCGACCAACTGCTCTTCGAGCAGATCGAGCGTTTCGACGTCGAGGTCGTTGGTCGGCTCGTCGAGAATCAGCAAATTGACCGGCCGGGCGAGGATCCGGGCCAAGAGCAGGCGGTTGCGCTCGCCACCAGATAGCACGCCGACGGGAGTGCGGGCGCGCTCGGGGGTGAAGAGAAAGTCCTGCAAGTAGCCGTAGACGTGGCGGCGTTGGCCGTTGATTTCGATAAACTCTTGTCCTGGGGCGATATTCTCGGCGACCGATTCTTTGAGATTGAGCGCCTCACGGTGTTGGTCGAAGCGTGCGATCTTGAGCCGGGTGCCGTGTCGCACGCTGCCTTGGCGGGGTTCGAGCTGGCCGAGGATCAGTTGCAGTAGCGTGGTCTTGCCCGCGCCATTGGGGCCGATGATACCGATCTTGTCGCCGCGGCCGATAATCGTCGAAAAGTCGCGCACCAGTGATTCTTCCGCATAGCCGAATTCGAGGTCGCGGATTTCGAGCACCAGGTCGCCGGAGCGCTCGGCTTCCTGTACTTGTACTCGGGAGACACCTTGGCGCTGGCGGCGTTTGCGGTGCTCTTCGCGCATTTTCTCTAACGTGCGAACCCGGCCCTCGTTGCGGGTGCGGCGCGCCTTGATGCCCTGGCGGATCCAGACTTCTTCTTCGGATAATCTGTGGTCAAAGAGGGCGGCCTGGTCGGCTTCGGTGGCGAATCGTTCTTCGCGGCGGCGCAGAAAGGTTTCGTAGTTTTCCGCGAAGGAGTAGACCTGGCCGCGGTCGATCTCGACGATGCGGGTAGCGAGTTTGCGCAGCAGGGCGCGGTCGTGGGTGACGAAGACCAGGGTGCCGTTCCAACGCAGCAGGAACTCTTCGAGATAGGTAATCGACTCAATGTCCAGGTGGTTGGTGGGTTCGTCGAGCAGCAGCACGTCCGGCTCGGCGGCGATGGCGCGGGCCAGGAGCACGCGGCGTTTGAGGCCGCCGGAAAGCTCATCGAAGTTGGCGTCGGCTTCGAGGCTCAGCCTGGAGAGTGCGCTGTCGATTTGGTGGCCGGGGGCATCTTTTGCGCCGGCGGCGACAATGCTGCGCACGGTGCCTGCGAGGTCGGCGGGCGTATCCTGGTTCAGGTAGGCGGTGCGCAGGCCGTTGGCGCGGGCGAGTTCGCCCGAGTCGGGCGCGATCTCGCCGTTGAGCATTTTCAACAGCGTAGATTTGCCTTCGCCGTTGCGGCCGTAGAGGCAGACGCGTTCGTCGCGCTCAATGCGCAGGCTGATGTCGGCGAGGATCGGTGGGCCGCCGAAGGCTATGGTCGCGTTGCGGAGGTTTATCAGGGCCATTGCATAAAAAAGTAGAGCCGGCCCGGATTGGCCGGCTCTAAGGTTTATCAAATATCCCCACTGGAACCTACAATGGCAAATGTCTAGCTCGCGGCGAGCGGTGAAGCGTACCCGGCGTGAAAAAACTATCTGCTGCCGTATTTGCTAGGCAAGGCCCAGCGCGGTCTCGCGTCTGTCCGATGAGAAGCCGGTGTGGCGAGGATTTTAAGAATATTTCTTATATTTTAAAATATGAAATTTCAGATACCTCAGTGGCATGATGAATTGCCTTCAACGAATACTACGTTGTCGGAATGGTTGCACGAGGGGCGGGAACTGCCGGACGGTTTTGTTTTGGCCGCTCGTGCGCAGACGGCTGGTCGGGGGCGCTACGAGCGGCGTTGGCTGACGCAACCGGGTCGTAATTTGACCTTTTCTATGCTCTTGCGCAGCGCGGCGCCCAATATGCAATTGCTGTCGTTGCCGATGGCGGCGGCTTTGGGTGTAGCGACTTTTCTCGAAGAGAAGGACGTCGCGGCGCAGACCAAGTGGCCGAATGACGTGCTGGTGAATGGGCGCAAGATTTGCGGCATTTTAGCACAACGCGGCCAGGCGGTGGTGTTGGGTATCGGGCTCAATGTTAATATGGACACCGACGAGGCGGCGGCGATCGATCGGCCGGCGACTTCGCTGCGTATAGAAACAGGCAATGAGTGCGCGGTCGAGGACGTGCTGGACGGGCTATTGCTTCACTTGGGCGAATGGATCGGTCGTTGGCAGGCTGGCGGCTTTGCCGTATTGCGGGAGACGTGGGAGGCGCGTTGTGCCAACATGGGGCAATATGTCGAAGTCGGCGAAGACGCCGACCGGTGCACGGGGGTGGTGCTGGGTTTCGGCGCCGCCGGGCAGTTGCTGTTGCGCGAAGACGACGGGATGCAGCGCGAAGTGTGGGCCGGGGATGTCGACGGCTGAGTTCAGCCGATATGCGCCAACACCTGCCCGTTGGCGACCTGCTCGCCGGCACCCACCGAAATATCGGTGATTGTACCTGCGGCGGGGGCCGTTACGGGCATTTCCATCTTCATCGCTTCCAAGACCAGAATGCCATCGCCCGCTTCGATGTGGTCGCCAACCTGCGCGAGCAGGCGGATCACCTTGCCGGGCATCTGTGCCTGCACGGGCGTGCCGCCGCCGTCTTTGATAGACGGTAGTGCCGCTGTTCCATCAGCCGTCGCCTCGCCGAGACTCACCTGGTAAGGCTTGCCGTCGACCGTGGCGGTGTCGCCGTCGATGGCGAGGTTATAGCTTTTGCCGTTGACGGTGACGGTATAACGCGCGGGGCCTTCAGCTGGTGCGGCTTCTTCCTTCTTTTCGATCTTGCGCACCCCAACTTCGGCCTCGCCCTTGAGAAAGGCCAGGCCCTTGTCCTTGCAGGTAGCGACGATAAAGATGTTTTCGTCGGTATCCGCAAGATTGGCTTCCAGCAATTGCTTGCGCGCGGCTTCAACGCCCTTCGTCGGATCGGCGTCGTTGCGTTCTAATGGTTTTTGCGTCGTCGGCTCTAGGCCGAGCTGCTCCGAGGCGATCTTCATCACTTCGGCGTCCGGCGCTACCGGCGTTTTGCCGAAATAACCCAAGACCATCTGGCCGTAGGACTCGGCGATGCGCTCCCAGGTGCCGAACATCACATTGTTAAACGCCTGCTGAAAATAAAACTGCGAGACCGGCGTTACCGAGGTGCCGAAACCACCCTTTTCGACGACTTCGCCCATGGCCTTGATCATGTCGGGGTATTTGTCCATGATGCCATTGTCGCGCAGCATCTGGGTATTGGCCGTCAACGCGCCGCCGGGCATCGGGCTCCAGGGGATCATCGGCTCGACGGCGACCGCTTCGGGCGGCAAAAAGTAGTCGGCCATGCATTCTTTGAAGACTTCTTCGGCGTCGCGGACCTTGTCGATGTCGATGTCGAGATCGTAGTTGGAGCCGCGCAGCGCGTGCCACATGACGATGATATCGGGCTGGCAGGTGCCGCCTGAGCAGGGCGCCATCGAAAGGTCAATCGCGTCGGCGCCGGCGTCTATGGCGGCGAGGTTGGCCGCTACGCCGATGCCGGCCGTTTCGTGCGTATGGAAATGGATGAAGGTATCTTCGGGCAGCATCGCGCGCGCCTCGGAGATCGTCTCGTAGACCTTAGAGGGCACGGCGGTGCCCGAGGCGTCTTTGAAGCAGACCGAGTCGTAGGGGATGCCGGCGTCGAGGATCTGGCGCAGGGTGTCGATATAGAAGGCCGAGTCGTGCGCGCCGGTGCAGCCCGGCGGCAGCTCCATCAGAGTGACGCAGACCTGGTGTTTGAGACCGGCGTCGACGATGCATTGGCCCGAATAGATCAGGTTTTCGACGTCGTTGAGCGCGTCAAAATTGCGGATGGTCGAAATGCCGTGTTTTTTGAAGAGGTCGGCGTGCAGCTTGACGATATCGCTCGGCTGAGACTCCAGGCCGACGACATTGACCCCGCGCGACAAGGTTTGCAGGTCGGCGTCGGGGCCGGCCACTTCGCGGAAGGCGTCGGTCATCGCGAAAGCATCTTCGTTGCAATAGAAGTAGAGCGATTGGAAACGCGCGCCGCCGCCGGCTTCGAAGTAGTCTATACCAGCGTCCTTGGCTGCGGCGATGGCAGGCAGGAAATCGGGGGTAAAGACCCGCGCCCCGTAGACCGACTGGAAGCCGTCGCGGAAAGCGGTGCACATAAAGCGGACTTTTTTCTTACTCACGATCACATCCTCGTTGTTATAAAGCTGTTTCTATCCCACCAACACCGACCACAGGATGCCGGCCCCCACCGCCGAGCCGATGACGCCGGCGACATTGGGCGCCATCGCGTGCATCAGCAGGTAGTTGTTGGGGTCTTCCTGTTGGCCGATCATCTGGACGACGCGGGCCGAGTCGGGCACAGCCGAGACGCCAGCGGCGCCGACCAGGGGATTGATTTTGTTTTTGCTGAAAAGGTTCATGAATTTGGCGAAGAGCACGCCGCAGGCGGTGGCTACCGCGAAGGACAGGGCGCCGAGGCCGAAGATCAGGATCGATTCCGGCGTGAGAAAGGTCTGGGCCTGGGTCGAGCAGCCGACCGAGAAACCGAGCAGGATGGTGACGATATCGATCAGCGCGGTGCGGGCGGTGTTGGCCAGGCGCTCGGTGACGGTGCTTTCCTTGAGCAGGTTGCCGAAGAATAACATGCCGATCAGCCCGACCGAAGCGGGAGCGATCAGCGCGCAGATCAAAAAGGCCACGATGGGGAAGATGATCTTTTCGCGTTGGCTGACCTCGCGCGGGGGCTTCATGCGAATCAGCCGTTCCTTACGGGTCGTCAACAACTTCATAATCGGCGGTTGGATCACTGGCACCAAAGCCATATAGGAATAGGCGGCGATGGCGATGGCCCCAAGTAAATGCGGTGCGAGTTTGGCTGCAAGGAAGATCGCCGTCGGTCCGTCGGCGCCGCCGATGATGCCGATGGCCCCCGCCTCGGCGGGTGAAAAGCCCAAGTAGAGCGCGCCGATCAGGGTCAGGAAAATGCCCATCTGCGCTGCAGCGCCCAATAGCACCAACCGCGGGCTGGAGAGCATCGTCGAGAAATCGGTCATCGCGCCGATGCCGAGAAAGATCAGCGGCGGGAAAATGCCCTGGCTGACGCCGAAATAGATATAGGAGAGTACGCTACCTTGGTCGTAGACGCCGACGGCCATGCTGGCGATCGATGGGATATTGCCGACGATGCAACCGAAGCCGATGGGCACAAGCAATAGCGGCTCGTAGTCCTTGCGGATGGCCAGGCTGATAAAGATCATACCGACGACCAGCATCAGCAGGTTGCCGATCGTCATATTGGCCACGGCGGTGGTGGCGAGGAAGTCAACTAGAATGTGCATGGCTAACGGGGTTGTTGTTGCGTGTGCAGGGCGAAGCCGATGGCCGCGGCGATTGCAGTCTCGTCGCTCGTCTCGCGTTGTTTTGGCGCCGCAGTGTGGTGATGCACTTCGGGAATGAGTCGGTTGAGCACCACGAGGACCTTGGGCAGCAGGGCGATAAAGATGCTGACGAGGACCAAAGCGGTAAAGACGATGGTCATACCCGCAAAGGCTAGTTGAAAGCCTTCCCCGGCGATTATATTCTGATAGTTGAAGCTAAATGAGATTGCCTGCATGCGTTTGCTTGTTTGAAGCGAAAGAAGAACAATAAAATGAACTAATTTAGGATAGTTAGCGGATAAGTCAAAAAATATTGCCTGGCGGACACAACAACGCGCCCCGATCTATTACGACTACGGCGCGTTGTTTTATCGGTATTTAGCAGACTGGATTAGCTGCCGCGACGACCACAACCGCCCGCCGCAGGGCCCCCCATGTGCTCGCCACCTCGGTGGTTCATGGCTAAGGCTGGGCTGATCCTAAACAAAGGATGCTGGCCATGAGGACCAGTTTGCGCAAATGCTGCATGAGTAGGCTCCTCTGACAATGATGACGCCCTTGTGCTGTCAAGGTCAGAGTATGAGTGTTCGCGTCGCTTACTATAATTGAAGTAAGCGAGTGGTCTAATCTATTTCTGTGATGCGCATTAAATGTCGATAAAAAGAAAGGGTATTAGGAAGTTGTATTATCTGAGGATATATACGATTAATGCCCGAATTTGGGGCGAAAAATGGGGAATATTTGAATTTCTCCATCTTCGTCGCGAACACATTTTGCGATAATGGCGCTCGCATTGGCGCCGAAGAAATCTTGCGTGCGGCCTAGGGTGTATAGGTATTTTCCCCCAGTTTGTAGGGGGTCACTGCCTGCTTCGCCGTTTGCATTGGAAGCCTGTACGCGGACTTGAGTATACGCGCGCAATTCCAATAAGTCGGTATAGGTGCCGTCCTCATAGCCTTCGACATAGAGCACTGTACCGTCGGCGGTTACCCGCAAATAGAGATGGCGCAACTCGGCGTTGGCGGTAAGTTTTTCGAGCGAGACCACGGCAATGGGCATACGCGGCCGAGCGGCGTGGCGGCGTGGCTCGGGTTTGAGGACAAAACAAGGCGACAGGGCGGCGCGGGCGACGGCCACTATTTGCGGAATTACTTTCGTCGGCTCGTGCCGTTGCCAAAGGACCGCCCAAGCCGATTTACTGAGGTAGCTACAGGCGCGTTGAAAAATATCGCCGAGTTTGTCGTTGGTTTGCAGGTGGGCAGGCAGCGGCTCTGGCTCGGGTTCGGCGGGCTCGGCGAGAGAGAATTCGATGGGATTTTCCAGAAAGGCGGCGGCGAGTTTTTCGAGCGACTGGGTGTGCCCGCCTTGTTGGAGCTGCTCGGCGTAGGTGCGGCAATCGGCGACGAGTTCGGCGACGTAGTGTTCGGTGTTGAAGAGGTCGACCATGGCCGCGCTGTCGTCCTCGGCCTGGGTGCGGGCTATTTCGAGCGATTCGCTATCGACAAAATCCTGCACGGCGGCGAGGGCCTTTTCTCGATAGGCGGTCACCGCTTCTGCAGTATAGTGGTCGGGATGTTCTTGCGCGTAGTGGCGATTGATGCGCAGGTTTTCGAGCCTTAGCAGGGCATTGGCGGTGTGGTCGAGGATGATGTCGAGCCCTTCGAGTTGGCGGTCGTTGGGCAGGAAGTTTTTGTGCGCGGCCTGGGCGATATTGATGAAGCCGCTGATCTGGCTCGTGAAGCGGCGGTTGCGTTGCGGCAGGTGATCGAGCTGCAGTAGGTGTTTGAGGCCGATAAACTGCGTTGCGCCCTTGATTAATCGATAGGCCTGGTTGGCGGGACTCTCCGCGGTGATCAAGGCGGCGGCGAGTCCCTGGCGTTCCTCCAGCAAACGCTCGGGATTGAGAAAGAGTTGCCATACGGCCTCGTCACCCCGCTCGGCGGAGCCGAGCAACTGGCCCAGTTGGTGCACTTTCTGGCTGAAGTCGGCCGCTGAGACCGGGGCGACCTTGACGATATCCTCCTCCGAGGGGGTCGGAGCCGCGTCTTCGTCCTGGTCTGCATCTGTCGCTTCACAGGCTGCAGCGAGAACGGCGGGGTCTATGGTCTTTCCGGCATCGCCCGATGATTCCACGGCACCTGTCCCAACCCCGGCCTCTATTGATTCGGCTTCTGTCGCGGAATCCGCGGTCGCCCCGGTGCTGCCACCCGCAGAGCGACCGCTTCCCCTATAAAGCCCGGCAAGCGATCGGCGGCCGATGGATGGGGCTAACCGCGGTGGGGCGCTGCGTTCGAGAATGGGATTGGAGTCAATGCTTTGGTCGCGTCTGATGGCAATCTCCTCGGCTTCGTCTGGCGAGGGGATTATGGCGTGCAGTGGGTCGAACTCTTTGAGGGCAGCAAGGCGAGTGTTGAGCATTTTGCACTCCTTGCCGGCCTCATAGCCTTCTTCGCTGGCCGCCCGTATCGCATAAAAGGCCTGCAAGGCCTTGCAAAAGTCGAAGACGAAGCGATCCAAAGAAGAAGCGGGTTTGCGCGGCCTCTTTTCCTTCTCGTTTTCCTCGTCGCCCTCTTCGTCGTCTTCCTCCTCCCAACATGCCATTTCCTCTAAGCTTGGAAGGCCTCCTAAGCACTTTTGGAAGGCTGAAGCATACGATTGCGAACCAAGCGTTTGCAGGCCGATTTCGACAACTTGATCCACCGATGTTTGCTTGCGGAGGACGATATTTAGGACTTCGTTCAGGGTGATCGCTTCCTTGTCGATGATTCTGGCGACGAGGATTAGCTTGCAGAGGTCGACGATAAAATTCTCGACGAGTTCGTCGGCGCGGTGCTCACCAGCTTCGGAACATACTTTGATGCGATAAAAACGAAAGAGGATCGCGATGGTCTTGCCGCCGCCTAGCTTATCGTCTTTGAGTTGGCCGAGCAGGTTGAGAAAGATCAATAGCGGTGCGATCTCGTCTTTAAAATCGAAGAGATTGGCCTCGCGGCGTTCGGAGCGCAGTTGCAAGATGAATGAGATGGGGGGCAATTGCTGGGTGGCGGTAAAGATCGGATAACCGATCTCGTTCCATACGTCCTCGATCTCCAATGGTTCGAGACCGAGGGCTTCGGCCCATTGTTTCCATTGCGTAGCGGAGATGCGGCTTTGCGTCTGTAGGCGGATAAAGCCGCTATGAGCGCCTTGGCTCATTTATCTATAAGCCCATGCGACTGAACTGGCTTTGCGGCGCGCCGTGGTGGGCGAGCAGGTCGCGCATTTGCCTGGCTAAACGCGCTTCCAACGCGTCGTCGTGCAGTGGATGCGCTTGTTCGGGGTCGGCGATGATGTCGTAGATGGGGTTGAAGTCGGGTGCGTCCTGGTGGCGGCGCGAAGGCACGGCGAAACGATAGTGTGGAATGTTGTGCGCGCAATCGAGGAAAACGCCGCATTCGGCTTCGGCTAGTTGTTGGCGGCGCACGAAGGGGGCCTGTTGCGTCGCCATATCGACGAAGGCCGAAGCCGCGGCCGTATGGTGGTGGGCGACCGAATCGGCTAGCGATTGGCGGCAGTAAGTGTAATGCCCGTCGGTCAGGTTGATATCCTTGCCGAAGTAGCCGTAGAGCACCGCGTCGTGGTGGTCGCGGTTGCCGGGGAGTAGGTGGCAGAGCGAACGACCGTTGACGGCGGGTGGGTTTTCCCCGCCGTGCAGCTCCATCAGCGTCGGCATCAGATCGAGGGTCGAGGTCAGCGCCGGGACGCGGCGGGCGGGGGTGTCGGGTGCGCAGACGATCAGCGGGATATGCACCAGCTCTTTATAGTCGAACATATAATTCTTGGCCCAATAGCCGTGCTCGCCGAGCAAGTGTCCGTGGTCGGTGCTGAAGACCAGGACGGTATCTTCCCAGAGGTTCAACTCATCCATCTTGTCGAGGAACTTACCGAGCCAGACGTCGGCCATGGTCAGGGTGCCGGCGTAGCTTTTGCGGATGTGTTCGACGGCTGCTTGGTCTTCGCTGACGGCGGCGTAGTCGGGCCAGTCAAAGTGATAACCGCCGTCCCATGTATCGCCGTAGAGGTCGCGGTATTTTTGGGGGCAGGCGAAGGGCTCGTGTGGGTCGAAGCATTCGACGTGCAAATGCCAGTTGTCGGTACTGTGGTTGCGATCGAGGAACTCGATGGCCTGTTGGAAGCACTGCGGCGTTGGGTAGTCCTCGTCGCGTTCGGTGTCCATCATTGCGCGGTTGGCCCAATAGGCGCGGCGGTTCTTACCACGATACTCAAGGGTGGGCGGTTCGTCGACTAACGAACGCCAGACGTCGCCTTCTTGCCCGCGCAGAAACTCCCAGGAATCGAATTGCGTGTGGTAATACTCGCCGCCCGAATGGAAATAGTGGTAGTGATCAGTGATCATATGGCTGTAGGTGCCGGATTGCCGGCGCAACTCGGGCTGTAGGCAATCGTCCCAGGGTTGGATCGGGCTCCAGGGGGTTTCGAGGAAGCTGGCGTGGCCGGTGAAGAGATCGCGGCGGGCCGGCATGCAGGGCATCGAACAGCAGAAGTGGTTGTCGAAGACCAGGCCGCGCGCGGCGAGGCGGTCGATATTGGGCGTCTGCACCCAACTTTGGCCGTAGGCGTTCAGATAATGGCGGTTGAGCGAGTCGAGCATGACGAATACGGTTTTCACGACTTGGCTCCCGAGGCGATTCCGCCGAAGGGGATCGCGTTTTGTTCCATTTCTTTGCCCAGCGCCATCATATTCTTGGCGTAGCTCTGCAGGGCGATGTCCGCGTCGTCGCGAGGCTCCCATGCGGGAACGGCCACCGAATGCCCGTTGTCGTCGACCGCGACGAAGACGATGATGCACTGGGTGGTGTCGCGGCGATTGTCCGTTTTGGGGTCACCGGCCGAGACTTGCACGGCGACGTGCATGCTGGTGCGGCCGGTGTAGATGATTCGGGCGCAGACCTCGACCATATCGCCGATATGGATGGGCTGGTGGAAGCGGATGCCGCCGACGTAGATGGTGACGCAATAGCGCCCGCTCCAGCCAGCGGCACAGGCGTAACCGGCTTCGTCGATCCATTTCATGACCGCGCCGCCGTGGACCTTGCCGCCGAAATTGACGGCGGTCGGCTCGGCGAGGAAGCGCAGGGTGATTTCGCGTTGCGGCATGTCTTATGTCTTTCTTATGTACTGTATCTCACCGCGATAAGTCGATTCGCGGTGGACGGTGACACTGCTCGTTCGGCTCTTGTTCTATGTTCTCCGACGTGCGAGTTTGGCTCTGGATAGCCTGCAAATTCGATCAATTAGGTTCAAGAGCGCCGAGCTGATTTCTGACGCGTGTTTAGAAATGCCAGCGCCTCTTTGTTCTCGGGGTCTATGCGCAATAATGGGTTTGCCGTAGCTACAGCCGGTTTGAACCGTTCCCCTATGATATGGGATTATAGACTGATACTCAACCATTGGCGGGCATCCGCGCTATTGGCCGGTCGGAACGGGGCGAGCATTTCCTGCGACATCGGCCGCCCGTTCCTCATTATTTTAAAGCCACGGTCGAATGGATGAAGATCCTCGCCTGCGTTTGCGGTCATGCGTCTCTCAATCAATTCTGCGCCGCTGACCTGACGACCTGGAAACGCGATATAGCCTATTTTACGGGTATCAATTATGCCGGTGTGGTGCCGCTGTAAAGGAGAGTGAATTGATTATTATTTCAGCGATGTCGAAAGATCGGGTTATCGGCAGCGGCGAGGGGATGCCCTGGAGCGTACCCGAAGAGTATCAACAGTTCTTGAGCCTAGTCGAGGGCCAGACCGTGATTATGGGGTGGCGTTCCTATCAGATTTTCGGGCCGGACCTGACAAGCGCGCACAATATCGTCATCAGCCGGTCGGGTGTGGATCAGGAGGGCGTGATTGTTTGTGATTGCGTCGAGGCGGCGGTTGAACGGGCGTCGTCGTTCGGCAAGACGGTCTTTTGTGCAGGCGGCGGTTCGATTTATGCGCAGATGCTGCCGCTGGTCGAAGAGATGTATCTTTCCTATATCAAGGGGAATTTTACGGGCGACGTGTATTTCCCCGAGTTTGACGAGGGGGATTGGGATGTGGCAGAGCGACGGGATCACAAGGGGTTTGAGTTTGTGCATTATCGGCGCAAAGCGTAGGGCGTTGTTGTGCTAGGTGGCTGCGGGGTGCGCCGCTCCTGGATCTTTTAAGACCCCGGGCCGTCGCGCCCACTCCCACCGCACGACCCCGCCAGGCCCTTTCCCCTTCGGCGCGGCTCATTGCCGCTTCTTCCGATGTAATCCAACCTATAGCGCCGGACCGGGTCGATCAATCAGTCGTCGCAAATAAATACAATACTCGTTCTCCTTGGAATAGTCGGCGATTTCCAGCAATTTCTCTGCGCCGATATAGCCCTTACGGAAGGCGATCTCCTCGATACAGCCGACCTTGAGCCCTTGTCGGTGCTCGATGGTCTGCACGAAATCACTGGCTTCCAACAAGCTCTCGTGAGTGCCGGTGTCGAGCCAGGCGAACCCCCGCCCCAAGACCTCGACCTTGAGCTTTTTGCGTTTGAGATACTCGTTGTTGACGTCGGTGATCTCCAGTTCGCCGCGGGGGGAGGGCTTGAGGCTCTTGGTGATTTCGACCACTTCGCCGTCGTAGAAGTAGAGGCCGATGACGGCGTAGTTGGACTTGGGGTTTTGCGGTTTCTCTTCGATGCCGAGGGCATTGCGGTTTTCGTCGAATTCGACGACGCCGTAGCGCTCGGGGTCCTGTACATAGTAGGCGAAAACGAGGCCGCCGTCTTCGAGACTGCCGGCGCGCTGGAGTCTTTCGGTCAGACCGTGGCCGTAGAGAAAGTTGTCGCCGAAGATTAGGGCGCAGGGCTTGTCGCCGGCGAAGTCGGCACCGACGATGAAGGCTTGCGCGACGCCGTCGGGTTTCGGTTGCACCGCGTACTCGATGCTCAGCCCCAGCCGGCTGCCGTCGCCGAAGAGCTGGCGATAGAGGTCGATGTGCTCGGGACTGGAGATAATGAGAATTTCGCGGATATCGGCCAGCATCAATACCGATAGCGGATAGTAGATCATCGGCTTGTCGAAGACCGGCAGGATCTGTTTGGAGGCCGAGACGGTGAGCGGATAGAGACGCGTGCCCTGACCGCCGGCGAGAATAATGCCCTTCATGGGTTGGCCTTTCTAAAGGGGGAAGGCATAAGAGACACGATCCCCGCAATGGTAATCCCTGTCAATTGGTTTTTTTCTGCGGTCCTTCGGGTCGGGGCCTCTGTGGCCAGACGATCTGCCGGCGTTCGGGGGTCAGGCGCGCGAGCAATTCGTCGGAAGGGTGGTAGCCGTGGCGAAAATTGCCCCAGGATACGCCGTAGCGATAAACGAAGATACGGCGGGTGCCCTCATTTTTGCGCCGGGCCGAGCCGTGCGAGATGCCGTCGACGAAGAGCAGCGCGTCGCCCTTGGCCATATGGCATTCGATCGCGCCTTCGGTGCCCTCGACGGTGGCGCCTTCGGGTTTCATGCGGTGCTCGTCGAGGTGCGGGTGCCTGAAATTAGATTTGTGGCTGCCGGGGATCAACATGGTACCGCCGTCGCCCGGACCGATATCGGTGAGGGCGACGAGAATATTGATCTGGCCGCACATATAGCGGCCGCCGTGGTAGCGGAATTGGTTGCGCATTATGGGCGGGTAGCCGCCCGAGTGCAGGCCGATCGCTTCGCCTGGCTGGCGGAAGTTGGCGAGATTCTCATCGATAAAGAGCGGACCATGTGCCGCGTCGAAAGAGCCCTCGGCGCCGACGAAGTGCTTGACCTTTTCGATCCAGGCGGGGTGGTCGATCATGCGCTCGAAGGGTGCGCCGGCCTCGTAGATCTGTTGCAGGTTGAGGCCGTCGACGGTGCCGTAGGTGTGCGCGTGCACGTGGCCGTACCAGTCGTTTGGCTCAAGCGGCGGAATGGTGTCAATGCAGTCGTTAAGGTCCTTGACCTCGTCGGCGGTGAGCGCGCCTTCGAGGTGCAGGTAGCCGCGCAGGTCGAAGAGATAGTTTTCAAGATCGCTGACCATGCTATTGGGCCTCCTAGTTGAGTTGCCTTTTGCGGGGGGCGTATTGCGCGCGCATTTGGCTATAATCCAATATCGTCGGATACTTCGCGCAGGGCGTTGATGACATCGGCGGTGATCTCGTCAAACTCGACGTCGAGCATCGCCATGCCTTTGGCGACTACGTCGCGATCGACCCCGGCGGCGAAACTCTTCTGCTTCCACTTCTTCTTGACGGATTTCACTTCGAGGTCGGCGACGCTCTTAGAAGGGCGAACCAGCGCGCAGGCTGAGACGAAGCCGCTGAGCTCGTCGACGGTGTAGAGGGTCTTTTCGAGCAGGGTCTGTGGTTCGAGCTCGGTGCAGATGCCCCAGCCGTGCGAGAGCGCTGCGCGGATATACTCTTCGGGCCAGTTGTTTTCACGCAGGATCGACTCGGTCTTCTGGCAGTGCTGCTCGGGAAATTTTTCGTAGTCGAGGTCGTGAATCAGCCCGACAATTCCCCAGGCCTCCTCGTCTTCGCCTGTCTTGCGCGCGATATAGCGCATCGCCGCTTCGACGGCCTTGGCATGGTTGATCAATGAGGCGGTTTCGTTGTATTGCAGGACGAGCTCGAGCGCCTCTTGGCGCGTGGGTGTTTTTTCGCTCATGTGATTCCTCAGCGTTGAATCGGGGTGCCCCAAGGGCCTTCGATATAGGGGAAGCGGGTTTCGATGTCGTCGGCCAATTCAACGCCAAGGCCCGGGGCGTCGGGCAGGATGAGGTAGCCATCTTCTATGGCGGGTTTCTCGCGCAGGATCTCCCACTGCAGCGGGCCTTGGCGCATATTGAGTTCGAGCATGCCCGAGGCGGCTTTGCCCGGTAGGGACTCGCGTCCATCGATACCGGGCAAGGCGGCGACCATATGCGCGTTGGCCATCGTCATCAGGCCATTGTGCCAGTTGTGCGGGATCAGCGGGATGCCGCCGTAGTCGGCGTGGGCCTTGCGGCCTACTTGCATGCAGAAATCGATGCCGCAGACGCCGGCGTCGGGTTGCACGACGCCAAACGCGCCCACCGCCATAAAGGGTTCGAACTGTGCCCAGGTGGTGAAGGGCTCGCCGCCGGTGACGGGTATCGACACGGCCTCGTTGAGGCGGGCGTAGTCGGCGGGTACGCGTTCGACCGGCTCTTCGAACCAGGCCCAGCCCATATCCTCGAGGGCTTCGGCGATGGGTAGCGCTTCTTCGACGGAGAGGCGGCAGTTGCCGTCGAGGGCCAGATCCATGCGGTCACCGACCGCCTCGTGGACTTGGCGGGCTAAGGTCAAAAAACGGTCGACGGTGACATTGGACCAGGCCCAGTGGGTGCCCAGCCGCATTTTATAGGCGGTTAGGCCTTCTTCGGCATAACCGATGGCCTCTTCGACAACGGATTCGGGGTGATCGTCCCAGTCGTAGCCGACGCCCGAGGAGGCGTAGAGCCGCAGTCGGCGCAAGGGTTGCTGGCCTTCTTCGGCGAGCAGTTCAGCGGTGGGGCGGCCGGCTATTTTTCCGCGCAGATCCCACAAGGCGCAGTTGAGGCCAGCGTTGGCTATATCGTTTGCGCGCACGGCTTCGTTGGCCGGGATCAGATCCTCGTCGCGGGGGTCGCGGCCGATAAGACCGGGTTTGAGCTGCTCTATGCGTGCGGCGATATCGGGCGGCACGCCATAGGCGCAGGGTTCGGCGATGCCCTGCAGGCCCTCGTCGGTCTCGATGATGCAGATCGAGCAATCGGCCTTAGGCACATGGAATGTCGCGCTCTGCCATTGGCGTTCAGGCTCATGAGCCCGCGAGAGCGAGAGTGTGCGGATAGCGGTGATTTTCATGCGGCTCCTGTGGCGAGATATCGATTCTGTGTTCTTATTTAAGTTGCTTTCCGGCCTGTATTAAATAGGCTTAGTTACCCTTTGCGTCAACACCTTTCCGACCCGGTGCGAATGTGGAATTCCTCGAAGAACTGATACAGTTTTTGCGCGATTTGGGCGCTCCTGGGCTAATGGGGCTAGCCTTTGTCGATTCGGCGGGGATTCCCACCGGCGGCGGACCCGATTGGGTGTTGCTGGTGATGGTGAGTGAGAGCCAGTTGCGAATGGATCTGTTGCTCTTCGTGCCGGCGGCCGTTTTGGGATCGAGCTTGGGCTGTCTAGTACCCTATCATCTCGGCCGCAGGGGCGGGCATCTGCTCTTGGACCGTTTTGAGGTTGGGCGGCAGGCGTCGGTGCGAGATAAAATCGACCGTTATGGGCTGTGGGCCGTCGCCTTTTCGGTGGTGGCGCCACCTCCTTACCCGATGAAGCTCTTTATTCTCTCGGCAGGTGTGTTCGGAATGCCTTTGAGTAAGTTCGTATTGGCGGTGGTCATGGGCCGAACGCTGCGCTATTCCATGGTTGGTTATCTGGCGGTGTGTTATGGTGAACGGGCGACGGAGCTTTTGCGCACCAATTTTGCCACCTTAGCGGCAGTACTCGCTGCATTGGCGGTTATCGCTTTGCTCGTGCAGACGGTGCGCAACCGCAACAGAGCCTGACTTGTCGCCCAGGTGAACCGCGTGTATTTTGAGGCTATTCCCAAACCCGAGGAGACCGCAATGATTGAACATCCCTACCAAGACTTGAGCGGGGGCCGCTGGCTGGCTGGCAACCTACATGCGCATACGACCTCCAGCGATGGGCAGCGCGACCATCAGGCGGTGATCGATGATTATGTCGGACGCGGCCATGGTTTTTTGATGATCTCCGACCACGATATTTATACGGCGGTAGAAGACTACGAGAAGTACGATGTTCAGGGAATGATCATGGTTCCAGGCAACGAGGTTTCGGCCAATGGCCCGCACATGTTGCACGTGGGTGCCAAGGACTGGGTCGAGCCGAACGCGGACCGCCAGCAGGTTATCGACGAGGTGAACGCCTCAGGCGGTGGTATAATCCTCTTTAACCACCCCAACTGGCATGTCAATTTTAATCACTGCCCGCAGGAGCTTTTTGAGCGCTGTGAGGGGTATGTGGGGCTAGAGATTTACAATGGGGTGATCAGCCGGTTGGAGGGCAGTCCCTATGCGACGAACCGTTGGGATATGTTGCTGACGCAAGGACGCCGCTTGTGGGGTTTTGCCCACGACGACAGCCATACGGCGACGGGCGATGTGGGATTGGGATGGAATGTGGTTTATGTGAAGGACGAAACGGCGGAGGGGGTGGTCGAGGCGTTGCGCGCGGGGCGGTTCTATGCTTCGACGGGGGTTGAGATTAATGCGATCGAGGTAGAGGGCAACAAGATTCGCATTGAAACGGAGAATGCCTCGCGGATCGTGGCGCTTAAGCGCGGTGCGATACGGTGTGGGGTGGCGGATGGTCGGGAGCTTGAGATTGAGGTGCCTGAGGATGCGGGCTATGTGCGGTTCGAGTGTTGGGGTGCGGGTGAGGGTTTCGCTTGGACTCAGCCGTTTTTCTGTAGTTAGGTTCCGCCGCTCGTTCCCCAAAGCAGCCCGTCCACACGCAGCATCAGCTTATGGCAATAGGCTCATAGGAGCAGTTTTATGAAAAAGGTCATGTTCGACGATATGTATTGCTGGTCGGTGTTTAACGACGTGCGCCAGATTGATTTCAATGGGCATCTGTGGGTGCGGGAGGGCGGCAATGTATTGATTGATCCCGTGCCGATGAGCGATGGGGATCTGGAGCAATTCGACGCGTTAGGCGGGGCCAAATGGATCGTGGTCACCAATCGCGATCACGAGCGGGAGGCGGATTTTTTTAAGCAGCGCACGGGGGCGGAGGTAGTGGCGCATGTCGCCGATGCGGAGTTGCTGGAGGTGGTGGTGGACAAGACGGTGGAGGACGGCGGCGAGGTCGTTGCGGGGTTGTGGGCGGTGCACTTGCCGCATGGTAAAAGCCCTGGAGAGATAGCCTTGTATTGGTCGCAACAGAGGTTGTTGCTGGCGGGCGACCTGGTCGTGGGCGCGCCAGTGGGCAAATTTAGCTTGTTGATGGATGAGAAGTTGCAAGACGCACCGAAAGCGGCATTGGGTTTGCGCAAATTGCTGGCGTTGGATTTCGATGCGATTTTGGTTGGGGACGGGCATTCGATTATGACAGGTGCACGGGCGGCGCTGCTGGAATGTCTCGAAGAGCGCAGCGATATGTATATAAACAAGATCAATATCGCCGATATTCCCTGGATGCAGGGCGGTCGGCGCGAAGGGTACGATTGTGAGGTGAAGGACATCGATCCGCTGATCGGTGCGCAGAACCTGGGTTATCAGATTATTCGTTTGGGCAAAGGGCAGAGCATTTGTCCGCTGCACTTTCACCATTTTGGCGAAGAGATGTTTTATGTGGTGGAGGGGAGTTGTACTATGGTGACACCGCGCGGGGAATGGCCGGTGCAACAGGGTGATTTCATCGCCTTTCCCACCGGTCCGCGCGGGGCGCACAAGTTTCGCAACGACGGTGATGAGGGTTGCCAGCTTTTGGCTTTGGGTGAACACGTGGACCACGAGGTTGCGGAGTATCTCGACTCGGGCAAGATCAATGTTGTCGCCAAGCGCGATACGGGGCAGGTGATTTATCGCATGGAAGATAGTGTTAGCTATTGGGAAGGAGAATAATATGAGCAGTTTGGTTGTCGTACACCCAGATTTCGACGGGGTTTGGCCCTTTGCCGCTGATCACTTTCGCATGTTGTGGCCCGAGGCGGATTTTAAGCGCCTGGAACACGGAGACGAGCGGAGCTTGGGCGAAGTCGTTGGCGATGCTAGTGGGGTAACTCGTCTGGTGACGCTGGGTATGGAAGTCGAACGGCCTTGCCTGGAGGATTTCTCCGGGTTGGAAGAGGCGACTTTCCAAGGCGCTTATGGCCGCAAGCTCGGCGAGGGGTGTGCCGAGTATCTGGCAGAGAAGGGCGTAACGGTCTATGACCATCCGAGCGAGGGCTTCTGGTCGCAGACGGTGGCGGAGTTTGGTTTGGCGTTGACTCTGTGCGGGCTCAGACGCATTCCGCAGTTGCACCGCGAGATTATCACCAGCTTGGATCCCTGGGATTACGAAGCCGGGAAGGGTAAGGCGCGGCCGGGCGGTCGCGGGCACCAGTTTGGCGACAATCCCGATTTTAGTAGCGGCACGGTCGCCGGCAAGCGCATACGCATTGTTGGGGCGGGGAATATAGCCAGCCGTTACGCCAGCTTTGTTTCGATGTTGGGCGCCGATGTGGCAGCTTGGGACCCCTTTGCCAGCGAGCCGTGTTTCCACCGAGCGGGTTCACGGCAGGAGTATTACTTGGAGAAGCTGGTCGAAGACGCCGAGATTTTTGTGCCGATGGTGCCGTTGACCAACACCACGGGTGGGCTGGTCACGGCGGAGCATATTGATGCACTGCCCAAGGGGTGTTTAGTGGTGATGGTGACCCGGGCGAAGATCTGCGATACCGATGCGATCCGTCGGCGGGTGATGGCCGATGAGTTGAGCTTGGCGGCGGATGTGTGGGACCAGGAGCCGTTGCCGCTGGATGATCCGTTGTTGGGGCGGCACAATGTGGTGCATACGCCGCATAATGCGGGACGGACGATTGATGCCAATAAGTTGTGGTCGGAGAAGCTGGTGGTGCAGTTTAAGCCGCGCTAGTTGCGGATACGGGCAGGGTGGGGATGTTCTCTTCGCTGATTTCTCGCCCGCCACCCCTGGCGGCCTCCGAGAGGCGGTCTGATCCGATCTCACAATGCTGTGAAATCGGGACCGCAAGTCGCTCAAGGGAATATCTCCACCCTGCCCTTTGGTACTCCAGTGGTTGGGCGCCTCAAGCTCAATTGTTGTGAGAAATCCCCCCAATCAGAATATCGGTTGTTGCATTATTCAGTATGTGATGGCTTCGTTGAGGCAATCCTGAAAGTTGGACGAGCTTGTTCGTTTGTCCGGAATTTGGCCCGAAATCTGTCCTATTTACGGTAATTGGGGTGACTGGTCGGTCCTGGCGCGACATATGATATGAATTATAAGTATATATAATTATAGATGTTTATGATGCATTTTACGAGATATTTTCTATATATTGACACAGCCTTTGCCTATCCTGCGTATCATGTTATATCGGTACTCGATGTGCAGGAGAGAAGGGCTGTATGGCCATGGGCGCTTCTTTGACCGCGACGGCTTTGTTGATTTATTCCAGGTGCCTGCTTTCCCTCCTTCAGATCGTCCCGTGCAGTTCATACCCGGACCGCGACGCTTCCCTGTCTGATCAAGTATGCGCCGATAATAATAGCGCATCCAATTGCTCGCTTTTGCCTTGGGGTTTATACTTTTAAACAGCTTATATATTGAATAATAGACCATGAAATCCCACCAGGAGAGTGCTGCATGGCCAGGGGAATAAAGACGTCGGAAGCGGGACAGAAGCGGCGCAACGAGAAGTTGCTGGGCAAAACGAGTTATCTCGGCAAGACCGTGCGCTCCGAAGTGCTGCCGCTCACTGTCGACATCGGCAAACAGCGCGCGCTGAGCCGGGATCAGGTCGCCGCGCTGGAAAGCCTGTCGATCGACGCGGCCGGCACCGCGGTTCGCTCGCTGGCTTCGTTGGCTAAGATCAACGAGCTGGATCATCTCGGCGGAGGGTTAGAGTTGATACCGTCGCTCTTGTTGACGCTGGTGGTCAGCGATTACGAGAAGATCGAATATACCATCGAACACGCGCATACTTCGGTCGGTTATTACGCGGCTTTGGCGGCGTTGGGTTTTATCGATGATGAGATCGTCGTCGAGGGTTTTCGCCGCGGATTGGATATTCCCGGACACGTCTCCTGGCTGCCGGGCGGCACCCAGCTCAATGGCGGGCGCCTTGGTGTGATGGTGCCGACAGCGGTGGGCCAGGCGTTGGGCAAGCGCGCCAATTTCGGCAAGGACTCCTGGGTCGTCTGCCACTGCGGTGATGCCGGTTATATTTCGGGCCAGGCGCTCAACGGCTTTAATGGCGCTTCGGCGAACGGCGCGCCGATTACTTTCGTCATGCACCGCAACGGGATCCAGCTTTCGGGCACGACCGAGGCGATTATGGACAAGGATCCGCGCGGCATTGTCGCCGCGATGGGCGTGGAAGTTTTGGAGACCGAAAGCCTGCACGACATGGCGGGTCTCTACAAGGTGTATCGCGAAGCCTACAAATTGGCGCAGAGCGGCAAGCCGACGATGATCTATCCGACGGGCACGCGCGAACACCTCGGCGATTTCGGCGATCGTTTGGGCATCGGGAAAGAGGTGGAGGCCTTTGCCACAGCGAATGGAGTTAAGATGGACACGCGTGTCTGGGTGCCAGGTTCGCTGATGAGCTATCGCGATGTGGTGTCGATGCTCGAATGCATCTTTCTGGTCAATAACTTGCCCGGTGGCGCAGGTCACCACGACGGACATATGAAGGGTCGCGACACCGCCAAGGTCTTGCGCAATCCAATGTTTAAAAAGACGCCGTCGCAGCGCCAGGCCGCTTCTGCGCTAGGCCGCAAGAAGAAGCGGCAGGTCGTAACGAAAGCCCGGCCGGCGCCCGGCAGCCGCAACTTGGTGCTGCCCAAGAGCGCAAAGAAAAAAGTCAGTCTGCCCCCGGTCGGTAAGAGCGAAAGCGCGCGCGCCGGGTCTGAGGCGGGTTATGCTGCAGTGGCCGCGCGTTTTCCCGACGATGTCTTTGTTGTTAGTTGCGATCTGGATCCCTCGACCAAGCTGGCCAAAGCGAGGACCTTCTTAAAGGCGGACCACCAGTTCGAGATGAGCATCGAAGAGCAGGCGGCCTGTCTGATCACCAATGGCTTGGCGATGAGCGGCGGCGGGCCACAGCTCAACGTGGTCTCGACCTTCGCCGCCTTCTACGAGGGCATCGCCCGCGAGGGTTTCGACATGTGGCGCTACCAGCGCAACCTGACCGGCGTCAACGAGGGCATCAACGCGGCGTTCCACGTCTCGCACGTGGGCGCTTGTACCGGCCGCGATCACTTTTCGGGTTGGGGCCTGGATTGGATCAATATCGGCCTGTGCTATCTGCCGTATATGCACCGTTTTTACGCGCCCTCCGACGCGCGCTCGGCCTTCTTGGCCGTCTGCGATATGGCGGCGCACTATGGCGCGCATATGATCGGCATCCCGCGCGATTCGCTACCGACGCTCGAAAAGCAGGACGGCTCGGGGCCGTTGTGGGAGGCTGGTGACGAGTGGGAAGCGGTGACGGCTTATCGTAGCTACCCGAAAGCGCAGAAGGCGATTCTGGCGATGGGCGCACCGGCGTTCTTAGCGGGTCAGGCGGCCGACAAACTCGGCGGCAAGGTAGATGTGCATATCGTCAACGGTTTGCCGCTGGCGGCCGGTGCACTAGAGAAACTCGTGCGCCGCTATCCTAGGGGAGTGGTGACCATCGAGGACGGGTTGATCGGTGGGGTCGATTCGGGGCTGCGTGGTTTTGCTGCTTTGGTGGCGGGCGTGGCGGCCGAGAACAAGGTGCCCGCGGCCCATGTCGGCATCACGGACCCGACGACGGCGCCTTCCGAGGGCCATATGGAGACCTGGGCGCATTTCGGCCTTACGGCCCAGGCACTCGTCGCGGCGGCGAAGGGACTATAGACTTTGCATTTCACATTCTTGTTTCTGGCCATGGCAGTGTTCGTGGCGTGCGGCGGGGATGATAGTGAAATACTTCAGGCGAACACGATAGCAACGGAGGAGCAATTCATGGCAGAAGAAAACACGGACGAACAGGCGCCGGAGCAATTCTCGGTTCTATTCGAGACCAGCGCCGGCAATTTCAAGGTCGCGGTGACGCGCGCTTGGGCACCACACGGTGCCGATCATTTCCACGCGTTGGTGACCAGCGGTTATTACAATGAGCAGCGCTTCTTCCGGGTGGTGCCCGGTTTTGTGGTGCAATGGGGCATGAGCGGAGATCCGGCGCTGACTAGTCAGTGGCGGAGCGCGGGGATCCTGGACGATCCGGTCACCGAGAGCAATACGCGCGGTCGCATCACTTTCGCCGCGACGAGTTTGCCCAATAGCCGCACGACCCAGGTTTTTATCAACTACGGCGACAACGTCAATCTCGACGGTATGGGTTTTGCACCCTTCGGCGAGGTGGTCGAGGGCATGGAGATCGTAGACGCGATCAATGCCGAATACGGCCAGAATCCCGACCAGGGGAAGATCGGCGAGCGCGGCAATGAATACTTGATCGAGACCTTTCCCGATCTGGATTATATCGTTACGGCGAGTATCGCCGAGTAAACGAACCACCATGCAAAGAGGAATTGAGATATGAAGCATACTGCACTGATGGTCAGCGTGCTCTGGGCCTTGGGCTGTGGGGCCGGTGATCAAGGCGCGGAAGGAAACACGGCGCTCTTGCAGGATCCTAAAAGCGATGCGATCAAACAGGAGTCACCCGCCGAATTCACGGTGCTCTTTGCGACCAGTGCCGGCGATTTCAAAATTCATGTGACGCGCGAATGGTCGCCTCGCGGCGCCGACCGGTTCTACAACCTGGTCAAAAACGGCTTTTATAACGAGCAACGTTTTTTTCGTGTAGTGCCTGGTTTCGTGGTGCAGTGGGGCATAAGCCCGGACCCGGAACTGACCAAGGTCTGGCACACCGCTAATATTCTCGACGATCAGGTCAAGCAGCAGAACAAACGCGGTCGCATCACTTTCGCCAAGCAGAACAAACCCAATACCCGCACCACCCAGGTCTTTATCAATTATGGCGAAAATCTCAATCTCGACGGCATGGGTTTCGCGCCCTTCGGCGAGGTGATTGAGGGTATGGAAGTAGTCGATCAGATCAACGCCGAATACGGCCAGCAGCCGAATCAGGGGCAGGTTTCCGGGCGTGGTAATTCTTATCTGGAGGAGAACTTCCCGAACCTCGATTATATCAAGACGGCGACGATCGTCGACTGAGGTGAGCCAGATACGCAACGAGGCTGTCGGGCTGCAAGCCGGAGCCCTGGCCCTCTTGACTTCTGTGTTGTGGGGTGGCAACCCCGTGGCGATCAAGATGGGACTCGACGGCGTGCCGCCGGCAGCGATGGCCGGCCTGCGTTTTGCATTGGGCGCTCTGACCGTTTGGGTCGGGGCGCTTTTTGCTGGTATTCCGTTGCGCGTACCCGCCAGCGAGTGGAAAGGGCTGGGCGGCCTAGCATTGCTTTTTGCCTTGCAGATCTGGTTGCTCAACGCGGGTACCGGGTACACCACGGCCAGCCGTTCGGGGGTGGTGATCAACGTCTACCCCTTTTTTACCGCACTCTTTGCACACCTGCTTGTCGGTGATCGGTTGGGGCTGGGCAAGTGGCTGGGCTTTGCTTTCTCGTTCGCGGGTGTGCTATTGTTGTTTTGGGAGTCGGTCTCGTTTGGGGAGACGGGTTATCTGCTCGGCGACGTAATGGTGGCGGCGAGTGGATTGCTCCTGGGGTTGCGGCAGGTGGTGATTAAGCGTCTGGTGCAGGGGCTCAACCCCTATCAGGTATTGTTCTGGCAGGCGATGCTGAGCTTGCCGCTTTTTGCCGCTTGGAGCGTCTTCTTCGAGGCGGAAGCGGAATATGTGTTCAGTGGCGCGGTCATCGCGGGTGTGCTTTATCAGGGCATTGTGGTGGCCGGTCTTTGTTTTATTGTCCTGGTTTTTTTGCTGCGTCACCACTCGCCGAGTCGGTTGGGGGTTTTCAGTTTTATTACGCCGATCGTCGGCGTGCTGTTGAGCGCCTGGTTGCTGGGCGATGCGCTGTCGCCCTATCTGTTGGCCAGCGTGGCTTTGGTGGTGGTGGGCATTGTGGTGGCGAACCAGGTCGAACGCGCCCAGGGCCAGGGGGCTTAGTTCTGGGGAAAACGGCGGAGGTTTGGGGGTGCGTCGGTTTACCTGCGCCGGTGCGCGAGTTGGCCGCGCAGGCTTGGGACGTGATAATTGTCGGTGCGGGGCACAATGGGTTGACTTGTGCCAGTTACTTGGCGCGGGCGGGCAAGCGGGTGTTGGTGCTGGAGGCGCGCGAGCGCGTCGGCGGAGCCTGCACGCTCGCTGAGCCCTGGCCGGGTTTTCGCGTGTCGCCCTGCGCGTATTTGGCGGGCCTGCTGCATCCCCTGGTTATATCCGAGTTGGATCTGGTCAAACACGGCTTTAGATGGACCCCGGCCGTCAACGGGCTCTTCGTACCCTTCGCAGACGGCAGTTCGGTGCAGTTGTGGGAAGACGATGCGGCCTGCGAAGCGGAGATCGCGCGCTTGGCGCCCGGCGATGTTGCGGGTTGGCGGGCGATGTATGCGGTGATGCGCCGTTTGCGCGAGGCCATTCGGCCCGAAGGTGAGGGCGATGTATGGATCGGCAGACCGCCTACGCGCGATATGCTCGAAGCACGCATCGGCGACGACGAGGAGGCGTGCGGTCTGCTCTTCGAGTGGTCGATGGCCGAATACGCCGAGCGCTATTTAAAGGACGAGCGCCTGCAGTGCGCGGTTTTGGGCCAGGGCGTGATCGGCACCAATGCCAGCCCTTTTGACCCGGGTACGGCCTCGATCCATTTCCATCATTCGTCTGGCCGGATGGGAGGCATGCCGGGTATGTGGGGTTATGTCGAGGGCGGTATGGGCGGTGTTTCTTTTATGCTCTGCGATATTGCGCGCGAGGCGGGGGTGCAGGTGGCGACAGGGGTGCCGGTGTCGCGGATTGTGCCGGGCGAGGGCGTGGCGTTGGCTGGTGGGGATTGGCTGGCGGCGCCGATCGTCGTGTCAAACGCCGATCCGGTTACGACCCTGGGTCTATTGGGCGAGGCGGCCGATTCGGGTTGGCGGACGCAGGTCGAAGCGGTGCCGATCGAGGGCGCGACGGTCAAGGTCAACGTGGCGCTTAGCGAATTACCTGACTTTATAGCCCGGCCCGGAACCGATGCGCCGCACCACCGGGGGCAGGTCAATACGCCGCTTTCTAAGGACGAATGGCGTCGAGGTTTTGCCGCGGCCCGGGCGGGCCAATTGCCCAAGCGATTGTGGACCGAGCTGTATTTTCAGACCGCGCATGATGCCAGTGTGGCGCCCGAGGGTCTGCACATCATGAGCGTTTTCGCCCAGTATGTGCCCTATGCTTTTGCCGAGGGCGATTGGGACGGTCGACGCGCGGAAGTAGGCGAATTGGCGCTGGCGTCGATTGGCCGTTTCTGTCGTAATATTCCCGCAGCGGTAGTTGATATCGAGGTGATGGGGCCGCCCGATATTGAACAGAGGGTGGGTTTGCGTGGTGGGCATATTTTCCAGGGCGAGTGTCTGCCCGCACATATGTGGGACCAGCGCTTGGCCGCGCGCACGCCGATGCAGGGTTTTTTCCTTTGCGGCGCTTGTACGCATCCGGGCGGCAGCGTTATCGCGATTAACGGGCGCAACGCGGCGATGGAGATTTTAACGGGCGACTAACGGCTCAGCTCGACGGGATCCCGCTTGGCGAGTAGAGGATCGGGTAATTCTGTTCGATACAGTACATGCAACCCTAGGTTTTGTTCTACGCTGAAACGAGCAGGTTCCGCGCCGCGATCCTATATTTTGTGCGGACCCATTGATTGGAGAAATCGTATTGACGGAAGTAAGCATGAAAATTTGTTGTGTCGGTGCCGGCTATGTCGGTGGTCCCACGATGGCGATGATCGCCCACAAGTGTCCCGATATCGAAGTGACTATCGTCGATTACAACGCTGAGCGCATCGACGCCTGGAACTCCGATACCTTGCCGATCTTCGAGCCGGGCCTCGACGAAATAGTCAAAGGCAGTCGTGGGCGGAATTTGTTTTTTACCACGGATCGCGACAAGGGCGTGCGCGATGCCGATATCGTTTTTATCGCGGTCAGCACACCGACCAAGGACTACGGCATCGGCGCCGGGCGGGCCGCCGACCTAAAATATGTTGAGAGCTGCGCGCGCCACATCGCCGAAGTTGCCGATTCCGACAAGATCATCGTCGAGAAATCGACCGTGCCGGTGCGCACGGCCGACGCGGTGCGCACCATTCTCGAAGCGACCAAGGGCAAGGGCTCGTTGCAGGTGCTTTCCAACCCAGAATTTTTAGCCGAGGGTTCGGCGGTACAGGACCTCGAAGCGCCGGATCGGGTGCTGATCGGCGGCGAGCGCACCGCGGAAGGGGCTGCCGCGATTGAAAAATTGGCCTCGGTTTACGCGCAGTGGGTGCCGCGCGAAAAAATCATTACCACCAATTTGTGGTCGTCGGAGTTATCGAAGTTGACGGCCAACGCCTTTCTGGCCCAGCGCATATCCTCGATCAACGCCATTTCCGCCCTTTGCGAAGAGACCGGCGCCGATGTCGACGAGATCGGCCGCGCCATCGGCCTCGATAGTCGCATCGGCCCGAAGTTCCTCAAAAGCTCGGTGGGTTTCGGCGGGTCCTGTTTCCAGAAGGATATCTTTAACCTGGTCTATCTGTGCCAGCACTTCGGCTTGGAAGAAGTCGCCGACTATTGGGAACAGGTTGTTTCTATGAACGACTACCAGAAAAAACGTTTCTCGCGACGGATTATGCAGGCACTTTTTAACACCGCGTCGGGCAAGCGCATCGCGGTCTTAGGTTTCGCCTTTAAGAAGGACACCAACGACACTCGCGAGTCGGCCTCGATTTACGTGTGCCGCGACCTTTTGCAGGAGCAGGCGCAGTTGGCTATCTACGATCCCAAGGTGCCCGCTGAGCAGGTCCACGCCGACTTGCAGCCGGCCGAGGGCAGCGGCGGTGAAATCGAAATCTGCAGCGATCCTTACCAGGCGGCGGTCGGCGCGCAGGTGGTGGCGGTCATGACCGAATGGGATGAGTTCCGCGACTTGGATTATCAGCGCATCTACGATTCGATGCTCAAACCGGCGCTGATCTTCGACGGGCGTAATATTCTCGATTTGGAACCTTTGCGCGAAATGGGCTTCAAGGCCGAGGGCATCGGCAAGGGATAAGCGGAATTGCATGGCTGATTGCTGGTATAAGGGCAATCAGCACATGCACTTCTTTTCGAGTGACGGCCACGATTTCCCCGAATCGGTCACCGGCTGGTGCAAGGAGCACGGCGATCACTTCATCGCCTTTACCGAACACCATCAACACCAGATCGGCGAACGATGGTTGCGCGGCGACCCGGAAACGCCAGGGGTCGGGCACTGGCGGTGGATCATCTGGTGGGCCAATACGCGGCGCGGTGCGGCTAACTCACCGGCCCCAAGCCCCTATAGTCTCTTCCCAACGGCAGGCAGGCCGGCTCTTCCGTCGGGCGGAAGGGCACCATCTGCACGATCTGGTCTAGGCGTTGGAGGATCTCCGGGGCGAGCGGCCCCCGGTCGGCGGCGGCGATATTGAGTTCGACTTCCTCTTCTGAGCGCGCCCCCATCAGGGTGCAGGAAATATCCGGATTCGACAGCACGAAACGCAGCGAGATCTCGGGTAGGCTCATGTCTATTTCATCGAGGAAGGCGTAGAGCGCGAGCAATTGCGCGCGGCGCGGCGGGCTCATCCAGGCCGGGCCATTCTGCACTTCCTCGTCGTGGCGGGCGGAGAGCACGCCCTGTTGCAATGGCGAGCCGATAACAACGCCCATGCCGAGTTTTTTGGCGGTCGGCAGGATCGCGTGCTCGGCCTCGCGCCAGAGCAGGCTGTAGTTGAACGCGGTCAGCACCACGTCGAAGCGGCCGGTCGCCATGATCGGCGCCATGGCGTAGGCTGTTGTTCCGCCCAAGCCGGTAAACTTTATAATCCCCTGTTCTTTTAATTCATCTAAGACGTCGAGCACGGGACCGGTGTAGCTGTCGCGGTCGGTCCACCAGTCGTAGAAGCCGGGGCGCTCGGGCTCGTGTACCATCAAGAGGTCGATATGGTCGCGTTTTAGAAGGCGCAGGCTTTCTTCTACGGACTGGCGCAGGTGATCGGGGTTTTGCGGCTCGAAAGGTTGCGGTCGCCCGCCGACTTTACTGGATAGGTAGAAGGGTTGTTCGACCTCGGGCAGGACCTTGCCGAGCACTTCTTCGCTGTCGAGGTAGGTGGGTGCGGTGTCGACGTAATTGACGCCGAGTTCGAAGGCGCGCAGGGTAGCCGCGCGGCCTTGTTCGAAGGCGCCGCCGTGGGAGGAGACGAAGAGACCGCCTAAGGAGAGTTCGCTTACTTCGATGCCGGTTTTGCCTAAGGGACGCATGCGCATGGGGTGTCTCCTTTTATTGGGTGGTTGGTGTTGGTCGTGCTGGGCCTTGCCGGTGCAGGGGGTCTGTCTCCGGGCAAAGCTAAGGCGGTTCTATCTAGCTTGTGGAGGGACGCGGCGGCGGTGTGGGCGATAGGGTTCAATCGTAAGGCCTTTGGGAGGCTTTGCTCTACGAGGTCGCCCCGCACCTCCGGCAAGGGGCGACGGCTTTGTTTTTAAGTCGGAGGCAATGTATAACACTGGGGGAATTGTGTCCAACGTGGCTTATTTGATAGTGGATTTTTTGCGCAGGGCCGCACGAGGATTGGCTTCGAACAAGTGCGGTTGGTGGTGAAGTGTTTGCGGGAGTTGTTGGTGTGGTGATTGTTAGCGTTTTAAGCATATGCAAAAGGCGTCCCTCATTATGAGAGACGCCTTTTTACATGCAATGGAGAGTTGTGGTTTAGTCGAGCGTCGGGCCGGGTATCTGCGCGAAGTTGCGGTAGAACTGCGCGACTTGCCCTACGATGACTTCCAGCATGGCGTTGCCCAACTCCGGAGTCGCGTCGGCGGGGTTGTCGGTGTGGCCCGGGCCGGCCTGAAAGGTGCCGTAGGTTTGCACTACCGCGCCGGTGAGGTCGACGTCGAGCCCGCCGGCGGCGTTGGACTGGTCTTCGGTCTTGGCCAGTGCGTCGGCGTCGACCCAGTCGGGGCGTAGTGCCATCACCAGCGCGGTTTCGAAATGAGCGGCGTGGCCGGGTACGCGGCCGCCTTCGATCAAGCCTTTTTCCACTAGGGCGGCGCGCGTCAGGTCCCAATAGTTGCACGAGGCCACGGTGACGGGTTGGCCGAGGCGGTTGACCAGGTCTTGGCCGGCGACGCCGACGTGGTCGGAGTTGCCGCCGTGGCCGTTGAGAATGGCGATTTTGCGGAAGCCGGTTTTGGCCAAGCCGACGGTCACTTCGCGCACGACCTCGATAAAGGTGTCGCTGGTCAGCGAGAGGGTGCCGCCGAAGGGGATGTGGTGGTGCGAGGACCCGAAGGCCAGCGGCGGCGTGACGACGACCGGCACGCTGTCAGCGGCGGCTTCGGCGGCGCGGGCGGCGACCGTCGATACCAGCAGGGTGTCGGTGCCGACGGCCATGTGCGGGCCGTGTTGCTCGGTGGCGGCGGTGGGCATCACCGCGATGGCATTGGGGGCGATGGCTTTGATTTGTTCGCGGGTCATCTCTTCGAAAAGCACGGGCATTTGTTTCTCCAATGGCAGTTTGTCGCGTGTTTTTTTGCGGACAGGTCGAGGTTGGTCTTCGATTATTTGGTGCTTGCTTGAGAGGAGTGTAGGGCTGTGGCTGGTTTAGTGCAAGGGCATTTCTTATCGGGCCGATCCCGTGACAACCAGCGTCCTCAACGCCGCATCCCATTCGGGCCGCAGTGTTTCGTATAACTCCGTGGTGGTGTCGGCGACAAATTGCATGCCGGTGCCGCCGCTGAGCATGTGTACTATATACGAGGTGTGTTGGCTTGCCGCGTTGTCGACCCAACGCACCTGGTAGGCTATGGCATTTTCCGGTGCGAGTCCGCCGTTTTTGCGGGTGAGTATGCGTTCGATGATGCCGCTGGCTCCGTTGCGCTTCCTCAGCATCGCGCTATAGGTCGCAATATCCCACTCGGGCCGGGTCTTTTCGCAGGTGACGTTGATCATCGTGCGATCGCGCGCGTCGGTGAGGCTTTTACGCTCGTAGAGGTGCATCACCAGGGGGCCGTGCGTCTGTCTTTCGCGGAAGGTCCATTGCGCCGACGGGAGTTGGAATTCCAGGCCGCATTCCTCTATGCGGGACACAGCGCCGGTCGCTGGTTGTGCTGGTACGGCGACATAGCGGGCTGGGCCTCTGAGTGTATTCTGTACGGCGGCGATGTCCACAGGGTCATGCAATATCGCGAGGGTAGCTGCGACAGATTCAAGATACGTTTTCATCTGCTGCTCGGTGCCGTGTTGCCACAGAGGTACGCCGAGGTTTAGCACATGTTCTCCGACACGGGTAGAGAGCATAAGCTGCTTTTTGACATTGTCGGCCGATTCGCTCTGCGGCATCGCGAAACTCCAGAACAGCCATTGTGTTTCAGCCAGTGAGACCTGGCCGCTGTCGGCCAAGCTCAGCGTTGGCGTGCCGAGGGATTGGCGCCAGTGCGCGAGTTCCCAGTCGCGGTGGGTTTTGAGTAATCCGGTCGCGGTGGTGTCCGCGCATGTGGAGGCTGCACAGAAATTGGCTATGGGAACCAACGTGACTTGCAACAGCTGGTCGTCCAGCCAATAGACCCCGGGCTGGTTCTGCAAGGGGCGAACTTTTTTCGCCGGAGCTTCGACGGTGCAACCACCTTCCGGCCAAATCTGGACGAAGAGGATGCCACGCGCCGAGCGCAGCGCGAGGCTCTCGGCGTACAGAGGGGCGGCATACAGGGCGATCAGTAGGCCGAGTAGTGTCGCGTAGCAGCCGATATGCAGAGCGAATGGCGGTTGGTTAAGAGGGTTGTTGCTAGGGAGTCGCATCAAAGTGTCTTATATACGCTATTCCTCGCCGGCCAGGGCGATGGCTTCGTCGACGCGTTGGCGGATCAGGTCGCAACCGCCTTGCCAGAAGGCGCGGTCGGCGATGTCGAAACCCATATCGGCGACCAATTCGGCGGGCGATCGTGAACCTCCGGCCGAGAGCAGGTCGAAGTATTTGCTGACGAAGGCCTCGCCCTCCTCTTGGTAGCGCGCGTAGAGCGAGAGCACCATCAGTTCGCCGAAGGCGTAGGCGTAGACATAGAAGGGGATGTTGATGATATGCGGGATATAGAGCCACCAGCAGGCGTGGTCCTCGCCCAACGACAGCGAATCGCCGAACATCTCCTGCATATTGCTTTGCCACAGCTCGTTGAAGCGGGCGGTGGGTAGTTCGCCTTCGCTGCGCCGGGCTTGGTGGGCCTGTTGCTCGAAGCGATACATGGCAACCTGGCGGAAGACCGTGGCGAAAGTGTCTTCGATCTTGGAGCAGACCAGGGAGAGGCGCTCCTGGCGAGTGGTGAGATTCTGGCGCAGTCGGTCGAAGACCAGCATTTCGCCGAAGGTGCTGGCGGTTTCGGCCATCGGGAGTACGGGATGGTAGTCGAACAGGTGATTGTCGCGAGCTAATACGTCGTGCACGCCGTGGCCCAATTCGTGCGCCAGGGTCATCACGTCGCGCGGCTGGTTGGTGTAGTTGAGCAGGATATAGGGGTGATGGTCCGGCGTGACACCGGCGCAGAAGGCGCCGCCGCGCTTGCCCGCAGCGAGTTCGGCGTCGATCCAGCGCTTGTCGAAGAAGTCGTTGGCGATATCGAGCAATCGCGGTGAAAAATCACCGAAGGCGCCGAGCACTATCTCGCGCGCCTGGGAGAAGGGGATCTCCCCCTCATCGCCTTCTAAGGGGGCATAGCGGTCGTAATGGGTCAACTCGTCGAGATCGAGTAGCCGGCGCTTGAGGCGGTAGTAGTCGGCGACCGTGCCGTAATTGGCGATGCAGACTTCGCTGACGGTATCGACGATCTCGGCGCTCAATTCGTTGTGCAGGTGGCGGCCGGCCTCGGGACGTTTGTAGTGGCGCAGTCGGTCGAGCACGTCCTTCTCGTGCAGCAGCGTGTTGTAGATGAAGGTGCAGACATGCGCGTTGCGTTTGAGGCCTTTCGTGAGGGCTTGCGCGGCGGTCTTACGCAGTTGCCGGTCGGGATTGTGGAGTAGCGGTAATAGCTCCGACTGGGTCAACTCTTGGCGTTGGCCGTTGCGGTTGAGGCGGTATTTGGCGCGCCCGTGCGTTTCGGTGAAGAGACGGCTGAAGGCCTGGCCGCGGCTAGTGGCGGTTTCTACGAGGATCTTCTCCTCGGACTCGGAGAGGTTGTGGACGGAGAGTAGGCGCAGGTGGTCGAGGTAGTGACGGTAGGAGTCGAGCGCATCGTCGCCGATCAGGGCGTCGTAGGTCTCGGCGGGTATCTGTCCGATTTCGAGGTCGAAGAAGACCAGATGGGTGGTGATGGCGCTGCCGAACTCACGGGTCTTCTGCAACAGGGCGCCGCGCTCGGGGTCCTGGGTGTTGGTGGCGAAGAGCAGCATGGCGTAGGCCTGGGGTCGGTACTGGGCGCGCAGCAGCACCTCGTAGGCGTCTTGCGCCTGGCGCAGGTGATGCGCGTTGAGGTCCGTGCGGGCGATCGTGTTCTTGAACCGCGCTTCGAACGCCAGGGCTTGTTCGCGCACCGCGTCCATATCGATCTCAAGGCGCGGGTCGTCGGCGCCGGCGTAGAGGTCGCTCAGGTCCCAGGTCGGCAGGGTTTCGGTCTTTCTAATCATAACGGGCGCAAGCTCCTCGGATCACTGGCTGATTGTGGGACGCTCATTATAATATGATAGCATAACGCGGGCAACCGCCGCGCGCCGCCGGTTAGGCGACGCGCGGCTGCTCCCGATAGAGCGTTTCGATTTCGCCGTTGAGCCGCCGGAGTTTTTGGCTCAGCTTTTTTCTCAAACGGCTGGCTCGGCCCCTTGGCAAGAAGAAGAGCGGGGAGCTAAAGCGCAAGGTCGTGGGAGAGGTTCCCGCTGATTACCAGAACCGCTATGGCGGCGTCGAGGTCTATCCGGAAACGGTGCGGCAGCCGGCGAAGGTGTATATCGAGCAGGAATAAGGCCGTAAACTATAGTACAGTTAGCAGCAAAACCCCCGCCCTGTGGTGAGGATTTTTGCGTTTAGAGATACCAGAGCTTGATGACGCGATCGGTGGTATGGCGTATTGGGTGCGCCTTGCTCTGCAGAGCAGTGAGTTGAGCTTTGAGTTGTGTTGTTGCGGTCGAATGTAGGGGGTAGTGAAAATAGCTGTTGTCATGATGATTTCTTCTGGCAAGTGAGTGAGTGCTTTCATGACCACAGATTGTACGTCGCGTGCCAGATATTGAAAATAGTGTTAACTATATTAAAAACAATCGATTACGGGAAATTTAATATTTAAAAAATGGCGAAATGCGCTATTTTGAGTGGCGTAGATCGCTTTAATAGCTTCTCCATGGTGTTAACGCTCTTTGTTTGAATAAAAAAAGACTCAATAAATACTAGTACTTGTCGATACTTAATGGTAAGTGGTATCATAAGGAGTTAAGCACCCTCTTCTCCCTGGAGGTATACCTTGTATCAGGAGCTATCACAGTCTAAAAAAGATGCCGCTCCCGAGTTGGAAGCCGTATTTGCCAATGGCGATATGATCGTCGTTGGCTGGGAGCCCGGTTGTAAAATACACCGCTTACCGCATTGGCAAGAAGTAGAAGGATTACCGCAACTACAGTCATAGTATCTACCGCTCGCACTACCGCGTTTATCAAGAAGAGATAGATCGGTTTATTCGCTAACGAGGCAGCGGCCTTCGGTGCGAGCACTACCAACATCGCTGCTGCCTAAAATATGTAGACACCCCTAGACACCTTACAAAATTGAACTCTGCAATGCCCGGTTGGTGTTGCGGAGTTTTTTTGTGTGTACAGTGGAGGGTGTAAGGAGGGAAAGGCTGCGGGGTTGCTTTTCCTTTTGAATTCTCCACTCCTCCTGAGCGAATCAAGGACCGGGTCTATGCAGTGTGGTTTTTTAAGTAAATCAATCGCGTGTAGTGGGATTTTGCTCCAAGACGGCCTAAGGGCAGGGTAGCGCCCGTAGGAAAATCACCCGCGTTTAGGGCCCGCTCGGTATCCGCCCGAGTACGCCTGGGTGAGCCAACCCGTTCTACAGTAAGTGCATGAGGGCCGTGCTGTGATTTTTCGGAGGGCGCTGCTCTGTCCGACCCTCTGCTCCTGAGGGCCGTGCTGTGATCTGGACCTTAGGACGGTTCGGGGTTGAAGAGCCGGGCGATATGCACGGCCTGGAAGAGCGTCGCCGGTTCGAGCTGGGTGCGCAGCGCGCGTTTGCGCGGTAGCAGCGTGGTTTCGCCGAGCATTGGCGGGCAGACGACGACCTCGACTCGGCCGCTGCCGATATCGAGATTGCCGTGCGGGCATTTGGGCCACAGGGAGTGGATGCCGCGGAAGACTATGGGGATGATGATCACGTCGGGCGGTAAGTGGGCGTAGAGCGCGTGTTGCATCGGTAGGCACTGGTGTTCGTAGGAGGCGGTGGTGCCCTCGCCGTAGACGACCCCCGGGCGTGTTTCGAGCAATTTGGCGAAACGGCGCGTGGGGCTGCCGGTATCGGCAGAGCGGCTCATGATCACATGGCCGTCGACCTCTTCGAGCATCTTGTCCACTTCTTCGGTGCTGAAGCCGATCAGCGAGAAGGAGCGGCCGGCAATGCGCACCGTCGCGGGTTCGGTGAGGCGGGCGCGGGCGAGGATCACCGGCGCGGGGGGAGTACTCCAACCAATCAATTCGAGGAAGCGCGGGTCGTGCAGCAAGCTGCTCATCACCGGATGGTCGAAGAGACTGCGGTGGGTGGGCAGGAAGAGCACCTTGCCCTGCCGGTTGGCCAGGTCGAGGTCGCGGGCGGTCGCCGCGAAGAAAGGGTCGGCGTTTACTGTTACTTCGATGCCGAAGATGTCGAGTGACTCCCGGCCCCATTGCGCGCTTTCCGCGCTGGCCGCGGCGAGACGCTGCTCTTCGGGCAAACCGACGTCCAGGATCTTCATCTTATTGCGCCCGGTGCGGTGGTAGAGACGGGCCCAACGCAGCATACGGCCGCGGCGGCGCATAGAGCCGAGCGTCTGTTGGCGGCCGACGTGCGGGTATTCGAGGAAGCGGCCCTGGGCTTTGCCGGCGAGTAAGGGGGGCATGGTCACCGGGTCGGGTTTGGCCCCGCGCGTCCGTTTGGCCAAGCGGTTGGCCAAACGGACGAGTGCGCGGGTCAGGTCGATCATGTCGCGGGTCAGATAGCTGTACTCCTGGCCGTACCAGAATTCCTTGGGTCTGATCTGGGCGGGGTCCTCGGAGTGGGCCTGCAGGAATTTGAGTAGCATGCCCTTGCCTAGGAGCACGAGCTTGTGCAACTCCCGATGCCACTTGCCCCGCACCCGGCCCTCGATCTTGGCCAGTAGTAGCTCGGCGTCGGTGATGGCTTTCCATACCGAAATGCCGAGCCAGATGAAATTGCTGAAGGTGTTGAAGCGGATGGCCAGATGTTCGCCGGCGGCGAGATAGTCGACAATGCGTTCGGCGATGTCGCCGAGCAATTTGTGCAGTGTGCCCTCGTAGCGCGTCCCGTCGATCTCGCAGTGGTAGTCCTGCTGCAAGCGCGGGTCGTCTTTTGTGGAGGACGGGTCTTTTTTCTGTACCGCTTCCGCTCCGGCCTGCATTTTCTCGGCGACGGAGTGGGCGTGGGAGAGTGGTACGCGCGCGACGCGCAATTGCACGAGAGCGGCCTCGCCCTCGTCGAGGTCTAAGGGGTTGTCACGGCTTAAGGCGCTTAAGTAGACGGACTGGTAGAGTTCGTGAAAATCGCGTTCGTTGCCTAAGTTACGTTCTGTGAAGACCCGGCGCAGGGCGATATAGAGGCGGTTGGCTAGGTGGTAGGCGGGACCAACTTCCTCGTAGTGGTCATAGGCTTCTCGCAGACGGTTGTCGCGGCGGGATGGGATGCCTTCATGGATGGTGCCGATCAACTCGGCCCGGCGGACGAGCGCCTCGGTATCTCCGGCCGACGGCCAGGTGGTCGCGTCCGGATCGCGGTCGGCGAAATGGCCATCGCTACGGGCGACCTGGAGCAATTCCACGGCGGCTTCGTCGTAGAGGTTCAGCAGTTCGTCCTTGTCCACGTCGCGCAGCAGTTCGTCCAGATCCACTCTTTACCCGTTCTTTCGCGGTGCACGTTGTTTTTTTACGATGCGCTCCGCGTTTTCGCGGGCGTTTTGACAGTTTGTAGGCAGCGGGCTATAATTCAAAACTCTCATTGAATTAATAGTATTATCGCACACTTAGTCAACCGAGGTACAAAGATGCGGCACCATATCGGGTTAGTAGGTTGCGGGGGGATCGCCGGGTCGTGGATCGAGGCGATCGACAAACAGGAGGACTGCCGGATCGCGCTGACATACGACTTGTCGCCGGCGGCGGCGGCGGCGCGTGCGGCAGAGGTCGACGCCGAAGCCGTCGACGACCTAGACGAGATCTGGCGGCGCGACGAGATCGACCTGGTGGTCATCGGCACGCCGACCTCAAGCCATCCGGAACTGGTGGCGCAGGCGGCCGAAGCGGGCAAACACGTCATGTGCGAGAAACCGATGGCGCTGAACCTAGACGACTGTCGCCGGATGATCGCGGTGACCAAGGCGGCTGGGGTAAAATTGGCCATCGGCCATTCCTTGCGTTTCTGGGGCGCCTTTCTCACGTGCCGTCGTTTAGTGGCAGAGGGGGTGATCGGGGTACCGGTCGCCGGCAGCGTTGACCGCATGGGCACGGTCAAATTGCGCCGCGCCGACGAAGCCGAGGCGGTGGACCATTGGCGCAATGACCCGAGCAACACCGGCGGCAACGCGCTTGAAGGGTTTATTCATGAGCTAGACTTTACCCGCGCGGTTTTCGGCGAAGTCGCTTCGGTGTGCTGCGAGGTGGCGGGTGGTGACGAATACGAAGGCCTGCTCAGCCCGGAAATTTTGCAGGCGCTGGTTAAATTCGAGTCGGGCGCGTTGGTGACGGCGCGTACCGGCAGCACGGTGGCTCTGCCGAGCATGGGCTACTGGATTGCGGGTACCGAGGGCGGGTTGCATTTTTCCGGTTGGGGCGACGATGTGCAGCACTACCGGCACGATAGCGAAGAACCGGAAGCGGTGGCCGCGACCGAGGGCTATGCCTATCACCTGGAGCTCTGCGATTTGCTGACGGCGATTGAGACGGGCGGCGAACCGCAGAATAGCGGCGAAAACGGGCTGAAGAACGTGGCTTTGGGGTTGGGCATGTACCGTGCATTCGAAACAGGTCGACGCATCGGTTACAAGGAGGGGCTGCCCTTGAATACGGATATGGCGGGGAATTACCGGAATACGCGGTGGTGGTAAGGCCTAACGGAGGTTGATCACCTGGCGAATTTTCGCGATCAAGGCGTTGGGGGTAAAGGGTTTTTGCAGGAAATGGATCTGCTGCTCCTGCATGCCGTAGCGCAATACCTTTTCGTCGTTATAACCGGACATATAAAGAACTGGCATATCGGGCCGCAGGGCTTGCAGGTTTTGCGCGAGTTCAGGACCGCTCATCTTGGGCATGACCAAGTCGGTCAGCAGCAGATGGATAGGTCCAGCGTGCAATTCGGATAGCGCTAGGGCCTCTTCGCCTTGTCGCGCTTCCAGCACGTCGTAGCCGTAGTCGCTCAGCACGCGCCGGGCCAAGTCGCGCACCACGTCCTCGTCTTCGACCAACAATATGATTTCATTGCCGTTTTCACTGCGCGGCCCGGGTGCGGGCGATGTTTCGCTGAGCTTCTCCTCCGGCCGGGCATTGGTGATCGGCAGGTAGAGGTCAAAGCGGGTCCCCTCGTCGGGCCGGCTGGCTACATCGATCTGGCCGCCGCTCTGTTCGACTAGGCTGTAGGCCATGGATAGGCCCAAGCCCGTGCCCTTGCCCTTATCCTTAGTCGTATAGAACGGTTCAAAGATGCGGTTGAGCACTTTGTCGGTGATGCCACTGCCGCTATCGGTGACCCGGAGGCGGATATATTCGCCGGGTTCGAGCTTGAGAAAGCGATTGGTGAGTGGTTGGTCGAGCGCGATGGCGGCGGTTTCGATCCTGAGCCGTCCCCCGCGGGGCATGGCGTCGCGCGCGTTGACGACCAGGTTGACGAGCACTTGGTCTAACTGGCCGGGGTCGGTCTTGATATAATGGGGCCCGGGCTGCAGGTCTATCTCGAAGTGGATGTCCTCGCCGATCATGCGCTGCAACATATCGCGGGCGCTCTCGACCGTGCCGTTGAGGTCGATGGTGCTGTACTGGAGTGCCTGGCGGCGACCGAAGGTCAGCAGTTGGCTGGTGAGGGTGGCGGCGCGGTCGCCGGCCTCCTTGATCGCCAGCATGTCGCTTACTATCGGGTCCTTGTCGCTCATGCGGTTGATCACTAGCTCGCTATAGCCGGTGATGATCGTCAGCATATTGTTGAAGTCGTGGGCGACGCCACCGGCCAATTGGCCCAGCGCCTCCATTTTTTGCGATTGGCGCAGTTGTTCCTCGAGCAGGGCCCGGCCCTCAACGGCGAGCTGGCGTTCTTTCATTTCGTGTTTGAGCTCCTCGTTGACCCGCGCCAGTTCGGCCGTGCGTTCTTCGACGCGCGTTTCCAACTCGTCGTGGTGCTTTTGCAGTTCGACGCCGGTCTGGTGCCGGTAGAGGGCGAATTCGATGGAGCTATAGAGCTCGCGATCCTTGAAGGGCTTGAGTACATAGGCGAAGGCTTCGGTCGCCTTGGCTCTCTGTAAGGTCGTCTCGTCGGAAAAGGCGGTGAGGTAGACGATAGGCACGTCGAAGCGCTCGCGGATTCTCCTGGTGGTCTCGATTCCGTCGATATCGCCCTGAATCTGGATGTCCATCAGGATCAGATCCGGCTGTTCTCGCTCAACGTACTCGACGGCTTGTTGACCTGTGGACAGGACCTCTAACGCTTCATAGCCCATACGCCGCAGGCGTTTCTGGATGCCCAGACCGACGATGTTTTCGTCTTCAACGATTAGTATTCTATGCATGGCAATTCATATGGGTAGCTTTAATTGTTTAGACAATATAAATCTTCGTGCGAGGAAGTAAAACGAAATGAAAAGCGTCTGTCTATTTTTTAGCGCGCCCCCTTGCCCGGTTCGAGCATCTAATAATTCGCGAGTGCAGCTTGCCGAAAAGAGAGGCCTATGTGTACCTTGCTTGGGTTGGAGAAACGCTATATGAGTTTGATTATTGCTTATTGGATTGTCGTCGGGCTGCTGCTCGGTACGGCAAGTGTTCAGGCTCAACCTGCGACAGTGAGCGGTTCGGTCGTATTGCCGGCTGGAATCAATGATAAGAAGCGCTCGTTTCGGGGCAGCCAGTACCGGAGTCGACAGACCCCGTCCAGCCGGAGAAAAGAGCCACAGAAACGGGATGAGTCTCCGTTTCGCGCGGTCGTCATCAGTGCCCATCCAACCTCGTTTACGCCCGAAGTCAAACCGCTCGCAGAGCCGATAGGGATCGAACAAGTCGGCGTGGCCTTCGCCCCCCGCGTCACGCCGATCACGGTGGGGACGACGGTGGAGTTTATCAACAACGACGCGATCTACCACAATGTCTTCAGCTTGACATCCGGCGCCAAGTTTAACGTCGGGCGCCATCCGACGGGTAAAATCGTACCCAAGCAGATCGAGCATCTGGGCGTGATCGACCTATTTTGTGATATCCACCCGCAGATGCACGGTGCGATCCTCAGCCTGGATACTCCTTACTACACCGGCGTCGACGACGGCGGGAATTTCGAACTCGGCGATTTGCCGGCCGGCACCTATGATTTGCGCGCCTTCTATCCCGGCCTGGATACCGTCACGGCTGAAATCGATTTGCAAGCCGGCGAGACAAAGACCTGGTTTTTTCACCTAGACCACTAGGTCGCCATGCGCATCAATATCCAGACTAAACTCTTTATCCTGATGGTTGGTTTGACCGCCGTGGTTTTAGGCGCGGTGCTCTACACGGTTAGCGAAATCCTGACCGAGGCGATTCAGCAGAAGATCGTCTACGATTTCAACCAGACCGAGAAGACCTTTCGCCAGATCCAGCGTTTTCGCTACGAGCGGTTGGTGGAGTCTTCGGGGGTCATCGGCGAAAACTCCGCCTTTAAGGGAAATGTGCAGCTGGGTGATCCCGCCTCGATGGAATACTTCGTCGAAGAGGAACTGGCCCGGTACTCCGACTTGGGTCTGTTTATCGTCACTGACCGCAAGGGCGATGTTTTGACCGGCTATAACGCGCCCAGGGGTATCGAGGTCAAAGGTCGCTCGGGTGTACAGCGCGCGCTGCGCGGCGATTACGGGTATTTGATCGGTGCCGAAGAAGAGCAGTGGCCCGAATTAATGGCGGTCGGCGATATGCTCTACTTGGTCTCGACGGTACCGGTGTTCTTGGCCGACGACGTTATCGGGTCCCTCGCCCAGGGCGTTTATCTGGGCGAGCGGGAGGCCAAGGACATCAAGGGCGAATCGGCCACCGAGATCACCATTGTGCTCGACGGCCAGTTGATGGCCTCGACGGTTAAAGGTTTGACGCAGGAAGGGTTGGCCACCTTTTGCGGGTCCCATCAGGACAGTCTCGACGCTATGATGAACCAAATGCGCGCCAGCCAACCCTTTACGGGGGTGCTCGACGGCCAGGAGGTCTTTGCCTTCGTCAGCCCGTTGGGCGAAGGAGAGAACGCTTTTTATATCGCATCGGTGTTGACGGCCAACGAGCTAGGTATTCTCGGCGTCTTGGAAAACAATATCATCAAGGCCGGAGGGGTTACGCTGGGGATCACGCTCCTTTTGGCCTTCTTCCTAGGGCGTCGTCTTTCGCAGCCGATTTTGCGGCTGGTCGAAGGTATGAACCGCGTTAAAGCCGGAGACCTCGACGTTTCGCTCAGGGCGACTACGCACGATGAGGTCGGTCTGTTGACCACTACCTTCAACGAGATGATCGGTGGCTTGCGCGAGCGCTTGCAATTGATGCGCTATGTAGGTTCGCACACCCAGAAAATGATCCGCCAGTCGTCTGACACGGCAGTCAACCTTGGCGGCACGCGGCAGGAATTGGCGGTGATGTTCACCGATATTCGCGGTTTTACCGCTTTCAGCGAGAAGCGCGAGCCCGAAGAAGTCATCTCGATGCTCAACCGCTATCTTGGTTTCCAGGCGGAGATCGTGCCACAGTACGAAGGCTCAATCGACAAATTTGTCGGCGATGAGATGGTGGCGCTGTTTATCGGCGAGCGGGCGTTGGAACGGGCGATCGAGTGCGCGTTGGCCATTGAGCGGCGCATGCAGGAGGAGCACGCGAAGGATCCGCAGCCGGTTTTCATTGGTACCGGCATCAACTACGGATCGATGATCCTCGGCAATATGGGGGCGGAGAACCGACTCGATTACACGGTGATCGGCGCCGAGGTCAACTTAGGTGCGCGCCTGTGCGACGTGGCGGCGCCGGGAGAGATTCTCATCCGCAAGGAATTGCTCGACGGGTTGCAGACCTCGGTGCGCGTGGCCGAAATAAAAATGATGGCCTTCAAGGGTTTTTCCGAGGACCTAGAAATCGCCTCGTTGACTGATGCGGAGGTGTCATGAACCGACTCATAGTAATCGTACTGTTGCTCGCCGGCCAAGCCGTGGCGCAAGTGGGTGTTTCCGGCACGCTCGCGGCCACCTACAAACAGGATTTTGGTCGCGACGAGGGCGAGGGGCAAGCCGTGGTCAATAACACGCTCAAAGGCGCGAGCCCCTTCAGCCAGATCCGCGGCCGTTTTTTCATCGATTCCGAAGTCTCGGAGAACATCGGGGTTTTTACCACGCTGCTTTTTGACGAGCAGGCGGCCCATTTCGATTTGGAGGGCGCCTATATCGTCGTTTACGAACTCGGTGGTTTGACGTCGGTCAACGCGCTGGTCGGCAAGATGGCCACGCCCTTTGGCACCTTCGCCTCCCGTTCCTTCGCCACCGCCAACCCGCTGATCGGCATGCCGCTGATCTACCACTATTTTTCGGCCGTGCACGGTGGGAGCGTGCTGCGCGATAACGCCGATCAACTCAGTCGCCGCGACGCGCCCAACTATTCCGGGCGCGGCCAACCGACACTCTATGATGCTTGCTGGAACACTGGTCTGCAACTCTTTGGCTCATTCGGGCCGGTTACGTACGCTTTGGCGATGACTGAAGGTGCCGTCTCCAACCCTGCTGCCACGGACAACGATGGCCTGCAATACGTAGGCCGGCTTGGTCTGCAGCCGACGATCGCGCTGAAGTTCGGCGTATCGGGTGCCTATGCCCCCTACCTGAACAAGAGCGTCGAAAGCAGCAGTGCTTTCCCGGTCGGTCGCTCGGCTGAGGACTACAAGCAGCGTCTGATCGGCCTTGACGCCGAATACAGTGCTGGTCACTTCCAGCTTATCAGCGAATGGGTCTTCAACCAATGGCAGGTCCCGAATCTAGCCGAAGGGCATCTGAGCCATAGCGGCGGCTATATCGAGGGCAAATACGAACTCGGTCCGGGCGTCTACTACGCGCTGCGCTACGGTCGTATGGACTATGGCGACATAGACGACGGCCAGGGCGGCCAGGCTGCGTGGGACTACGGGATTCAGCGGATCGAGACCGGTTTCGGTTATTATCTCGACCGCCGCACCCGGCTCAAGGCTTTGGTGCAGCTCAATCGTTGGGCCGGCGCGCCCGACGAGAGCGATCATCTTGTCAGTTTACAACTGGCCAGCGATTTTTAGTTGCGGCTCTTTTTCCGCTTGCTGGCGCGTCTGGCTCATGCGGTACGGGGGCCGAACTGCGCTGCGCCGACGGTGATATAGCGCGGCATGGCGGCTATTCCCCCCGGTGCATCACCACGCCGTTAGGGCTCTCGAAGGCGTCGACCCAGCGATGGCACCATTCTTTGTAATTGCTCAACTCGCTAGCCGGGTCGCGGTGGGAACGGGCGATAAAGTCGGGGTGGCCGGTGCGGCCGGTGTGCTGGCCGGTGGGTTGGTAGCGCAAGTCGAGCGACCAGCGGCACTGGTCGGAGAAGTTGGGGGTCGAGCGGTGGGGGGTGAAACGGCTCATCAGCACCACGTCGCCGCGTTTGCACTCTAGGGCGAGCGGCTTGGCCTCAGGCATGACCTCGGGGATAATGGTCGTGCCGCCGGCGGCTTGGTGGCGCAGATAGCCGGTTTCGACGATGCCGGGCAGGACCTCCATGCAGCCATGTTCGACCATGGCGTCGGCCAGCGGAAACCAACAGGTGACGACTTCGGAGCTTTCGGCCTCGGGCATCATCACGCCGGCGTCCTGGTGCCAAGGGACATTGTGGAACGAGGGCCCCTCGCGGTTTTCGTAGGCTTGCGGCGGTTTGGAGCGCAGGTGCTGGATGGGGTTGCACGTGATTTCGGGCCCCAAGAGCGATTCGAGCAGGTCGAGTAGATTGTCGTTGCGCAAAAATTCGAAGATCGCCCGGCCCCGGTAGCGCATGATGTCCATGCCCTGGCCGATTTCGCTGCACTGTTTGAAGAGCAGGCCATAACGCGTGGTGAAGGGCGCGTCTTCGTGCAGCTCGCTCAGCTTGCCTTCGGCGTGCAAGGCCTTGGCGCGCGCGTCGATCCACTCGCACAACTCGTCGATCAGTGGTTGCTGGTCATCGTGGGTGAGTGCATCGGGTGCGATCAGTACGCCGCGGGTGTTGAATTCGTCGATCTGTGTTGGTGTAAGCTGCATGGTCAGTTTTCTCCCAGTTTCTATTGTCTTGCCAATTTAAGAAACTAGTATCCAACTGTAAATCGCCCGCCGTCTTTAAGTTTTTATTCCGCGATGGTAAAATTCGTAACTAGGCCAGACGAAATAATTCGATGCTATTTTTTGCGATTGCTACTTGTGTTGGACTACGGACGGAGGCGGAGGAGTCGGGCCATCGTAGGTTTTTGAAAAAATAAAAATCCCTAGGGACGATCCGCGGGGTGCGGACCCTCCCTAGGGATTAGTGCTGTTCAAAAGGCGTTCCGGTGGTTGCTGATGGTCTCGGCGAGAAAAGTCGATAGCGTGCTGGCGCTGTCTTCGCTTCCCAACTCTCCCAATGCCACAGGTTCTTCATGAATGAACAGTCGATATCCGCGCGGCGGTAAACTGCCGTTGTCGCATACGCGGATGGGCGGCATCAAGAAGCGGTGGCGGGTCTCAATGTCCCGCCGCATCTGCCGGATGCTCTCGATTAAATTTTCCTCCTCTTGCGTTTTCACATACGATACTAAGTCTAAGCCTATTTCAAGTTGAATAGCCTCCATACCCGTCTCCTTTTATGGACCAAATGAATAACCTTCGCTAATGGACGCGTCTTCCCGGGTGAGGACGCGCTATTTACGACGGCATCGGAGGGGAGGCTCTGAGCTTTGTCGTACCCACAGAGAGCTTAGCAAGGAGGATGCCAATTGTGTTGTCTATGTAAATAAAACGTGTAAAGTGCTGTAGGACAGTTTATTGTATTGTTTTTGGTTTGTTGTATTTTTGCTGCTATAATTCTGTAAACAGGCAGAAAAGTACAGATCGGCAGGAAAAGATGCGCGTTAGTCAGGGCTAGTGTGGGGAAATACCGCAAACAAAAATGCCGCGGCATCCGAAGGCACCGCGGCACATCATCCTTAGGCTCTTGCCAAGCGGAGTTTAGGGCAACTGCTCGGCGTGCTCGGCGATATAACTTTCGATATCCGCGCCGCTCATCGAGCCGGTGAAGGTGCCTCCGGGCGGTATATAATAGAATGGCTCGGCGTGCTGTAGACCGTGGGGTGCGCCGATGCGCTGATATTCCTGCAGACCGAAGAGGCGGATATACTGGCGGTCGGCTTCTTCTTCTTCGCCGTCGAGAGCGGGCAGACGTTTGCCCTCGGCGGCCAGGCGCGCCTTGAGGCGGCGGCCGGCCGCACCGGCGGGTCCTTGTGCTTTGTTAGCGCTCATCGAGGCGACTTTTTTGTCCAGGTAGTCGGAGATGTCGACGACGGTATTGTAGGGTTGCTCCGGACGCATCGCCCAATAATAGAGGTCCTTGACCGAGTGCGGTTGCATGCCGCAAGCCAACTGCTCGGGATAGTCTCTGCCCATGCCGGCCATCCAGCGCGCGGCCTCAACGGCTTGGCCGGTAATGGTGTGGTCGGGGTTTTCCTCCCAGTGGCCCCAGGGGTTGAAGGTGGTGATCGTATCTATTTTGAGGGCGCGGATCAAAAAGACCAGCCGGGCGCGCAACTCGATGGGTGAGGCTTCGTCGAGGAAGTGGTTTCTATAGCCGAGGTGGATGACCTGTTTGAAACCGATTTCCCGGGCGAGCACTTCGATTTCACGTTCGTTCTGCGCTATGGCTTCGCCCATGGTGCCGGGGCCGCATTTTTCGTCGTTGGTGGTTTGGATCAAGTAGGCGGTATAGCCCTCGTCGATGAGTTTGGCGCAGAGGCCGGCGCAGAAGAAGGGAATGTCGTCGGCGTGGGCTTGTACGGCGGCGAGGACTTTGCCTTGGTGCGGTTTGTCTTTGTTGTTGCTGCGCTTTTCTATTGTTACTTCGCCTATGGGGGTGTATGAGGGGACTCTGGGGTCGGTGGGCGTGGGCATGGGGTGGGCTCCTTGCGTTGGGTAATTGGGGGGATGCGTATCATGCTGCGGGTCGAGGAGCTATCTTATGGTTGATGATGTTGGGTAGATGAAAATATGAAAATAAAGGGCATTGACCGCTACTGTAGTTGTTGAGGTATCCTTTATAGCATACGTCGGGTCTTAGTGGGGGAGGGTTTTTGGATATTGTGGCAATGGGTGAATTGAATGAGTTCGTGCCGCGTTCGGCGGCCGGCGACGCGAGGGTGTTTGCGCGGTGGGTGCGGCGCTTTCAGCATATGGCGTGCGGTTATGCTTATTCGATTCTATAAGACCGCGACACGCAGTGGGTAGCAGCCAGCGTTTGGTTGTTGCCCTTTTTTATCGTACATCATCTGCCGAATTCCACCGATTGTCGTCCATCGTATTTTTTACGGTGGTCGGGCCGATTGTGCCGAATAAAATCCCCACCTATTTTTAGCGCCATTACTAGAGGAGATCTCAATGAAACTTTGCTGCACTTCCGTCATGCTGCCGCGCTGGACCCTGGACGAGACCTTCGACAAACTCGCCGAATACGGCTACGAGGCCGTCGAACTGCGCTGCCGTTTCAACCCCGATGACTCTTCGGCCGAGCCGGCTTTCTGGGGCCGACACCTGAGCGACGTCAGCCCCGACAATATCGTCGACAAGGCCCCGGCGATTCGCGCGGCCGCTGAGCGCAGTGGCGTGCGTGTCGCCGCGCTGGCGCCCAAGTGCCTGATTGACGAAGAAGACGAAATCCGCAAGCTCTTTATCGGGGCCGTCGCCATCGACAAAGAGAACCCGCCGCTGATCCGCATCGGCGCGCCGCGCCACGACCGCACGCAGGCGTATATGCCGCAATTTTTGGCCGCGCGCAGCGGTTTTGCACAGGTGGCCGAACTGGCAGGAGAATATGGGGTAAAGGTGCTGTATGAGATTCACACGGGCACGGTGGCGGTGACCTGTTCGCGGGCCTTGGAGCTATTGCGCGATCTGGACCCAGAGCGCATCGGCGCGATTTATGACGTGCCCAATATGTTGCGCGTTGGGTTAGAGGATACGCGTATGGGCATGGAAGTGCTCGGGCCGTATATGGCGCATGTGCATATCGGCAATGGCGTGCTGCAAGCGGGTGAGCGTGATGAAAACGGGCAGCAAACATGGCAATGGGCATTTTGCGCATTGCAGGAGGGCGTCGCCAATATCCCGCAGATCGTCGAGGATTTGCGCGACGTGGGCTACGCGGGTTATGTGTCGTTGGAGGAGTTCGGTCCGGGAGACGACGACGAGAAGACTAAAGGGCAAGGCGCCTATCTCAAGACGCTAGCCGCGCGTTAGGGGGTAGGGGTTTCCGGCGAGCGAGTCAACGGGATATGCAGCCGCAAGGTCGTGCCGACATCGACCTTGCTGTCGACCTTGATCTCCACCTCGTAGGGCTCCATCCGTCGGACGATCATATATAGCCCTAGGCCGGTGCCCACTGGTTCGTCGCCTGTGACCTCGGTCGCCTTGGTGGTGAAGAAGGGGTCGAAGAGGCTGGAGAGGTTTTCGGCGGGAATGCCGCAGCCATTATCGCCGATTTCGAGTATGATGTGGTCTTGGCTACGCGATGATCGCACCGTCAATTTTTTCTCCGCGCGGTGCGTACATCGCGCGAGTCGCGGCAGCCCATTGTGTCATTGTGGGCGATTTCAAAGGTCAGCACCTCGCCCTTGACGCAGATAGGGCGTGCCGGCGTCGGCGAGTGTAAGCGCCCCGGCTTCGGCGAGGATGCGCTCTAAAAGAGCGTAGAGGTCGTGTTCGACGGAAAGGGCCACGCCGATTTAATTGAGGCGGCGCAAGCGCTCCTTGGGGTTGAACTCGAGGTGCGCTGCGGGATTGGCAGGGATTGAATTTGTCGACAAATCGGGGCTCAGTCCGGTAGTCTTACTTTATCGTATGCGGTACGATGCACAAAGATATAAAAGATCCCGGCATTTATTCAAATCTTCCTCGTTAATGAAATTTATATCCCCCCATCGCGGTCCAGCGACCGATATTGAATCGCTTCGCCGAGGTGCGAAGATCGGATATCTGCTGACTCGGCTAGGTCGGCGATGGTGCGGGCGACTTTGAGGATGCGATCGTAGGCGCGAGCTGATAGGCCGAGGCGGTCCATGGCCTTTTTGAGCAAGGCTTGGCCCGGGGCATCGAGTAGACAATGGTTGCGCAGGTGTTGCGAGGCCATATGCGCGTTGCAGAAGGGCTCGCCTTGGAAGCGGTCGAGTTGGCGTCGGCGGGTGGCGTGCACGCGTTGGGCGATTTGCGCCGAGCGTTCACCGCCGTCTTTGTTGGCCAGGTCGTTGTAGGCGAGGGCGGGCACTTCGATATGCATGTCGATGCGGTCGAGCAGTGGGCCGGAGATGCGGGCGCGGTAGCGGTGAATAGCCGCCGGCGAGCAGGTGCAGGTGCGCCGCGCGTCGGAGAGGTAGCCACAGGGACAGGGGTTCATCGCGGCGACTAGGGTGAAGCGGGCGGGGTAGGAGAGCGTGATCTGCGCGCGGGTGATGGTGACGGCGTGGTCTTCGAGCGGTTGTCGCAAGGCCTCGACGACATGGCGGCGGAACTCGGGTAGTTCGTCGAGGAAGAGCACACCGTGGTGCGCGAGTGAGACTTCACCCGGGCGAGGGTAGGAGCCGCCGCCGATCAGGCCGGCGGCTGAAATCGTGTGGTGCGGGGCGCGGAAAGGTCGGGTGGTGACTAAAGCCTGGTCGGCGGGTAGAACGCCGGCGACAGAATGGATCTTGGTGGTGGCGAGGGCTTCGGACAGGCTCGATGCGGGCAGGATGGTGGGCAGGCGGCGGGCGAGCATGGTTTTGCCGGAGCCGGGCGGGCCGACCATCAGCAGGTTGTGACCTCCGGCGGCGGCGACTTCCAATGCGCGCTTGGCGTGGTCCTGGCCGCGGACCTCCGCGAAGTCGACGGGGTGGTCCGCGTTGCTTTTGAACAATTCTTCGATGTTTAATTCGTAGGGTCTTTGTCGTACATCTCCTTCTAAAATATCCACGGCTTCGTTTAATGTGCTGACGCCGTAGACCAGCGGTCCATTGGCGGTGGCGGCTTCGCGGGCGTTCTGCGTTGGTACGATCATGCCATAGAGGCCTTGCTCATGTAAGCTGGCGGCCATCGACAGCATACCGTGCACAGGACGCAGGCTACCGTTGAGCGAGAGTTCGCCGAGCAGGGCGAAGTCTGTAAGACGCACGGGCTTGATCTGCTTGGAGGCGACGAGGACGCCGAGCGCGATGGGCAGGTCAAAGGCCGATCCTTCTTTTCTGCGATCTGCCGGGGCGAGGTTGACGGTGACTCTGCGGCGCGGCCATTGGTAGCCGGCGTTCTTGATGGCGGCTAATACGCGCTCTTTGGATTCGCGGACGGTGGAGTCGGGCAGGCCGACGACGGTGAAGGTGGGTAGGGTGCGGTCGGTGTCGACTTCGACGTGGACAGGGTAGGCGTCTATTCCCAGAATTGCGGCGCTGAGGACGGTAGAGGGCATGATGGCTTTTCTTTCCGTTGAGAGAGAACGGAAAGAGCAACAATAATCGTGCCGGGCTGGTTTTCTCTGAGCGCCGTTTCGTGAATGTTACTTATGGGTGACAAACCTGCCTCCAGAGCGTTCCAGTGCGTCCGGTCTGATGAATGGCTCTGAGAATCCTGCCTAGGTCTGTCCTCTGCAACAAGCTGGATTGGGTGCAAATTAACGGGAGTGCGAAGACGTACGTGTCGTTTCGTGAATCAGGTTGGTGCAGGTTGGAACGCAGGGCTAGGCGACCTTTGTCGAGCAGTGCGGATCTCATCGGCATTTCCACGTTCTAATGCTGGATGGCGTGTATGCCCGTAGCGAGACTGGGGCTACGCTGACATGTGTGCCGACGCCCTCCTTGCGTGATACCGACAGGGGCTTTGTGTGGGGTATGTCAACCCGTCGCTTGGAGATCGGAAAAAAAGCGCTTGTAGATCGGTTTGCGGTAGAGGAACTGCAGATAGAGGGTGGGCAGCAGAAGCAAGCTTAGCAGGCGGTTCGGGGCTTGAAAAGTAATTTCGTCGATGATCGTTGCTTGCCCTTGTCGATCGACGATCCGGTGGCAGTGCCGCCAGGATTGCAAGAAGAAAGGCAGTTGAATGCCTTCATCGACAAAGAAAATCTCGTTTTCGGATTCCTCAAATGCGGTAATACGGCTTATCCAGCGTTGGCGAAAAAAGATGAAACTCAGTTCGAGGTGCACTTCATCGCCGACGCCCATGCCGTCGAAGCGCAGTAGCTTGACCGGCGGTAAAGGCGGGTTGAGCCTGAGAAATAAATCGCGGCTGAAGCCTTGGAAGACTGCGCGAAAATTGCCGTCGACTTCTGTTGAAATATTAAGCGTCAGCACGCTTCGACTCGTGGCTACGGGCCTCGGCCGCTATGAGAATTTCACGGCTTTGCCGGGTGGCGATGCGCGGTTTTAGCTGCATCAGCATCGCATACAGGCCAAAGAGTAGACGATTTACGAAAATAAAGTGTGGCGATACGCGCAATCCGCGCCACTGCATTGATGCGCGAATATACTTGTTGAGCTCGAGGCGGAAGGAGCGATCGCCGAAGTCGAAACTGTCGCCGGTATAGGGCAGCAGTACGAAGCGGCCAAAATCGTGTATAAAATCGTAGAGTTCAGATTGAGATTGTTGCTGCCCGGCATCGGGGCCGAGGATACCGATCTGATAATAACAATCGCGGATGGCTTCCTCGTCGTCCACGACGTGGGCGGTGAGCATGCGGATGCAGGTGTCGAGAAATTCGGGCGGAAATTGTTTGACACAGCCGTAGTCGAGGATGCCGAGACGCCCATCGTCGCGGAACAAAAAGTTGCCCGGATGAATGTCGGCATGAAAAGTGTAGATACGTCGTTCGACCTGATCATGGATAAAGTCCCATAGCTGTTGGCCGAAGTGGTCGATACGCTGCTGGTCGGGATTGGTTGCGAGAAACTCGCTCATGTGTGAGCCGTCGACATAGGTCATCGCCAGCACGCGCTCGCTGCTGAGGTCGGATCGCCATGCGGGCATGGCGATGCGTGAGTCGTCGCCATATATACCGGAGAATATATCGAGGTAGCGGCCCTCCTGCAGATAATCGGTCTCCTCCAATAGCTTGTCGCGGATTTCATCGAAATAGATATCGATATTATCGCCTTTAAACAACGGGCGGAAGAGCACGCGAGCCATGGCCAGATCCGATCGAATGGTTTCGCGCACGTTGGGATACTGCAATTTGATCGCTAGCTGTTGCCCGTCGTGGTCTACGGCTCTATGCACCTGGCCAATAGAGGCGGCGGCGATGGCGGTGTCATCAAAATGGCGGAAAATTTCTTGCGCTGGGCGCCGCAACTCGCGTTGGACGAGTGCGCGGACGATGGCGCGGTTCATTGGCGGGACTCGGTATTGTGCCTGAGCCATCACTTCGACGAATTCTTCAGGTAAGACACCGGTGTCCATGCTCAGCGATTGGGCCAGTTTGAGGGCCGTGCCGCGCAGCTGAGTAAAGTCTTCAAATACTGCGGCGGCATTCTGTTGGTTGAGTTGGGTGCGAGCGGTTTCGCTATCACCGGAGAGCGGGCGTTTGGCGTAGTAAAGGGCGTAGTTTTTACCTATTTTAAGGCCGGTCTGCGCGAGTATCTTGCCGCGTTGGAATTTATTGGAAGGGAACTCGCTCATCGTGCCCAGCGCAGTGCCTGACCGAGTAATATCTTGGCCAAAGGCATCTTAATTATATCATTGGCGACGAGGTATTTTGTTAGGTCAATACCCTTGTAGACTAATGCACTGGAGTGGATTACCTCACCGACGAAAGAGGTGGCTTTATCGACCAGCGCCATGGTGCGTTGTGCATCGACGCTCTCGTCGGCCAACCAGAAACGCACCAAGTGCAAATACTCTCGTGCCAAAAAAGACGCCAGCCAATCTGCTGCGCAGGCTTCACCGACAAATTCTCCCAGCAGGGCTTCGACATCGTGCTCGAAGCGCGAGGTAGCGGATCCGTGAAGAATTGCCTCGGTGAAGTGTTCGTCAACGAATTCGCGTTCTTCCTGTAGCATGTCAAACAGGGCATAGGCGAAGTTGGCGAGTTTTTCCTCAAGAGACCAGGTTGCGAAGTCATCGATTTCGGCGGTCATAACCCGGTAGCGCTCTACGCAGAGTGGATAGTAATACTTGAGGATCGCGCTGCGGGCATTAAATAGGCTGTAAATCTCGACCTTTTTAATGTGTGTCTTGCGAGCTATGTTGGCGATGGTAAAGTTCGCGCGGTCGTCGATATAGAGGGCGATGGCTGCGCTGACAATTTTCTGCTTTTGTGCTAAGGGTTCAGCGGTATGGGGCATGATATACTCGCAGTCAAAAGAGGCCGGGTAAAACGTCTATACAGAATATTCTCGCGAATCCGATAAAAGCAACTATTGGCAAGAAAATAAGTATTGAGCTGGGTGTTTCTCTATTTTAGAGAGTCTACTGTTGGGGCCTGTGCGGGTAGGTTACCAGTGTCGGTAGCGTGAGTGGATTAATCAGTGGCTCGGGGTAGGTTTAAATATCCAGCGCGGTTGGGCATAGAACTGTGGTCGGATGGGACGACGCACCGGTTGGTGTGTCCGTTGGAATTGATCCCAGAATAACCGTCCCCATCCCACCGCCCCGACTCAATACGGACCGAGCGGGGAGCGGGCGCCCGGCCAAGGCCGGCATTCCACCAGAATCGAGGACGTATCGCACGCTAGGCCGCTCCACTCACCCCCACACCGCTTGACCCGGCTCCCTAAAAAACCCTTTATAATTCCTATACATTTCGACGATCAGCGCTGTTCCGACCGGCCCCGATCGGTTTATTGGCCTCGCTGCAACCAAACGGTACCGTCCTTGAACGTCGCCCGTATCAACATGACCGAATATCGCCTGTACGCATGCGACACCAACTACTCAAACCAGGCCCGGCAAGGATGCCCACACGACCCAATATAGTCTTCCTGCATTCCCACAATAGCGGCCGCTTTATCGAGCCCTACGGCCACGCCGTGCCCACCCCGAACTTAATGCGCCTCGCTCGTGGAGGTGCCCTGTTCCGCCGGGCTTTCTCCGCCGCCCCCTCCTGCTCACCCAGTCGTGCCTCCTTCCTCACCGGCGAATATCCGCACTGCAGTGGCATGCTCGGCCTGGCCCACCGCGGTTTCGCCCTCGCGCATCCAGAGCGCCACCTGGCCCGGGTGCTCGGCGGGCACGGTTATGAGACGGCCCACTGCGGCATAGAACACCTCGTTCCCCACCAGTCTGCTACCTTCGCCGACGCCTACCACTGCGAGCTCGCCGACACTGCCGTTGCCGCCGAGGCTGCCGAAGCCGCCTGCGACTACCTGCACACAAAGTCGCAACAACCCTTCTTCCTCAGCGTCGGCACCACTGAGACGCATACCCCCTATCCCGAGCCGCAGCCCGAGACTCATCCGGCTGAAAACCCTGACCACTGCACCCCACCGCGCCCCTTCCCCGATACCCCGGAACTGCGGGCGATGGCCGCCGGCTATAAGCGCAGTGCGCGGCAGATGGATGCCGGCTTCGGTGCCATACTCGACGCCCTAGCCGCCTCCGGCCTTGATGCCAACACCTATGTCTTCGCCTTCACCGACCACGGCCTGCAGTGGCCGCTGCACATCGGCAGCGTCGGCGAGCACGGCAACGCCGCCTTCCTTATCGCTCGCGG
>JABHFS010000120.1 GCA_018672475.1 Gemmatimonadota bacterium | reverse complement strand
GATCCCCTTTATCGAACGCGACTTCCAGGTCTACGACGTGGTCAACGCCGATGAGGCTTTTTTGACCACGACGCCCTATTGCATGGCGCCGGTGACCCGAATAAACGGTCTGCCGATCGGCGACGGGTTGCCGGGGGGGCTCTTTGCAAAATTGATCGCGGCATGGGGCGAGCGGGTGGGGATAGATATTGCGGCGCAAGTTCGGGGTGAGGTTTTGTCAGGATGAGTCGCGCGACGAGGTCATCGACGCGTTCGCGCGTTGCAACTTGCTCGGTAGGGGTAAAATTAAAAGAATGGATATCGTCGAGGTCTGTGAAATAGAGTACCGTCGGGTAGGTCCCCTAGTCTGGAAAGAGCTTTGCGAGGTAGAGGTTATAGATTTCCAGTTGCAGCCGATGGCGTTCTGCGGTCTCGGCTTTGTCGGGGATGGCCCCTGTTTTGTAATCGACGATTTGCCAGAGGCCATCTGTCCTCCGCACGATATGGTCGATCACGCCAATTGACTAGGCCGTGTTCTAAGAGTAAGGCCTAGTCGCAGATGTTACACTATGCGGCGGAACATATTTACACCGTTGGGTAAGTGGAGCTGTGCCCGTCGTCTCTGGGTTGCGAATGAAAGGCGAAAAGTCAAGAATTTCAGATAGTTGACACAAAGTTGGTCAATGTCCTTTTTATGCCTGATCGGAGCGTTGAAACGCTTAAAATAGCGAACGCAACTTTTTCCAAGACACGGTTTATGCTGAGATTGGCTATTGCTTTACTGCTGTGGTGTAGCTGTGCGCCGCTGACTTCGCCTGAAGGGGCTGTGTCGGGGGCGTGGCGGGAACAGGAACCCCTGATTGAAACACCAAGCGCCTTAAAGAGTTATCTGGAAGCGCGCAGCCGTTTACAGGCTCAGGCTGGACCCCGTCCCGACTTTGTATTGGTGGTTCCCTTTGCCGACGAATCGGGTTTTCGCGAAGGTGTATGGAATGTCGAATACGAACTGGCCAATATGCTCAGTATCGAGCTTGAGGCCATTCCCGAATGGCGGGTAGTTCCCTTTATCGCCGTAGCCGAATTGACATTGGAATACGGCGCTGAAACCGAAACTAAAGCATTGCAGATTGCTCGGCAATTGGGGGCGGATGTCGTGTTATTGGGGTTGTTACAGGATTACGATATGCGCCGCTTGTCAGTGGGGGATCCATTGGTTGGCGGCTACAAGTCATATACCGCGGTTGCCCAGATGCAGGTTCGAGTTTTGCGGGTCGTAGAAGGGGACGAAATGGGGGTAGTTGAAACCCTGAGGGAACTCAACGACCGGGATTTGGGGTTGGACATATTGGGTAAGCCGCGTGAGCAGGATGCGCAATTCGCTGGATTGAAGGATCTCGAGTTCGGCTCCGAAGGGTTTCGCCAAACGCTGATAGGCAAGACGACCGTTGAGGCAATAGACGATCTGGTGCAGAAGGTCGCCGCTGTTTTGAAGCCGGGTGGAATTGAGTTGGTCGGTGTTTCACCTGAGATTATATCGGTCTATGGCGATGATATCTACACCAACCTTGGCAGTGAACACGGTTTGCGCCCTAGGTTTCGCTTTGCGGTGTATCCCGGTTCGGATCGGGCGCAGGCTGAAGGGCTCGATCCACTACAGTCTGTTGCCGTGGTCGAGGTCGCCGAGGTCGTCGGTGCCCGGTTATCGAGTCTGCGGGTGCTGAGCGAGACGGGCCCGATTAAACCAGGGGACCGGCTAAAGTTGGTCGAGACAGAAGGAGAATAACAAGATGCAAGGGGTAATCAAATACGAGCGTGGTGATGGTTTCGTCGAGTTGCGGGACCTGGCCGAGGAGCCGCCCGGTCCCGCCCAGGTTAAGGTTGAGGTCAAGGCGGCTGGAATCTGCGGGTCGGACCTGCACGTATATCGCGATACCATCAATTACAATATACAGACACCGGTCGTCATGGGGCATGAGTTCAGTGGCGTGGTCGTCGAGAAGGGGGCCGAAGTTGGGTCGGATATACAGGTCGGCGACCGGGTGACCGGCGAGCCGAGTGTCTATATCTGTGGGCGTTGTGATTATTGTTTGAGCGAGCACTACAATCTGTGCCCTGAACGCAAGGTTATGGGCTATTGGCACAATGGCTGTTTCGCCCCTTACTGCAACGCGACATTTGTACACAAGTTGCCCGAGTCGGTCGATTTTGAGGCGGGGGCACTGACTGAATTATTGGCCTGCTGTGTGCACTCGGTCATCGAACAGGCCGGCGTGACAGCCGGCGATTTTGTCGCGATCACCGGTCCGGGGCCGGTGGGTTTGTTTTCGGCGTTGGTCGCTCTCGCTGAGGGCGGCACGGTGGTACTCTGTGGTACTTCGCGCGACGCGGAGCGGTTGAAGCTCGCCGAGGAGTTGGGCGTCCAGCACGTGATCGATATTGAGGCATGCGATCCGATTCAACGCGTGCGCGAGTTGACGGGCGGTTATGGGGCCGATGTCGTGGTAGAGTGTGCCGGGGTGGCGCCGGCGATGCGCTTGGCTCTGGATTTGGTGCGCAAACGGGGGCGCTATTCGCAGATGGGGCTTCCGGGGGCACCGGTGGAGATCGATTTCGAGAAAATTGCCTACAACGAGCTGCAGGTTTCCGGCGGCATCGGGCAACGGCGCCCGGCCTGGAAACGGGCACTGCGGCTGATGGAGGGCGGCTTTATTCCTAGCGACAAGCTGATTACCCATCATTTTGCTTTGGGCGAATGGCAGCGCGCCTTCGATATGGCCGAAGGGCAGGAGGGCATTAAGCTGATGTTCATGCCACAGGGGTGAATGCCATTATGACATAAAAAAGGGGTGCGGCGATTTCTCGCCGCACCCCTTTTTCTGTTCTTGTCTGGTAGGGCTTTATTTTTTCTTGTCGTCGACCACTTCGAAATCGGCGTCGACGGCACCCTCGTCGGCACTGCCTTGTGGTTGGCCGGCGTCACCTTCGGGTGCTGGCCCGCCTTCGGCCCCTTGTTGTGCCTGGGCGTCCTTATACATTTCCTCGGCCAGTTTGTGGGAGGCCTGTTGCAACGCTTCCATTGAGGTTTTGATGGCCTCGTCGTCTTCGCCCTCAAGCGTCTTCTTCGTTTCGGCTAGAGTGTCCTCGATGGCCTTCTTGTCTTCCTCGCCGATTTTGTCGCCGTGTTCTTCGAGTGATTTTTCCGTCGCGTAGACCAATTGATCCGCTTCGTTGCGGCGGTCAACGGCTTCGCGCCGCTGCTTATCCTCTTCGGCGTGCGTCTCGGCGTCGTGTTGCATCTTGTCGATCTCCTCTTGGCTCAAGCCCGAGGACGATTCGATGCGGATCGATTGCTCTTTATTGCTGCCCTTGTCCTTGGCCGAGACATTGAGAATGCCATTGGCATCGATGTCGAAGGTCACCTCCACCTGGGGCATGCCTCTTGGGGCTGGGGGGATGCCGTCGAGGTGGAAACGGCCAAGGGTGCGGTTATCGTTGGCGAACTCGCGCTCGCCTTGCAGCACGTGCACTTCAACCGAAGGCTGATTTTCGGAGGCGGTGGAGAAGATCTGGCTCTTCTTGGTCGGGATTGTCGTATTGCGCTCGATCAATTTGGTCATAACGCTGCCCATCGTCTCGATACCCAGAGACAGCGGGGTGACGTCGAGTAGCAATACGTCGTCGACCTCACCGGCCAAGACGCCGGCCTGAATTGCTGCGCCCATGGCCACCACTTCGTCGGGGTTGACGCCCCGATGCGGCTCTTTGCCAAAGAGTTCCTGGACCGACTCCTGGATCTTCGGGATTCTGGTTGAGCCCCCGACCAGAATCACCTGGTCGATCTCGCTGGGGGGCAACTCGGCGTCCTTGAGCGCCTGCAGGCACGGGGCCTTGGTGCGTTCGACTAACGATTCGGTCAGGCGCTCGAATTGCGCGCGGGACAACGTTGTCTGCAAATGCTTGGGACCTGTTTGGTCGGCGGTGACAAAGGGCAGGTTGATCTCGGTCGTCGTCGCCGAGGAGAGCTCAATTTTGGCTTTCTCTCCGGCTTCTTTGAGCCTTTGCAGCGCCATCGGGTCCTTGCGCAGGTCGATGCCCTCGGCCTGTTCGAATTCGCCGGCGAGCCAGTTGATGATCACTTGGTCGAAGTCGTCGCCGCCCAGGTGGGTGTCGCCATTGGTCGATTTGACCTCGAAGACGCCGTCGCCTAGCTCGAGAATCGAAATGTCGAAGGTGCCGCCTCCCAAGTCGTAAACTGCGATCTTCTCGTTGCTGCCGACTTTGTCTAGGCCGTAGGCGAGGGCGGCGGCTGTCGGTTCGTTGACGATCCGCAGGACTTCCAAGCCAGCGATCGTTCCTGCGTCCTTGGTGGCTTGTCGTTGTGAGTCGTTAAAATAAGCGGGGACGGTAACTACGGCCTGTTTTACTTCCTCGCCTAGGTAATCCTCAGCGGTCTGTTTCATTTTCTGCAGAATAATCGCCGAGATTTCGGGTGGGGTATATTCTTTGTCGTCGATCTTGGCGACGACTAGGTCGCGAGCGCCCTTGCCCAACTCGTAGGGCACTTCGCTATTTTCATCGCCGATTTCGTCGAAGCGTCGTCCCATAAAGCGCTTGATGGAATACAGCGTATTGCGCGGGTTGGTTACTGCTTGCCGTTTGGCTGTCTGGCCGACGAGGCGCTCGTCGTCTTTGGTGAAGGCCACCATTGAGGGGGTGGTGCGGCCCCCTTCCGAATTGGCGATGACGACCGAATCTTGTCCCTCGATAACCGCTACGCACGAATTGGTGGTGCCTAGGTCGATGCCGATGACTTTACCCATGATTTTCCTCTCTGATCATTATTAAAGTTAGGGTTTACGTTGCTTTGCATAGCAAGGTATGTGCCAGGTGGAATAGGTGAAATGTAATATATTGAAAATAAATGATTTATTGTGAATTTAAGCAGGATGAGGTTTTGAATGGGGATATGTCATGTGTTCATATAATTGTGACATTGTGACATTGTCGGCCAATATTCCTGCATCGTTGACAAGGTTGAATGAGACGGCTAGATTTGCCAGATATATAGCGTGAGAGTGAGGAGATGTTATGGATGAGTTTAAGTTAGTTTCTGAATACCAACCTGGTGGGGATCAACCACGGGCGATAGCCGAGTTGGTTGAAGGTGTTCGTCGGCAGGATCGCCATCAGACCCTATTGGGCGTTACGGGCAGCGGCAAAACATTCACGATGGCAAATGTCATTCAAGAATTGCAGATGCCGGCTTTAATTATATCCCATAATAAAACGCTCGCCGCTCAGCTCTATGGTGAGTTTAGGGGTTTTTTCCCAGACAACGCCGTCGAGTATTTTGTCAGCTATTACGATTATTATCAACCCGAGGCCTATAAGCCGAGTACGGACACTTATATAGAGAAGGAGGCCGAGATCAACGAAGAGATTGACCGCCTTCGCCTCAAGGCTTTCAGCTCTCTTTTACAGCGGCGCGATGTTATTATCATCTCCACGGTATCGTGTATCTACGGCGTTGGTTCGCCGCGCGAGTATGATGATCACAAGATTACAGTACGTCGCGGCGAGCAAATCGAACGAGACGAAGTTCTGCGGGCTCTCATAGATAATTATTATCGCCGCAACGATATCGAATTGCAGCGCGGTTGTTTTCGCGTGCGGGGAGATATTGTAGAAATTATCCCGGGTTCAGAGGATCGGGGGGTGCGTATTGAAATGTTTGGCGACGAGATTGAAAGCATCCATATCATCGACTCGCTTACCGGTGAGGTTATAGAGCCTAGGGAGCAGATCAGTATTTTTCCGGCCAAGGCCTACGTGACCGATGAAGACAAGGTTCTTGGGGCCTGTGACGAGATTCTCACCGAATTGGAGGGCCATCTGCTCGATATGCGCACGGAGGATCGGCTTGTAGAGGCGCATCGACTGGAGACTCGCACCAAATACGATGTGGAGCTGATACGTGAAGTCGGTTTCTGCCCAGGCATCGAGAACTACTCGCGCTATATGGACGGTCGCGAGCCCGGTACGGCACCCTATGTGTTGCTCGACTACTTTCCCGAAGACTACTTGCTCTTTGTCGATGAGTCCCATGTGACCGTCCCGCAAGTCAGGGGCATGTATCGCGGCGACCGCTCGCGCAAGGAAAACCTGATCGAACATGGTTTCCGCCTGCCCTCGGCCTACGACAATCGGCCGTTGGTCTTCAAGGAATTCGAAGAAAGGATGGGTTGGGCTATTTTTGTTTCGGCAACCCCTTCCGAATACGAGTTGAAACAATCGGATGGGGTGATCGTCGAGCAGGTTATTCGCCCTACAGGCCTTGTTGATCCTTCGATCGAGGTGCGGCCGTTGGAAGGGCATATTGATGACTTAATCGACGAGATTCGTCTGCGCGCCGAGCGAAAAGAACGGGTTTTGGTGACAACGTTGACTAAGCGCATGGCCGAGAATCTCACCGACTATTTAGATCAAGTAGAGATTCGCGTTCGCTATCTTCACTCGGATATCGAGACCTTGGACCGGGTTGAGATTATTCGCGACCTACGATTGGGCGAATTTGATGTGCTGGTCGGGATCAATTTATTGCGCGAGGGGCTTGACTTGCCTGAGGTTTCGTTGGTGGCCGTTCTCGATGCGGACAAGGAGGGTTTCTTGCGTTCTGAGGTGGCGTTGATACAGACGGTCGGTCGCGCGGCGCGCAACGTGGCCGGCATGGTGATTTTCTACGCGAATAAAGTCACCAACTCGATGCAGAAGGCTATGGACGAAACCAATCGCCGGCGGGTGAGGCAGCAGGCCTTTAATGATGAGCACGGTATCGTGCCCAAGACGATCTACCGCTCTCGGGAAGAGATAATGCAGGCCTCTTCGGTGCTCGAGAATGTTCGGGGAGCCACGCCCGCTTTGGTTGCCGAACCGAATGTGAGTTACGAAGGAAGGGAAAACGATAAGGAATTACTGGCCGAATTGGAAAAACAGATGAAGGCGGCAGCGGTTAATCTCGAATTTGAAAAAGCCGCGCATTTGCGCGATGAAATAACCCAGCTAAAAGAGCGTCAGGTGGGTTAAGTGTTGGAGGCTGATTTCGTTATTAATTGCTCGCAGTGCGGGAGCGAGGACTTTCAGGAGGTGTTCCCGGTGCCGGCCGACACGTACCGGCTGTATGCGGCCGAGGCAGAACGACAGAGGCCGCAACTGCTTACGGCATCGGTTTATGCCTGTCTGCAGTGCGGCCATCTGGAGCAGTTTGTCGATTTGCCTAAGGGCGCGCCCTCAGGCCTCGACGCCCATCCGCCGCGTGACCATCTTGATACGCGCAGCTAACTCGTCGAGATCAAAGGGCTTGTCGACGTAGTCGTCGGCGCCAAACTCGATGCCCTTGATTTTATTAGGAGTAGCGTTGAGCGCGGTCAACATAATGATCGGTATTCCGGAGGTAATGGGGTTGCCTTTCAGGGTTTGGCAAACCTGATAACCGTCGACTTTAGGCAGCCGCAGATCCAAGAGGATCATATGAGGTTTTTCGGTAAAGGTCTTGGCTAAGGCCTCTGCGCCGTCGGCCGCCTCGCAAATCGCATAGTCCATCCCCTCCAAAAATTCACGCAAACCGGCTCTAACCTCGTCTTCGTCGTCGACGACGAGAATCTTTAGGGGGCGGCCTGGTTCGTGATGTGGTGTTTGTCCGGACATGGACGTCGGGGGGCTGGGCAAACTCAAGTGTTCGTCCCGCGCTATATCCAATTCGTCGGCTATTTGCGCTAGTGAAAGACCTTTGAGACGCAATTCACGCAGCCGATCGCGGATCGACATAATTTCCTCTCGGTCAAAAAGGTCCTTATTGCCGCGTTTATCTGAAACTCGGATAATACCAAAATTTTTGTACTTGCGAATCGATTCGACAGATTTGCCAAAACTATCAGCAACTGCTTGAATATCAATAAGTTCTTGCCTGTCCTGCATGATGCACTCCTGGCCTTAGGTTGCCAGATTTTGGGCTTGTAGAAACCCAACTCTGTAGTATGTGAAAATATTATACTAAATAGTAGCGTATAGCGTCAAGTGATTTCTTGTTAGTATTATCGGCGCCTTAACACGGTTATTTAGATTTTTGCGACTTTATTGCTAATTTATTTTTAAACGAGGCCTTGAAAAGGTGTAAAATCGCTCGTGCGTATTTGACTTGCGGGATTTCCGATCTTAGATTGGAACCACTCAATTTTAAAATACTAGTGTATTTATAAAGCAGAGAACAGGTTAAGGAGCACAGGGGCTTATGTCAGAAAGTAGCCGCAGTGTAATCGTCGACGTGCAAGACGTGGAAATGGTGTACAATGCCAAGAATCGCGACGAATCGACGCATGTTTATGCGTTGCGCGGTTTGAGCGTGCAAGTATACGAGAATGAGTTTTTTGCCATCATGGGGCCTTCGGGCTCGGGTAAGAGCACGCTTTTCAATATGATTGGCGCGCTACAGTCCCCAACGGGTGGTGAGGTGTTGATTGAGGGGATTAATTTGGCTGCACTTAGTCCACCGCAATTGGCCGCTGTGCGGTGTTTTGAGTTGGGTTATATTTTTCAGACGTATAATCTCTTACCGGTGATGAGTGCATTGATGAACGTATCCTTGCCCACGGTATTCGCCGGGATGACGACTGAAGAAGGTGAAGAAAGGGCGATGGAATGTCTGAGAATCGTCGGGTTGGACGAGCGAGCCCATCATATCCCTTCAGAACTTTCGGGGGGCCAACAGCAGCGCGTGGCCATCGCACGGGCCTTTGTAAATAAGCCGCGGATTATTCTCGCTGACGAGCCGACGGGTAACCTCGATAGCAATACCGGTCAAGAGATCATCGATTATATGAAGAGCTTGCAAGAGGAAATGGGCACGACAATTATCACGGTGACTCATGATGATAAGATGCTCACCGCGGCTGATCGAATGGCTTGGATTCGCGATGGGCAAATGGAGAAGGTCGCCAATCGCGATGATATCGAGATTCAGATTGGGAGTATCAGCGAACACTAAAACGAGCTTAAATACCAAAAAAAATAGCCCGCACTGATGAAAAGTGCGGGCTATTTGTGTTCTTGCGGTGCTTATTGCTGTTGTCGCTTGCGCAGTCCTTCCTGCAAAAAAAGCTCGCGATTTGGGAAATTGCCGGGCAAAGTAAAACCGCCGTCTACGGCGACGAATTGGCCGGTCATATATGGAATTTGCGTAAAGGCGTAGGCGGCGAAGGCGATATCCTCAGGCTCGCCGATGCGGCGAATGGGTTGCGCGCCGCCTTCCGCCATTAGACCATAGGTTTCCGCTACGGTGAATTCGCGGCCCGTGGCTGGGTCCTCCACGCCGGAAGGGCGGGCGGTAAGGGGGGTATCTATGACTCCAGGGCGCAGGGCGTTTACTGTGATATTGTAAGGGCCTCCGTCGAAGGCGGCACCTAGGACGGCGTGGTTGAGGCCAGCCTTGCTCACCCCATAGGGGATGCGCGTGCTCTCGGGGGCGATATCAGAGATCGAGGTAATAAAGAGAATGCTGCGGTGGGCGGGCTCGGTCTCTTTTTTGGCGATTTCGGTCATGGTGCCGAGTGCACGTTGGGCCAGGCGATAAGCTCCCATAAGGTTGAGGCTGAGAACGCGATCCATCTCTTTGTCGAGGTGCTCAATGGGGGTTTCGCTAAAGCGGTAGCGGGCGAGCTGGCCTTTTTCGTCCTGGACGTAGTTGGCCACGCCGCTATTGCTGACGACCACATGCAAACGGCCATAGTGGGCGAAGGTTCGGTCGACCAGTTCGAAGGGGGCGTCCGGTTGCGAGAGGTCGGCGCCGAGAACCAAGGCCTCACAATCGTGTTTTTCGCGCAGTGTGGCTGCGATCTCTTCGGCGCGATCAGCGCCGGAGTTGTAGTGTACGACGACGTCGTAGCCACGCGCGGCGAACTGGTCAACGATGGCGGCGCCGATACCGCTTGAAGACCCTGTAACTAGGCAGACCGGGCGCACCATGCCTAACGCCGCTGCGACAGCACGGTCTCGACGATCTGCTCTACGTTGGGGATGGTGCGCAGTTCGAGTGGCGGGCTGAAGGGGATGGGTACATCGGCGGCACCGATGCGCAGCACGGGCGCGTCGAGGTAATCAAAGGCCTCGGCATTGAGGATTGCCGCCAGTTCGGCGCTGGCGCCATAGCGCTCGACACCCTCGTCAACCACTAAGGCGTAGCCGGTTTTTCGGACAGAAGCGAGCAGTGTTTCCTTGTCTAATGGCACCAAGGTCCGCGGGTCGATTACTTCGGCTTCCAACCCCTGGGCTGCGAGTTGCTCGGCGGCTTCGAGCGCTGCGATGACCATACTCGATGTGGCGACAATGGTCAGGTCGTCGCCGGGGCGCTTTATTTCGGCTTCGCCGAAGGGAATTAGAAAATCATCCTCTTCAGGTACGGCCCCGGAATCGTTGTACATCATTTTATCTTCGAAGAACAATACCGGATTGTCGTCGCGAAGCGCGGTCTTGAGCAAGCCCTTGGCATCGCGCGGTGTCGAGGGCAAGGCAACTTTAAGCCCGGGAATATGAGCGAAAAGTGCGTGCAAGCTCTGGGAATGCTGTGCGGCCGAAGAGCGGCCGGCGCCCATAGACAGGCGGATCGTCAGCGGCACTTTGCACTGGCCGCCGGACATATAACGAATTTTAGCGGCCTGGTTGACGATTTGGTCCATGGTCAACAGGGAGAAATCCCCGAACATCAACTCGGCCAAGGGGCGCATGCCCGTCATGGCCGCTCCGACGCCGAGTCCGATATAACCGGCTTCGGCGATGGGGGTGTCTATGACGCGTTCGCTGCCGAATTCATCGAACAGGCCCTCGCAGCATTTGAAGATGCCGCCGGAAGCGCCGACATCCTCGCCCATGACGAAGATTGTATCGTCGCGGCGCATTTCTTCGGCGGTGGCTAGGCTAATAGCTTCTCTAAACAACATTTCCCGATCAGGCATATATATCCTCAAACGCTTGTTCTGGTGGGGGGAAAGGAGCGTCTTTGCCGAATTCGATTGCCGCTAGGACTTCTTCGTCGACCTGCTCGTAGAGCGTGTCGAGTTCGGCTTGTTTGGCGACTTTGTTGGCGATCATATACTTACCGAGCAGGCGGATAGGATCCTTATTGTCGGCCCACCAACTGACTTCGTCGCGGGTGCGGTAGGTTTGCGCATCGCCGACGTGATGCCCATGGTGCCGATAGGTTTTGGCCTCGATCAGCGTTGGGCCGTCTCCCTTGCGCGCCTTGGCGACGGCGGCGGAAACTGCGTCGTACATCTCCAGGACATCCGTGCCGTCGGCGATAACACCTTCTAGGCCCATGCCCTTGGCGCGATCGGCGATATCTTCGACGCCGGTTACGTCTTGGTAGGGCGTATGTTCACCATATTGGTTGTTTTCGCAAACGTAGATGACCGGCAGGTTCCACACCGCGGCCATATTGATGGTTTCGAGCATAATGCCCTGGTTGGAGGCGCCGTCGCCGAAGAAGCAGACGCCAACCTGGTCGGTGCCGCGCAGTTTGGCCGAGAGACCGGCACCGGTGCAGATGCCGAACCCGCCGCCGACAATGCCATTGGCTCCCAATATGCCGACCGACATGTCGGCGATATGCATCGAGCCGCCCTTGCCGCGGCAATAGCCGGCTTCTTTGCCCATGATCTCGGCCATCATGCGGTCGAGCTTTCCGCCCTTGGCCAAACAGTGACCGTGCCCGCGGTGGGTGCTGGTAATATAGTCGTCGTCTCGCAGGGCGGTGCAGGTTCCGACCGCTACGGCTTCTTCGCCGATATATAGGTGCGCTAACCCGGGCATCAGGCCGCGGGTATACACATCCCAGACGCGTTCCTCAAAGAGGCGAATTTCCGACATTTTGCGGTACATGAACCAGAGTTTGTCGGCATCTACCCTGAGCGTGGCGGCTTTAACTTTTTTGCCCCGGGCTTTTTTCTTACTTGGTTTTTTCTTTGCGTTAGTTCTCGCCATATATAACATCTCCAATAAAGCTTCGTAAGGGAGAAAAAAATAAGCGGTTTGATCTAGGAATCGTCAAGCGTGAAAAAACCGGGATACCCCTGGGGGTATCCCGGCCTGTAAGCCAGTCTTGAGCGATTACTCAGCTTTTCTTTTCAAAGTCGGCGGAGTGCTCTTGTTTCCATTGCGTCCATTCTTCGCCATTATCGCGCAATTCGAAATACTTGGTGTTGATATCGACAAAACGGCCCTGATCTTCGGGCATGTCTTCTTCGGCGAAGATGGCCTCAACCGGGCATTCAGGCTCGCAGGCGCCACAGTCAATGCACTCATCGGGGTCGATGTAGAGCATGGGTTCGCCTTCGCCGTCGATGGGATGGATGCAATCAACGGGGCAAACCTCAACGCAGGCCTTGTCTTTTACGTCGATGCAGGTTTCGGTAATATAATAGGCCATGGATTTCTCCTGATAAGTCGCTGTTTATAGGTGTAGTTATTAATTATCGAAAAGATAGGGGGCACCTTGAGCTTGTCAAGCTGCGAGATTGCTCAGCAGTGTCGCAGCGTTGGCGTTGGTATCGCACCGTACCCTCAGGTTGAGCCGCAATTGCGAGGTTGTATCGCGTTCTATCGCAAAGGAAGCGCCGGCGAAGAGCTTGGCGAGCACGGGCTCAAGTTCTGCCCGTAAGGCGTTTTCGCCCTCTTCGTCATTGGTCGCGTTGAGGCGGTCGTTGGCTACGAGCAGGATATCGCCGCCGCGAAACTTGACTTTGCCGTCGAGGCTTGGCTCGGATTCAAGGCGCTGACAGGCTTTAATTACGGCTTGTAGTGCGCTTGAGAGGCGGGCAGATAGGTCGCCTTCGGCCGGTCGTTTACGCGAGTAGAGCAACCCGGGTTCCGCATGGTCGTTATCGAGGCTGTAGTTGGCCTCATGTCCGACGAGCAAGGTCACCGGTCCTTCGGGCACGTGGCTGTAATCGGCGACGTCGATAAGGACCTCGTCGGGAGTGGTCGGGATCCAGCTATTGAATACCCGGAAAGCCTCCTCGGCAGAGAGGGCCTCGGGGTCTTCGAGGTACATTTTGATATTGATGCGCTGTAATTCTTGCATAAGTCCCATTTTCAGGCCTTGGCGCCCTCGAGGGGCGCGGCGATTTTGTAGTAGCAGGTATAGGCGCCTTCGATAAAGAGCTGCGCCTCTTCGATAAAACGGTGGACTTGCGTCTGCTCAAATTCGCTGGCCGGGTCTTGGTGTGCGGAGAAGAGATAGTTAGCGAATTTTGGGGAGAATAACTCGGTGTCGTAGAAACGGGTGCGGAATTCGGCGACGACTACGTCGGCCTCTTCAGGCACGTCGTAGAATTGTTCCTTGACCAGTGTGCGAGCGGCGCGCAACATAGCGTTTAAAGCGCCCTGCCAAGCGGCTTGCAGCTCATTCTCGTCGAGGGCGACCGAGGCTTCGAATACTTCGCGTTCGGCGGCAGCGATTTCCATGATGCCGATCGAGACGACTTCACCGGCGCATTCGCCTTTGCCGAGGTCATCCATGGTGAATCCGCGTGTATCGCCCCAGTCACGATAATACCAGCTATTCTCCTCGTAACTCGGCACCTGGGTCAAGTCTTCGAGCATGGCCTTGATCTCGCGTTTGCCAAGGCGGCCAATGAAGTCCTTAAACAACTCGTCCTTCTCGCGCTCCTCTACAAAGCGTTTGGCTAGGCGGGAGACGACTTCGGGAATATTCTTGGAGGGTACCGCACCAGTGGCCAGACCGAAAGACCCGGCATTTTCTTTCCACTGGCCGCCCAATACCACCTGGAAGTGCGGTACAGTGATGCCATTGATTTTGCGGCTATTGCCGTAGAAGCCGATATCGGCAGCGTGGTGTTGCCCGCAGGAGTTGAAGCAACCACTAATCTTGATGCGCAAGCCTTCGATCGCCTCGTCGAGCTTGGCGCTTTGCTCTCCAAGTTGCTTGCGCAATTCGGTGGCCAAGCCGCGCGAGGAAGCGATGCCGAGCTTGCAGGTGTCGGTGCCGGGGCAAGCGGTGATGTCGACGATGGTACCGGCACCGGTCTCGGCTAGCCCAAGGGCAAGCAACTCGTCGTAGAGTTGCGGCAAGTCGGTTTCGCTGACCCAGCGCAGCACCATGTTTTGCTCGACCGTCGTGCGGGTGGTTTCCTTGACGAAACGCCGGCTGATATCAGCCAACGCCCGCAATTGGTGCGAGGTGATATCGCCCAAAGGCAAGGCGACAGTGGCGACGACATAACCTGCCTGTCGCTGTTGGTAAACATTGGTGCGGTACCACTCGGCAAAGCCTTCGCTCGTTTCGGCGCCGTTGAGGGGCTGGCCAGGTTTGAGCTGTTCCTCGTCGGTGACCGTTAGGTCGTCGAGAAAGGCGGTCCACTGTGGGTCCTCGGGCAGGATCGCGCGCTCCTCGTGTACCAGACGACGAAATTCTTCGATGCCCAGTTTGGCGATTAGAAATTTGATCCGTGCCCGGTTGCGGTTCTTTTTTTCGCCAAGGCGGGCGAAAACGCGGGCGATAGCCTGGGAAATGGGCAATAGTTCCTCAACGGGAACGAATTCGTTAAAGAGCTGTGCTTGGTGCGGTACGGCGCCGAGGCCGCCACCGACGTAGAGCTTGAAGCCGCGTTTTTCCACGCCGTCGACCGTCTTAACCATGCCGACGCCGCCCATGTCGTGCATATTGGCCAAGCCGCAGGCCTCGTGTTCGCAGCCGGAGAAGGCGATCTTGAATTTGCGGCCGAAGTCCTGGCAGTCGGGGTGCCCAAGCAGGAAACTCATAATGGCTTGCGCATAAGGCGTCACATCGAAGGTCTCCGTGCGGCAGACTCCGGAGAGGGGGCAGGCGGTGACATTGCGCACCGAATTACCGCAGGCCTCGCGGGTGGTGATGCCGACTGCCGAGAGACGTCGCATAAGGTCGGGCGTGTCTTCAATATGAATAAAGTGGATTTGAAAATCTTGGCGGGTCGTGATGTGCAGTATCTCTTCGGAGTATTCTTCGGCTAAGTCGGCCAAGACCTCCATCTGCGCGGCCGTCAGTCCGCCGAAGGGGATTTTGATCCGCATCATGCCCGGCGCGTGCCAGAAGGTGTCAGGGCCTTTGGTCTCGTGCTCGGGAAAGAGCAATTGCTGGGTCTGCGTGCCGTCGAAGCGCTGGCCATTGTCGTAGCGTTGGCCGTAAGCACCGCGGCGCAAGCGGGTTTCGGCGAAGAGCTTCTCCTCCATTTTGCCCTGCTTGCGCAGATGAATCTGAGTTTCGAAGGCGTCGATCTCCTCAGCCATGTCCGCGGGAATTTTCCCGGCAAGCCGCTCTTTCCAGGTCGTCGATGTACTCATGTATTGAACCGCCTCTAGGTGGTTGTTGGGAGAACTATTATATTGGCTTAGTCTGAATTGGCACCTAAGATAGGGATTTGTAAGAGGTTGTCAAGATCGGTTCTCGGTTAGCTTTTGCTGCATGTAGGTGCGGATTTGCTCCCCCCATTCTGGATCGTCGAGCGCGTAGTCTACAAAGGTCTGAAAATAAGCCAGATGATTGCCGATGTCGCAGCGTTTTTCGTCTTTGCTTAAACAGACCGCGCGCACCATTTCTCCTGCTGAGATCAAGGCTTCGATCGCGTCGGTAAGATAGATTTCTCCGCTGGAAGAAGGGGAGGTAGTGCGGATGCGGTTGAAAATGTCGGGAGAAAAGATATAGCGGGCGCTGATGGCTAGGCGGCTTGTCGTCTGTTCGGGACGTGGTTTTTCGAGGATGCCGGTCAGCTTGCTGTCGGTCGTATTGCTTGTTTCGGGTATCAGAATGCCATAGTGGTGGACGAGTTCGTCGGACACTGGATAGGCGCCAATGGTGCAGGCGGAGTTGTGCTCGCGATGCGATGCGATCATTCTTTGCAGCAGGGGCTTGCCCGCGCGGGTGCGCACGATACTGTCGCCGAAGGCTACCACAAAGGGCTCGTCGCCGACGAAGGCTTCGCCCGCGGCGACGGCATCGCCGGTGCCGGCGGGTTTGTTTTGCCCGGGGGCGATGCGTTGGCGCACGGAGAAAAACTCAACGCCCCTGTCGCGGTATTGGAAACGACAGGTCTCCAGCAATTCGTGCTGTTCTGCTTCGAGGCGGCGCATCAGTTCGGACCCCTCGTCAAAATGGTCCTCGATTGCGCCCTTATTGCCTGCGGTGACAAAGAGGATTTGGCGAATGCCGGCGGCGATCAATTCTTCGACGACGTGGTGGATGACGGGTAGCCTGCCGACCGGCAGCATTTCTTTGGGCAGGACTTTGGTCGTGGGCAGCAGCCGGGTGCCCAAGCCGGCTACCGGCGCGATGGCCTTGCTGATGCTCATTTAACTCTCCCGGTGGTGAAAACGTAGAATATGGTTGTGTCACAACTATTTGACAAGCAGTAGGTTGAGCGATATCATACGGGCAATCAACGCGAGAATAAGGAGCTATTTTCATGAGCGAAGCGATGCGCTATCCCGAACTCAGCGACGAGCTAAAGGCGCGCGGTTTTGGTGCCATACTGCGTATTTTTGGGCCTGGTGCGATTATTGCCTCAGTGACGATCGGCAGCGGCGAAACGGTTTTTGCCTCGCGCGGCGGGGCGGTGTTCGGTTATGCGATGCTGTGGTGTTTTGTCGGTGGGGGGCTGATGAAATTCGTGCAGGTCTACACTGCGGCGCGTTATATCACACTGACCGGTGAGCATCCGATCGAGCGCTGGAAATATTTGCCCGGACCGCAGGGGTGGGCGGTATGGCTCTTGGCAATTATGACGGTGCTCTGTTTTCCGCTTTGGCTGTCTGGGTTGCCCAAAATGCTCGGGGGACTAACGGTTTGGATCCTGGGTTTCGAGGGGCTCGATATATGGGGTGACGCCCGAGTTTGGGGAACGGCTTTTGTAGTCTTGGCTATCGCGATTACCATGATTCAGAGCTATGGGTCATTGGAGAAATTTCAAACGATCGTAGTCAGTGTATTATTGCTTTCGATCCTGACCGCGGCGGCGGCGTCACAACCGGATTGGCTAGCGGTCCTTATGGGCACAATCGTGCCGAAGATACCAGCATACGAACCCTGGCTAGTGAGTAAATACCCAGCGGTGGCGGCGCGGTCGGCGATTGTCGAAATGGGCGTTTATTTGGGGGCGATCGGTGGTGGCACGCAGGATTATTTCGGTTATATCGGCATGCTGCGGGAAAAGGCTTGGGGGTTGATGGGACGTAAGGTGGAAGATACGGCTGACGGGGTTGAGATTGCAGCCGATACAGCTAATGTCAATCTGGGAAAAGCTTGGTTGCGCGCACCAATGATCGATTCTTCGGTCTCCTTCGCCTGCGTGGTCATCTTTACGATGGCTTTTGTGATTTTGGGCGCGGCGGTACTGCGGCCTCAACATATAGTGCCGGAGGGTATGCAATTGCTTTCGGTGCAGGCTGATTTTCTCGTTCGCATGCATCCGGCGTTGGTCTACTTATATCAGTTTGGCGTATTTACCGCGTTCTTCGGCACGATTCTGGCGGCTTACGAACTCTATGCCCGCACGACCCACGAATGTTTCCGGCCGATCGTTCGCCGGGTGCGTGAGGCGTCTGTGGATAGTTTGCGGCCTTGGGTCGTGGGCTATTGCGGAATAGGCGGCGTAGCGATTATGTGGATGGGTGGAAACCCAGTGACGATCGTAACTCCGGCGGCGATTTTTGGCGGGGTGCTCACTTGTGGTCTCTGGTGTCTGCTGATGGTCTGGACCGATCGCCGTTTCTTGCCAAAGCCTTTGCGGATGGGCTGGCCGTTAGTGTGTCTCAATGTGCTCAGCGGGCTCTTCTTGATGGGGTGGGGTATCCGTAGCGCTATCGATTTTTTCGCGGGTTAAAATAATTGCGTGTCGATCGAGATATTTGGCAGCAGGTCGAATCCCTATTGCAAGGTGGTGGCCAATTGGCCCTGGCTGCTACGGGCGGCGGGGGCGAACTGGTGAGTTGGTTGCTCAACCATCCCGGGGCATCGGCTTCGGTGATAGAAGTGCAAGTGCCTTATCGAGAAGAGGCCTTGGCGGCTTATTTGGGGTCGGCTGGTCCCCATCGGGTGACCGCGCAAACGGCACGGGATATGGCGGACAGGGCTTTTGTCAGGGCCCGGAGATTTACCGGGGTGGAGGAGGGAATCGTCGGGGTGGGTGTAACGGCGGCTTTGGCGACGAGTCGGTCGCGGAGGGGAGAGGACCGGGCTTATATCGCATTGCGTCTGCCACAAGAATATAGATTATTCGATTTGCATTTTGAGAAAGGGGCTGCCGATCGCTTGGCGCAAGAAGAGGGGCTCAGTCGTTTCGTCTTGGCCGTCTTGGCCGAAGCTTGCGGTGCAGAGGCCATTTCGTCGCCCCTGCCCGATTACGTCAAATGCTCTCGGCATACCCTGTCATTGCAGGACCCATTGGGGCTGTTGGTGACGGGCGATATAGAACTTGTCGAATTCGGGCTTGATGGGGTATGGGCATCCGAAGTAGAGCGCGGTAGTCGCTTGCTCTTTCCTGGGTCCTTTAATCCCTTGCACGAAGGGCACGAACGCCTCGCCGTTGCTGCGGGACGATTAAGTGGGCGTCGGCCGAGTTTGGAACTCTCCGTTGAAAATGTCGATAAGCCGTCCTTACAGAGAGTAGATATCGAAGGCCGTCTCGCGGCAATGCGTGGACGCTTTTCTGTCATCATGACTAGGGCGCCGACTTTCCTGCAAAAGGCCCGGCTCTTTAGTGGGTGTCATTTCGCGATCGGTTACGATACGGCGACAAGGCTTTTACAGGGTAAATATTACGAAGGGGGCGAGCAGGGTATGGTCACGGCACTGGAAGAATTCAGAGCGGGAGAGCATTGCTTTTGGGTCGCGGGGCGCCTGCAAGAGGGGAAGTATCTGGCATTGGCTGATATAGATGTACCCGCCGGGTTCGCGGCGCTTTTCGCTGCGATTCCAGAAGAGGATTTTCGCGTGGATATCAGCTCTACCGAATTGCGCTCAAGGGCGAATAAAGGAGCCAGATGAGTTCAGTACATCGCTATATCGAGGACCGTGAAAGCCAGTTGGTGCGCAATTTGCAGGATATGGTCAGGATTGGCACGGTTAATCCGCCGGGGCTGGACTATCGCGCGATGGTCGAACATCTCTCGGTCCGCTGTCAAGGGCTTGGTATGCGCAGCAAGGTCCATCGCGTTCCCGACGGTGAAGTGCGACGGATAATTGGTTCGAGCGAGTATCCCCGCTATAATTTGATCGCTCGTTGGGATGTCGGACGGGAGCGGACCGTGCATTTCAACGCCCACTATGATGTGGTCCCCTGTTCGGGGCAGTGGAAATTTGGCGATCCGTTCGAACCGGGCATTGCTGCCGGTGCGGTCTACGGACGGGGCTCGGGGGATATGAAGGGCTCAATTGCGGCCTTGTTGATGGCGGTGGAGGCGCTGCAGGCCTCGGGTGTCGAGCCGGCGTTCAATATCGAATGCTCTTTTACCGCTGACGAAGAGACGGGCGGCGAATTGGGCGCTGGTTGGGTCGTCGGCCAAGGTTTGCTCAATGCCGATTTTGCGGTCGTCTGCGAAGGGGCGGCCGGTACCCAAGTGGGCTGTGGTCATAATGGCGTGCTGTGGTTGGAGGTTGAATTAACCGGTAAGGCGGCGCACGCTTCTAGGCCGGAACAGGGAGTCAATGCCTTTGAGGCGTTGGCCGGTGTGGTGAATAAACTGCAGGACTACAAACGCAAATTGCAGGAGGCCCGCCGAAGCTTTGTCGATTTTGACGGCCAACCCCGCAATCCCACGATTAATATTGGCGGCACGTTCTCAGGCGGACAGGGTGATAAGGTCAACACCGTCGCCGAGTGCGCACGTTTTTCTATTGATCGCCGCTTGGTCCCCGGTGAGAAACTCGCAGCAGTCGAACGCGAACTGCGGCGAGCGGTCAGCCAGGCGGCGGATCAGCAGGCCCTACTGTCCTATCGCGTAGAGTCACCTTTGCAGATCGAGCCTTGCGTCGTCGATGTCGAAGATGGATTGCCAGAGGCTTTTGCGCGGGCGGTGCAGGCGGTGCGGCGCCGTGCAGCTGGTTTCAAGGTGACGTCCGGATTTACCGATTTGCACTACTTTGTCGTCGAAGGCGGATTGCCCGGAATTGGCTATGGGGTTAAGGGGGAACATGCACATGGGGTTGATGAGCGGGTACGGGTGCGCGATCTGGTATTGACCGCCCGCACCTATGCCGAGTTTATGCAACGGGGTTTCGAGGTGCTGTGAGCGATATTTTACGGCGTTATTTTTGGACGGCGTACGATCACCTGGGTGGGATTGTCGCCTATAACTTGCTGTGGAGTCTATTGAGCCTACCCTGGATTGGGGCGGCTTATATGCTCTTGCGCTTTGGTTTTTCGCTCGGCGGTCTTTTCTTGCCCTGTGCAGTCGTCTTAGCCGGTGTGCTGCTTTTTGGCTCTCCGGCCACGGTTCTGCTTTTTATTGTCTGTGCTTATTGGGCGCGCGGCGATGAATTTAATATGCGGGAAATTTTACTTACTGGACGTCGTTTGTTTTGGCGTGCAACGGCGTTGGGCGGATCGCTGATCGTCGCTACGGGTCTAATACTGGTCAATATGTTTTTCTACCAACAGTTGGGTGGCTGGTTGGGCGCTCTATTGAGCGGCTTGATGATTTGGTTGCTGCTGCTGGCAGGGATTATGGCTCTCTATCTCTTTCCCGTGTTGGTCACACAAGAAGGGTCGGTTTGGGCTACGCTGCGGCAGAGCCTGTTACTCGCGGTAGATAATCTCAAATGGTCTCTCACTTTGTTGCTGGGCGCGATTTTTTTTCTTGCGGTCGGTCTGGCTTCGGGGTTGGGTTTGTTTTGCGGCGTGATGACGGCTTGGGCCCTTTTGATGAGCATGGTTCTACGTGCGCTTTTGCCCAAATATACCGGTGAGGCTCTACCCGTCGAGGTGCCCCGTGGCCTGCGTGAACTGATCCGCCCCTGGGAGGTTTGAGTGCTGCAACTGGCTAAATTGCTCACGGGTCGCGAGATGGCCGAACTCGATCGCCGCACGATCGCTGAGGCGGGGATCCCCGGTGTCGAGTTGATGGAGCGAGCGGGGGCTGAAGTCGTCGCGGCCATCGCCGCGCGCTGGGATGGCCTGGTGGGTTTGCGCGCAGTGGTTCTATGCGGCAAGGGCAATAATGGCGGCGACGGTTTTGTCGTCGCTCGTCTATTGCGGGCGGGTGGTGTCACGACGCGGGTATTTCTGGCGGTCGATCGACAGGTGGTTCAAGGTGACGCGGAAGAACATTTGCAGCGTTATGAGCGTGCAGGCGGGACGGTCGAAATACCGGCGGCCGATTTGACCCCACTGGATGCGGCTATTAGCGAAGCCGACCTGGTAGTCGACGCGCTATTGGGCACGGGTTTGCGCGATGCGCCTCGGCTGGAAATTTCTCGGATTATCGCTCGGGTAGTCGAGGGGCAAAGGCCTGTAGTCGCCGTCGATTTGCCTTCGGGAGTGGAGGCCGATACAGGCAGGGTCCAAGGGGCTTGCGTGCAAGCGGCGTTGACGGTGACCTTTGGCGTGGCCAAGGTAGGCCAAGTTTTTTACCCCGGTCGATCCTATTGTGGAACGTTGCACTTGGCCGATATCGGCTTTCCAGAACACATAGTAAGGAATACACCGAATACGGCCTGGTTATTGGACGCTGAGAATCTGGGCTCGCTATTGCCGCGGCGTAGTGGAGACGCGCACAAAGGCCGTTGTGGGTCGGTGGCGGTCGTTGCCGGTTCGGTCGGTATGACGGGGGCAGCGGCTTTGACGGCGGAAGCCGCTCTTAGAAGCGGTGGAGGTCGCGTAAGCCTTGGGATACCGCAAAGCCTCAACGATATTCTCGAAGTTAAATTGTCGGAAGTGATGACTCGGCCGTTGCCGGAAGTGCGTAAAAAACGCTGTTTGTCGCTGAGGGCTTTAGGCGATGTGCGGGATATGTTGCGACGAGCCGATATTTGCGCGATGGGGCCGGGTTTGGGGGGGTATCGGGAGACGATGGAACTCGTGCGGCGGGTAGTCGCCGAGATTGAAATCCCGCTGGTGTTGGATGCGGATGGGCTCAATGCTTTTGCTGGATGCACTGAACTGTTGAAAGGGCGACCGGTACCGATTGTCCTCACACCGCATATTGGCGAATTCGCCAGGTTGAGTGGTTTAGATAAAGAGCAGATTGCGGAAGCCCCGCTCGCGGTTGCCCGCGATTTCGCGGAAGCGTACAAGTTGACGTTGGTCCTCAAGGGGGCGCCGACGGTAGTGGCTTTTAAAGATGGGCGGGTAGCAGTAAATTCCAGTGGAAATCCGGGCATGGCTACCGCAGGGTCGGGCGATGTGCTGACCGGGATAATCGCTGGTTTGATGGGGCAGGGTGTCGAGGCCGAGGTCGCGGCTTGTCAAGGCGTTTATATTCACGGCCGTGCTGGCGACCGAGCACGCGACCGTTTGGGTGAATGGGGAATGCGGGCGGGGGATATTGCTGCCGAAGTGCCTCGGACGCTTGTTGAGACCTCAGAGGACGCGGCGCGTTCTACTTGACATCCCCTGGTCAGTGCTGTAACATATAAAGGTTTTAGTTAAGCGAATTTAGGATCTAATTATCACTGTCAATATCGGTTGTAACTATACCGTAACAACCGATATTGACCATAGAATCGCAAATTATGGCTAACGTCAAAGACGCCATTGAAGAAATCATTGAAGAGTCCTATTTACTCGGCCTTTCCGAGGCCGAGATCCGTGAGGATTTTAGGCGCTTTATAGACACCTGCTATGCTATTATTGAGGCCAATGTAAAAAACCGCGAAGCCATCAGCGGTTTGGCAGAGGACCTGGCCCGGGAAAAGACCTGTATTCTCATCGCTGATCACTCCGATGAGGAGGCGTCCTTTGACGAGGCTGGTGGAAAAATAAAAGACGCGCAAGAAGCCTTCGCCGAGAAAATCGCCCGTCGCAAGCGCATGATTTTAAAGGCTATCGCCGACTATGACCCGCAATTGGTTCGCCTAATTGACGAACAGCGTTTTCAGGGCGAGATAAAGGAAATCGTTCGTCCCAAGTTTAAGCTCAAGCAGAGCTATAATTGGGAACACCATAGACAATTGCTGCTAAAGTTGGGTTATGGCACGACGGTTGTGCTTATCATGTTGCTCATCTATTTGGGATTCATCCAGAATCCCTGATGGGCAGGCGATCGCAGTCGCAAAACGCTCTTCCCTTTCCATTCCGTCCTAAATTTCCTACATTTTGCCAAGCCTGAGATGCGCGTGCGCATCTCTATTTTTGTACGCGCGATACGCGCCCTTTGAGTCTCTGAAAGTCCCTTCATGCCCAAACGCACTGACATACAAAAAATAATGCTCATCGGATCCGGGCCAATTGTGATCGGCCAGGCCTGTGAGTTTGACTATTCCGGTACCCAGGCTTGCAAAGCGCTGCGGGAAGAGGGATACGAGATCATTCTGGTCAATAGCAATCCCGCGACGATCATGACGGATCCCGAGACGGCGGATCGGACCTATATCGAACCGATCACTCCCGATATTTGCGCCCGGATTATCGCCGCAGAGAAACCACAGGCACTTTTGCCGACGCTCGGCGGACAAACCGCGCTTAACGTGGCGGTGGCATTGGCGGAAAACGGGGTCCTAGCCGAGCACGGTGTTGAATTGATCGGCGCCCAGTTGAACGCGATCAAAATGGCGGAGAATCGCGAGCTCTTTAAGGCGGCGATGGATCGGGCGGGGCTCGATATGACGCATGGCTTTTTTATCCACACGTTGGAAGAGGCTCAGCAGCATCAGGCCGAATTGGGCTATCCGACGATTGTTCGTCCTTCATTCACGATGGGGGGGTCCGGTGGGGGGATTGCTTATAATGCCGAAGAGTTCGAGCGCATTATAAGCCATGGGCTCGACCTGAGCCCGATTGACGAGGTGCTGATCGAGGAATCGGTCATCGGTTGGAAGGAATACGAACTGGAGGTTATGCGCGACCGCAACGACAATGTGGTCATTATCTGTTCGATTGAGAACTTCGATCCGATGGGGGTCCATACCGGCGACAGTTTGACCGTCGCACCGGCGCAGACGCTATCGGACGTCGAATATCAGATTATGCGCGACGCGGCGATTCGCGTCATCCGCGAGATCGGGGTCGAAACCGGCGGGTCCAATATTCAGTTTGCGCTCAATCCGCGAGACGGCCGGATGACGGTTATCGAGATGAACCCACGGGTTTCGCGTTCGTCGGCGTTGGCTTCGAAGGCCACGGGTTTCCCTATCGCTAAAATCGCCGCCAAGCTGGCCGTCGGTTATACCCTCGACGAGCTCCGCAATGATATCACTCGCGAGACTCCGGCTTCTTTTGAGCCGACGATCGACTATGTGGTGACCAAGATTCCGCGTTTCACCTTTGAGAAATTTCCCAGCACGCCGGACGTGCTCGATACTCAGATGCGTTCGGTGGGGGAGACGATGGCGATTGGCCGGACCTTCAAGGAATCGCTGCAGAAGGGGTTGCGCTCGCTAGAGACGGGGCGGGCTGGTTTCGGCGCCGACGGCAAAGGCCCGGATCCGGCCAAGGTTTCTGACAAGGAACTGCGCGAGAAGTTGAGTCGTCCCAATTCACAGCGAATTTCCTATATCAAACTGGCGATCGACAAGGGCTATACCCACGAGCAAATATATAATCTTACCGGCATCGACCCGTGGTTTCTCGACCAGCTCTATCAACTGTCCGAACTCGAATGGCGGCTAAAAAAAGAGGACGCGCGCGAAAACCCAGCGCTGTTGCGCCAAGCCAAAGAGTGGGGGTTTAGCGATCGTCAGTTGGCTCATCTCAGCGAGTGCGACGAAGTGAGCGTACGCGACCGCCGCCGCGAATTGGGTATCCGTCCGGTCTACAAGACGGTGGATACCTGCGCCGCGGAGTTCGAAGCGCACACCCCGTACCACTACTCAACATATGATCGCGAAGACGAGTCTGTGCGGTCGGATCGCAAGAAGATCATTATCCTCGGCGGCGGCCCCAACCGCATCGGCCAGGGGATCGAGTTCGATTATTGCTGCGTTCACGCCTGTTTCGCGCTGCGCGAGGACGGTTATGAAACGATTATGGTCAACTCTAATCCAGAGACGGTCAGCACCGATTACGATACGGCGGACAAACTTTATTTTGAGCCATTGACGGTGGAAGACGTGCTGCATATCGTCGACCGTGAGCAACCCGACGGGGTCATTGTGCAGTTCGGGGGGCAGACTCCGTTGAATCTGGCGGCGGAACTTGAACGGGAAGGAGTGCCCATCGTCGGCACTTCACCCAGCAGCATCGATTTGGCCGAAGATCGCGAGCGCTTCGGCAACTTGCTGCGCGAACTGGATATCCGCCAGCCAGAGAACGGTTTGGCGTCTAGTTTTGCCGAGGCTAGTGAAGTGGCGGAGCGGATTGGCTATCCTGTCATAGTGAGGCCTTCCTACGTATTAGGCGGGCGGGCGATGGTTATCGTCTACGATGCCGGTAGTTTAGAAAAGTATATGAACGAGGCGATAGATGTCTCGCCCGAACGGCCAGTACTGATCGATCGCTATTTACAGAGAGCTGAGGAATTCGATGTCGACGCGGTGGCGGATGGGGTCGATGTCGTTGTCGGTGGCATCATGCAACACATCGAGCACGCCGGGGTGCACTCCGGTGACAGTGCCTGTGCCCTACCTCCTTTCGACACTCCCGCTGAGCATATCGAGACGATGCGCCGTTATACGCATGCATTGGCGCGAGGGCTCGACGTGGTCGGTTTGATGAATGTGCAATACGCTATATACCAGGACGAGGTCTATGTAATCGAGGTCAATCCACGGGCCTCGCGCACGGTGCCTTTCGTCAGCAAGGCGATTGGTCGGCCATTGGCGAAGATCGCCGCCCGGGTCATGGTCGGCAAAAGCTTGCGGGAACAGGATTTCACCGAAGAGATTGTTCCGAATCATGTCTCGGTCAAGGAAGCGGTCCTGCCCTTTATGAAATTCCCCGGAGCCGACAGCCTGCTGGGTCCTGAAATGAAATCGACCGGTGAAGTGATGGGGATTGGCCCTGATTTTGGTACGGCTTTCCTCAAGGCGCAGATGGGGGCGGGCTCTGTATTGCCGGCGAGCGGCCGGATCTTTATTAGCGTCGCCGATTGCGACAAGGAGGAAGTCGTGCCGGTCGCCCGCAGGTTGTGCGAAGCCGGATTCGAGCTCGTCGCTACCAAAGGCACCCGCGATATTCTCAGCCGCCACGACATTGAGGCCGAGAGCGTGCTCAAGGTGCACGAGGGGCGGCCGCATATCGAGGACGCGATTCGCAGCAGGCAGGTCGGTTTAGTCATCAACACCCCCCTTGACGAAAGCTCGCAATACGATGATTTCGTCGTGCGCCGCGCGGCGGTTATGAACAATGTGCCCTATACCACGACAATGGCCGGTGCGAGGGCCGCTGTGGCGGGTATCGAGGCTTTGCAGCGCGCTGATCTGAGCGTGCAAGCGCTGCAAGATTACCATCGGGCTTAGGGGCGATCGGCTGGTGATGCTTGCGTTTATACGCCGTATCGGGGCCTTCGTGCCAATACTGCTGGTCTGTTGTCTGTCGCTTTCGGCCTGTGTTTATTTCAACACCTTCTACAACGCCAAAAAATTCTACCGCAAAGCCGAAAAAGAACGTGTAAAACACGAAGAGGCCTATGCTGGGTGGGCGTTCGACGGCGCAGGGCCCGAATTGCAGCGTCAGCGTTCGAATCAAGCCGACCAGTTCTACGACAAGGCTGCTCGCAAGGCTTCTAAGGTCCTGGAAAAATACAAAGAGAGTGACTTGGTCGACGACGCGATGTTCCTGATGGGGAAGTCGTTTTATTGGCGGGGAGAATATCTGCGTTCCGTGCAATCCTTCCGCGATCTGGAAACAAATTTCCCCGCCAGTGAATTTTTCGACGAGGCCCGTTATTGGCGTGCGCAAGGTCTCGAAGCGCAGCGGATCTATAATCAGGCGCAAAAACTCTACCGAACGCTCGTTGAGGAGGCCGAGGAGGAAATCGCGGTGCGGGCCGGGTTGCGGTTGGGTGAGATGGCTTTCGAACGCGAAGACTATGTCGCCGCGATCCAAGAGTTTCGCACGGTACTGGAGGCCTTTCCCGCAAGCGGTGACCGTGCGCAGTTGTGGCTGCGTTTAGCCGAGGCGCAGATGGCCTTGCAAGACGAGGCCCGGCTTGGCGACGCTTTGCAGTCCTTTCGCAATGTCTTGCAGGCCGATCCGAATCCGGACCAGGAATACCGGGCCAGGTTGAACAGCGGGCGCGCGCTCTATGCATTGGGCGAAGAAGAAGAGGCGCTCGAGACCTATGTCGAACTGCTCAAAGAGGGCCGCTTTCGCAATTTTGAGGGGCGCACCCGCCTTTTGATCGGCGAGTCCTACGAGGAGCGCCGTCTGCTCGAACAAGCGCTCGACGAATATGGCCAGGTTCGCGATGATTTTCCCACGACACCTTCCTCGGCAATGGCCCTTTATCGCACGGGTTTGTTGCATCTGCAAGAATACGGCGACACCGAGTTAGCCCGCGAGTATTTCCAAGAGACCAATAGCGAGAGCCCCGGTTCACAGGGCGTGTTATTGGCGCAGGAGATGTTGACCTATTTGGGGCGGTTGCAGCAGTTGCAGGCTCGGGTCCATCGGGCCGATTCGCTCTATGCCGATTCGCTGGGGGCCATACAGGGGCCGCTTGTGTGGAGTGAGGGGTGGGTGCCCGCCGAAGTCGATTCTACGACGAAGGACGAGATCGTAGTCGCACGCAATATCGAGGTGCTGGACGACTTATTTAGCGCCTGTGAGATCTATCGCGACGATATTGGTCAAGCCGATTCGGCCATCGCCTATTACCAGGAAGTCATTCGCCGCTTTCCCGAGAGCGATCAATTGCCCCGTGCCGTTTTCAGTATTGCCTGGATCTACCGCGAGATAGGCAACGATGAAAGCGCGGCTGGTCCCTATTTGGCGCGATTGATCGAAGACTTTCCCGCTTCGGCGCAGGCTAATGAAGCCAGGTATCTATTGGGGGAAGAAGCTCGGGTTACGGCCGAAGAGTTGGCGGCGACGGAGTTTGAGCGCATCGAGCGTTTGCGTCTGCATGAACCGGAGAATATCTATGCTTATGCGCCGCTGCTGGACAGTTTGAGCCAGGCGTTTTCAGGCACGGTGGCGGGGGCAAGGGCGGCTTTTCTGGCGGCGACTTCATATGAAAATATCGTTGGGGATACACTGGAGGCCGAAAGGCGTTACCGGCTCTTAGGAGAGGAGTACGCCGAAACCGAGTTCGGTAAACTTGCCATAGAGCGGAAGAGGGTCCGCGAGGAAGGACTGATTGCGAAACTCGAACGCAGCCTGAAGTCTGTCGGCGGACAGTTTGGTCCAGGGGAACGGATCGAATTGTTGGCGCTGGAACCCGATACGCTCGATTCGGTCTCGCTTGCACGCAAGCATCTCGGTTTTGCCCAGCGCGCCCAGCGGCGCGGCGATATAAAAATGGCCCGGGATTTTTATGAACAGAGTATCGATGAACAGTTCAACAACCCACGCTCGCTATACCAATTGGGGAATATCGCCTGGGAAGAAGGGTATTCCGACGACGCGATTGAATTTTATCGCCAGGCGTTGGCCTTTGACAAGGCCAATCTGAGCCTCTACTACCGATTATGGAAGGTATTTACCGTTGCGGCTGAAGAGGATTCGGCCAACCACTATTTGCGCGAAGTTGTGCGCCGGGATCGGGGCAGCCCGCAGATCCGTTTTTTGCAGGAGGAGTTTCCGGACTTCTACGCGGCGGAGGATCAGGAGGATCTCGACCTCGAGCAATTGGAGGGTTTGGCCCTGATGATGCCCGAGGATAAGATCGAGTGGCAGGAAAAGGATATGCCGCTGAGCGATTGGCCATTGGTGCGGGAACTAGTGAGGCCGGTCTATCCCGTCGGTGGGTTTGATTCGACCGAGGTACTGCTCGATGTTTTGATCGATCGCGAAGGGCGGCCCGAGTCGGTGGAGGTCTTTCGCGGAGAAGAGCCTTTTGCCTCCAACGCGGTCGTAGCAGCTTATGACTATGTCTTTTATCCGGCAGTCCGTAATAATGGCGTTGAAATCAAAGCGTGGGTCGAGTTGACGGTGCCCTTTGGTCCTCAGTCGGGGGAGGACAGCGCGCGTGCACCGCGTGTGGACAGCGAGGCAGAAGTGAATGGTGGAATAGATATGGCGGCTGGCGAAACGTCCAGTATCGCCGATGCTACTGATGGCGCGTCCCTAGAGGGTGCTCTGATAGATGGCGGCGGCATCGGCGATGCAGAGGGTAGGGCCGATTTTGCTCCGGCGGATAGTTCGCGTATTGATGGTGATGCAGCCGGCGCGGCGGTCGTCGAGGAGGGCGAAGGCATATGATTGACGAGCAGGTGGAGGTTTTGGCCAACGACGAAGTGGCCGAGGAATTTTATATGGCGCGCTTGCAAGCGCCATATATCGCCGCTCGGGCTAAACCCGGGCAGTTCGTTAATATACAGGTCAGCACGGGCGGTGCCCCTCTATTGAGAATTCCCTTGAGCGTTTGTGCGATCGACTTAGACGCCGGTTGGATTGAGGTACTCTACGAGAATCTGGGGCCTAAGAGCGAGGTGTTGAGCCGGATCGGACGAGGTGTCTCAATGGCGTGTCTTGGTCCTTTGGGCAATGGATTCGCACCGCCGCCTGCCGGTGCGAGGACTTGTCTGGTCGGCGGCGGAATTGGCGTGCCGCCGATGCTCTATTGGGGATCGGTGCTGCAGCGACAGAATTATCCGGTGACGCTTTTGGTCGGAGCGCGCAATAAGGGCAAACATTTGCCCGACGAATTGCTCGCGCCCGCCGCGTCGGTGGTGAGGCGGGCAAGCGATGACGGTAGTCTCGGCCAGGCGGGGTTGGTCACCGACTTATTGCAGGAGGAGTTGGCAGGGGATGCCCCTCATGCAGTTTATTGTTGTGGACCGCACGGGATGATGCGGGCTGTGGCCGCGCTGTGTCGTGAATCTGCGGTTCCGTGTCAGGTCTCTCTTGAGGAATACATGGCTTGCGGTATTGGCATCTGTGTGGGGTGTGCAGTTGAGTTGCAACCGGATGAGCAGGGAGCGGCCGGGTCTGATTATACGCGCTATGGCCGCATTTGTGTCGATGGTCCGGTATTCGATGCCCGACGTGTGAAATGGGAGGACTGATGGCCGATTTGAAAGTGGATTTCGCTGGAGTGCCGTTGCAAAATCCCGTGCTGTTGGCTTCGGGCACCTGCAATTATGGCCAGGAACTTTTGCCGCTGACAGATTTTTCGCGCCTCGGCGGTTTGGTGACGAAGACCATCACGCCCGAGCCCCGCGGCGGCAACCCACCACAGCGCATTATTGAAACGGCGGGCGGGATGCTCAATGCCATCGGCTTGCAAAACCCCGGTCTTGAGGACTTTGTCGGTGAGAAGTGGGCTTTTCTCGCGGGTTTGCAAACGCAAGTCGTGGTCAATATCGCTGGATTTTCCGTCGATGAGTTTGCCTTGACGGCGGCGCGCTTAGAAGAATTGCCAGGCATCGCCGCGCTCGAAGTCAATATATCCTGTCCCAATGTCGAAGCGGGCGGCGATAATTTTGCCACCCGGCCGGAGACGGCGGCGGCGGTGATCGCTGCGGTCAAGCGCAATAGCCGTCGGCCGATTATTGCCAAACTGACGCCAAATGTCACCGATATCACCGAGATCGCCAGGGCCGTAGTCGATGCCGGAGCGGATGCGGTGTCTTTGATCAATACGCTTGTCGGCATGGCCATCGATGTAAACAGTCAACGGCCGATTTTGGGCAATATCACCGGTGGTTTATCCGGTCCGGCCGTCAAACCCGTCGCCTTGGCGATGGTTTGGAAGGTTGCGCAGGCGGTTTCGGTGCCGATTATGGGCATTGGCGGGATCGCCACGGCCCGCGATGCGCTCGAATTCATTATCGCGGGTGCTTCCGCCGTGCAGGTCGGCACGGCTAATTTTGTCAATCCTAACGCCGGCGTCGAAGTCGTAGATGGCATCCAGGCCCATTGTGACGAGCACGGCATTGATCAGCTTGCCTCGCTCGTCGGCAGCCTGCAAACCTAGGTGGATCTAAAAAAATCTGCATCGCTACTTTATATTCCAGGCAAAGGGGTGCGGAACGATTTTTTAGAGACTCTCTAAGAGAATGGGGTACAAAGATGCTGCCGGCGCGCAAATGCAGATGGCTATGCGTGGCCCTTTGCCTGGGCTTGACTGCCGGTTGTGTAAGTAAACCCGTCTATCGCAGTGGCGGCGCGCAGGTCAGTCCTAGGCCGTCGAATAAACCCCCTCCCCAGGTTGTTGCCCCCGGTCCGGCCGCCCACCCAATCGATCTCGATAAAATAAATACCGATAAAGCCTATCAAGTCGGTGTCTCATCCTATTATGGTAAGAAGTTTCACGGGCGCCTGACGGCTAATGGCGAGGTGTTTAATATGTATAAACTCACCGCCGCCCACCGCGTATTGCCCCTGGGCACGCATGTCAAGGTGACGAACCTGCAAAACGGACGCTGGGTCGAGGTCAAGGTCAATGATCGCGGACCCTTTATCGAAGGGCGGATTCTCGATCTTTCTTTCGCGGCGGCGTTGGAGTTGGAAATGGTCAAGCAGGGAACCGCTAAGGTGATGATCGAAATCACCAAACCCGTGGAGTAAATCCGCTATAACAAGGGGACGAAGCGCACGGGCAAAAGCTGCCGTTGGCTGAAGCCTGTTTCGACGCGTCGCACGAGGACAAGGTACTGGTGCTCTACTCCCAAGGGCACTATGAGGCGGCCACCTGGGGCTAATTGCTCGAGTAGGGGGGGAGGGATCGCGGCGGGAGCCGCGGAACAGACCACCGCATCGAAAGGTGCGGCACTCGCCCAACCCGCTCGCCCGTCGCCGACGCGGATGGTGACGCGCTGGTTGCTGTTCTCTTCGAGCAAGCGATCGGCGCGCTCGGCTAATTCCGGAAAAAACTCAATACTGTAGACTTCGGCCACCAATTCGGCCAGTAGGGCGGTCTGGTAGCCAGAACCGGTGCCGATCTCCAATACGCGTTCTGTGCCTTGCAGGGCCAATGCGGCGAGCATATAGGCGACGACATAGGGCTGTGAGATGGTTTGCGCCGAACCGATGGCCAATGGATAATCCTCATAGGCGAGTTGGTGCAGTTCCGCGGGGACATAGCGGTGCCTTTCGATACGGGCAAAGGCATCGAGCACGCGCTGGTTGTCAATGCCGCGCCGTGCAAGTTGCTCATTAACCATGGCTTGCCGTTTGGCGGCGAATTCATCCGTCATTATCTGTGCTTTCGAGCATGTTCAACGCGGTTTCGATGACGAGCGCGGGCGCGATGTTCTCAATGTCTCCCATTGGCGCCTGCAACACGTTACCTCGTTTGTTGCGCGGCGCCCAGGTCTGCGGATCGGTTGGTCCAAAGAGCGATAAGGTGGCAGTGCCGACGGCGGCGGCGATATGCCCCGGACCTGAATCGTTGCCAATAAAAAGTGATGCACGGGAGAGCAGTCCGGCTAGTGCGCGCAGGTCGGGCGGTTGCAGACTGTCGTCGACGAACCCGCGTTCGATTTCAATTGGCCCGCATAATATCGCCGTGTCCCAGCCCTTTTTGCGCAATGTTGCAACTAAGATACGGAAATATGATTCCGGCCAGCATTTACTTGGTGAACTGCTGCCGATGTGAACAATAACTTGCGGTGAGCGGGGTAGGGCGTCGACATATTCGTGGTCTCTTGGGGTTAGGGTGATGCGTGGAGTAGAGTCTTCGACGGGTATGTCCCATGTTTGTAGAGGGCTCAATAGGTGATCGATGATATGCTGGTGCAGGTTAAATGGGCGTGGATCGCAAAACAATACTGGGCCTTGTACGATTTGCGTCAATTGACGCTTGAGTTGCTGATCTGAATCTACGGCATAGGCAAGGACTCGTTCGGTTTGCGCAAAGAGTGCGAGGGTCTCTTGTGGAATCGGACCCTTTCTGTGCAAGGGTATCAAGCGCGGATCGTCTTGATTTAGGATATTTTGAGCTTGTTTTAACCTTAAGGTTGCAGGCTTTCCTATTAAGTGTAAATCATTGTTCAGGAATGCTTTGTGTAGTGAGTTGATGGCGGGCAGAGTCAGCACGAAATCGCCGATTGCACCACCGCGGATAAGCGTGATATTAGCCAATATGATGTTCTCCCTATGCAGGGGCTTGCCACCCTGGGTTTTTTAGCCTAATTTTAAAGTTCTATTTTGACCGACTGACTGACAATTATTTGAAGGAGCTGGCCTTATGGGGGCCCTGATAGGGAAGAAACTGGGGATGACCCAGTTATACAACGATAAAGAAGAGCTCGTACCGGTGACTATTGTCGCGGCTGGGCCTTGCCCCGTCGTCGCGGTGCGAACCGATCAGAGTAATGGCTACACGGGTTTGCAGTTGGCTTTTGACGAGATTCCCGAACGCAAATTGAACAAGCCGCAGTTGGGCCATCTGGCTAAAGCAGGCATTACTCCTCACCGCGTTCTGCGCGAGTTTCGCGGCCAGGACGGTGAGTTCGAGATTGGCCAGGTTTTGGACGTGAGCCAGTTTGAAATCGGCAACAATGTTCGAGTGACCGGTAAGTCCAAGGGTAAGGGGTTCGCCGGTGTCGTCAAGCGCTATCATTTTCGCGGTAAAAACGCGACCCACGGCACACCTGGCGTACAACGTCATGGCGGTTCCGTCGGTCAGGGCACCACGCCTGGTAAAGTCTGGAAGGGTAAGAAGATGCCCGGTCAGATGGGCAACAAACGCGTTACGACCAAGGGGTTGACGGTTGAGCGCATCGACTCCGACCGCAATTTGCTGTTTCTCAAGGGTGCAGTGCCCGGCGGTGACAATGGTTTTATTTTGATTCAGAGCACCTAAGCACACGACATAAAACAAAATTGAGGCGGCTTCCTTTTGTGAAGCCGCCTTTTTTGTGTTCAGCCGGGTGGCCATTGCATCGGGCGTCCGCCGAGCAGATGTATATGCAGATGTTCGACGGTCTGGCCGCCATGGTCGCCGGCGTTTATGGCCAACCGGTATCCGTCGGCGGAGATGCCTTGTTCTTCGGCTATCTGCTTCGCCGCGATCAGTAAGTGTCCAAGCAAATCCATATCGTCATGCGTCGCGTATTGCACTCCGGCAATCACTCTTTTGGGAATGACGAGAATATGGATTGGCGCTTGCGGTTGTATATCGCGGAACGCCAGACATATATCGTCTTCGAAGACGATATCAGCGGGAATTTCGCGGCGTATGATCTTGTCGAAGATCGTATTTTCGTTCATAGATCAGTCTCTGAATAACAGCTCGGCGAGGTGAATGGAATTGTGGTGGTGACCGTTTAAGTTGGCTAGCAAGGCGAAGTATAGCAGTGGTGGTTTGCGATGTCAAGCGAAGCGAGTCGTGTAAGCTATCGTGTTTGACCTGGTCGCAAGCCTATGACATATTTGGACTTGAGGCAATCATACTATGGATCTGAGCATCGTAATACCCGCATATAATGAGGAGAAGAGGATCTTAACCACGCTGGGGAAAACTCTTGAATTTCTCCAACAGCGGTCTTGGTCCTATGAGTTGTTAGCCGTCGACGACGGCAGTGCCGATCGCACGGTGGCCTGCATTGAGGAATATGCACAGGACCATCCCGAGGTCCGTTGCGTGCAAAATGGTCGCAATCGCGGTAAGGGGTTTTCGGTGCGTCACGGCATCCAAGAAGCCCAAGGCAAGTATATCGGCTTTATGGACGGAGACTACAAAACCGATATCGCCGGGTTAGACGATGTGATGCCCTTGTTAGAAAAGGGGCGGGATGGGGTGATTGGCGATCGGACGTTGGGGGCTACCGAATTCGTTGTCGCACGCAAGGCGTATCGCGAATGGGGCTCTAAGGTTTTTCGCTCTCTGTTGCGGATGTTGATGGGTTTGCAGGGCTTTGGTGATACGCAGTGCGGTTTTAAATTCTTCCAGGTGGAAGTGGTGCGCGATCTCTTCGCCCGACAAAAGGTCGATGGTTTTATGTTCGATGTGGAGATCTTGATGCTGGCGAATAAACAGGGTTATAAGATCGACAAGATTCCGGTGAAATGGACCTTTGATCCGGACAGTCGTTTTAATCCGGTAACCGGGACGATCAAGAATTTTAAGGACCTGGCGCGGATTCGCTGGATGCACCGCTGACCAATTTCGTTCGGCTTATGCCCGTTTATCGATCTCGCCGATTAGCCCTGCCATGCGTTGGAGACAGACGACGAGAAAGATCTCTTGTGCGATGGGTGAATCACTTCTAGTGGGATTGTTGATGAAATTGTTGATCGCGATCAGTACGACATAGATCGAGAGCACTTCATACGCTTGCTCGCCGCTGCCGGAGAGGCCATCGCGCACGGTGATTACAATTTGCTTCATGGTCTCGACCATTTCTTCCGCCTTATCCTCCTCATAGGCCAACACTAACCGGCTGCAAAGTTCTCCTAAGCGGGGGTGATGGGCTTGCTCTATGCAACGGGCTGACACCAATACGGTCGTCGCTCTTTTGAGTAGACGAGTAATAGTCGCGACCCGGTCGTTGTCGTCTCGCGAAAGCAGGCGATAGAACTGGTCTCCGGTGCCCAGTGCCCGACAGACTCCGTTGAGTAGTTGCAGGCGCACGGCGGGCGAGGGGAAGTCGACCAGGCGCCGCAACGCGGGTTTAACGATGCGGCGGTCCTGCCGTTCGCCGAGTACGTCGACCAGCGTTGGGAAGGTCAGTGGGTCGAAGTCGCTGCCGAAGTGCCAGAACAGCAATTCGTGAACCTCTTCGCCGCGAATGCTGGCCAGGCCGCGGATAGCGCTGATGCGGACCTGGGAATCGGCATCGTCAAGGGCGTCGACCAAGGGATCTATGCTGGTGGGTTGCCCGAGGCGGCCAAGTGCCTCTGCCGCTTCGCTGCGGATATCCGAAGCTCCATCGAGCAACTCGCGGACAAGGGGTTCTGCCGCGCTTTCGGCGCCGCTCTCGCCGAGGGCTCGGGCGGCGCTGCGGCGGACTCTTGGACTAGCGTCGGTAAGCGCTTGTACCAATTGCTCGATCGCCAGCGGGTTACCGGAGCGTCCAAGGGCCTCGGCGGCGCGTGCACGCGTGGATTCGGCGGTAGCAAGGCTGTAGATCGTGGCGTTGTAAGCATAGCTGAGTACATTGCCGCGCAGCATCCTGGACAATAGGCTGCGGGAGGTGTTGCCCTTGGCGTCGTTGATCTTTCTCAGAATAAGCAAGGGGACTAGGCGGGTTAAGGCGCTCAAGGCGAAGAGGACCTGTAGGTTGCCCATGGGAATACCCAGCAAACTAAAGCGCAGGTCTTGCAATTGGAATACCAATATGCTGCCGATCAGTGGGCCGAGGGCGCCCATTAAGTTGACTGAAACAGACCACGTGGCCAGATAGATCGTGCGTTTTTCACCTGTGGGCAATAGCGCGAAGAGCAGGGGGTTGATGCTGACCCCGATACCCGAAAAAATAATGCCGCTGAGCACCAGGGCGACGGGCACCAGATAATAGGATTCCGGTTGGTTGAAAGCCCAGACGAAGGGCAGGAAGCTCGCGGGGACCATCAAGATTTGTAGCACCGGTTTAGAACCGAAGCGGTCTATTAGTCCGGCCCAGATGCGATAGCCGGCGATACTGGCCAGCATAAAGAGGGCGTTGAAGATCGATATTTCGGTATAGGAGATCGCCAGGCGATCGAGCATGAAAACGCTATAGAGCGGTCCGGCGAGGCCGAGGCTGAAGGTCCAAGACCCGTAAAAGAGGGCCGCGCGACGGAAGTGCGGGTCGTGTAAGGGTTGCAATAGATCGCGCAGTCCCGGAGCTTGGCTGTCAGCGGAGGTTTCTTGTTTCGGGTACGGGGCGCGGAAGAGGTTGATATAGCCGAGTAGGCCAAAGAAGGAGCCGACAGCAAAAACCCAGACGAAGCCCTCTTCTTTGCTGCCATCGGGGAACAAATCGAGGAATTGGCCGATGGCGAAACCGGCGACCATGGCCACTACGGTGCTGACGATGGTCTGGCGGCTGGCAAAGCGGGCACGGGTGTTTTCTGGCACCGCGTTGGCGATCCAGGTGTTGTAGAATGGCGAGATGGAGTAGCCGCTGAATAAACTTAGGCAGACCATCGCGACCAGGCTTATCAAGCGATATTGTTCGGGCACTAAAAAGGGAATGGTCAGCGGTAGGCCGCGAAAGACGATTTCGACGCAACCAGCGCCGATAACGAAGTGTTTCTTGTTGCGGATTCGCGCACTCAACAACGGTGCTAAGAGCTGGGTCAGCGCCAGGAAATACGCGGCCGAGGTGAAAAGGGCGATAAAGGAGTCGTCGGCGCCGAGGTGCAATGCGAAGCCGGTAAAGGCCGCCGTGCCCAACCCACAGGCCTGTCCCCATGCACCCCAGAGGCCGCTGGCGGCGACAAAGGAGTTCAGGGCTCGGTGGGTTTGCCCGCGCGAGAGACTGGTTTTTTTTTCCGTAGCAGATGACATAAGCCAACAGCAAAATATCGCGGCAGTATAGAGATCGGTCAACCGAACTTGCCTGTGATATTGGCTTTTGCTTTAGTTGTAGGCCAGAAAGAGGAGGTAGACTATGGCACTCAAAATGGGATATGCGACACTGCGTTGGCGGCAACCGGATCTATCGAAGGCCTTACCGGCGTTAAAAAAGGCCGGTTGGGATGGCTGGGAGGGGCGTCTGCCGCTGGATTGGCTCGGGCCGCCAAAGCGGCTAAAACAGGTGTGCGAGGATGCGGAGATGCCGCTGTGTGTTTTTACCGCTAGCGGTTCGCCGGAAGACCGAGACTGGGAACATGTCGAACGCAATAAAAGACGAATGGACTATGCTGCCGAGATGGGAGTCGACTGCTTTATGTTTATGAGTGGGCGCAAACCCGAAGGGCGGGCGACGGAGCGGGCTGATATCGAACGGGCGGCCGAAGGCGCGGAGCAGTGGGCCGAATACGCGGCCCAATACGGGTTGGAGCTCAGCTATCATATCCACACTAATCTATTGGTCGACTCGGCGGCGGATTGGACGCTCTATATGAGTTTGCTGGACAAGGCCAAGCTCTGTATTGATGTATCGCACGCCGAACTGTGGGACTACGACCCGGTGCAGTCGCTGGTCGATTTCTGGGACCAACTCAATTATGTGCATCTGCAGGATTACGCCTCTTGCACGGTGCGCGACCCGGGCCAATACAATCCGAAGTGGGTTTCGGTCGGTGAGGCCGAATGTCTCGATTTTACCGCTGTGCTAAAAACGCTCGAAGACCGCAATTTTACCCGTTGGGTGACGGCGTGTCCGGGGGAACCCGCATACGAGGGGGAAGATGCGGTAAGCGAGGCCGAGCGCAGCGCAGGCATGCGCGACTATTTGCGTCGATTGGGTTATTAAAGGTGGCTTTACAAAGTGGTGTCTGGGAAGAAGTGGTTGGATGCGGGTGTTGGGTAACGATCGCGGCGGGGCGCGGATCTACAGAATAGTGCTAAGTTAGCTATTGCACTTCGATTCGTTCATAGGCAGCGTACAAAAAATGCGCCGACTGTCGTGCGATAGTCGGCGCATTTTTTGTACGCGGGTATTTGTAATGTGTAAAAAGAACGGCTAATAACCTTTTCTTTTATTGACGATATTTAGCACGGCTTCGCCCTTGAGGTAGCGCCCCAACTGGGCGAGGAAAAATTCGAACACTTTGCGTGGCCGATGTTGAGACGCCCCGGCCCTGTGCGGAGTGAGAATTATATTGCGCGCATCCCACAGTGGGGAATCGGCCGGTAAAGGTTCTATCTCAGTGACATCGAGACCTGCTCCGGCGATTTGCCCTTCGCGTAGTGCTTGGCACAGGGCTTCTTCGTCGATGATGCCTCCCCGGGTCACATTGATGAGGTAGGCGTTTTCCCGCATCAATGCGAACTCTTCGCTGCCAATCAAGTGATAAGTCTCCTTTGTTTTCGGGCAAGCGAGCATCACCACATCAGACCGGCGTAATAAGCTGTGTAGATTCTCCTGACTATTGTCCACCAGTTCGGATACGCCAGGCGGCGGATCCCGGCGCACGGGGTCTACGGCGATGATCTGCATATCGTAGCCGGCCGCCCGCTTGACCATTTCTAGGCCAAACCCTCCCATGCCGACGACGCCAAGGGTTAACCCCGTTAGCTCGACCATGGAGCCGGCCGCCCATTTGCGTTGGTCGTTTTGGCGAATGGCTTGGTCGATGCCGCGCGCCAGGGCCAACAGCAGCGCCCAGGCGTGCTCCCCGCCTTGTGGGGCGTAGAGTCCGGCGACATTGGATATGGCGACTTTGTCGCGCTCGATAATCTCGGGGAAGAGGAATTTGTCCATACCGGCGCTAAACGACTGAATCCAACGCAAGTCGGTGGCGGCGGCGCAGACGGCGGGAGGGAAGTACCCCATAATCACTTCAACCCCGTCTGCCAGGGGGATCGCTGCGGCTTCGTCGGCGGCGATAAGGACTTGATGATCGCCGTTTTCGCGCGCTAACTGGCAAAATTGCTCGTGCTGCTCGTCGCTGAATGGATACTGGATCAGGATTTTCACATCAACCTCCGTGCTAAGCAGAGAAGTGGGCCAAAATCTGGTCGACCTGATTGGCGAGAGATTCTTCAAGGCGAGGGCCGAAGCGGGCGACAACCTGCGCTGCGGCGTAGGAGCCGAGGCGAGCCGCATCAACGGGAGTATAGCCGTGGGTCAGCCCGAAGAGCGCGCCACCTGCGAAGAGATCGCCGGCTCCCGTGGTATCCACGGCTTCTACTTGTACGCCGGGGACCATATGGCGCTGGCCGTCGGCATATACTAACGCCCCGTCGGGACCGCAGGTTATATAGGCCATATTGACCTGTGAACCCAATGTCTTGGCAGCGGCCTCCCGATCGGCTGCCCCGGTGCAAGCGATCGCTTCTTCCTCGTTGCAGAAAAGCAGGTCCACGCCATTGTGCATCAAGGAATCGAAGCGCTCCTTAAAGGTACTAACCATGAAGGGGTCGCTCAGCGTTAGCGAGACTTTTGTATCGTTTCGCTGGGCCATTTCCTGCGCTTGCATCGCGGCGGCGAAACCATCGTCCGAACTGAACAGATACCCTTCGAGATAAACATAGTGGGCGTCGGCAATGATATCTTCTTGCAGTTGCGCCGGACCGATGGCGCTGCTGATGCCGAGAAAGGTATTGAGTGTGCGATCGGCGTCTGGAGTGATAAATACCAGGCATTGGCCGGTCGTGCCCTCGCTGCGGTTGGCCGGGTTCGCAACGACGCCGGCGGCTTCGAGGTCGCGCTGGTAAAAGTCGCCCCAGGTATCGCGGCCGATCAGGCAGGCGTAATAGGCCTGCCCGCCGAAACGGGCGACGCCGATCATGGTATTGGCGGCTGAACCGCCGGAGGCCGAGGCGACCGGGGTGTCGGTAATGGCTTTGGCGAGGTGCGCTTGGCGATCTTCATCGACGAGGGTCATTACGCCTTTTTCGACTTGGTTGGTGGCGAGGAAGTCGGGTTGCACCCGGTACTGGATATCGACGAGGGCGTGGCCGACTCCGTAAACGTCATATGTGCGCGTCATTGTTCTCCTTTTTGTGTAGAGGGACGATAAAAATAATCAATAAGGCTGTTGATGCCAAAGGGATGGCGGCAAATCAACCCTTGTCTTAATCCGGACTGGGGTTTAAGATTTAGTGAAGCGACCTTGTTTGTGGAATCGCGCTAAAGTGCATCCGAAATAGAGTCGATAGACAGAATGTAGTTGGATCTTATATTAACTAAATAACCCGCGGGGGCTACCCGCGTTTTTATTCACGCTCTACGGAGGTTAAAGCTATCGCAACAAAGAGAAAGAGTGTCACCCGGGTCAATGGCGACATTCGCGTGCCCCAGGTGCGCCTAATTGGCCCCGACGGAGAACAAGTCGGTGTCGTCGAAACAGCACAGGCCTTGTCCATGGCCGAAGAAGCTGAACTCGATTTGGTTGAGGTCGCGGCCGAAGCGCGCCCCCCGGTTTGCCGTATTATCGACTACGGAAAATATCGTTACGACCAGGAAAAAAAGGCTAAAGAAGCGCGCAAGAAACAGCACAACGTGCAGATGAAGGGCATCCGCATCGCCGGGGCCAATATCTCTGAGCACGATCTCGAATACCGGATGGCCCATATTCGCGAGTTTATCGAAAAGGGCAATCGCGTCAAAGTCAGCGTGCGTTTTCGCGGACGGCAGATGGCCTACCAAGAGCGGGGGCGCGAGCTTTTGCGTGGTTTAGCCGAGAAGCTCACAGATGTCTCCGTTGTCGATCAAGAGCCGAAGATGGAGGGTCGTGAGATGTCGCTGATCCTCAGGCCAATCTAATTTTTTAGCGATCACTGAAAAGGCCGATTCCCGCATCGTGGGCGTCGGCCTGGTTCTTTCTGATACTGTAGGTGTCTTTGTCACCGCCAAGATCAATCAGCAAGCCCAGATTGGGCGCGTTGCGCCCGCCCCAATAGGTTGCCGAACTGCCTTGACCTTGGCCGGTTTGCGTCTCGTAGCGGTCTCGGCCATTGCCATCGAAGAGTAAACCGAGGCCGTTCATCGCCGCCGCCCCTTGGCTCAAGTGCAACGCCACGTAGTGGTCGTTGCCTGACAGATCGGCCAGATAGCCAATAGCGGCATCCCAGCCAGCACCCTGGGATGCCGCTATTTTTGTTTCATAGCGATCGTTACCCCCGGTTTCGATCAATGCACCGACGGCCTGGTGGGCCGCGGCCCCCTGCGCATAGCGACTGCCTCGATATTGGTCATCACCCCGTAGGTCTGCCAGCACGCCCATGCCAAAGAAATAACCCACGCCCTGGGCAAAGTCTCCACCTTGGTAGTCGTCGTCGCCATCGCCATCCAAGAGTAGGCCAATCCCGCCCGCCCCGTATCCCCTAAAGCCGCAGCCGATGCCCTGGGCCCAGCCGGCATAGGTATTGGGGGTGCCGTAGGATGAGGGGACTGCGCGATCGACTAGATAGTGGTCGTCGCCGGCTAAGTCGTGCAATAGGCCAAAGCCGCGCATGCCGCCAAAACCCTGGGCAAAAAGATCCGCTGAATAAAGGTCGTTGCCGCTCCTGTCGATCAGTAAGCCCGCGCCGAAGAAGGCCGCGCCCTGACCGACCTGGGCATTTATGTAGTTGTCGTCGCCCTCACTGTCCCATAACATGCCGATGCCGCAGAAAGCGGTGCCCAACGCCAAATCGTCGCCCTTATACAGATCATTACCCTTTAGGTCGACCAGCATGCCGATGCCGCGGATGCCCGCGGCAATAGGCCCGCCGATATAGCGGTCGTCGCCCTCGTAGTCGATAATGATCGCGATATTGGCAGGTGCTGGATCGCTATGAAAATAGATGTCGTCGCCACCGAGGTCGATTATCGCCGCGGTATGGCCAGTGTATAAATTGGGTCCTCGATCGCCGACTAGTATCCAGCCTAATGGCGTGGATTTGGCGTAGAGGAATTTGCCCTGGGTACCGGGAGGTAAGCTATCGATTAGGGCGGGGTCGAGTTGTTGCGATTTCCTGCGGATGGTTTTGAGTGCGTCGCCGTCTGCGAGTTGAGCTAAGTGCAAGGCGCCGAGAAACAGGGAATTGAGATCTACTTTCTTTGCCAGGCGCAGGGTGTTAATATGGCCGACGGTTTCAGTGCTATCGCCCGAGTCCAACTGGAAGGTTTCGCCGAAACGTTTGAGTAGCCCGGGTATGGCATTGGCAAGCTCGGCGCGCTCGCTATCGGTAAGCTTGGCAAAGGCGCTATCGGTCATTTGCTTGGCTGCCAATAGCGACGCGAGGATCAGGTGCGGTGCTGAATTCTCTTGGTCATCCCATACCTGGAGTGGGGCTGCTAGCGCGAGATCCAAATACTGTGCGGCGATGTGCAGATGCCCGACCAGCGACATGTCGGCGGTCACCGATTTACTCAGGGCACTGGCCGTGCGGCCGGCGGTTAGCGGGTCGTGCAGGACCATATTAACGGTCTGAAGTCGGGTGTCGCTGCCGTAGCGTCCCGCATCAAATGCCCATGCTTTTTGCAACGCTGAAAATCCTGCGATGGCATCTTGTTGGCGGATAAGATCGCGGGCGGCTTTCTCGTGGCGGGGCACTTTGGTCCCGGCGATGTGCAAGGGAGCTGTGATGGGTTTAGCGATCCCTTGTTCATTCATCAGGTAGTAGAGGTGCTTAATGTCGGATACGCTGCACGAAAGCTCCAGGGTTTGGCCGTCGCGACGTAGCACCATTGAGAGCGTATCGCCGGGGGCATAGCTCTGGATGCAGCGACTCAATTCATCGGAGTTGCGAATGCGATAGGGGGGAATGGCGATAATCCGATCGCCCTTTTGTATCCCCGCGCGGTGGGCCTCGCTGTAGAGCATGACGCGCTCGACAGCGAGGCTGTCGGGGCTGATGCTTGCCGGCCGCAACCCGAGGACGCCGTAATGGCTGGCAAGATCGGTGGGTAGATCCTGGTATTCTTGACTTCGCCCCGGAGTTGATAGCAGCAGGCTCGCCAGCAATAGAACTTTTTTCAAGAGGCGACCAAGGTGTGCTCTGTGGCATCATTTAAACCGGCGATTACCGGAAAGGATTTTTCACGGGGTGCACCCTTGCCGGGCACGTAGCGCACGTGCGGCGAGAAATAGGCGTAGAGGGCGGTATTGCGGGAGTGTTCGGTCTGATTCGGCCCTGATCCGTGCACCATTAGGCTGTGGAAGAGCACAGCCGATCCGGCCTTGAGTTCCACATCGATCTGGCCGGATAAGTCGAGGTCTTCGCGATCGCTCAATGGCGCGTCCTGGGCTTGTGCGATATGGCCCCATTGCTGCAGGCCCCAGTGGTGGCTGCGGGGAATGACCTTGATGCAGCCATTTTGCGATGTGGCGTCGTCAAGGGCGATGCTGGCGGTGGCCAGGGCCGGTGGTTCCATGGGCCAATAGGCGGAATCCTGGTGTAGCGCATGGGCGGAACCGTGTAAGGCGGGTTTGAGCATAAGGGTGCTACGAAAGAGCAGTAGGTCGTTCCCGAGCAGATTTTGTATGGTCGAGACCAAGTTCGGATGCGCAGAAAGCCGGGCAAAAAAATCTGAGAAGTTTCGCGTATTCTCAATTTTTCTCAAGATGGGCAAATCGCCGCGATTGTGGTTGTGGGCGAAAGGTTCGCGCTGAAAATGGCCACGCAATGGATCCTCGCGGGTGTGCAAGTCGGTGGCGAGTTGGTGGAGACGTTTGATCTCGGCCCGGCTGGCGGCAATTTCATCGTCGTCGAGCAGGTCGGGTACGATGAGATAACCCCGCTCCTCGAAAAATCTTCGCTGTTGCTGTGGGTTCATGAACTCTCCGCTGCCTGGGGGTGGTTAAAGCGTCAGAAGTGCGTATTATTGTAATTCGTTCAACGCGCGTGTGTCAACTCACCCCGATAAGTGTCGTTTGTATACCCATGGATCGACTATTTCCATTTATCCGTTGGTTGCCCGAGTTGCGGCAACAAGGCGTGCTGCGCGCCGATTTGGTCGCGGGTATTACTGTGGCGATGATTCTGGTGCCGCAAGCGATGGCCTATGCCGAATTGGCGGGTCTGCCGGCCGTCTATGGTCTTTATGCCGCTTTTCTGCCGCCGGCAGTTGCCGCACTCTTTGGCTCCTCTCGGCAACTTGCTACCGGCCCGGTGGCGATGGCTTCTTTGATCAGTGCGACAACCGTTCAAGTCCTAGCGCCAGCGGGCAGTGAAAACTTTATCGCCTATTCGCTGGTTTTGGCCTTGCTCGTGGGCTTGATTCGCCTGGGCTTGGGTGTTTTGCGCTTGGGGGTACTGGTCAATTTGCTTTCGGGGCCGGTCATCGTCGGATTCACCAATGCTGCAGCCCTTATCATCGCCACGTCCCAATTGCACAAAATTTTCGGAGTTGAAGCTCAACGCGGCGATTCGCACTTATTGACGGTCATCGGCGTCGTCGACGCTGCGACAGTTGCAGTGCATTGGCCGACCCTGGGGATGGCGGCCCTGGCCGGAGGGTTGCTGTTGCTGTTGCGCTGGGTGGGTTTGGGGTTGCCGCATATGCTAATAACGGTAGTCGTTACGACGCTTGTTTCCTGGTTGACAGGCTTTAGCGGGGCCGTCGTTGGCGAAGTGCCGCGCGGTTTGCCCCTGCCGACGGTTCCGTCGATTGACTTTGAGGTCATGCCGCAGCTCTTTTTGGGCGCGCTGACTTTGACATTGATCGGTCTAATGGAGGCGATGGCCATTGCCAAGACCATTGCCACCCAGACCCGGCAGCGGCTCGATATTAACCGGGAACTCATAGGCCAAGGCTTGGCGAATTTGGTGGGTGGGCTCTTCCAAAGCTATGCGGTTTCAGGGTCGTTCTCACGTTCGGCCGTCAATCACCAGAGCGGCGCCCGTACCGGTTTCTCATCAGTCGTCACTTCGCTAATGGTGGCAATCACCTTACTGTGGTTGACCCCGTTGCTGTATTATCTGCCGCAGGCGACGCTGGCGATTATTATCGTGGCGGCGCTTGTCGGCCTAGTCCAGATCCGCCCACTGTTGACCGCTTGGCGCATCAGCCGTCTCGATGGCATCGTCGGGATCGTGACCTTTGTCGCTACGTTGTTATTGGCGCCGGCGTTGCATGTCGGGATAGGGTTGGGGGTTGGGGTTTCACTGGTGATCAATCTCTATCGGACGATGCGTCCGCGGGTCGTGTATCTCATACGGCATTTGGATGGCACCTTGCGGGATGTGGAGGTTCAAGGCCTAGAGAAGGACCAGCAAATCGCGATAATCCGCTTTGACGGTCAGTTGTTTTTTGGCTCCAGCAGCTATTTTGAGGATAGTGTACTCGAAACGATCGCCCACTTGCCGGAGTTGAAGTATCTGATTCTCGAAGCGGAGGGCATTAACCGAATTGACCCCTCCGGAGAACAGACGTTGCGCGCGGTCGTGGAGCGGATGCGCGAAGTCGGTATCGATCTCTATTTCACACGGGCTAAAAGACAGTTTACCGACGTTTTAGAACGTTCAGGATCAATAGAGTATATCGGCAGGGATCACTTTTTTCGCTGGAATCAGCACGCGCTCGAATATTTATGGGCTCGACTCGAGCCAGCATACAAAACGCGTTGTCCGCTCAATACCCCGCACCCGCGAAAGGGAGAGGCCAGCGGGTCTGAGTACTATATATAGAGATTAGAAACGTTTGCTGCTAGGGGGGGGATCTTCAGGGGGATCCGCATTGGATAGTAGCTGGGTAAAAGAGTCGATATGAGCGTCGGTTTGGTCGAGTAGTGTTTCTTTTTGCTCGCGAGCGCTCAGCACTTCTTCAGCTATGTTAAGTGCGGCGAGAATGGCGATATCAAGCGGAGCCCTATTGCCGACTTCAGCTGCGGCTTGCTGCATTTTCTCATCGAGATAGGCTGCGGCACGCTGAATATACTCGGCGTCGCGCCCCTCGCTAGCACCTAGCTGGTAGGTCTGTTTGTAGATTTCGACGGTAATAGGTTTGTCTGGCGACATAAGCCTCAGATAAATATAAAAAAGTGGGGACTTCCGCGATCTCCCCTTGTCCCGGAAGCCCCCTCTTTTGCGTAACTAACCACGTGGCGAGGGACAATATATTGGGGGTGCAAATGTTTGTCAACCATATATTGATGTTTTGCTCGTTTTTCTCCGAAACGCACTTTGCGACAAAAGATTGGCCTTGCAAAGCGATGATATTTGCTAAGTCAAAGGAGGTAAAATATTCTCGCAGTGGAGTTCACGGCGATTTAGATCTTTGTCAGTCGGAGCTATATAGCCCCTACTGACTGATGTAGCGTCCGGAGATTGAGATTTGACGTTGAGTTGGGGGATTTTTAGATTTATTGGGCCCTTCCCAACGTTGTTTACTCGAACGATCAATATTGCCAAAACAGACCTAAGAGGATAGTAGACTTGCAAGTTAGAGAAGAGCTAGCAGAGGCTTTGCGATATGCTGTCAAAGGAGAAGTACACTTTGATGACGTTTCGCGCATGCTCTATAGTACGGATGCCAGTATTTACGAGATTGAACCATTGGGTCTATTGGTGCCCAAAGATGAGGCGGACGTGGTTGTGGCGGTCAAAATGGCTGCCGAGCGGGGAATGGCCATTCTACCGCGCGGTGGCGGTACGAGTTTAGCTGGGCAGTCTGTTGGAGCTGCAATCCATCTCGACTTTTCTAAATATATGAACAAGGTCCTCGAATTTGACGCGGATGAGCGATGGGTCCGAGTGCAGCCGGGCCTTGTTCTAGATGAACTCAACGCCTATTTACAGCCACACAGGTTGATTTTTGCGCCGGATGTTTCGACGAGCAGCCGGGCAAATATCGGCGGGATGATCGGCAATAATTCCTGTGGCGCCCATTCCATCGTTTATGGCAAGACCATCGATCATGTGCAGGAGTTAAAAGTCATTCTGGCGGACGGTACGGCGGCGACCTTCGCTGCAGTGGCAGAGGACGAGTATCAGCGTCGTGCCGCACAAGATGACCTTGAAGGACAGATTTATCGCGAGATTCGCCGTGTCGCCCGCGATCGCAAAGAACAGATCCGCGCTGGTTTTCCCGCGGTGATGCGTCGGGTCTCGGGTTATAATCTCGACGAGTTTATAAAGGATGCTCCCTTTGATCTGAGCAAAATAGTGGTCGGATCCGAAGGCACGCTGTGCACCGTGGTAGAGGCGCGGTTGAACCTAGTGGAATTGCCTGCGCATAAAGGGCTTGTCGCCGTGCATTTTCGCGATATCGTCGAATCGGTGGAGGCCAATCTCACGGTATTACAGACCGAACCGGTCGCCAGCGAACTGATAGATAAAATCCTGCTCGACCAGACGGTCGATTCGATCGAACACGCGCCGAGCCGGCGTTTTCTCCAAGGAGACCCAGCGGCCTTGCTTGTCGTCGAATACTATGCCGATTCAGTGCCCGAGCTGGACCGGAAAATGAATGAGTTGGAGGCGCTATTGCGCGAGCGCGGTATGGGCTATGCGTATGAACGGGCCACCGATGCGAAATCACAGAAGGAGATTTGGGAGCTGCGCAAGGCGGGGCTGGGTTTGCTGATGGGCATGAAAGGCGACGCCAAACCCAACCCCGGCGTGGAGGATACTTGTGTGCCGGTAGATAAATTACCGGCCTATGTGCGGCGGGTTGTCGCCTTGATGGAAGAGTTGGGCGTTGAGGCGGAGTATTATGGCCACGCCAGCGTAGGCCTTTTGCATATTCGGCCGATCTTCAGCCTCAAGGACCCGGGCGGGATCGCCTTGCTGCGTCAGATCGAAGAGCGTATGAGCGATATGGTGCGCGAATACGGTGGCGCTATGACGGGTGAACACGGTGATGGGCTGGCGCGCAGCGAGTGGATCGCCAAAATGTTCGGCCCAGAACTGGTCTCGGCCTTCGAGGAGGTCAAGGACGCTTTTGATCCGCACGCCATTATGAATCCAGGCAAGATCGTCCGCGCGCCGAGGATGGACGAGAATCTGCGCTATAGTCCGGCGTATCAGACGCAGAAGGTGGAAACTTATTTCAGCTTTAGTGAGGCCGGTGGTTTTCAAGAGGCCGTCGAATTGTGCTCGGGGGTTGGCCAGTGCCGCAAAAAACTAGTCGGTACGATGTGTCCTTCCTATATGGCGACCCTCGATGAGGAACATACGACCCGCGGCCGGGCCAATGCTTTGCGTGCTGCGCTTTCCGGTACGTTACCCGATGGCTTGCATAGCCATGAGGTTCATCGGGTTATGGACCTTTGTCTCGAGTGCAAGGCCTGCAAGGCCGAATGCCCGTCAAACGTGGACATGGCTAAACTCAAATACGAGTTTCTCGCCCATTATCACGGCGAACACGGTTATCCACTGCGCTCACGAATATTTGCCAATATCGCTCGAATCAGCCGCTGGGGCTCGGCTTTCGCGCCTTTGTCGAATTGGCTCGGCGGTACTTGGCTTAATCGCTGGTTGCTCGATAAGTTTTTGGGTATCGACCGCCGTCGCGTATTGCCGACCTTCGCACGCGAGACCTTTTCGAGTTGGTTTGCCGGTCGTCGTAATGTCAAAGTGGGGGGGAGGGGGAAGGTCGCGCTTTTTAATGATACCTTTTCCGAATACAACGAGCCGAAGATCGCTATGGCGGCGACTATTATCCTTGAACGGGCCGGTTATGAGGTGGTGCTGGTAGAAAACAAAGTCTGCTGTGGCCGACCTATGATTTCCAAGGGGTTCCTCGACAAGGCTCGGGAGATGGCAAAGCGCAATGTCGTGGCTTTGGCACCCCTAGCAAAAGAGGGCATACCGATTCTCGGGTTGGAGCCCAGTTGTGTGTCGGCCCTAAACGACGACTATCTGGATCTAGTCGACGACCCGCAGGTCCGATGCGTCGCCGAACAGGTCGTTATGCTCGAGGATTTCCTGGCCCGCGAAGCCGATGCGGGCCGGTTAGACCTGAAGTTTACAGGAACCGCGCGTCATATTTTGGTGCACGGTCACTGTCACCAGAAAGCTCTGACCGGGACCGCCGCGACCATAAAGGTGCTCAATTTACCGCCAAATTTCCACGTAGAGGAAATTGACTCCGGCTGTTGTGGTATGGCCGGTAGTTTTGGTTATGAAAAAGAACATTTTGAGGTATCGAAGCAGGTTGGACAGGAAAGACTGCTCGATGTGGTGGCAGCGTCGGCGGAAGATGTTGAGATTGCAGCGGTAGGTACATCGTGTCGGCATCAGATTGCCGATTTTACAGGGCGCAAAGCTCGGCACTGGGTGGAAATTTTAGTAGAAGCTCTTTAAATAAACAATATATTTGAAAGGATAAATATGGCATTCAATATCAAGAAACGCGGTCGGTTGACCTATTATTATGGCGGCGACCATCCGACCTTGTCGGCCCTAGTAACCGAACAGTTGGACCAAGGTGATTTGAAGATATATTTTGCCGGCCTAACCGGCGGCCACTCGGCCAAGGGTGTTCTCAACCGTGATGAATTGGTGCGTATGGAGCCTGCGATCGAGGTCGAGTTGGTATTTCGTAGTTGGGAAGCCTGGTTGCAGGAGGCGGAGATCTGCGATTCCATATCGAAAATCGATTTTATCGAGGTACACGCCTTCGGCGCCCAGCCCAAGGATGTCAATCCATTGGTCGAGCCGCTACTTTTTCAGGAGGAGCAGCAGCGCATCTACAAGGCCTATTCCGAAGCCTATAGCAATTTTTTCCGCGACCATATGCCCGACACCGGCGTTCCGTCGCGTTTCACTGTTCATGTCATGGATTTTCCCGACAAGGCGGCTTCCTACGAGTTCTATAGCGTCGGCTTGTATCAACCCGCGTTGCACCGGGCCTAAGCGGGGGAATATGGCTGATACCGAGATCAAACTGCCTTTTGGTGACGGGCAATTGCGGTTCGCTGTGCCGAAGGAGCGTCTGCTCGGTGTGATCCTGCCCTACCAGGGGGGCGATGACCACGGTGATGAGCGCGTTTTGCTGCAGGATGCGCTGGCCTATCCGATCGGCACTCCGCCCCTGCGAGAAATAGCTCAAGTCGGTCAACAAGTCGCCATCGTCATCAGCGATATGACCCGGCCCTGTCCCTCCGACCGCTTGTTGCCCCCGATATTGCATGAGCTGGCGGCGGCCGGGATTCCGGATTTGGCGGTGACAGTGGTGGTTGCTTTGGGTTTGCATCGGGCGCAGACGGAGGCCGAGCTAAGAGAGTTGGTTGGGGGCGCGGTCTACGATCGGGTGCGCGTGCTCAACCACGATCCCGAAGATGTCGTTCGTTTGGGGGTCACGGCGCACGGCACGCCGGTCGAAATTTTCCGCCCCTTGGTCGAGGCCGACATACGCATCTGTCTGGGCAATCTTGAATTCCACTACTTCGCCGGTTTCTCGGGCGGGGCCAAGTCTATATTGCCCGGTTGTGCCTCAAGGGCGACGGTGACGGCCAACCACGGCCTGATGACCCAGCCCGGGGCGGTAACTGGGCGCCTTGAGGGCAATCCAGTACGGGAAGATCTCGAAGAGGGTGCTGCGATGCTGGGGGTCGATTTCATTGTTAATGCCATCGTCGACGACCATCACCATATCGCAGCGGTCTTTGCTGGGGATGTGCTACAGGCCCATCGCAAGGGGTGTGAGTTGGTCACTGAGCGCGGTGCCGTGCCGATCGAGCAATTGGCGGATATAGTACTGGTCAGCGCCGGCGGCTACCCGCTTGATGTCAATATGTACCAGGCGCAGAAGGCCCTCGACAATGCTGTGCACGCGGTGCGGGAAGGCGGGGTTATCGTATGGGTTGCCGAATGCCGCGAGGGTTTAGGCAGCGAAATCTTTGCTTCTTGGTTACAAGAGGCCGAATCCGCCGACGGCATTCTCGAACGCATCAGCCGCGAATTCGTCCTGGGAGGGCACAAGGCGGCCGCGATTGCTTCAGTGCTGAAAAAAGCACAAGTGCATTTTGTCTCAGCGCTGTCTGCGGAAACCTTGGGGGATGTGGGTTTGATCTCCTTTGCGGATTTGGATCAAGCGATGGCTGCAGCTTACGAGGCGGTCGGGGCTGATGCATCGGTCTTGGCACTGCCTTTCGGCGACTCGGTGTTGCCGCAGGAAGCGGCTTAGCGCTTTCTTGCGATTTCATTCAGCGCGCGTCGCGCCTGGTTGAAAGTGGGTCGAAGCTTCAGCGTTATAGCGGAATTGTTCTGCGGCTTCGACCGCTTGTCCGAGAGTGCGCAGGGACAGGCCGAGAGTGTAGTGGGCTTCGGCGAATCCTGGCTGCAGGGCGCAGGCCTGGCGAAAATGATCTTCGGCCTCTTCCGAACGGCTGAGAGCGCGCAGGGCAAATCCCAGGTTGTTATGGGCGCCGGGGTGGGTTGGGTCGGCGCTTAGAGCTTGCTCGAAATAATCAGCCGCTTGCACATACCTTTCCGATATCAGCAGTAAAATCCCTAAGTTGACATAGCTCGCTGGGGTGTCGGGGTCTAATGTTTTTGCGGCGTAATCGTGGTGCGCCGCGGCTTCGAATTCGCCCTGGGCCTTAAGGGCATTGCCGAGTCTGTAAGTAATCGACTACGGCCCAGCACTGGTTTAGGGCATAAATCCATGGCGAGACGCCACTATCGAGATCGATCGAATTTCCGTGCGCGTCGCCGGGTCGCAACAGGGCGACGCACGCTCCAACTGGCAAGCAGCCCCAAGGACAGCCCGCGTCGTTGGGGCCAAACCTGGCGTAATTGAAGGCGAGGGTGGCGGCGGTTGGGCAGGGCCCAATGCGGTGGCTACAATTGCCGGATATCGGTGTGGTCGGTAATGGAGGAGTGCTCGTCAAATACAAAGGGATTGCCGAGGCTATTAGCGCACGCATGGAGGGCAATGATGCGGTTTACTGTCGTTATTGGAGATGGCGGGCAATCCTCAGACCGGTTGGCTTTTATCCTGCTCTGTGACGGAGAATAGGTACAGCTGTTCAACGGCCTCCCCGGCAAATCCAGCTAAGCCGATTTCCAGCGCCCGTACGCCAATTTCGCATGCTTCGGTACGGTATAGGAGTTCGCTTGCGGATTGCAGCAAGACCTGAAAGTGGTTGGTATAATCTGACAAGCGTTGCATGCGAACGGTCTGACGGAAGTCTGGGTAGACGACCCGTAAATGTACCGTGCGGCCTATGAGCGATCTGCGCCGCAAGCGCCCGCTGAGGGCTGAGGCGAGTTCGCGCAGGGCATCGAGTATTTCTTCGCGCTCGTAGGTTGTGACGGCGAAGGTAGTTTCTTCGACGAGTTGGCTCGATTGTCCAAGGGGGGTGACTTGCTCGTTGTCTCGTCCCTGGGAGAGCATCCAGAGGTCCTTGCCGCGTTGGCCAAGGCGGTCGGTTAAAAGCTGCAGGGGCGCGGCGGCAAGTTGACTGATGCGCTCGATACCTAACTCGCCAAGGCGTTGGCGGGTGATTGTTCCCGCGCCAGGAAGCGTGCTGATCGGCAGGTCGGCAAGAAAAGATTCTATCTGCTCGGGCAAGATAATAACGAGTCCATTGGGGCGGGCCTGGATCATGGCTAGGCGGGCGAGGAATTTGTTGGGGCCCATGCCGACCGAGACCTGTAAGCCCATGTGACGCTTGATTTCGCTTTTGATCATCTTGGCCACCCGGCCCCCGAAGGGGATGTCGAATTTATTGTAGGTGACGTCGAGGTAGACCGCGTCGGTGGTGAATTCGACCAAGTCGGTGAATTCGCGCAAGAGTTCGGCGAGTTCACCGGAGACCTGTCGCTGGGCATCGGTTTTGGTGGCCGCGATGGAGTCGATGCCGACGAGAATGACCTTGCGGTGTCCAGCAGGGGCCGAAGAGTTCATGAGGCGCGGGCAAAGGGCAGGGAGACGACAGTGGCCTGTGCTCCGTTTGATGTAAGCACGGTGCCAGGGGCACACGCGTTCCGTCGTACATAGGCTAGTGCGATCGGCCCGAGGGCGGGTGAATGTACGGTCGAGGTGATGTGACCGACTTCGCGCTGGCCGTCGTTTAACGCTTGGCCGGAAGTGGGCAGGTCATTTTCTTGTAGCAACAAACCCACTAAATGCTGTTTTATTTTATCATAGGTATCCAGGCGGGCGATGACTTCCTGGCCGATATAACAGCCCTTGTCCATATGAATCGCGCGGCCCAAGCCGGCTTCCCAGGGGTTGTAGGAGTCGGTTAATTCTCGGCCGATCACGGGCATGCCCTGTTCGATGCGCAGGATTTCCCAAGTCGCCTCCGTCATTTGCAGCGCGCCGGCGGCAATGAGTTTCTCCCGCATATCGGCAATCGTTTCCGGAGGGCCGATTGCGCGCAAACCGGGATGACCGTCCCAATCGGTGCGGGCCAACCACAATGTGTCGTTTGTCGGTACATCGATCAGGTGGCCGTCTTGGTGTTGGTCGAGATCGAGCGAAAGGGTCTGTTGCAGTAACTTGGCCATATGCGGTCCACAGCACTCCAGCATCGCCGTTTTATCCGTGACATCTTCAAATTCGATGGCCTCAGCGAAAATAAAACGATCCAGCCAGATGGGGATCTCTTCTCTAGATTGCGGGTTGAGTAATAGCAATGTGCTCTCGGTGCCGCGATAAAAGACGCCTAAGTCGATTATGCGCGCCCGCTGTTCGATAAAGACCGCTTCACACCCCTGGCCCGTTTCCAGGCCATTGAAGCTGTTCGTGGTCATGCGATGAAGAAAATCGAGATGGTCGGCGCCGCGGATGCATAGGCGTCCCCAATGCGAGGCGTCACGCAGGGCGGCTTCTGTGCGGGCGGCTCTGTATTCGTCGTTGATGCTGTCAGTAGGTAAGGTCATTTTGAGCGGGCTCAATATCTGTGATGGTTTGCATGGGGGCCGAGGTGCGTATTTCGCGGGGAATGGTTTGTCGTTCGCCCTATATAATTTGCGCGTCGTATGTGGGACTTGCCCTCAACCGTGTTGCATAATCTCGAAACGCGAGCCGAGATCCGGATGCTTGGTCACTTCGATCTGTACCGGAAAGGCGGCTTTTAGCTGTTCCAAATGGGTGACGACGAGGACTTTGTCGAAATTGCGGCTGATAATTTGGATCGCCTCGACGAGTTGTTCGAGGCCTTGTTGGTCCTGGGTGCCAAAACCTTCGTCGATAAAGAGGGTGCGAAGGCGGGTGCCCGAGCGCATGGCCAGGACCTTGGAAAGCGCGATGCGCAGGGCGAAATCGGTGCGGAATGCTTCGCCACCCGAGTAGAGATGGTAGGAGCGCTCGCCGATCTCGTCGGAGATCTTGACATCAAGGGTTTCGCGGGTGCCGCCCTTTTTAAGGTCGCGCAGCGACTCAAAGGAGATTTGGATACGGTTGTCGGTCAATTGCGAGAGAATGGCGTTGGCCTCTTTCTCGATTTGCGGCACCGCGTTTTCGATGATCAGCGCCTGGATCCCGTCTTTACCGAAGGCCTCATCGAGCCGTTGATAGATCCAGATCTGTTGCTGGACGTCTTTGAGCTCTTCCCGCAGTTTATCGCGTTCTCGAGCCCACTCGACACCGCGGGCGCACAGTGTCTTTAGGGCCCCTTGCTGTTGCAGTAGTTCATCCCTTTCCTTGCGGAGCCTTTCGAGTTGGGACTGGTTTTCCTCCAGTTTTTTATCGATGTCCACCAGCTCGCTATCGCGTTTACTCAATTCCTGCTCGCTTTGCTCGGTTTCCCTTAGTTGCTGTGCGAGCGTCGTGGCTTCGCCTTCATAACGAGCGAGCGATTCGTTGATCGAATCCCGGCGGCGCTGGGCATTTTGCAGGCGTTCGAACTTCGTCACGCTGTCGAGCAGGTCGTCGAGTTGTAGGCGCAGTTGCCGGTGCTCGGTTTCGTCGTAACCGAGAGTGGCGATCTGCCGGTCTATATCCCGCAACTGCTCTTGTTCTTCCTGGGCATAACGAGATTCGGCGAGGTAGCTGGCGGCGAGGTCCCGTTTCTCCTGGGCTTCGATCTGCTCCCTGGCTAAGCGGTCGGCCTGGTCGCGCGCGTCTTGCAGGCGGGGGTGCTCGGTCTCTACGGGGCGCAATTCGGCGAGTTTTTCGCGCTGGGCAGAATGCTCTTGTGCGCTATAGCCTAATTGCGCCATTTCTCCTGCTAACTTCAGCAGGCGTTCGCGTTCGGCGAGGGTGTAGGTTCCTTCGTCGAACGCGCGTTCAATGGTCGCAACTTGCGCTGCCAACGATTCTTCTTCGACGCTGTGTTCTTGCAGTTGTTTTTGTCGGGCGGCTCCTTCGGCAAGATCCCGGTGGAGTTGTTGCAGGGGGGCCGTTTCCTCTTCAAGGGCCTGATAGTGCTCCCTCATCTTATGCACTTGCTCTTCGAGGTCGGCGATGTTTTTTTGCAGCTCGGTGATCTGCTCCTTGTGTTTCTCTTCTCGTTGGGCAAGTTCGTTTTCTACCCGGGCGCGGTGTTCTTCATCGAGTGAGCTTCCGCATAAAGGGCATTGTGCGGCGTCCGAGTCTAAGTGTCCGGCGGCCTGCTGTCGTTCATTGGCCAGGCCTTCTTCCTCCGCGCGCAGTTGCTGGCGGCGTTCGGCAATTTGCGTATTGAGGGTGCTGCCTTCCTCTTTGAGGCCGTCTCGTTTGGCGACCTTGTCTTCCAATTCGACTAGGCGCGTCTTCAGTCGCAGGTTATTGCGTTCGAGGTCTCCGGCTTCGCGTATCGCCCGCCGCAGTTTTTCCAAGTCCGATGTCAGTGTCTGCAATTGGTGCTTGCGGTTTTGCTCCTCAAGAGATATCGCGTGCTCGAGCTGGCTGCGTTCGTGTAACAGGGCTTCGTGGCGGATGCGCCCTTGCTCAAGCGCTTGATCCTGTTCGTTGGTTGCCTTGAATTGCGCGTAGCGGACGACGATGGTTTGTTCCTGTTCCAACAGGGTCTTTAACTCATCGAGTTGTCGTTGCCTTTCAACGAGTATGGCTGCCCATTTCTCCTGCCTTTTCTCCACGTCCCGACGGGCTCGGCCGATGGACTCTTGTAATTCTGAGTGCCGCGTGTTCAATTGGCCGCGGGCCTGCACTTTTTGTTCGAGGCGCCCGACCTGGGTGCGGAGTGCGTTGTGCGTCGCAAAATCCTTTTCGATGGCATCGGCGGCATCGAGTATCTCGCGGTCTTTGCGTTGCTGGTCTCGCAGGTATTCGAGTTCCTTGCCAACTTGCTGTGCCCGCTCGCTACTGCGTTCCTTCTCGCGGGCGATTTCGGCCAGTTGCTGTCGGACTTGCGCTTGTTGTAAGCGTTGTTCGTCCAGTTTGCTCTGTGTTTTCTCGAGCCCTGCAAGGGTGCCGTTGAGGGTTTGCAAGCGCTCGTTCGCTGTTCGCAGTTCGGTTTCGTACGTGTCGCGTCCGGCCAATTCGGCGTCGAGTTCCGCGAGGCGGCTCCGGTGGCTGATGCTTTGCTGGTTGTGTTTCTGGTAGTGGACACGGGCCATGCTTTGCAGTTGGTCATAGCGTCCCAAACCGAGGATCTGACCGAGGATTTCTTTGCGCTGTCTGGCATTTTTCTGGGTGAATTCGTCGGCCCTACCCTGAACTATAAAGGCGGAGTTGACGAAAGTGTTGTAGTCCATGGCCAGTAGCTGGTTGATGCGTCCCTGGGTGCGGACGACGCCTTGGCCTTCGCTGAGGGTGCGGAAGAGGTCACCATCCGATATCTGCAGCTCCAGGTTCGGGATGCCCCGCTTGGTCCGCCGCCAACTGCGGATGACCCGGTAGTGGTCGTCGTCGAGGGAAAAATCGAATTCGACCCGCATCTCGCTGGCGCCGATGCGGCACAGGCCCTCGTCGGCTTTGCGTTCCCCCTGGTGTTTGCGCGCTTCGCCCCAGAGCGCATAGGTGATCCCGTCGAGTAACGCGGATTTTCCGTGGCCATTGTCGCCGGTTAGGCAGGCGATGCGAAACTGGGTGAAGTCGAGCGGGGGGACTCCTTCTCCATAGCTGAGGAAGTTGCGCAGGGATAGGGTGAGCGGGATCATACGTCGTTGGCCTCTGTCGCCTCGCCGAGGTCGAGTTCGCGCTCGAGTTGCAGCGCATAATTCTTGAGTTCCTGCCGGTGCTCTTGCAAGTCTGCGCTATTGTCGATATAGCGGTCAAGGGCCTCGCCGAGTCCGAGGTCCTCGGTGATCTCCGCTCGTCGCTGGCGTTCGACCGTTGCGAATTGGGGTTGGATAGAGGCGATGTGATAAGCTGCAGCTAGCGCTTGGCGCACTTGTTGCAAGTCGATGGGAACGGCATAGCCTGCGGGCAGGTCATAGAGGACGCGGACGACCGCGTTGGTGAGGTCGATATCGGCGCAGGCGGCGACGATGCGTTCGGTGGCATCCTCGCCCTCGCCGACCTGCAAGCGGATCGTCGTGAAACGCCGGGCCGGGACGGGGACGAATTCAAAGGTCGTCGCGCGGCCCCTCGGCATATCTGGGGCGTCCTCGATATGAACTAGGCAGAAGCCCTTGTCTTCCTTCTCCTCACCGAAGTCAATACGTTCCAGGCTACCCGAATAGACTACGGGCGGATCCTGGCCCCTATTGAGGTCTTGGTATTTATGGATATGGCCCAGGGCTATGTAATCGTAGGATGGGTTGGCGAGTGTACTGGTCAACAGGATGGGGTCGTGGCCGATGATGGCGGTGCGTTCAGAACCGGAGAATACGGCGTCGGCGGCCGCAAGATGGCCGGCGAGCACGGCCGGCACGGCTGGATCGAGTTGGCGGGCGAACTCGTCGATCTGGGCAGCGCAGATTTCCTGTATCGCCGCGGTGATCTCTTCTTGCGGTAGTTCGCGGTATTCGTCATGGGTGCGCAGTATATTGCGTGTCGGCCAGGGCAGCCCTGCGATTTGCACTGGACCATTCGCCGTTTCTACTCGCAGGATCTCCGGACGGCGGACTACATGGGTTCCGGCCAGTTGCAAGTCACTGAAGATGTCGATTGAGGTTGCTTTGCCGAAGGCGACCGGGGCATCGTGGTTGCCCACGATCAATACAATCGGGATGCGCGCTTCTTGCAGGCGGTGGAGTTGCAGGGCGAATTCGCGTTGATGGGTTGGTGTCGGATCGCAGGTTTTGTACATGTCACCTGCGAATAGCACGAGGTCAATTTCTTCCTCGATTGCGAAGTCAAAAGCGGTTGCCAAACTGGCGGCGAAATCCCGGACTCGAGAATGCAGACCGGTACCCGGGTCTATACGCCCGTAGTTTTCGACGCCTAAATGGAGATCGGCGAAATGGAGTAGGTTTAGTGCCATAATTCGCGAAAGAAGAGGCTAAAGAGGGGGAGACCGCTATAATATAAAGATAGTGATGAACTAGGGGAATCCCCATTTACTAAAGGGTTGCACAGGTGTTGTTATGCTTGCATCTAATAGTTGAGTGTAGTATATTGCAGGTAGAGTTTAGGTAGCGGAAGCGGTTGGTCGCTTCCGCTTTTTCTGTAGGTTAAGCGCTTTATTCTTCTCCGTTTGAGGTTGGCAATGAGTGAAGTATATCTTTCGAGAGACGGCTACGAGAAGCTCCAGGGGGAACTAAAAGAACTCAAAGAGGTCGAGCGGCCGACGGTTCGCAAGTCCCTAAAGGTTGCCCGGGAATTTGGCGATTTGTCCGAAAATGCCGAGTATGCAGCGGCAAAGGAAAGGTTGCATTTTATCGAGGGGCGCATCGACAAACTCGAAGATACACTGAGCCGCGCCCGTTTGCTCGAGCACGAGTCGATTCCGGAAGACAAAGTCTATATCGGCGCTACGGTTGAATTGGAGGACCTCAAGAATCCACGCCAGCTCACCTATACACTTGTGGCACCGGAAGAAGCGGATTTTGAAGAGGGGAAGATCTCGACGGTTTCGCCGATCGGGAAGGGGCTATTGGGGCACGAAGAGGGGGAAGAGGTTGAAATTCAAATACCCGCCGGCCAACTGCATTATAAGATAATTAAAATAACGCGCTGAGAGATTTGTCAGTTCACTATGAAACTCCCGGAAAGGCCAAGCCTTTCCGGGAGTTTCGTATTTCCGGTTGAGATCGAATATGGCCAGTGCTGATATGCTGAATGGAAGAGCTGAATTTTGGGCAGCTGCGCTTGAGTTGATAGCCCAACCCAGGTCATTGTCGGAGAGCTTGGGCGCGATGGCGGGTTTGATTTCCGAGTGCTTTGATGCGGATCTTTGTGCGATTTTCCTACTCGAACCACGTTCCGACAAACTCTTACTCGAGGCCTGTGTCGGTCAGGGGGCGGTGAAGGGGGGGCGTCTGCGGGTCGGTCAGGGTATTTCCGGTTTGGCCGTTTTTCATAACAAGACGATACAGGTCGCCCATATGGCGATGGATCCGCGTGCGGTTTTCCTTGTCGGTGAGGAACCGTCCGACAATAGCGTTGTGGCCGTCCCCTTTGGTCATGGCGAAGATCTATCCGGTGTATTTAACCTGCAAAGCAGACCTGGCCGCTGTTTTGTTCCAGGGGAAATCGCGATGCTGGAAGGGGAAGTTGGTAGTAGTATCCGGACGTTGGTCAGCGCGGTACAAACTTTTGAGAATATGAACCGCCGCACGGGGGAGCTGCAGGCCTTAAACGAGTTGGGCCAGGCGATGAACTCGGGTTTGGGATTGGATGAGTCGTTAGAATTGATCGCCTCCTTGGCGGCTGAGGCTCTCCGGGCGAAAGGGTCGGCTGTACGTTTATTGGTGGAAGACGGTACCTTGGCATTGGCGACGGTTGTGACTGAAACGGATAACTCCTTCGATTTGCTTTACGAGCAGCGTATCGCCGAATATGTGGCGGCATCGGGTGAGCCGATCATGATTGACGACGTCCGGGCGTCCCGTGATCCGCAGGCGATGGGGTCATCGTTGGCGTGCGTGCCGTTGGTGTTGGAAGAACGGGTTGTTGGGACGCTAACGCTTTTCGACAAGATTGTCCCTTTGGGCACGGAGCGGCGTCTTTTTAGCATTGATGATTTGGATATGCTTTTTGCCTTATCGAGTCAGATCGCGGCTGAAATCGAGGATATTCGCCTCACGGGGCGGTTGCAGGAATTAGTGCGCACAGAGAAACATCAGGCCAGTCAATTACGTGCGCTCTACAGTCGCTCACAAGCCTTCCTACAATCAATATCTGATGCACTATTGGCAGTTGATCGTGATGGTTTTGTCGAAGAGATCAACACTGTCGGTTTAAGGATATTAGGTGTAGAAGCCAAAAAGACGCCCCAAATTCATATTGACGAACTGGTCGAGGATAAACCTCCGTTGCGCGAATGGTTGGACACGGGCGGGCAGTTTAGCAATCGGGTCGTGACGCTCAATACGGCATCTGGTAAGGTGGCGGCGATGGCCAACCTACAGCCGATTATGGAAGGAACGACCGGTGCTGCCGGTGCGGTGTTGACCTTTCGCGAAATGGGTGAAGTCGGCCGTCTGGTCAATCGGGTGATCGGCGTCCAGCGCACGTATTCCTTCGAAGATATTATTGGCCAGAGCGCCATCATGCATAAAACGGTCGAATTGGCCCGTATTGCTGCCAGTACTAGCTCCAATATTCTTATCCAGGGTGAGACGGGAACTGGCAAGGAGGTTTTTGCCCAGGCTGTTCACAGTGCGAGTGCCTATAGCGAGGGCCCCTTTCTCGCTGTCAATTGTGCAGCCCTGCCGCGGGATTTGATCGAAAGCGAGTTGTTTGGTTATGTCGAAGGGGCATTTACGGGTGCGAGTAAAAAAGGGCGATTGGGCAAGTTTGAACTGGCAAGCGGTGGCACCCTGTTCCTCGATGAGATTGGTGAGATGCCGGCAGATGTACAAGTTAAATTGCTGCGTGTGTTACAGGAAAAGGCGATTGTGCGAGTCGGTGGGGATCGCACGATTCCCATCAACTGCCGGTTGATTGCAGCGACGAATAGGGATCTGCCGCAAGCTGTAGCGGAAGGACGTTTTCGTCGCGATCTGCTCTATCGTCTTAATGTGATTACAATCGAGATACCTGCTCTGAATGAACGTCGCGAGGATATTCCGCTCTTTATCCGGCGATTCGTGCATATTTTTGCCGAACGCAATGGAAAGGTTGTCGTTGGGGTCGACGAGCCGACCATAAACAAGATGAGCCAGTTCGACTGGCCTGGAAATGTGCGCGAACTTGAAAATGCGGTCGAGCATGCAGTGGCATTGGTTCAAGGGCGGACCATTACCGTGGAAGATTTACCCCCACACCTGAACGCCTTTATCAATGATATAGACGGGAACGATAGGGCAATGACCACTTTCGAGCAGGCACAACAGCAAGCTGACGAAGCCCAGCGCCAATTGTACTTAGAGGCATTAAGGGGCGGAGAGGGCGATATACAAAAAGCGGCAAATTTAATGGGGATGAGTCGCGCGACTTTTTATCGTCGTCTAAAGCAATTTGATTTAAATCGCGAAGCATCAAATATGAGATACGAGTATCATAATTGATACGGAGCTGTAAGAATAGCCTGTGCCTGCAATTGCCACATCCAGTAGGCGGTGTAATGGCAGGCGCGTCTCATATTTGAGAAGTGGTGGGTCTAAAAAATCCGACAAGTGGTTGAGGTTTGACGCAGTTTGGGTGATTATCACCTGTATCGATGGTGTTTTAATACAGCATTGCCAATATAGTTTAAGTGGCATAATAGTTGCTTGTTATATAGACGAAATAATATCGATGTGTATCTCAAGGAGAATTCGTCTTATGGGCAGCCCAAACATCATTAAAGGTAAATGGCAGGTGATCTGCGAAGCTGGAGATTGCGATGCAGAGGCGAGAACTGTTGGATTATGTCCGCGTCACTACCAGCAAGTTAGACGGCATGGTCGCCTGACGCCAGAGCGGGAATATCACAAGCGCAGTGGAGATTGTCGGGTTGGTATTTGCGGCGAAGGGCAGGTCGCAAAGGGATATTGCTTTCGCCACTATCAGCAGGTACGCCGCTATGGCCGGCTCACTCCTGAGCGCGAACGGGTTTATGGTCGGACCAGTTGCAAGCTGGTAGATTGCGATGGAAGACATTCATCGCGGGGATATTGCAAGAAGCATTATATGAGCGAGTATTATCTACCTAAAGTAGCAAGTGTTGAGACCGCACGGCGCAGTGCATAGGCGGTAAAGCTTCGAAGAGGCTCCCTTGGGTGGTGGAATTATTGCAAGTGGAGTGGCAGTGGCGAAGGCGGGATTCATATGCGAGAGTTTAGGATGTACCATTGCTTAAGACTCTTTTATCGCATGTTTCCTAAGCAGTGTCGCTACTTAGTTTCCAACCACTCTTGACAGTTAGAAAAAGCAGTCTTACTTTATTTAGTCTATGGGTGACGGGGGTGTTTGGTCCGTTGACGTAGGGTCCGTTGACGTAGGGCGGGAATAGCTCAGTTGGCTAGAGCGCGAGCCTTCCAAGCTCGGGGTCGCGGGTTCGAGTCCCGTTTCCCGCTCCATATACAATAAGTAAAAATTCATGTAATTGCAGCCGATGTAGCTCAGTCGGTAGAGCGCATCCTTGGTAAGGATGAGGTCACCAGTTCAACCCTGGTCATCGGCTCCATTTCTATAGCGCTTCCAACTTAAACTCGGCGAGTTCCGATGCCAAGAGATCAAATATCGCTGGAATGTGAAATCTGCAGCCGGCGCAACTATACAACAACCAAAAACAGGCGGAACCAACCTGGCCGTGTCGAATACAAAAAGTATTGTCGTTTTTGTCATAAGCACACGGCGCACAAGGAAACCCGCTAGGCATAGGGCAGTAGCTCAATTGGTAGAGCTCCGGTCTCCAAAACCGGCGGTTGCAGGTTCAAGTCCTGTCTGCCCTGCCAGGCTTCTGCATTAGGGTAAGGGGATGTGGGATAAACTTACTAGTTTTGTCAAAGAGGTGCGGGCTGAGTTTACCAAAGTCAGTTGGCCAACGCGTGAGGACCTAATCAGTTCTACAGGTGTTGTGTTGGCTTTTTCTGCGGTCTTTGCAGTCTTCATTGGTATGTTCGATTTGATTATCTCCTTCATTTGGGGAATTCTTCTAGGGCAGTAATTCCCGTAGGGCATAAAAGCAAGATGGCGGCGTACTTAACTCGCCGCTTCTTTTTATGTTCGAGTTTGACGGGAGCTAACACCGGAATTGGGGCCATGGCTCAGCGCTGGTATGCTCTGCATACGTATTCAGGGCACGAGAACAAGGTAAAGACTTACTTGGAATCGCTAATTGAGGAGGGGGCTGCTAGTGGCGCCATTGCTCAAGTAGTTGTCCCAACTGAGGAAGTCGTTGAACTCCGCGCCGGCAAGAAGACCGTTGTTAAAAAACGGTTTTTGCCTAGCTACGTGTTGATTGAAATGGAAATGTCAAAGGATGCTTGGTATCAAGTTACCAATGTTCCTGGAGTGACTAGCTTTGTTGGTCCTGCTCGCAAGCCGCAGCCGCTGCGACAGGAGGAAATTGATCATATACTAGGTTATATTGATCGCCGTAAGGATCAAGAGGTTGAAGACATACCCTTTGCCGTTGGCGATCAGGTCAAGGTCAACGATGGGGCATTTAAAGATTTTATCGGCACTGTGCAGGAAGTACTGCCAGAAAAACGCCGATTGAAAATCATGGTGAGCATCTTTGGGCGCGGTACATCGGTAGAGCTCGACGTGTTGCAAGTCGAGCCGGCCGAAGAAGCAGCGGTCTAAAGGGCGAGTAGGAGCTTAGAGGAGTATCGCAAATTATGGCTAAAAAAGAAATAGCCCAAATCAAGTTGCAGGTTCCGGCCGGTCAGGCCAATCCGACACCACCCGTTGGCCCGGCTTTAGGGCAGCATGGTGTCAATATCATGGAATTTTGCAAAGCATTTAATGCTCAGACCCAAGAGAAGCAGGGGCTGATCATTCCCGTGGTGATCACCGTTTATGCAGATCGCACGTTCTCTTTCATTACCAAGACGCCTCCCGCTTCGGTTTTGCTTCTGAAAGCCGCTGGATTGGCAAAGGGGTCAGGGGTGCCAAATCGCGACAAGGTCGGTACCGTGTCTTCGGATCAGGTGCGTGAGATTGCTGAATTGAAAATGCCCGATTTAAACGCAGCTTCCATGGAATCTGCGATGTCGATGATCGCGGGCACGGCTCGTAGTATGGGGCTATTGGTTGAATAATCGCATTTTGCAAGTGTGCTCCTTTATAGAGGTATAGAATGGCTAGAGGAAAAAGATACAGAGAGGCGCTAGAAGCTTTTGATCGCGATGAGTCTTATTCGTGGGAAGATGCAGTAAGAATTCTCAAAGGTTTTCCCAAGCGCAAATACGATGAAACGGTTGAGCTTTCCCTGCATTTGGGAATTGACGGCAGGCAGGCTGATCAGGCGCTTCGAGGTACGGTAATGTTGCCTCATGGCACAGGTAAGGATCTGAGGGTCTTAGTTATTACCCAAGGTCCTTTGGAGCAGGAGGCCAAAGATGCCGGCGCAGATTTTGTCGGCGGGGCCGATATGGCCGAGAAGATTCAAGGCGGTTGGCTTGATTTTGACTTGGTGATAGCCTCTCCAGATATGATGGGTCAAGTAGGTAAACTTGGGCGGGTTCTTGGGCCGCGTGGCCTTATGCCGAATCCCAAGACTGGCACAGTTACTCGCGAGGTGGCCAAGGCGGTCAAAGAGGCTAAGTCGGGCCGCATTGAGTATCGCGCCGACAGCAAATCGGGCAACAATGCTCAGGCTCCCATCGGCAGGTTGTCTTTCGAAGAGACGGCCTTAGTTGAAAACGCCCAGGCATTTATCGATGCCATTTTGCGCGCCAGGCCATCGGCGACTAAAGGGCAATATATCCGCAAGTTGATTATTTCGTCGGTAATGGGTCCGGGCATCAAAATCGACCGCACCCAAATCGCCGCGTGAAAAAGGCTATATAAACATGGCGACAGTAGGGAAAGAAGAAAAAATAGCTGAGTTAAAGACTATTTTGGCCGGGGCTAAAGGCCTTTATCTAGCCGACTTCACGGGTATTGATGTCGAGGCAGTGAACGAGTTGCGCAATAAACTGCGCGATGCTGAGGTGCACTATCAGGTGGTTAAGAATCGCCTGGCTATTCGGGCCGCCGAGGAAGCGGGTATTGCCGGACTAAAGGAGCATTTCACGGGCCCCACGGCAATCGCTTATTCAAATGAGGATCCCATTGCGCCGGCCAAGATTCTTCAGGATTTCGCCGATGATGGCGGCAAGATGCTTATCAAATCCGGTTACATGGATGGCAAGATTCTCGCTGCCGATGAGGTTCAGGTCATCGCAAAGCTGCCTTCAAGGCATGAATTGCTGGGCAAGGTTGTTGGTAGCGTGCAGAGTCCTCTATATGGTTTTAGTGCCGTTTTGAATGGCTTGTTGCGCGGCTTGGTAGGTGTGTTGTCGGCTGTCGAAAAGCAAAAAGGAGAAGGCGGAGAAAACGCCTGATCTCATTCGATCTTTAATGACTTATAATCCAATTACGTGATCCATATACAGGAGGTTGTATATCATGACCGAAGAAACCACGACTGAAGAAACTGCCGTCAGCGGCAAAGTCGGCGAGATTATCGAGACCATTGGTGCGCTCACCGTCCTTGAGTTGGCCGAGCTGGTCAAGGCGCTTGAGGATAAATTCGGCGTATCGGCTGCTGCGCCGGTAATGATGGCTGCTGCTGGTGGCGGTGAAGAAGCGCCGCCGGAGAAAGATACATTTGATGTTGTTCTTACCGGCGTCGGTGATAAGAAGATTCAGGTTATTAAGGTTGTTCGCGAGATCACTAGCCTCGGATTGAAAGAAGCTAAAGCGCTCGTCGACGAAGCCCCCAAGGCTGTCAAAGAGGGTGCGTCGAAGGATGAAGCTGCAGAGATCCAGAAGCAGTTGCAGGATGCCGGAGCTACTGTAGAGCTCAAATAGGGGAGTTGCGGATTATATCATTTATCCGGACCATACCTGCGCTTCTGCAGTGCGAACTTGAGGAAAGCTCATGGGCTGTTGGCCTTCTGCCGTTCGGGCAGGGGGTCCGTTGCTCCATGGGCTTTTGCCTTAAACAACAATAAGGAGTTTGGACTTTGGCAAAGACGAACGGAAGTATCGAACGGCGCTCTTTTGGCAAGATTAAAGAAGTCGTTGAGATGCCAAACCTGCTTTCGGTTCAGATTGACTCCTTCGAAGACTTCCTGCAACTCGATGTTGCACCCAGGCAGCGCAAGCGGCGCGGTCTGCACCTAGTCTTCGAGAGTATCTTTCCGGTTACAGACGCCCACGGAATCTACTCCCTCGAGTATGTTGGTTACTCTATTGGAAATCCCCGTTATAGCGAAGAGGAATGCCGCGAACGGGGAATGACTTTTGCCGCACCATTGCGCGCGACCCTGCGCTTGGTAACTCGCGACAAAGAAAGCCCTGACAGTCCGATAAAGGATGTTGTCGAACAGTCCGTCTTCTTGGGTGAACTGCCACTGATGACCGGTGAAGGCACGTTTATCGTCAATGGGGCCGAACGCGTGGTTGTCAGCCAATTGCATCGTTCGCCTGGCGTGTTTTTCGATGAGACCATACATCCCAATGGCAAACGGTTGTTCTCGGCGCGGATTCTCCCCTATAAGGGACCTTGGCTCGAGTTCAGCATGGACATTAACGACATTATGTACGTGCATATTGATCGGCGGCGAAAAATGCCGGTCTCTTTGCTTTTGAAGGCACTCGGCCTCTCTAAGGAGGGCGAGATCCTCAGCCTATTCCGCGAAGAAGAGGAAGTGCCGGTCGATGACGAGTTGATTGATCGCTACAATGGCGGCACGGACATCGTCGATAAGAGCAGCGGTGAGATTGCCTTAGAAGCCTACGAAGTGATTTCCGGTGAAAAGCTCGTGGCGTTACAGGCGGCCAAGCTCAAGAAGCTCAAAGTCTTGGCTGTCCCTGTGGGCAATGATCCGGGTGTTATGGAGAATACGCTGAAAAAGGATCCGAGCGAAGACGAAGAGGATGCCTTAACGCGCATATATAACCTGTTGCGCCCTGGCGATCCCCCGAATATTGAAACCGCCCGCGGTTTGCTCGAGCGATTATTTTTCAACCCCAAGCGCTATAATTTGGGGGATGTGGGGCGTTATCGCATTAATCGTCGCTTGGATGTGGGGATACCCTTTGAAAGCACGGTGCTGCACCTCGAAGATTTCATGACGATAATCCACTATCTGCTAGGTTTGCGGGTAGGACAGGGCAACACCGACGATATTGATCATCTGGGCAATCGCCGCGTGCGTTTGGTTGGTGAATTGCTCGCCAACCAATTCAGCATCGGCCTAACGCGCATGTCGCGGACCGTTCGCGAACGCATGAGTTTGCGCGATGATGAACAGATTACACCGCACGATTTGGTCAACGCGAGAACGGTTTCGACTGTGGTCCAGGCGTTTTTCGGGTCGAGCCAGTTGTCCCAATTTATGCAGCAGACCAACCCGCTTGACGAGCTTACCCATAAGCGACGCCTTAGTGCTCTTGGGCCGGGTGGCCTCAGTCGTGATCGGGCCGGTTTTGAGGTTCGAGACGTGCACTATACCCACTATGGCCGTATTTGCCCAATTGAGACGCCTGAAGGTCCCAATATCGGTCTAATCTCTTCGTTGAGCACTTATGCGCGGGTCAATTCCTTCGGTTTTCTGGAGACGCCTTATCGCAAGGTTGTCAATGGCAAGGTGACCACTGAGATTGAATACCTCACTGCTGCCGAAGAGGATAAGTATTGCATTGCGCAGGCTAACGCGCCGATCAATGAAAATGGCGAATACCTTGACGATTTGGTCAAGGCCCGACGGCGGGATGACTATCCTATGGTCTCGCCAAGTGAGCTCGACTATATGGATGTTTCGCCAAAGCAGTTGGTTAGCGCAGCGGCGGCGTTGATACCCTTCCTTGAACACGATGATGCCAACCGTGCGTTGATGGGTTCTAATATGCAGCGCCAAGCGGTGCCATTGCTCTTCACCCAGGCACCCTTTGTCGGTACGGGTATGGAAGGTAAGATCGCACTCGATTCGGGTGCCGTCGTTTTGGCTCGGAACCCAGGTGAAGTCATACGCGTTGATGCTGAGCGCATTGCTGTGCGCCGGGACAAAAAAAATAGCATGCCGCTGACGCCGCTGGACACTGCGGATGAAGACCAGTATAAGTTGATTAAATTTGCTCGTTCCAACCAAGATTGCTGTATTAATCAGCGGCCGCTGGTGCAGGTCGGGGACAAAGTCCAAATGGGACAGGCATTGGCCGATGGGGCGGGCACGGAGCGAGGTGATTTGGCGTTGGGTATGAATGTACTCGTCGCCTTTATGCCTTGGAACGGCTATAACTTCGAAGACGCCATCGTCATAAACGAGCGCCTGCTCAAACGAGACATCTTTACTTCGGTACACATCGAAGAGTTTGAACTCCAGGTTCGCGATACCAAGCGTGGTCAGGAGGAGATTACCCGCGAAATTCCCAATGTCAGCGAAGTTGCGGTGCGCAATCTCGATGATGAAGGCATTATCCGCATCGGTGCCGAAGTTGGTCCAGGCGATATCTTGGTCGGTAAAGTAACCCCCAAGGGGGAGAGCGAGTTATCGCCAGAAGAGCGTCTCTTGCGAGCTATTTTTGGTGAGAAAGCTGGAGATGTCCGAGACGCGTCACTAAAAGCGCCACCGGGCATGGAGGGCGTGGTGATTGACCGCAAGGTCTTCTCGCGCAAGGAGCGCAGCGAATCTTCGCGCCGTAAGGAAAAGAGCACCCTCGCCGAATATGAGAAAGAGGCGGAGGAGCGCAAAGAACAGTTGATCTCCGAACGCAATACGAAATTGCTTGACATTGTCGGTGATATTAAGCTTGGGCGCCTTCGTTCGTCTGAAGATGACAGCGTAGTAGTGCGCGAAGGGACTCAACTAACTGATCGCTTGATCGAGAGGGTCGATTTCTCGACCATCTCACCCGAAGAAGGGTGGACCGAGGATGACAAGGTTAGCGACCGGGTTGAGGAACTGTTGCGATATAGCTCCGAGCAACTACAGCTTATTGATGAGCAGGCAGAGCGTAAGGTCGAACGCCTGACTCGTGGGGATGAGCTTCCGCCTGGCATTGCGCAATTGGTCAAGGTTTATGTGTCCAAGAAACGCAAACTCGCCGTCGGTGATAAAATGGCAGGCCGTCATGGTAATAAAGGGGTCGTTTCCTATATTGCTCCAGAAGAGGATATGCCTTTCCTCGAGGATGGTACTACTATCGATATCTGTCTCAATCCTCTCGGTGTTCCTTCTCGGATGAATTTGGGCCAAGTATTCGAAACACACCTCGGTATGGCCGCCGCCGCTCTAGGGATACATGTTGCTACCCCAGTTTTTGATGGGGCAACGCTTGATGAGGTGAAGGAGCTGTTCGACGAGGCCGGACTTCCCAACGACGGTAAGCAAATACTTCACGATGGGCGTACAGGCGAAAAGATCGATAAGCGAGTGACGGTGGGGCAGATATATGTATTGAAGCTCTCGCACTTGGTTGCCGACAAAATCCATGCTCGTTCCATTGGACCTTATTCGCTCGTTACTCAGCAGCCACTGGGCGGCAAGGCTCAATTTGGCGGTCAACGCTTCGGCGAGATGGAAGTATGGGCCCTCGAGGCTTATGGGTCTGCATATACATTGCAGGAGATGCTGACCGTCAAGTCCGATGATGTTGCTGGTCGTTCAAAAATCTATGAGGCTATTGTGAAAGGCGAGAATCCGCCAGAACCTGGGATTCCCGAATCTTTCAATGTACTTGTCAAAGAATTGCAGAGCCTGTGTCTGGATGTCATCCTAGAAGATAGTCGGATGGTCGAGACCTATTGATTCGCAGAAAATTCGCATAAGACGCAAAGGGGGCTTCTGTGTTACAGACTGCAAATACATCGCGTAAACCAAATACTTTCGATTCGATTCGCATACAACTCGCTTCTCCCGAAACCATCCGCGCATGGTCGCAAGGAGAGGTGACCAAACCCGAGACGATCAATTATCGATCCTTCAAACCGGAACGGGACGGGCTCTTTTGTGAGCGCATCTTCGGCCCCGTCAAGGATTGGAATTGCCATTGTGGTAAGTACAAAGGCATTCGTTACCGTGGCGTAGTTTGCGACCGGTGCGGCGTTGAAGTTACCCAGGCCAAGGTTCGTCGTGAGCGCTTGGGCCATATCGAGTTGGCCGTATGCGTATCGCATATTTGGTATTTCAAATCGCTGCCTTCGCGCATTGGTGCTTTGCTCGATATATCGATGCGTAACTTGGAGCGAGTTCTCTATTACGAATCTTATGTCGTTATCGACGAACGAGGTGCTCCGGTAGAGAAGAACCAGCTCCTTACCGAAGAAGAGTTGATCGAGATCCAAGAAGAGGGTGGTGATCCCGATGTCGAAATGGGAGCGCCTGCGGTTAAGCGTCTCTTGGGGATGATCGATATTGAAGAGCTTTCGGCCGAGTTGCGGACTCAGGTCCGCATGGAGACTTCTATTCAGCGCAAGCAGGATGCCTTAAAGCGGCTCAAGGTCGTGGAGGCTTTTCGCCAGTCCGAAAACCGGCCTGAGTGGATGATCCTCAACAATGTCCCGGTGATTCCGCCCGATTTGCGTCCGCTGGTACCTTTGGAGGGTGGACGTTTCGCGACGTCTGATCTCAACGATCTTTATCGACGGGTTATCAATCGCAATAATAGACTCAAAAAACTGATTCACATTAAGGCACCCGAAGTTATCTTGCGCAATGAGAAGCGCATGCTACAGGAGGCCGTTGACGCTCTCTTTGACAATGGCCGCCGTTCGCGTGCGGTGCGTGGCGATGGTAATCGTTCGCTGAAATCGCTTAGCGATCTGCTCAAAGGTAAACAAGGTCGCTTTCGCCAGAATTTGTTGGGCAAGCGTGTCGACTATTCAGGGCGCTCGGTTATCGTTGTCGGTCCCGATCTGAAATTGCACCAGTGTGGCTTGCCAAAAAGTATGGCACTTGAGCTTTTCAAGCCTTTTGTAATCAAGAAACTAGAAGAAAAAGGATTGGTGCAAACAGTAAAGAGTGCGAAGAAGCTCGTTGAGCGAGAACGCTCTGAGGTTTGGGATATTCTCGAAGAAATAATCAGCGATCATTGTGTATTGCTCAATCGCGCCCCGACGTTGCATCGCCTTGGTATTCAGGCATTCCAGCCCAGTTTGGTTGAAGGTAAAGCCATTCGTCTTCACCCCCTAGTTTGTGCAGCATTCAATGCTGATTTTGATGGCGACCAAATGGCTGTACATCTCCCGCTATCTTTTGAAGCGCAGATTGAAGCCCGTCTTTTGATGCTTTCTGCCAACAATATCCTCAAACCGGCCGATGGCGAGCCAGTTATCATGGATAATCCACAGGATATCGTCCTTGGCAGCTATTATATGACTAAGGTGCGTTTTAGTGAAGCAGATGCGATCGAGCGGCGCTTTTCTAATCCTTCTGAAGCGCTTGCGGCCCATGATGCAAGGAGAATAACGCTCCATCAACCTATTAAAGTGCGGATTGACGGAGAATTAGTTGATACCACTGTCGGTCGGATAATTTTCAACGAGGTTTTGCCCGAGGAAATGGGTTTCATTAACCGGACGATAGACAAGGCCGATATTAAAAAGATCACGGCCGATGTGCATCGTCAGCTTGGTAATCGGCGCACGGCGGAATTTGTCGATACGCTCAAGAAGATGGGCTATCAATATGCGACATTGGCAGGGGTGTCGATTGCAGTCGATGATGTTGTGGTGCCCGAAGCCAAGACCCAAATAATTAATGCGTCACTCGTTGAAGTTGAGAAAGTCCGTGACCAATACGCCAATGGCATTATTACGGATGGCGAGCGTTATAATAAAATCATCGATATTTGGACACATGCTACATCCTCTGTATCGCGTGCTGTGCAGGCGACGTTAGAGGAGGCCGAGGAGGGGTTCAACTCGGTCTACGTAATGAAGGATTCTGGCGCTCGCGGTAGTGAGGATCAGATTAAACAGCTTGGTGGTATGCGTGGTTTGATGAACAAGCCACAAAAGAAACTTACCGGCGCAGTCGGTGAAATTATTGAAACGCCTATTATAGCCTCTTTTAAAGAGGGTTTATCGGTGCTCGAATACTTTATTTCTACCCATGGTGCGCGCAAGGGTTTAGCTGATACCGCACTTAAAACGGCGGAAGCGGGTTATCTGACTCGCCGAATGGTGGATGTTGCGCAAGATGTGGTCATCCTAGAAGATGACTGCATGACAAGCCAGGGATTATGGGTCGGGGCACTCAAGGATGGCGAGGAGGTTATCCAACCACTCGCAGATCGCATCGTTGGTCGTGTTATGCAAGAAGATGCTACTGATACCGACGGTACGGTGATAGCTGAAGCCGATGTCTTGTTGGATGAGGAAGACGCGAACCGCATCGCCCAAGCCGGTATTGAACTCGTGCTTATTCGCTCTGTCCTTACTTGTGAGTCGGATCGTGGCGTGTGTATCAAATGCTACGGTCGCAATATGGCGAATGGCCGGGTGGTCAATATCGGCGAGGCTGTTGGGGTTGTGGCGGCACAAAGTATTGGAGAGCCGGGCACCCAGTTAACGCTGCGAACCTTTCACATCGGTGGTACTGCAAGTCGTATTGCTGAGCAAACTCAGATTAAGACTCGCCGAGCCGGGCGTATCAATTTCGTGAATATTGACACAGTGGAGAATCCTGATACAGGTACCACGATTGTCGGTCGCAATGGCGAAATCGAGTTATTGGACGAGCAAAATAGGGTAAGGGCGCGAATGAACGCCCCCTACGGTGCGAAGCTCAAAGTTGAGAATGGTGCTGATGTTGAAGCGGCACAAGTCCTCTACGAGTGGGACCCCTACAGCAATGTGATTCTTACCGACCGTCCCGGTAAAATTAGGTTCACTGACATCATTGACGGGGTGACGATGCGTGAGGAGTTCGATGAAACCACGGGTATGAGTGCCCGCGGCATTGTCGAACAGCGTGACCGCTCGTTGAGTCCGCAAATTGAGATCGAGAGCAAGGAACAGGGGACTAGGTCCTATATCATTCCTGTTGGAGCCCGTTTGCTGGTCCAAGATGGAGATGATCTCGTTCCGGGGCAGATCCTGGTGAAGATCCCGCGCGAACGCTCTAAGACGCGAGATATTACTGGTGGTTTGCCGCGTGTTGCCGAACTCTTTGAGGCAAGGCGGCCGAAGGAACCTTCAGTAATATCAGAAATTAATGGCACAGTTGTCTTCGGGGGATTGGTTCGCGGTAACCGCGAGTTAATTGTCACTTCGCCGGATGGTGAAGACAAGAAGTACCTCGTGCCTTATGGTAAGCACCTTCGTGTGCATGAGGGGGACCGGGTTGTCGCCGGTGAGCGTCTCTCTGAGGGCTCTGTGAATCCACACGACATTTTGCGTGTGCAAGGCGTGAACAAGGTTCAGGAATACTTGGTCAATGAAATCCAGGACGTCTATCGTTTGCAGGCGGTGGAGATCAACGACAAGCATGTTGAGGTGATCGTCAAACAGATGTTGCAAAAAGTGCGCATCATTGATCCAGGCGATACCAACTTCCTCGAAGGGGAGGAGGTTGATAAAATTCGCTTCAATAAGGAAAATGACAAAGTTATTTCTGAAGGCGGTGATCCGTCCACTTGTCAGCCGATTCTATTGGGAATTACCCGCGCCTCTCTGCGCACGGACAGTTTTATTTCCGCGGCTTCATTCCAAGAAACGACTCGAGTGCTCACCGAAGCTGCTGTTCAGGGCAAGGTTGATCATCTTCGAGGTCTCAAGGAAAATGTCATTATCGGCCGCCTGATACCCGCTGGTACTGGCACTAAAGTCTATCAGGGCATCACCTATGAAGGCGCGAATCCTGAAGAGAATGGTGAAGCCGCACTCGCTGGAGTCGAAGCAGGGGAAGAAACAGGTGTTTTCGGGGAGTAAAGTATTGACAGTTATGCCAACTAGACCTAAATTATGAGTTTGCTATTTACATGGAACCACAAGGAGAGGTAGCACTTGCCAACAGTTAGCCAGTTGGTCCGTAAGGGCCGGCATAGATCGCAGAAAAAGACAGATTCTCCAGCGTTGATCGGTTGTCCGCAGCGCCGTGGTGTCTGCACGCGTGTTTTCACTACCACGCCCAAAAAGCCCAACTCGGCTCTGCGCAAGATGGCTCGCGTCCGTTTGACCACAGGGATTGAGGTCACGGCCTATGTGCCGGGTGAGGGTCATACACTCCAAGAACACTCAATCGTCCTAGTCCGCGGAGGCCGTATTAAAGATTGCCCCGGCGTGCGCTATCATATTGTGCGTGGTGTCCTTGATGCCACGGGCGTAGCTGACCGCCGCCAGGGCCGCTCAAAGTACGGCGCCCGGCGTCCGGACTAGAACAGACAAGAGATAAGAGATGTCGCGTCGAAAAAAAGCAATTAAACGCAAGCTGCTGCCGGATCCTAAGTATCATAATGTATTGGCGGCTCGATTTGTAAATTCGCTGATGAAGCAGGGCAAAAAAAGTGTTGCCGAGCGCATTTTCTATGATTCGATTGAAATGGTCGCTGATCGTAGTGACCAGGATGCCATCGAGATCTTTCAGAAAGCGCTTGAAAACGCCAAACCGATCGTCATGGTAAAGTCGCGCCGAGTTGGTGGTCAGACTTATCAGATACCGGTTGAAGTGCGGCCGGATGAGCGGACTGCGCGGTCGATTCGCTGGTTAATCAGTCATGCCCGTAGTCGTTCCGAACGCACCATGGCTGAGCGATTGGCTAACGAATTTATCGCCGCATCAAAGGGTGAAGGCGGCGCTGTGCGACAGAAAGAAGAAGTCCACCGCATGGCAGAGGCGAATAAAGCCTTCGCTCATTACAGGTTCTAAAGAGGCTCATAGAGTAATGGCACGAGAGTTTTCACTCGAAGATACGCGCAATATCGGCATTGCCGCACATATTGACGCTGGCAAGACGACGACCACTGAGCGCATCCTGTTTTATACAGGCCGACTCCATCGCATGGGCGAAGTCCACGATGGCACGGCGACTATGGATTGGATGGAACAGGAGCGCGAGCGAGGTATCACGATTACTTCCGCTGCGACGGCCTGTGAGTGGAAGGATCATCGCGTCAACATAATTGATACGCCTGGGCATGTTGACTTCACGGCTGAAGTCGAACGTTCATTGCGCGTGCTTGATGGTGCGATCAGCGTCTTCTGTGCAGTCGGCGGTGTTGAGCCGCAGTCTGAGACCGTCTGGCGCCAGGCAGACAAATACGATGTGCCGCGAATTGCATTCGTTAATAAGATGGATCGTAACGGGGCCGACTTTTTCAAGGTCCTAGATATGTTAAAGGATCGGTTGGGCAGCAATTTTGTGCCCGTTCAGTTGCCTATTGGCACAGGTGAGACCTTTAACGGCATGATTGATTTGGTCGAAATGAAGGCGATCACCTTTGAAGAAGCCAGTCAGGGATCAAACTACTTCGAAAATGAGATTCCCGAGGATCTAAAAGAGAGCGCTCTTGAATATCGCGAAAAACTGCTTGAGGGTGTTGCAGAGTTCGACGATGGATTGCTCGAAAAGTTCCTCGAAGGGAACGAGATTAGCCCCGACGAGATTCGCGCCGCCCTACGCAAGGCAACTATCGCACTAAAAGCTGTACCTGTCTTATGCGGAAGTGCCTATAAGTATAAAGGCGTGCAACAGTTGCTGGACTCGGTTCTTCACTATCTTCCGGCTCCGGCAGATCTCAAGGATGTTAAAGGTTTACTGCCCAATTCAGAAGAAGAAGTCATCCGCGATACCCGCGATGACGCTCCTTTTGCTGGCTTGGCCTTTAAGGTTATGACCGATCCCTTTGTTGGTCGCTTGACCTTTGTTCGCGTCTATTCTGGCTCGATAAAGGCTGGTTCATATTTGTATAATGTGACCAATGACCGCAGGGAACGCGCTTCGCGCTTGCTCGAAATGCATGCCAATGACCGGTCTGAACGGACTGAGGCTTTTGCTGGAGATATTGTAGCTGTAGTCGGTCTTAAAAATACGACTACAGGGGATACGTTATGCGACGAAGATAATCCCATCATCCTTGAGAAGATTGAGTTTGCCGAGCCTGTGGTTCACGTTGCGATTGAGCCCAAAACTCGGGCAGATCAAGAGCAATTGCATGTAGCTCTGTCCAAGCTCAGCGAAGAGGATCCAACCTTCAGGGTGCGCCAGGACGATGAGACGGGCCAAACTGTCATGTCGGGAATGGGCGAATTGCATTTGGAGATCCTGATAGACCGTCTCTTTCGCGAGTTTAAGGTTGAGGCTAATGTTGGCAAGCCCCAGGTCGCTTATAAAGAAGGCATAAAGAAGGCTGTTGAGGCTACAGGGCGTTTTATCCGTCAATCCGGTGGCCGCGGCCAATTTGGCCATGTTGAGCTCGAGATTGAGCCAGGTGAACCCGGTACGGGGCTGATCTTCGAATCGAAAATCGTCGGCGGTAATATTCCAAAGGAATTCATCAATCCCGTCCGTGATGGCATTGCTGAATCCATGACCTCAGGGCCGGTTGCAGGATTTCCAATTGAGGACATAAAAGTGACGTTGGTCGACGGTACGTATCACGACGTTGATTCTTCGGAAATCGCTTTTAAGATCGCCGGTTCCATGGGTTTCAAAGAAGGAACCCGAAAGGCGTCTCCATTCCTCATGGAGCCGATTATGGAACTTGAGGTGGTTGTCCCAGAACAGTATTTGGGCGATGTAATGGGCGATCTCAACTCGCACCGCGGTGAAATACAAGGCATCAATCCTCGGTCTGATGCCCAAGTCATCAAAGCTTTTGTACCACTTAGTGAGACTTTTGGTTATGCGACCCGGCTGCGCTCGTTAACTCAGGGCCGGGCATTATTCACAATGCAGTTTTCTAAATATCAGGCGGTTCCGAATAGTATTACTGAGGAAATCGTCGCTAAAGTTCAAGGTTAAGACTTCAACGAGATCTTTCCAGAGACAAGGAGAGGATAGGAAAAATGGCTAAGGAACAGTTTCAGCGTAACAAACCACATGTTAATATCGGCACGATCGGCCACGTTGATCATGGCAAGACGACGCTGACGGCGGCTATCACTTTGCATCAGGCGAACAAGGGCTTGGCCGAGGCGAAGAATATTGATGATATCGATAATGCGCCCGAAGAGAAAGCTCGTGGGGTGACAATCAATGTTTCGCATCAGGAGTATGAGACGGAGAAGCGGCACTACGCGCATGTCGATTGCCCTGGTCACGCTGATTATATCAAAAACATGATCACTGGTGCTGCTCAGATGGATGGTGCGATCTTAGTCGTCAGCGCGGCTGACGGCCCTATGATCCAAACGCGCGAGCATATTCTTCTCGCCCGTCAGGTGAGCGTGCCCCGCATTGTGGTTTTCATGAACAAAGTTGACCAGGTCGACGATGAGGAGTTGCTCGACTTGGTCGAGTTGGAAACCCGCGAGCTACTTTCCGAATACGGCTTTGAGGGTGACGATACTCCGGTTATCCGCGGTTCGGCTTTGCAAGCTTTTGAAGGTTCAGACACAGCGACGGGCACGCAGGCGATAGATGAGTTGATGGACGCCGTTGACGAGTTCATTCCCGATCCGGTCCGCGATATTGAGAAGCCCTTCTTGTTGCCGATTGAAGACGTCTTCACGATCCAGGGGCGTGGAACAGTTGGTACGGGTCGTGTTGAACGCGGTCGGGTTAAGGTCGGCGAAGATGTTGAAATCGTCGGTATTAAGGAGACGCGTAAAACGACTGTCACTGGCGTTGAAATGTTTCGCAAGTTGCTCGATGAAGGCGAGGCTGGTGATAATGTTGGGCTTCTGTTGCGCGGTGTTGAAAAAGCCGAACTGATGCGTGGAATGGTCGTTTGCAAACCCGGCTCGGTTTTACCGCACACCAAGTTCAAGGCCGAGGTCGTCGTATTGACGCCCAAAGAAGGTGGACGTGAAAAACCCTTCTTCTCAGGCTATCGCCCACAGTTCTTTTTCCGCACCACAGACGTTACGGGTTCGATTGGCTTGCCTGAGGGCACCGAGATGGTTATGCCCGGTGATAACGTCACGATAGAGGTAGAATTGGGTCAGCCGATCGCCATTGAACCGCAGCTTCGATTTGCGATTCGAGAAGGTGGCCGAACCATCGGCTCCGGTGTCGTTACCGAAGTCACCGAAACCGAATAAGAGAAGATAGGGAGACCCTAGCAAGTGGCAGCTGATAGAATACGTATTCGACTGAAAGCCTATGATCACATGGCTTTGGATAGGTCCGTGGACGAGATCGTCCAGACGGTCAAGCGGAGCGGGGCCCGGATTGTCGGCCCCGTGCCGTTGCCGACTTCCCGCACGATATATACAGTGTTGCGGTCTCCGCATGTGGACAAGAAGTCGCGTGAGCAGTTCGAAACGCGGATTCACAAGCGGCTTATCGATATTTTCGATTCAACGCCGCAAACCGTGGATGCATTGATGAAACTTGATCTGCCTGCTGGTATTGGCATCGATATAAAGGTCTGACAGGACAATGAGCACGCAGGTAGATATTTTAAACAGTGAAGGTCAAGCGAGCGGGTCTGTAGAACTGCCCGAGGATCTTTTTGCTATCGAGGTCTCAGAGTATGCTCTTTATCGAGCAGTAGTCGCTTATGAGGCAAATCAACGGCAGGGGACCGCTTCGGTTAAGACGCGGTCCGAAATTGCTCGAACGAGTAAGAAGCACCATCGCCAGAAAGGCACTGGTATGGCCCGTCGTGGCTCTATGCGGTCGCCTTTGGTCCGCGGTGGTGGGGTCGCTTTTGGTCCCCAACCTCGATCTTATTACGAAAAGTTACCCAAGTCTCTGAAGCGATTGGCTTTGCGGTCTGCTTTGACGGTTAAGGGATCTGGAGATCAGATCAAGGTAATCGAGGATTTTGATTTTGCCGAGCCAAGCACTAAGTCTTTTAGAAAGATTTTGGATGCCTGTGGCCTAAACGATCAGAAGCTTCTCTTTATTACAGCTGAAAATGCCCCTATACTAGTCAAGTCTAGCCGTAATTTGCCCAAAGTGAACATTGCTCATTTGGGGTCTTTGGGGACTTATGATTTGCTGAGAGCTGATATAGTGCTTTTTACTCATCAGGCTTTCGATAAGTTCGTAGAAACTCATCGGCAAGAAGGCTGAGAGGAATCGTTAAGTGAACAATCCAAGAACCATTATTCAAAAGCCTATTATTACGGAGAAAGCCACGATTCTACGCGAAAGCAATAAATATGCTTTTCGCGTTCTCTCTGGAGCGAATAAGATACAAATTCGCCAAGCGATAGAATCTATTTTTTCCGTTAAAGTTGAGTCCGTTCGCACGGTCAATGTACCCAGTAAGCCCAAACGACAGGGGCTATTCCAGGGGCGGCGTGCCGGTTGGAAGAAGGCCTATGTTACTCTAAAGGCCGGCGATTCCATCGAAATTGTAGAAAATATATAGCAACTGGATTTATTTAAGATGGCTGTTAAGAAATTTCGTCCTATTACACCGACACTACGCTTCAAGACGGTCAATTCCTTTGAGGAGTTGACGCGTGGCAAACCAGAGAAGTCGTTGGTCTCCGGGGCCGTATATAAGTCTGGTGGTCGTAATAACCAGGGCCGCATGACGATGCGCCGCCGCGGTGGTGGTCACAAGCGTCGCTACCGTGTTATTGACTTCAGGCGGAATAAAATCGGCGTCCCAGGAAGGGTCGATTCAATCGAATACGATCCTAACCGCTCGGCGTTTATCGCATTGATTGTCTATGCAGATGGAGATAAACGCTATATTATCGCTCCTTTGGGTTTGAATGTAGGCGCTTCTATTACAGCGGGCCCAGAGGCTCTAATTGAGGTCGGTAATGCGCTGCCCCTAGCGAATATACCTCTTGGCTCGACGATCCATAATGTTGAACTCAATCCGGGCCGAGGCGGACAGCTTGCTCGAAGTGCGGGTACTGAAGTCCAACTACTCGGGCGTGATGAAGGGCGTGCTCAATTGCGATTGCCTTCTGGAGAGACCCGCGAAGTACTTATTCAGTGCATGGCGACTATTGGTAAGGTCGGCAATGTTGAACACGCGAATGTCGTCATCGGCAAAGCGGGCCGGTCCCGTTGGTTAGGGCGCAGGCCCAAGGTGCGAGGTGTGGTCATGAATCCTGTTGATCATCCGCATGGCGGTGGCGAGGGCAAGTCTTCAGGGGGCCGCCACCCGGTTACTCCTTGGGGTAAGCCGACGAAAGGTTATAAGACGCGCAAGCGCAAAAATCAAAGTAATCAGTGGATTATACGCCGCCGCAACTCGAAGTAGTGAGGAATCATGGCAAGATCGGTTAAAAAAGGCCCTTTCATCGATGGGCATCTGGCGAAAAAAGTCGAACATCTCAATCGCACGGGAGATAAGCAAGTCGTCAAGACTTGGTCCCGTCGTTCGACGATAACGCCTGATTTCGTCGGTCATACGCTGGCCGTTTACAATGGTAATAAGTTCATCCCAGTTTATATTACCGAGAATATGGTTGGGCATAAGCTCGGTGAATTCGCTCCGACCCGCACATTTCGCGGGCATGGTGGGCGGTTGACTGAGCGCGGAACGAGGATGCAATAGCGATGGAAGCAAGGGCTATACTCAAACAAATTGGTGTGCCAGCGACCAAAGTGCGTCAGCTTATCGACTTAATTCGTGGGAAGTCTGTTGAGGAGGCACTGACGATTCTCCGCTTTTCTCCCCGTCCAGTGGCAAAGCAGGTCGAAAAGACCTTGAGATCGGCTATCGCCAATGGAATCAATCAAGACGAAGAAAGTCCGGTTGATGCAGAAGATCTTTATGTCTCCAGTGTCTTCGCCGACGAAGGGCGCGATCTGAAGCGTGTCAGGCCTCGGGCACGCGGAGCAGCAGATCAAATTCGCAAGCGCCACTGCCATCTCACAGTCGTTGTTAGCGACGAGACCAAGTAAGGGGGAATCTTGGGACAAAAAACACATCCATATGGCTTTAGGCTCGGCGTTATAAAGACTTGGCGTTCGAATTGGTTTGCCGAAAAGGATTTTGCCGAATTGCTTAAGGAAGATCTCATGCTTCGGCGCTATGTGCGCCAACGCTTGCAGAGAGCGGGTGTTTCGCAGATTAATATTGAACGCCAGCCCAAGCGAGTTACCGTCGAAGTGCACACCGCTCGGCCCGGTATTGCAATCGGTCGCCGGGGCGCCGAAGTTGACAAACTCCGCGACGAACTCAAGGCGCTCACCGGTAAAGATGTTTCGCTCAATATACAAGAGATTAAGAAGCCGGAACTTGACGCCCAGTTGGTTGCTGATGGCCTTGCACGCCAACTTGAGCAGCGGGTTTCTTTCCGCCGGGCGATAAAGAAGTCTGTTGCCTCGACGATGCGAATGGGAGCCGAGGGTATTCGCATTGGCGTCGCTGGTCGGATTAATGGTTCCGAGATGGGGAGACGTGAACGGTCTGAGCCGGCTGGTCGAGTGCCCCTGCACACACTGCGCGCTGATATCGACTACGCGATGGCTACGGCGTTTACCGCGTCTGGCACCGTAGGTGTAAAAGTGTGGATTTGCCACGGCGAAGTCGTAGCCGAAGATCAAGGGACCGCTAAGGCGGTCTAGATAATGAGGATCCTTACATCATGTTAATGCCCAAGAAGTCTAAGTGGAGGAAGCAATCGCGGGGCCGCATGCGGGGGCAGACCAAAGGAGGAGACTTAGTCTCTTTCGGAGAATATGGTCTCAAAGCGCTTGAGCCTTGCTGGATCACGAGTCGCCAGATTGAAGCTGTTCGCGTGGCGATTAGCCGGGCAATGAGCCGTACCGGTAAAATGTGGATTCGCATCTTCCCCGATAAACCAATTACCAAGAAACCGGCCGAAACTCGTATGGGTAAGGGTAAGGGGGCTCCCGAAGGGTGGGTCGCCGTCGTCAAGCCCGGACGGGTTATGTTCGAAGTCGCTGGAGTTCCTGAGGATATGGCGCGCGAGGCATTTCGCCGCGCTGGCCACAAGTTGCCCATTAAGACCAAAATCGTCAAGCGAGTTTCATAATTATGAAGGTAAGCGAACTCCGCGAAATGAACGTGGATGATGTCAAAAATAAATTAGAAGAGCTTCATGAAGAATCCTTCAACTTGCGCTTTCAGCATGTCTCCGGCCAACTGACCAGCCCTATTCGGTTGCGGCAGGTACGGCGTGATATTGCGAAGGCGCATACAGTGCTCAAAGAGCATGTCCTCGGGGTTCGCGCCCTGGCCGGTGGAGAATAGGTGAGGAATGGCTAAGCAGAAGACAGGAAGGCGTCAGGCAGAAGGTCGTGTACTTAAGGCCAATAATGTGCAGACGCGGGTTATCGCGATTGAACAACGTGTTCCGCACCCTCTTTATGGTCGGGTCATTCGCCGGACGGCGAAGTTTGTCGCGCATGATGAAAAAGAAGAATCTCAGGTTGGTGATCTGGTGCGTATTGAGGAATGTCGGCCAATGAGCAAGACTAAGCGTTGGCGATTGGTTGAAATCCTTGAGCGTCAAGACATCCAGGATCAGGCATAGAAATGATTCATGAATACACGATAGTTAAGATGGCGGATAATGCTGGTGCACGGACCGCAAAGTGTATCCGAGTGCTCGGTGGCTCGGGCAAGCGCTATGCTGGGATTGGAGACCTAATTGTTGTAGCAGTTCATGGCGTTACGCCCAATGGACCGCTGGAAGAAGGCCAGGTAGCCAGAGCCGTCGTTGTGAGGACAAAGAAAGAGTATCGTCGATCCGATGGATCTTATATCCGTTTCGATGATAATGCTGCAGTATTGATCAACGATGATAAGGAGCCTACCGGCACTCGTATTTTTGGTCCGGTTGCCCGCGAGCTGCGTGAAAAGCAGTTTATGCGCATCGTTTCATTGGCTCCCGAGGTTGTTTAAGGAAGGTTGCAATGGATATTCGCAAGGGGGATTCAGTTCAGGTTATCAGCGGTAATGACAAGGGGCGGCGTTCGACCGTGCTCAATGTATTTAAAGACCGGGGCCGTGTTATTGTCGAGGGGGTGAATATGCGTAAGCATCACACCCGCCCGACTTCGCGCGATCCTCAAGGGGGTATTATCGAACGCGAAGCACCTATTCATATTTCTAACATCATGGTCGTTTGCCCTAAGACAGATCAACCGACCCGTATCAGCCACAAGCAGTTGGACAACGGCAAACACGTGCGCGTTTCCGCTCGCAGCGGCGAAATGATAGATCCAGAATAAATTATGTACGAAGCTAGATTAAAAAAACAGTATAGAGAACAGTCGATGGGCCTGCTCAAGGATCACTTCGATTTCAAGAACGATATGCAAGTGCCGCGGTTGGGCAAAGTCGTTATTAATATCGGTGTCGGCGAGGCCGTGCAAGAGCCAAAAGTCCTTGAAAATGCAGTGGCTGAGTTGACGGCAATAACGGGCCAAAAGCCTTCTATTCGCCAGGCTAAGAAGGCGATTTCTAACTTTAAGTTACGCGCAGGCATTCCGATCGGTTGCATGGTCACTCTGCGGGGTAACCGAATGTTTGAATTCCTTGATCGTCTTATCAATTTTGCCTTGCCTCAAGTTCGCGATTTTCGCGGAGTCTCGGAGAAGAGCTTTGATGGGCGAGGGAACTACAATCTAGGCATCAAAGAACAGATTATCTTTCCCGAAATTGATTATGACGTGATTGATCAGATTAGGGGCATGAATATTACTATTGTCACTTCAGCCAATAGCGATGATCAAGGCCGTGAATTGTTAAAATCGTTGGGAATGCCTTTCAGTGAATAGGACCGGAGCCTGTAAATGCCTAAGAAATGTCTAATAGTTAAAGCGCAACGCAAACCCAAGTTTTCCACTCGTGGTTATACCAGGTGTAATTCCTGTGGGCGTCCTCGCGCGGTATATCGCAAATTCGGTCTTTGCCGAATCTGCTTTCGCACCCTCGCGCTAAAGGGCGAGATTCCGGGTATGACTAAGGCGAGTTGGTAGAGGAGTTGGAGAATCAATTATGAGTATGACTGATCCGATCGCAGACATGCTGACTCGAGTCCGCAATGCCTGCCAAGCTAAGCACCCCAGAGTTGACGTGCCTTCTTCAAAGTTGAAGCGGGAGGTGGCTCGTGTGTTAGCTGAGTGTCGTTTTATCGATAACTTTGCTTTTATTGAAGACAATAAGCAGGGTGTATTGCGGCTTTATCTGCGGTACGACAAGACAAACAAAAGTATAATCCACGGGCTTAAGCGCGTCAGTCGGCCAGGATTGCGTCAATACTCGGGTAGCTCCGATATTCGACGCGTCCTACGCGGATTGGGGATTGCTATCGTGTCCACCTCCAAGGGAGTGATGACCGATAGGGAAGCGCGATCGGCTGGCGTGGGTGGGGAAGTCCTTTGTAATGTCTGGTAGTGATTTTACGGGAGAGTTTTAAAGTGTCGCGTATAGGAAATGCACCGATAGTCGTACCTCAAGGTGTTGAAGTTTCGGTCGCGGGTGCCGAGGTCGCAGTTAAAGGTCCTAAAGGGCAGTTGCAGGTACCTTTTGTTGTTGAGCATTTGGCAGTGGATAAGCAAGATACCGATCTCGTCGTTACGCGTAAAAACGATGAGAAGTTGGCACGGTCTCTTCATGGCTTGACTCGCACTTTGATCGCCAACGCCGTTTCGGGAGTAACCGAAGGTTTCTTCAAAAATCTTGATTTATTCGGTGTTGGGTACCGGGCCGAAGTTCAAGGTAAGAAACTTACGCTCAACATCGGTTATTCGCATACTGTTGTTTATGAAGCACCTGATGGTATTGAAATAGAAGTTGCCAATGGCGTCGGGGGCGGGCAAGCTCGGATCATTGTCAAAGGGGCTGACAAGCAGATGGTCGGTCAGGTTGCTGCCGATATTCGCTTCAAGCGCCGCCCTGAACCTTATAAGGGTAAAGGGATTCGCTACGAAAATGAAGTTATTCATTGGAAACAGGGTAAGGCGGCAGTAGGATAATATGAAAGATAAGAGACATTTAGTACAGAACCGCAAAAGGCGGGAACGGCGGCGGCATCGTCTGCGTAAGGTCGTTTCGGGAACGCCTGAGCGGCCGAGGCTGGTAGTGCATCGCTCTCTGCGTCACATTGAAGTGCAGTTGGTTGATGATGTGGCAGGTCACTCCTTACTCGGTCTATCTACGCAGTGCAAAGATTTGAAGGATCGCGCATTTGACAGCCGTGTTGAACAAGGGCGTGAAGTTGGGAAGATCGTTGCTGCCAAGGCCCAAGAAAAAGGCATTGGGCAGGTTGTTTTTGATCGAGGCGGTTTTTTATACCACGGGATAGTTAAAGCCGTGGCAGATGGGGCGCGAGAAGCCGGACTGAATTTCTAAGGAGAACAGCGTGGCGAAAACAGATAGTAGGTCAAGGCCCGATAGGTCAAGGTCTGATAGGTCAAGGTCTGATTCCAGCGGATCGGAACTGAGCGAAGTGGTCGTCCAAAATAGCATCAAGCGTGTATCGCATGTGCGTAAAGGCGGTCGGCGGTTCAGCTTCAATGCGACCGTTGTGGTCGGAGATCGTAATGGGCGGGTTGGTGTCGGTGCTGGCAAGGCCGGTGAGATTGCCGAGGCAATTCGCAAGGGAACAGAAGCGGCAAAAAAGAATGTTGTCGAAGTTCCAGTAACTGATGGAACGATTCCGCATGAGATCGTTGGTCGCTTTGGCGCGGCGAAAATCCTCTTTAAACCAGCATCGCCTGGAACTGGGGTTATTGCAAGCGGAGGCACCCGCATCGTATTAGAATTGGCCGGTGTCCATGATATTTTGACTAAGTCCCTGGGGTCCAACAATGTTCAGAACTCGATTAAGGCGACTATTGAAGCCCTTGTTCAGTTGCGCAGCCCTGAAATGGTAGCCCGGGAACGCGGTGTGCCCGTTGAATCGCTCCGCGCATGGGGTTAATTGCTTTATGAAACTTGCAATAACACAAAAACGGAGCGCTATCGGTAGGGCGAAGGACCAAAAAGCGACGATCGAAGCTTTGGGTATCAAACGGCTTTCTCAGCAAGTCGTTCACAACGACACGCCTCAGATTCGTGGCATGATCAATAAGATCAAGCATTTGGTCGAAGTTGAGGAAGTAGAAGGATAATCGGGAGCACAAAATGCGTATCGGGGAAATAAAGTGCCCTCAGGGGTCCAAGAAAAATCGCAAGCGTTTAGGCCAGGGGCCAGGTTCAGGTACCGGTAAAACGGCAGGCAAGGGGCATAAGGGACAGCGAGCAAGATCCGGGGCCAGTCGTGGTAATCGTATTGGCTTTACGGGTGGAACTTTGCCGTTGTTCCGGCATTTGCCCAAGATTGGTTTTTCAAACAAAAAGTTCAAAACGACTTATCAAACCATTAATGTTCAGGACCTTGAGACAAGTGGTCTTGCTGGTGAGGTCGGACCAGAGGAATTGGCTGGTGCCGGATTGATAAAGAAGGCCTCAGGGCTCGTAAAGGTTTTAGGCCAGGGTGAATTGACGCGTAATCTGACAGTCAAGGCCCATAAGTTTTCTTCAGTTGCTGCAGAAAAGATCCAAAAAGCAGGCGGCAAGGCTGAGGTGATCTAAAGTGCAATTGCTGCAGAGTTTTCAGAATTGTTTTAAGATTCCAGATTTGCGACGACGGATTTTTTTTACCGTTGGGCTCTTGGTCGTTTATCGTATCGGCGGTCAGATTACCGTTCCTGGTGTTCAACTCGCTGTGCTCACCGAATTTTTCCAAAGTTCAGGTAATACCCTTTTTGGCCTGTATGATATGTTTGTTGGTGGGGCCTTTACCCGCGGAACGATATTCGCCTTAGGCATCATGCCTTATATTAGTGCTTCGATTATTCTGCAGTTGTTAGGGGCGGTTATACCCTATTTTCAAAAATTGCAACGCGAAGGCGAAGAAGGGCGTAAAAAGATCACTCAGTACACCCGCTATGGCACGGTTTTTCTTGCAGCGGCCCAGTCTTATGGTGTTAGTTTTTTCTTGATCAATATTACGGCTCCGCTATCGGGGAATCCCGCAGTACCGAATCCAGGTCTTGGGTTTACGCTTTCGACGATGTTGACCATTACGACGGGCACAATATTCATCATGTGGTTGGGTGAGCAGATAACCGAGCGCGGTATCGGCAATGGAATTTCCTTGATTATCTTTATCGGGATTGTTGCCGAATTACCTTATGCGATTAGTCAGGAATATTCACATTTCCTTATCAATCGTGGCTTTAGCAAGAATATCATTGAGGAAATCATCCTCGTTGTCCTGATGTTCGCTGTTGTCGCCTTTGTAATATTGATGACTCAAGGTCTGCGCAAGATTCCAGTCCAGTACGCTAAGAGGGTCGTTGGGCGGCGAGTCTATGGTGGTCAAGCCACGCATATTCCGCTTCGGATCAACACCGCTGGAGTTATTCCCATAATTTTTGCACAGTCAATCATGTTCTTGCCGGGCACAATTACTCAGATGTTTCCCGGCAATGAGTTCATGTTGATGGTTGGGTCATTTTTCTCTACCGAATCGATGTTTTATTGGTTCGCTTATTCGATGATGATCGTCTTTTTTACATATTTTTATACTGCGATCGTCATGGATCCGAACCAGCTAGCTGATAATATGAAAAAACACGGGGGGTTCATTCCTGGTATTCGCCCAGGACCCCGCACCGCCCAATACATCGACGGTATTATGACGCGAATTACTCTACCAGGGTCCATTGCCTTGGCTTTAGTTGCAATTTTCCCATTCTTCGTCACTCGCCAGTTCAATGTCGCTCCTTCTTTTGCCCAGTTTTTTGGTGGCACGGGGCTCTTAATTGTCGTAGGCGTTGCTTTGGATACTTTGCAGCAGATCGAGTCCCAGTTGATGACCCGCCACTATGAAGGTTTTATGAAGCGGGGCAAGATCCAGGGGCGCAAAAGTTAATTACTAAATCGGAGCTAGTACAGTGAAAGTCAAAGCATCTGTCAGCAAACGCTGCACTGAATGCAAGATCGTTCGGAGGCATGGGGTTGTGCGTGTTGTATGTAAGCGCAATCCCCGGCATAAACAGAGACAAGGCTGAGGAGAACATAATACTATGGCGCGCATTTCAGGTGTAGATTTGCCCCGCGACAAGCGGGTCACCATCGCGTTGACCTATATCTTTGGCATTGGGCATACCACGGCGGTTAGTATTGTCTCACAGGCCGGAATAGACCCTCAGACGCGTATCAATAGTCTGACTGAAGAGCAACTCAATAGCGTACGTGCGATTATCGAGGCCAGTTATAAGGTCGAGGGTAGTTTGCGCGGTGAAACCACTATGAATATCAAGCGACTGATGGACATCGGTTGCTATCGGGGTCTGCGGCATCGCCGCGGGTTGCCGGCTAATGGTCAGCGTACCAAGACGAATGCCCGGACTCGTAAGGGACCGCGGCGGGCTATTGCTGGCAAGAAAAAGGTTCCCCAGAAATAAATCTCAAACGGAGAGGATTGATCTTTGCCGCCCGAAAGAAACAGGAGACGCAAAAAGTCAAAGCAGGTAGAGGCCGTTGGTGTGGCCCATATCTTGGCTACGTTTAATAATACGATTATTACCCTGACCGATACTAAGGGAAATGTTATCTCTTGGGCTACTCCAGGGAAAATGAGCATCAAGGGCAGTCGCAAGTCCACACCCTTTGCAGGTCAGCTCGCCGCTGAAAAGGCGGCACAAGAGGCCATGAGTATGGGTTTGCGCCGCGTTGAGGTGTGGGTCAAGGGGCCTGGTGTGGGTCGTGAATCAGCAATTCGCGCCCTACAGAGTGCCGGCCTTGAGATTTCCGCGATCCGGGACGTGACCCCGATTCCGCATAATGGTTGTCGGCCGCCCAAGCGCCGCCGAGTCTAGAGGAGATAGCGATAGATGAGTAGGCATACTGGTCCCAACTGCCGCTTTTGCCGCAGAGAAGGCGCCAAGCTTTTTTTGAAGGGCGAGCGTTGTAATTTGGAGAAATGCTCTTTTGAACGCCGGAGTTATGCCCCAGGTCAGCATGGTCAGGGGATGCGTCGTAAACAGTCCGATTATAGTGTCCAGCTTCGAGCAAAACAGAAGCTCGCCCGGCTTTACGGGATTCGCGAAGGCCAGTTTAGGGGCTATTACAAAGAAGCATCTCGCGTACCTGGTGTGAGTGGTGAGAACTTGCTGCGTTTGTTGGAGGGGCGGCTCGATAATATCGTTTATCGGCTCGGTTTCGCTGCTTCTCGTAAGGCCGCTAGGCAGCTGGTTCGTCATAATCATATCATTGTAAATGGAAAACGGGTTAATATCGCTTCTTACCTGACTCGTATGGGTGATGTCGTTCAGATCGCCGAGCGAAGCCGTCAACTTGAGGCTATCCACGAATCTCTCAGGCGCTCACGGGAGACCGTGCCTTGGTTGGCCGTTGACAAAGTAAATCTTACTGGTACCGTGTCTGAGGTTCCGAGTAGGGACGATATACCCACCGTCGCTGAAGAACAGTTAGTTATCGAGTTTTATTCCCGCGTCTAAGTTCAAACAAGACGAGTCTTTACTCCTCCATTTTATAGGGAGCAAGGGGCTACTATGAAATTAGAAAGTCTGCAAATGCCGAGGCTGGCTGAGATTGAAAAAGACAGCCTTAGCGATACGTACGGCAAGTTTGTTGTGCAACCGCTTGAACGCGGTTTCGGGGTTACCATGGGGCATGCGCTACGTCGCGTTTTGCTCTCCTCGATTCAGGGTGCCGCGATAAAACAGCTCAAGATTGAGGGTGTGCAGCACGAGTTTTCTACGGTCAAGGGGGTGCGTGAAGACCTTCCTGAGATCATCCTCAACCTCAAAGAAGTCGCGATACGCTATCACGGTGATGAAGATCGTGTTCTTCACATCGAATGTAGTACCCCAGGTGATCTTTTGGCCAAGGATCTTGAAGTTGATCCTAGTGTTGAGGTGATGAATCCCGATCTTCACATCGCGACATTGGACAAGGGTGCGAATCTGAAAATGGAGTTGACGGTTGGTCAGGGGCGTGGATATCAGTTCGCTGACGAAAACAAGATTCCTGATCAGCCGATAGGCTCGATACCTCTTGATACCAGTTTTTCGCCGATTGTGAAGGTCCAATACGATACCGAGAATGCACGTGTCGGTCGGCGTACGGATTACGATAAGCTGATTATGGAGGTCTGGACAGATGGAGCTGTGCATCCTGAGGATGCGATGGCTCAGGCTGCCAAGATCTTAACCGAGCATCTCAACCTCTTCATCAACTTTGAGGATGAGCCTGAGGTTACGCAGGAAAAAGAAGTCGACGAGGAAACGAAAAGGGTTGCTCGACTGCTGGCTATGCCGGTAGATGAACTTGAGCTTTCGGTGCGGTCAGCTAACTGCTTGCGCGCTGCCGGGATAACCCATCTCCATGAGTTGGCGTCGCGGTCTGAAGCCGAGATGCTCAAATATCGAAATTTTGGCCGCAAATCACTCACTGAGTTGGGAGAGATTCTCGTTTCGCTCAATCTAAGCTGGGGTATGGATCTCACTCCATATGAGGGTATTGAAGTCGGTGAAGACTCGGCTAATCCTTTAGCCGAAGAATTCTAGGAACGGATAATGAGACACGGTAAAAAAATAGCCAAATTGGGGCGTACAGCCTCGCATCGCAAGGCGATGTTATCGAATATGATGATGTCGCTCTTTGCAAATGAGCGTATTACGACAACGCAGATTCGTGCCAAAGCGCTCAGGCGAACGGCAGAAAAAGTGATTACTTTCGCGAAGAAAGGGGACCTGCATGCCCGGCGGCAAGTACTACGCGTTATTGCCGACAAGCAAATTGTCTCCAAATTGTTTGATGAACTCGGACCGCGCTATAAAAGCCGAAACGGCGGATATACGCGCGTGGTAAAATTGGGTCCACGTCGCGGAGATGGGGCTTTTATGAGTATTATCGAACTTGTTGATCGTCCTGGCGCAGCGGCTGCCGAACCGGCAGAAGAGCAAGCGACTTCGGCAGAAGCTCAGGAGTCAACCGAGAAATAGTCGCTCAAATTATAGATTGTAGCTGTGGGGCAAGATGCTAGTCATCTTGCCCCTTTTCTTATTGCAGGAGACAATAACCGGTGAAACCTGGAAATCATATCGAAGTCGAGGTAGTTGCACTTGACTCCAAGGGAGACGGGTTGGCCTTGGTTGGTGAACGAGAAGTACTAGTGCGGGGGGCTGTACCTGGCGATCGGGTAGCGGTGCGATTAATAAAGAAGCGCAAAGGTCGTTTTGAGGCGGTAATTGAGGAATATCGCGAAATGGGCTATGAGAGACAAGAACCGCTTTGTACCCATTTTGGTCATTGTGGGGGGTGTCGTTGGCAAGAATTGGCCTATGATGACCAACTAAAGGTCAAACAGCAGATGATCGCGGATGCGTTGGCTTTAAGTGGTCTTGAGATTCCTATTTTAGAGCCAATTATAGCCAGCCCTACACCATATTTTTATCGCAATAAAATGGAATTTTCTTTTGGTCGTGATCGCGATGAAGGCTTGCAACTGGGGATGCATGTAAGAGGCCGTTATAACTGGATCTTCGATCTTGAAGAGTGTCACTTGCAGTCGCAAGTTTCCAATCGTATCGTCAAATCTGTCCGCAGTGCTGCCCGAGAATTGGGGCTTAGCGCCTACGATTTGAAGAAACACGAAGGGGTATTGCGTTTTTTGGTTGTTCGCGATGGAAAACAGACCGAGCAGGTCATGGTAAATTTGGTTGTTGCTTCATATCCCAATGAAAAAGTCGACCTCCTGCTTGCACAGGTTGAGGAAGAGATACCGGAGATTGATGTTTTATTGGTAACTCTGCATACGGGGAAAGCCCAAGTGGCGATTGGCGAACAAGAGTATCTGATCAAAGGGGAGGGACATATAGTTGAGAAGTGTGCCGGGCTTGAATTTGATATATCTCCGCAATCATTTTTTCAGACCAACCCTTTACAAGCCGAGCGTCTGTATAAGGTTGTGATTGAAATGGCGGGCAATGTCGGCAAAGTGCTCGATATGTATTGCGGGACAGGCAGTATTAGCTTGCTACTCGCTCGACAAGCGGAATCGGTATTAGGAGTTGAATTAGCAGTTGAGGCTATTGAGGATGCAAAACTTAATGCGAAGCGGAACGGAATTGAAAATTGCGAATTCATAGCCGGGGCTGCTGAAGATGTTTTCGGTGGATTGGTAGCACAAGAGCGACGATTTGACTTGATCGTTGTTGATCCACCCCGGGCTGGATTACATAAAAAAGCACTCGCAGGACTTTGCATGTTGGATGTGCCAAGAATTATCTATGTTTCGTGCAACCCACACACCTTGGCAGCGGACTTATCTGGATTGGCTGTCGCCGGTTATCGCGTAGTCGGTGTTCGTCCGGTAGATATGTTTCCGCAGACCCCTCACTGTGAAGTTGTAGTGGAGTTATGCAAGGTAGAATGCTTGACTAACTAGCTGATTCTATGTATATAAGACGAATTAAGACTTTTTGCTCGAATACGAGAATGGAACGGAAGGTTTTCTATGGGCAAGGTAAAAAAGAAAGTCGTTAAAGAAGAGGGGAAAACCCAAGCAAAAGCCGCTAATGAAGAGGCAAAGAAAGTAAAGAAAAAGCCTTTTTCAGGGGTTGAGGTTTATAGCAAACCTGGGCTTATGGAGCCGCTTTTTGCCGGCTTTAGGGAAATGGAAGTCGCTAGTGATATTGTACGTCCCCGGATGTTGACAGAATCGGTCGAGAATGGCCGTGGCCGAGGGATTATCCGAAACTTTACTTTTCGGAAGTTTAAAGACCAACCTAAGGCGGTCTTCTTTATGAGTTGGCCTACGGGGGTGGCTGGGGGAAGTTTTGAACCGACCGAACATCTGCTCAAGCCAGGCGAACCGATTACTCTCAGTTATAGCGTAGAAGTGGATGGAGCCGACAAGCCCATTTATTTTGTCGGCAAGGCATATTTTCTGCGCAAGAGCTATTATGTAGCGGATAATCCGGCGAATTCTGGGAAACCTTGGACCGGACCGCGCGAGGAAGCGAAAGAAAAGCTACCTAAAGATGTGTTTGTTCGGGGTGAAGATATTATAGAGATTCGCGTCGATAGCGTAACGTCAATGCCCAATGGCCGCGGCCGTTTACCCCGAGATATTCTCGAGCGCTATCTAAGTAAGGCAAAACTCTATGTAATTCCTGGTGGTGGTGGATGGGCCCAGCGTAGCACTCAGGGACATTTTTTTAATAATATCCGCGAACCGCTTGATAAATATCTAGAAAAAGACGGGGTCAAGCTCATTGAAAAAGTGACTCTCGATGAATTCAGCAATATGGGCAATGTGACGATGATGGTTGAGGGAATGCTCTTGTCCGGGGTTGAGCATGATAAGATTCGCGAGGTTATGGTTAAAAAACCCAATGATTATCTTCGCGAAATTAATACAACAGTGGGTTTCTTGTTGCATTTTCAAATGACGGATGAAGTTAAGGATATGGTCATTCGCACGCTACCCGACAAAGTCGGTAAGGAAAACGATGTCTTCTTACCCTTGATGCTCGAGTATGTAGCTGATTCTGTTGAACAATATAGGGTGACTTTTCGGATTTTTCCGCGCGATCTAGTGGAGAATCGCTCGCGAAATAGTACGGATAGGGGGTTACATTTTAAACCGCCGAATACATTGCATCCGGGTTCGGAGAATCAGGTAATTTTCAGCAAATTACTTATTGCTCTGAGTAAGCATTTTCGCGAGGATGAGAAGCCGGACGAAGAGAAATTGAAGAGCGAGAAATTACAAGCATCGGTGCAAGCGCGGATATCTGAACAGTCGCACAAGTTCACGGATAAAAAAATAAAATCCGCCTTCCAGAATCGGGTGGAAGCGAAGAAGAGAGAAGACGACTAGCTCTCCTCCTTCGTTTGCCGCTGGCGGGCGGTACCACCTTGGCTGGTCATGCTCTGATTTTCCAAATATCCATATAGTTGGCTGAGTTGGCTGTGTGCGAGCTTGAAATATTCGTTGTCGCGTATATGTCGACTGTAGCGCCATTCGATCAGTTCCTCTTTGTGCAGTGGGATGCCTTGAGGTTCGTAACAGAATTGCAAACCGTGGAGTAGAGCTTTCCGATCGCCGACTTGGTGCATACAAGTCCGTACTACTTGAGCAATCAGATTGATCTTGAAAGGCAACTCCGGTTTGAAGCGCTTTACCGCATCGGGGAAGTGCAATTTGGGGTAGAAGGTCAGATGGATCATATTCTTCTTTAGCTCTTGAAAGGCACTTTCCCAGTATTCCCCCTCGTATTCTATTTCTTCATCGACATTGGCTGGGCATTTTTCCCCGAGCAGGAACTTGAGCAGTTCCGGGCTGCTCTCGATCAATGTGCCCCCTACGCTATAATCGACGAGGTCGGCGTGTAACCCTTCCTCTTCTCGGGGGGAATCTATGGGGCGCACTACTTCGTTCTGGGTCCTTGCTTCCATAATCTCAACCAGCATTTGGTAATACTTCTGCTCGTGGATGAAATTACTAATGACCTTCTCACCTGGGTTTAGATTATAAGGGTTCTCCTTGCCCTTTTTAATCCCGGATTTCGCTGATTTCTTCAGGTAGAGGACATCGCGCAGCGATTCCATGTCGAGCCCGAGAATATGTATTTCTCCTAATAAGAGCTCTTCGTCTTTGCGTTTGATGAGAGTCGTTGATTCATCTTTGTCGATTTTGGAGATAAAGACTGAGCGGTCGTGTGGTTGCTTCTTTAGCATAATCGCCCGAAACTCGTTGATCGCATCTCGGGTCGTGAACGGTTGCTGTTGGCTATCCGTCGCAAGATCAACCAGCTCTACGTCTTTAAGTAGAACGGGTGGGGCGCCCTCTTCGGGGAATTCATGATTGGTATTGCGGATAAATAGATCAAAGCCGATATGGGTGGTCAGCGGGATCCGGGAATCGCCGTAATTCTTGAGCGTATAGCGGTAAAACTGGCGTTTGTCTTGTTTTTTCAAGACGCTGATCGGCACGAGTTTATATGCTGCCTTGGCATTGAAATCGAGGGTTTCGACGACTTCTGGCAAGAGGCGATATCGGCCAACAATTTTGCACTGTAATTGGTAGGGAATACGCCGGTTCATAAACTGCAGAACAACATTACGATTAGTCAGGTTTTGGTCTTTGGCTATTTTGAGATTATCAGGGGTGGTTAGGTAGAGACTGGTCCCTTCACTATAGAGTTTCTTTTCCCTCCGCAAAAAGAAGGCTTTACCCATTTCTTCGGGCTCGTCACCTTTATTCTTAACTATAGCGACAAGAGCGGAGGGTGGGCTTAAATCTGTCAGTTTTTGAATTTCTTGTCGTACACTAAAAGAGCCGGATTGTTTTTTGCGGCCTTTTAAAAAGTCAAACATAGATACACCTATATTTAGTACTTCATTATAATTGTATTATATTAAAAAAAAAGGTAATTTGCAAGCCGGTTTAGAAGCTTCAAAGGTCTAATGGGCTAATAACTGTGTCTTTTGGGTTGGCTAACTGTCAAACTGGCAGTTAGCGTCTGCCAATTACTTTGGTTAACGGCCGGAAAATAAACGGCACAAATTTTGCTATGGTTATCGTGACGACCTTACTCAAATTACTGTGAGGACCGAGAATGGCTAAGAAGAAAAAACTAGACATACCGGATCAACTGCCGGTGTTGCCAATGCGCAATATGGTGATTTTCCCCGGGGTCCCGACGCAACTCCTGGTGGGGAGAGATAGGTCACGTGAATTGATTCGCTCGGCGATGGAACAAGGACGAATTATCGCTGCGGTTACTCAGCGAGATATTGCAGTTGACGATCCTGCCCCAAGTGATCTAAGCCGCGTTGGTATCGTAGGGTTGATTCATCGGACGTTTGACTTGCCCGATGGAAATATACAGGTGCTCTTGCGTGGTCTTCAGCGGGTGAAATTGACCAAATACGTGCAGAAAAAGCCCTTCTTCATAGCTAGTGTTGAGACAATAGAAGAAGAAGTGAGTGAAGATCGCGAAGAGCTTGCATTGGCTCAAAACCTTTCCCAGCTTTTCCAAAAAGTAGTCTCATTGGTTCCCGCGCTAAGCGATGAGTTGCAGGTAACCGCAATCAACCTTGAGAAGCAGCCGCCGCAGTTATCTAACTTTGTCGCTTCGGGACTTGATATTGATCTTCAAGAAAAACAAAAACTGCTCGAAGAGAGCAATATTAAAACTCGCTTGCAGGCTTTGACGGTAACGCTCAATAGCGAGTTGGCGATTCTCGAGATGGGCAATCAGATCCAGGCGAAAATTGAACAGGAAATGGGGCAAATCCAGCGAGACCACTATCTGCGGGAACAAATGCGGGTGATTCAGAAGGAACTCGGGGAGGAGGGGGCGGGGGAGATTGACGAGCTTCGTGAGCGTTTAGTAAGGGCCAAATTGCCGACTGAAGTGGATGAGATCGCTTCGCGCGAGCTGGAGAAATTAGCGCAAATGCCCAGTAGTGCGGCCGAATATACCGTAGGTCGGACCTATTTGGACTGGATTTTCGATTTGCCATGGCGGGCGAAGTCCCGGGACCGGATCGATCTTGGCCGCGTACGCAAGATTCTAGATGCGGATCATAAAGGGCTCGAGAAGATCAAGGAACGCCTACTGGAATATCTGTCTGTGCGCAAGCTAAAAAAAGACACTAAGGGTCCGATCTTTTGCTTCGTCGGTCCGCCTGGGGTTGGCAAAACTTCGCTGGGGCAGTCGATTGCCCGCGCCTTGGGGCGTAAATTCGTGCGCATTTCTTTAGGCGGTGTCCACGACGAATCGGAGATCCGTGGCCACCGTCGGACTTATGTCGGGGCCTTGCCCGGACGTATTATACAAGGCCTGCGCAAGGCGGGGACCAGCAACCCGGTCTTTATGCTCGATGAGATTGATAAACTCGGGGCGGATTTTCGCGGTGACCCCGCGGCGGCGCTATTAGAGGTGTTGGATCCCGAACAGAATAACACCTTCGCGGACCATTATTTGGACATGCCTTTCGACCTATCCAAAATTGTGTTCATCGCGACGGCGAACCAGCTAGATACCATTCCGCCGGCGTTGCGTGATCGCTTGGAGGTCATTCAACTTTCGGGTTATACGGAAGAAGAGAAAGTCGAGATCGCACAGAGCCATATATTGCCGCGACAACTCGCCGAACACGGGTTGCAACGCCGACGAGTGAGTATGGTGGAAAAAGCCGTGCGAGCGTTGATCCGCGGGTATACACAGGAACCTGGTCTGCGCGGATTAGAGCGTGAATTTGGTCGCGTATGCCGAAAGGTTGCCCGTCAGGTCGTCGGTGGGGAAAAGGGACCTTTTGAAATCGGCGTTGAGGAGTTGGAAGGGTATCTGGGCAGTGTGAAGGTGCTCCATACCGGTCGTGAGGAAATTACCGGTCCCGGACTCGTGGCCGGTTTGGCTTGGACACCGGTAGGCGGCGAGGTGATGTATGTCGAAGCAACTAGGATGAAAGGCCGAGGGGGATTGACGTTGACAGGGCAGTTGGGTGATGTCATGCGGGAATCGGCTCAGATTGCGTTATCCTACATGCGTTCGCATGCAGGGGAATGGGATATCGCCCCGGATTTCTTTGATACGGAGGAGATCCATGTGCATTTACCCGCTGGAGCGATACCAAAAGATGGACCTTCAGCTGGTGTTACCGTGGCGACCGCCCTTCTGTCTTTGTTGACCGGCAGGCCGGTACGCGACGATATCGCGATGACGGGCGAGATTACGTTGCGTGGTCGGGTTTTGGCGGTTGGTGGTGTTAAGGAAAAGGTGCTCGCAGCTCATCGCGCCGGCATTACACAGGTGATCTTACCTCGGCGGAACGAGCGGGATTTGGATGAATTGCCACCGCAAATACGGCGCACTATGCTTTTCACCTTGGTTGAGAATCTCGTAGAGGTCTTCGCGGCCAGTATCGCGGAGCGGACAGTGCGCCAAGCGGCCTGAAAACGAAAGGCTGAAAGCCCTCCATTGAGCGAGAAACGAAATACAAGACCGCGGGTTTTGCTCGTATTGCCCGAATCGCAGCAAGTCAGAGAACTGGTGTTTTATCTCGAGCAGCAAGCTTTTGAGGTGCTCTATGCGAATGAGGCTCAGAGTGCGTACGATATAATCGACGCTGACCCGGTCGACGCATTGATTTGTGCTCTGCGCGAAAAACGCATCGAAGGTTTGCGGGTGCTGCAGTTGGCGCTTAAGCGGAATGCAGCGCTTTGCGCGATTGCTATCGCCGCCGGGCCCGAGGATATCGAATTGGGCGTCGAGGCGATGCGACAAGGCGCCTATGACTTCCAGTTACAGCCCTTGAACCTGGCTAAGATCAGGGCGGTACTGGAGAGGGGGATCCGCTATCAGGAGTTGGTGGGGGAAGTCTCCGACTTGCAGCGCCGCCTCGACGAACGCTATCGCTTTGATGGGATAGCCAGGCGATCGTCGGCCTGGCAGCGGATTTACCGACAGATCGAACAGGTCGCAGAGTCGCGGACTAGCGTGTTGATATTGGGTGAGACGGGCACGGGTAAGGGCGAGGTGGCCAAGGCCATTCACCAACGAAGTCGGCGGCGGGAAAATGCCTTTGTCGAAATCAATTGCGGCGCACTACCTGAGAGCTTGGTCGAGAATGAACTCTTCGGCCACGATAAAGGCGCCTATACCGGGGCTTCGGCCGCTCGCAAGGGGCGTTTTGAACTTGCGGACCAAGGCACCCTATTTCTCGATGAAATCGGAGATATACCGCTGCCGACGCAAGTCAAGCTGCTTCGGGTTATCCAAGATGGGCGTTTCGAGCGGGTCGGCGGGGCACATACCCATCGGGCGGATGTGCGCCTGATCGCGGCGACGCATCGCGATCTCGAGACAATGGTTCGAGATGGGGGATTCAGGGCAGATCTCTTTTACCGGCTTAACGTGATCAAAGTCGAAGTCCCGCCGCTGCGCGAATGCCGTGAAGATATCCCGATTCTGGTCGACGAGTTTATCCGTGAGTTCGCCGCTGACAATAGCAAGCGCATTGAGGGTATTAGTCCGCGGGCTTTAGATGTGTTGCGCGATTATGAATGGCCGGGCAACGTGCGCGAATTGAAGAATTGCATCGAGGGCATGGTTGTTATGTGCCCGCGTGAGGGGATGTTGGAGGTCGGTGATATTCCGCGCTATATAAACCGCCAAGAACGGGTTTTCGCCGGTTTGGACTTTCGCGTTGGGCAGAGTATGGAGGAGATTGAACATATGGCGATCGCCGAAACGTTGAAAGCCGTGGGCTTTGATCGTCGCCGGGCGGCCGAGATCCTACAGATCGGCCTCAGTACACTCTACCGAAAAGAAAAACAATACGGCCTCCGGCCGCCTCATTCGCGCTGATTGTAGTAGGATTTGATCAGTGCATTGAGTGCCTCCTGGGGATCGTTGATGATCTCGGGGCTAATGCGGAACTCGTGCAAGCCGGCGAGCTTCAGGCCGTGTCCATAGTCGCTGAACATTTCTTCGCATAGCTCACGGGGTGTGATGTTGCGTTCGCTTGCGACGGCTTCGATGCGTTCGACGGCGTCGGCGGTTACGTGCAGGGTGATGTCGTGTTCGACCTTGAACGCTTCGAGGAAATTACGCAGCGAAGTGTCCTGCAGTAGATGGGCCAAGCCCACCGCGGGGTTCAACACCGTATCGGCGTCGACGGTAAAATGCTCGATATCGATAGAGGGGAGTTTTTTCTCGTAATGTAGCAGCACTTTTTCGATCGCGCTGACCAGGCCGCGTGCGCCGATATGTTCTTCGTAGGCGCGTTCGGCGAAGAGGGCGAGGGCTTCGTCGGTGAAATCGACTCCGATGCCGTAGGCGCGGAAGTCGCGTTTCTTCGATAGGATGACATCGCTTTTAGGGTTTTGCAGAATTTCGCAGAGGTCCGCAGCGGAGAGCCCGTGCAGCACGGCGATAACCGGCAGGCGGCCGATGAATTCGGACTCGAAGCCGTATTCGATGAGGTCTTCGGCACGGACGTGGGCGAGTAATTCATCTTCTTCGAATTGTTCGTTGTTGCTCGTATCGGCTGTGTTGGCTTGGAAACCTATGGATTTTTTGTTGAGGCGACGGCCGATGATTTCATCGAGCCCGGAGAAGGCTCCGCTGACAATAAAGAGGATATCGCGGGTGTTGACCTTTTGACGTTCGACCTTCCCCGTTTGCTGCATCTGCATGACGGATTCCATCTGCGATGCAATATCGTGCGGGGCTTTGAGGTCGACATCGGTTTCTTCCATCAATTTGAGCAGGTTGCGTTGGACCCCTGAACGCGAAACATCCGGACCATGCACGCCGCGTGAGGAAGCGATTTTATCGATCTCGTCGATATAGATGATGCCGTGCTGGGCTCGCTCGATGTCTCCGTCGGCGTCGCGGACAAGTTCCCGTACCAGGTCTTCGACATCGCCACCGACATAGCCGGTTTCGCTAAATTTAGTCGCGTCGCCTTTGACGAATGGCACGCCGAGTTTGCGGGCGATAAGGCGGATCAGATAGGTTTTTCCGACCCCGGTAGGGCCGATCATTAACACATTGTTCTTGATATTTCCGACAATCTCGCCGTCTTCTTCCGGGGGCAGGTTCAGCCGATTGAAGTGCGTGCAGATCTTGGTGGAGAGAATGGCTTTGGCTTCTCGCTGCCTGATGACGTATTGGTCGAGATAGGCTTCGAGCTCTTCGGGTTTGAGATCGAAATGAAAGGCCTCGGTCTCAGTTGTTGTGGTAGTCCCACCTTGTGTCGAGGATGCCTCGGGTTGCACGGGCGATTGCCCTTGCTCTTCAAGTTGTTGCGCGAGCAGCTCGCGCAATTTCTCGGGGTCGAGCCCCATCTTTTCAGCATGTGGTTGCATAGATTAACCTAAAGTGTTGGAAAAAGCAGTGGATAGGAGAATATACTTGCACTGTCTGACCTCGACAACCCGGCTTGACACTCCGAACTAGGAGGTCTACATTTTCGCACGTCTATGACGTGAAAGTCTAATATAGAATAGGTTGCCCCCGATGCCGTGCCGTATCATTCCGTCCCTATATGTCGCCCTGGCGGTCTTACTGGTTCCCGTAGTCGGGGATGGTCAGTCGCGCACGTGGATATATTCAGCTGAGGCTGAAAAGACGTTTGCCGCAGGTTTAGATGCCTACAGGGCTGAGCGTTTCGACACTGCGCTTGAACGGCTGCAACGGTTATTAGAATATCCCATCAATCAACGATCTAGCGCCGGTCAACTGCTGCAGGGAAAATCGCTCTACCGCCTCGGGCGTTTTGCCGAAGCCTTAGATGCGGCGCGGGGTTTGCAGCGCAAATTCGCTGATAGCCGCTATTTGCCCGATGCACGGCTGCTTACTGGGGATACTTTTTATAAATTAAAACGCTACTACGAGGCGGCGACACAGTACGGTCGTCTACTGGCGACTCCGGCCCCTTTAAGTATACAGGTCCAGGCGGCAGAACGCTTGGCGGCGATTGCACAAAATGGCCAAGTAAACGAACGGGGGATTGAGAGTTTGCGTCTCGCGGTGGGAGCGGAGCGTTTGCGCGAGGCCCTATTTTTCGGTAGGGCACGCTGGTTTCAGCGCTTGGGATGGGTCGCGGAGGCGGACGAGGCGATGCAGGCGTATCGCGACAGCGTTGACGGCGGAATATTTGCCCAGCTCGCGGCGAACGGCGGTGATATCGTTGGGACGGTCCCTGTAGATCTCCCCAATGAAATATATTCACCCGAGCCCGAGCCCGAGCCGGAAACGATGTTAACGGAGCAAGTTGATTTACCGCGCATTGGTTTGTTATTGCCCATCACGGGCCCCTATCGCCAAGTCGGTGAGGAGCTTCTCGAGGGGGTACAGTTGGCCAACGAGGAGGCCGGCGGCGTATTCGAGTTAATTGTTGCAGATACCGGTGTCGATTACGGGGATTTGCCGATCGGTGAGAACCTCGGCGGGGACTTTAGCGAGAGCCCGGGTAGCGGATTGCTGCGCGTGGTGCATGGCGCGAAGCAGTTGCTTGCAGAGGGGGTCGTCGCGATGGTCGGCCCCGTTTTCAGCAGTTCTAGCGTGGTCGCAGCCGTCATCGCCGAAGGCGCAGGGGTGCCTCTTCTCGTGCCGCTGTCCCAGCAGAGCGGCCTCGATTCGCTTGGACGCCATGTATTTCAATTGAGGATCATCCCTGAGACGCAAGCGCAACTTCTGGGCGAATACGCGACCTTGGTGCTGGGGCTTGAGCATCTGGTGATTCTCTCCCCATTGAGCGACTACGGCTGGAGTTTCGAACGCGAGTTTACTAAGATTGCGGAAATCAACGGGGCCGAAATCGTCCACCGCGATTGGTATATTCCGAACTTGACCAAGGATTTCAGGCGCGTTTTCGAGGAGATCCGCGCGGCAGGTTTTGAGTTAATGCCGTCACCTGAAGATACGCTATCCGTCGGGGATCAGCTTGAATCGACGACATTGGATTCTGCGGGATTAAATGAAGAGCCGTCCTTTCTCACCGAATTGCTAAAAGGTCTGGAAGAGGAAGCCGAATCTGTGGCGGGGGAGGGCGAGGCGGAGGAGGCGCCGCCCGATTCGTCGGAGATATTCATAGATACGATTGATGGGGTTGTTGTTGTTGTCGAGAGCTTTGCCGACGCGCAAACCATAGTCCCTCAGGTGCATTTTCACCGTTTGGAAACCCAGGTCTTGGGCAACGACTTTTGGTATGATCCGGAAGCTATTCGACAGATGCGGCCTAGTGAGCGTAAATATTTCGAAGGAGTGACCTTTGTTTCAGCACGCGAAGAAGGGGCAGCGGTGGCTAAGGTTTTTGTCGACTCTTTTCGCAAGCGATTCCACCGCGACCCGAATTACGCGGCTTCGGGGTATGACGCGGCGAGATTGCTTGTTGATGGATGGGCGGCAGGGCACCACGACTCAGGTACATTGACCGACTGGCTGGCCGCTACCAGCTTTTACGAGGGGGCATCGGGGATGATCTCCCTATCCCAAGGGGACAGCCTCAATAGCCAATTGATCCTGCTCAAGATAGACAAGGGTAAAATGCGCCCGTTCTCCGAGGCGGATTTACCTGAAATGGGCATAGTTGAAGAAGACCTGCCGATGTTCGAGTCGGATTTGCCGGAAGATGACTTACCGATCGGTGAGAACGAATAAGCCAACGAGCAAAGTCTTGCGCCAATATCTAAGAAAATTTATATTTAGTAGCTTGTACTTTAGAGTTACAGCGATATAAGAGTGAGTTATGCCTACATACGAATACGAATGTCAGAAGTGCAGTTTTCGCTTTGAGGAATTTCAAAGCATCACGGCCGCGCCGCGCAAGACCTGCCCTAAAGCAGAGTGTCCTAAGGGCGGTGCCAAGGGGCGCGTCAAACGGCTTATCAGCGCGGGCGGTGGCCTGCTTTTTAAGGGGTCGGGTTTTTATGCCACCGACTATCGAAGCGATGGCTATCAGCAAGCTGCCAAAGCCGAGAAAGAAAGCGGCTCGAAATCGGGCGGTGAGTCCAAGGCGGGTAGTGAAACTAAATCAGACAGTGGTAAATCCAAGTCCGATACCGGCAAGTCAAAAGCCGAAAAATCTGATTGAGGAAAATCTCCAATATTTTGTGGCTAATAATTAGATGTTGTTGAAGATATTATTATTATTTGGCTTCGTGGCATTGCCTTTTGGCGGCTGTGGTCAGCAAAGCGCGGAAGAACTCTTCGCGGCAGGGGAAGCGGCGGCGGCCGATCCCGCATCGCTAGATCAGGCGGTTGGGCATTTCAAAGATTTTCTTGAGAAATTTGACCAAGATCCGAAAGCCTCAGAGGCGCTGAATAAACTAGCCGCTTTAGCCCAACAGCAGGGGCAGATGCAAGAGGCGATCGCCTATTACGAGCGCGTCTTGGCCGACTATCCGGAGAGTGGCCATGGAGATGAGGCTCAGTTTATGATCGCCTTTATCTACGAAGAATACGTCCGCGATGTCGAACGTGCCCGCTTGGCATACCAGCGAGTTATTGACCTCTACCCAAATTCGGAGTTAGCGGCGAGCGCCCGGCATCTTTTGCCGAATATCGGGCGTAGTCCAGAGGAGTGGGTTGAATTTCAGGATCGTGCGCCAGCTCAGTGATTGCCGCGTATTAGCTTAAATACTCACATAGTAATCCCGGGCTGTGCTTTGTAGGCATCCCGGCTTCCTATACAAGCCAGTTTTATATTCCGCCATTGCCCAGCCCTCGGGGACCATTTCGATCGCGAGTAGCGTTGAGCAAGGCGGTTTTTTATAGGTATTTCAGATGACGCAAAGTTCAATAGATATTCACGCTATCAGTGAGCGGGTCCAACAGGAAAGTCTGGTGGTTGATCGCATCTTCCAGGAGATGGACCGGGTAATCGTTGGCCAGCGTTATATGGTGGAACGGCTCTTGATAGGGCTTTTTTGCAACGGCCATATCTTACTTGAAGGGGTGCCTGGTCTGGCTAAGACCCTAACGGTCTCCACCCTGGCCAAAATCGTCGACGCCAGTTTTAAGCGAATTCAATTTACGCCCGATTTATTGCCGGCCGACCTGACGGGCACGACCATCTACAACCAGCACCAAGGGGTCTTTATTCCAAAGAAGGGACCGGTGTTCGCCAATCTAATTCTCGCCGACGAGATAAATCGGGCACCGGCGAAAGTGCAGAGTGCGTTGCTCGAATGTATGCAGGAGCGCCAGGTGACGATTGGTGACGAGACCTATCGCCTCGAAGACCCTTTTCTGGTGATGGCAACACAGAATCCGATAGAGCAAGAGGGGACGTATCCCCTGCCCGAAGCACAGGTCGACCGTTTTATGCTCAAGGTAAAGGTCGACTATCCCACGCGCGACGAGGAAAGGTTGATACTCGACCGCATGGCGGATGCGGGCGAGACGGAACTTGCGCGGACTGTGGGCATTGAAGAGATCCTGCGTTTGCGCGAAGTGGTCGAGTTGATCTATATCGACGACAAGATCAAAGACTATGTGGTTGACCTTGTCCAGGCGACCCGCGACCCGGCCCGGTATGGGCTTGATGAAATGGGTCCGCTGATAGAGTATGGGGCTTCGCCACGGGCGACGATCTTCCTGGCACGTGCGGCGCGCGCGCACGCTTTTATTCAGCGCCGCGGCTATGTCACGCCAGAAGATATCAAGGCGGTGGGTGGTGATGTGTTGAGGCACCGTATCCGCACTTCCTACGAGGCCGAAGCCGAGGAAATCGACACCGAGCAGATCGTGCAACAACTTTTTGACCATATCGAAGTGCCCTAAGCTCGGAGCTTACTGTGATTCCCAAGGAGATTCTCGACAAAGTTCGCCTGATCGAAATTCATACTCGCAATATGGCGAACAACCTCTTCGCCGGGGAATATCATTCCGTATTTAAGGGACGGGGTATGGAATTTGCCGAGGCGCGCGAATATCACCCGGGCGACGACGTCCGGCATATTGATTGGAACGTGACGGCCAGGGTTGGCGATCCCTTTATCAAGGTCTTTGACGAAGAGCGGGAAATGACGGTGATGTTGCTCGTCGATGCCAGCGCCTCGGGCGCATTCGGTTCGCAGCAGCAAATGAAGGGGGAGGTCGGGGTTGAGGTCTCGGCGTTGTTGGCGTTTAGCGCGATTCAAAACAACGATCGAGTCGGGCTGTTGATCTTTACCGATGAGGTCGAGGTGTTCGTTCCCCCTAAGAAAGGGCGCAAGCACGTATTGCGGGTCATCCGCGAACTGCTCTACTTTCAACCCCAGGGGCGCAGGACCTCGATTGCCGGGGCCTTGGAATACTTGGGTCGAGTGTTACACCGCCGCAGTGTGGTATTCGTCGTTTCCGATTTTCAAGACAAGGGTTATGAAACGGCATTGCGGCATTTGAGCCGCCGCCACGATCTGATCGCCGTATCGCTTAGCGATCCGCGCGAATGGCAGTTGCCGGACGTCGGTTTTATCAACTTGCAGGACGCCGAGACCGGCGAGCAAGTCCTCGTAGACAGCGGTGATCGGGGCGTGAGGGAGTTCTATGCCGCCGAACAGAAGGCGGCGGTGGCCAGGCGCGGCGTCTTGTTTCGCAAGACGGGTGTCGATGAAATCGCGATCGACGCTACCAAGCCCTATGTGGATCCACTTATTCACTTTTTCCGCGCGCGGATGAAGCGGCATTGAGACGCGGTTGAAACGCCGCGCGACTTGAAGGAGGAAGTACGGTGATTGAAGTTAGTGAGTTAAGTAAGCACTATGGCGACGTGGTCGCTGTGGAGAATATATCCTTTAAAGCAGAAAAGGGCGTAATCCTGGGGTTTCTCGGGCCGAACGGCGCCGGCAAAACCACGACGATGCGGATGCTCACCTGTTACCTGCCCCCGTCACACGGCGAGGCCAAGGTTGCGGGTTTCGATATCGTCGAAGAATCGATGGAAGTGCGCAAGCGCATCGGTTACTTGCCTGAACAGCCGCCGGTCTATCACGATATGACGGTCGGTTCCTATCTGCGCTTTGTCGCCAAGATTAAGGGCGTGCCCGGGCCGAAGCTCAACAGCCGGCTCGACGATACGATGGAAAAAACCGGCATCGCTCACCATCGGGATACGGTCATCGGCCATCTCTCAAAGGGCTATCGGCAGCGCGTCGGCTTAGCGCAGGCGCTGGTGCATGAACCGGAGGTGCTGATTCTCGACGAGCCGACGGTAGGGCTCGACCCGAAGCAGATTATCGAGATCCGCGAAGTGATCAAGGGATTGGGTGGAGACCATACCGTCATCCTAAGTACCCATATCCTGCCTGAAGTCAGTATGACCTGTGGGCAATTGGTGATTATCAATAATGGACGCATCGCCGGCGAGGGCACACCGGAGAGCTTGATGGCCCAGCTTAAGGAGGGCGAGGTCCTGCGTGCACACATTGACGGTCCTCCCGGTGCAGCGGTGCGCGAAATGATCGCTAGGATCGACGGCGTGCTCGATGTCTCTCAGGAACCGGGCAGTGAAGAAGGGGTATTCCTGGTGACCAGCCTGCCGGGACAGGACGTGCGCGACGCGCTGACCCGCCAGGTGGTCGAGGACGGCTTTAGCCTGCGTGAGCTACGGCCTTTGGATATGACCTTGGAAGATATTTTCCTGAGCTTGACCAGTGAGGAGGTTACAGCCTAATATGCGTAATTTTGCCGCCATTTACAGCAAAGAGATGCGTTCCTATTTCGTATCGCCAGTCGCCTATGTGATTGCCGGGGTGTTTCTGTTTCTCTCGGGTTATCTATTTCGCAATATTCTGATGCAGTTCAACCTTTGGTGCCTGCAGTTCGGCCAGCGCGCACAACAGATGGGCGGGCAGATGCCGGCGCTCAATCTCAACGAAATGGTCGTCACCCAATTTTTTGGGGTGATGGACTTCATTTGGCTGCTGGTGATCCCGATGTTGACGATGCGGCTCTTCGCTGAAGAAAAAAAGAACGGCACCATTGAGTTGCTGATGACCTCGCCGATCCGTACCGTCGAGGTCATGTTGGGCAAGTTTTTCGCTTGTTTTTCACTCTATAGCATTATCGTCGGGCTGACACTGGTTTATTTTGTCATCCTCGAAGCCTATGGATCGCCCGACTGGGGGCCTATTTTCACCGGTTACATGGGCTATCTGTTCCTGGGGGCGACCTTTATTTCGGTGGGTATCCTCGCCTCGGCACTGACCGAAAACCAGATCGTCGCGGTGTTACTGACTTTTGGTATGTTGCTGCTATTCTGGTTGATTGACTGGTCGGCCAGTTTCGCCGGTCCGACCGCAGCCAAGATTCTGCATTATCTCTCCTTTATCGAACACCTCGAAGACTTCCAACGTGGAGTAATCGACAGTAAGGACGTGATCTTCTATTTGAGTTTCACTTTCTTCTGTCTATTCCTGACCACGCGGGTCATTGAGTCGCGGAGATGGAGGCGCTAGGATGAAGGGATATACCACACCGCTGGGGCTCGTTGGCGCGGCGCTGATTGTCGCTGGCGGCCTAGCGTATTTGCTTGACCCGGAGAGCGGTTCGGTTGGGCTGATTAATCTCGGGTTGGGTGCGTTATTGGTGGTGGTAACCGGCATCCTCAATCCGGACCTGTTTCGCCTTTACGGCCGTTGGCTCAATGCTTTTTGGGGCGGGATCATGGTCTTTGGGATTGTGGTGATGGTCAACTTTCTCGGCAACCGCTATGCGGACCGTATTGACCTGACCGAAGGGCAACTGCACAGCGTCTCGGATCTGGCGGTCGAAACTCTCAAGGGGTTGGATCGAGAGGTCAGGGCGCTTGCTTTTATGGAGGGGGGCGAACAGGTTGAACTCAAGCTATTGTTGGCCGAACTCGAAACGATCGGCGACCGTTTCAGTTATGAGTTCGTAGATCCCGACCGCGACCCCGTGCGCACAGAGGACTACGGGATTCGCCGCTATAACACCTTAGTATTGGAAAGCGGCGACAAACAGCAAAAAATAACCGAGTTGAAAGAGCGGCAGATAGTCAATGCCCTGCTCAAATTGACGCGAGACCGCCAGGACAAGGTGTATTTGACGGTTGGGCACGGCGAGCGCCGACTAGGTAATGAGCCACAAGCGCTGGGGGTGTTGCAGGCGCGACTCGGGGATATCGATTATTCGGTGGGCGATTCGCTATTTTTGGCCCGTGAACAGGAGGTGCCCGAAGATTGCGCGGTGCTGGTCGTTGCTGGGCCTCGTACGCCTTTTTTCTCCTTGGAGGTCGAGGCGATTCGCGCCTATCTCGCCGAAGGTGGAGCGGTGCTCCTATTGTTGGATCCTCTTTACGAGAGCGGATTGGAGCGGCTACTCAGTGAATGGGGCGTGAGCTTGGGCGATGATTTTGTTATTGATACCAGCGGTATCGGTTCACTTTTCGGTTTGGATTTCACGACGCCGGTTGCGGTCTCTTATGGCGAACACCCCGTCACCGCCAAGCATGGTGGCATGATGACCTTCTTCCAGTTGAGTCGCTCGGTGCAATTCTCGGAAAAGGCAGGGCTTGAGGGGACGCCGCTGGTCATGACGTCTGAGGCAGGTTGGGCCGAGAGCGACCTGAGCGTTCTGGAAAGCCAGGGTGACCACACGGTCAAACTTGACGAGGGCGTCGATCGGCCCGGCCCGGTGAATTTGGCTATGGCGGTGCACGATGCCGCGGGCGGAGGCCGCTTGGTGGTTTTCGGTGATTCGGATTTCACCACGAATCAGTATTTCGATCACCAGGGCAACGGCGACCTTGTGCTTAACGCCTTGAGTTGGTTGGCAGAAGACGAGGGGTTGATATCTATCCGACCCCGCGACCCTGGGTACAATCCGATTGCGCTGACCGAGAGCGATAGCGAATGGATATTTTGGCTCAGTGTGGTACTCTATCCGGCGCTGATCGCACTCATCGGCTTGATGGTTGTTTCGAGCAAGGGGCGCTGGAGTTTGGCGGATTTGAGCGCGGCGGGGTTGGGGGTTGTGATCTCGTTGGGTATTGCCGGTCTCGTCAATTTTATGGGAGATCGCTACAATATTCGCCATGATATGACGGCTGATCAGCTGTTTACTCTTTCGAGTGATACGCATCGACTGATTGAGCCATTGCAAGCCAATGGCCAATATGTCAAAGTCAAAACGTTTATGGGGGAGATGGAGGGTCTACGGTTTCAAGATCTGTTGGAGGAATACGGTTATATTTCCAAAAATTTCACTCATGAATTGATCGATCCCCAGAAGAACCAATTACAAGTCGAACAGAATAACATCCGCGAACGCGGTACCTCGATTGTTGAGGTGATCGTCGATGGGAAAGTCCATAGCGAGCGAATAACCGAGCGAAGCGAGGAAGCCTTGAGCAATGCGATTCTCAAGGCACTTAAAGCAAAAGATCAGAAAGCCTATTTTACCGGCGGGCACGGCGAGGCCGAACTCGACCAAGTGGACGGCGAGGGCTATTCGATTCTCAAAGGGCGGCTCAAAGAGCTGAATTTCGCCGTTGAGAGCGGAATCGCCTTAACGGCTGATGTGCCCGATGATGCCACTTTGTTGGTCGTCTTGGGGCCGAAGGCGCCATTTGCTCCCGCTGAGGTTGAGATCTTGCGTCGTTACCTTGGCGGTGGCGGCAGTGCTCTGTTATTGCTCGATCCGGGTACGGCTACGGGGCTCGAAGGGTTGCTGGATGAGTATTCTATCGAATTGGGGCAGGACTTCGTCGTTGATTTGAGTGGAATGGGTCAACTTTTTGGTGCCGATGTTTCCGTGCCGGTAGTCATCAACTATGGCGACCATCCGATAACTGAACAGCTTTCGGCTGGCACGATGAGTTTCTATCCGCTCGTTCGTTCGGTGCGGCCGGCCGCACATCGCGAAAAGAACCTAGAGATCGAAGCGCTGGTCTATACGCACAAGAGCAGTTGGGGCGAAATGGACTTGAGGCCGATTAAAGGCGAAGGTGGCAAGGTGGAATTCGATCCGCAAGTCGATCTTCGCGGTCCTGTTTCTCTCGCGGTCGCGGTCGCCGCCGATGCGGATACGAGCATGGTCGCGGATGGGCGCTCTCGTTTGGTAGTTTTCGGCGATGCGGGTTTTGCCTCCAACGAATACTTTTCACAACAGGCCAATGGCGAACTGGCCGTCAATAGCATCAACTGGTTGACTGAGGACGAGGACCGTCTCAAGATTGCCGACCGGCAGCCAGCCCATAATCCGATCAATTTAATCGGCAACCAGGGCAGCGTCATCCTCTGGGTCTCGGTGTTTATACTGCCCTTCGCGGTGGCGCTTTCGGGCTTGGTCATGGTGCTTAAACGCGGTTACCAGACTTATGCCGCCGGGTTTGTATCCTGGCTGGTCTATTCCTTTTTGGCCAATGGTTTGTTCTTCTTTGTCAGCGGTGTGGTCGCAACGAGCGAAGGGACGGTACTCGCCGGTGAGTCGAAATTGCTCGCCGCACTGGCATCAGTGGCCATCGGCTACGGCATCCACCGACGCGCGTCCTGGGCTTGGCTACCCGCTTTGGTATTGTCGGCCCTGTGTGCGGGTATGGTTGCGCTGACGATCTTTACCGGCTCGGGTATTGGTTCCTCACTTATCCCCAACGAGACGGTCCAACTGTTTTACGCGGCGATTTTCGTAGTCAACGCAGCGATCCTGTTATGGATCAAAAGAGTTTTTGCAGAGGTGAATTAGGATGAAATTCAAGACCAACGCGATCATCGGTCTGATCTTTCTCGGGCTTCTTGGCTTTGTCTACTTCTATGAAATCATAGGGGGAGATCAACGGCGACAGGAAGCTGAAAAGTCCAAACGGTTGCTCGATTTCACCGAAGGCCATGTGCGACGCTTGGCGTTGGGCCGTGGTGATACGAGCATCGTTTTGCAAAAGGGGACCGATGGCTGGAGATTGAGCTCACCGGTAGTCGACCGGGCCGACCAAGAAGCCGTTGAGCGTTACTTGCGCAATTTAGGTGAATCCGAGCGCGAAAAAACCGTAGTCGACAATGCGTCGGTGACCGGCGCCGAAGCGGCTAAATACGCTCTTGATGCGCCGCGTTTAACGATTGAGCTTGAGACGGAGGATGGCGAAAAACAAGAGGTGAAATGGGGTGCCGACAGCCCAACAGACCGTTTTACCTATGCGCAAATAGGGGGTGCGAACCCGGAGATCTTTGTGGTAAGGGCTTGGCGTTTCGACAACCTCGATAAAAGCCTTTTTGATTTTCGCGATCGCAAGGTGTTGGCTTTCGCCAAAGACGAGGTCGTGGAGTTGCGGCGCAAGGGGCCGGACGGGGAATTCGTCCTGGTGCGAGATCAGGAGACCTGGCAGATGCGTCAGCCGGTATCGGCCTTGGCCGACGGGGACGCGGTCAACGCGCTGCTCAATAAGATCGATACCTCTGAAATCGAAGCCTTCATCGACGAAGGGCCTGATCAGGAGGCGCTGAAGGCCTACGGTTTTGGTCCTCATAAGACCGAACTGACGATGCTTGTCGGTCCCGACAAGGTGGAGAAACGTTTGGTGATCGGTGGGGACAATGGACAGGGCAGTTTTTACGCGCGCGACGCAAGCCGTCCGCAGGTCTTCCTGCTCGATTCGACGCTTGTCCAGCAGGCCGTTAAAGACGCTAACGCACTGCGCGATAAAAAGCCGCTGCGCTTCGACAAGGATTCGATTACCGAGATCGCTCTGGGCAAACAGGGCAAACAGGTCTTCGCGGCCGCTAAGGACACTGCCGGGATATGGGATCTGACAGACCCGCCCGGAAGGGAGGGCAAATCGTGGAAACTCAATAGCCTATTGGGTGATTTGAACCAACTCGAAGTCGTGGGTTTCGCCGGTGAGGTGCCTGAGGGAGCGGTGCTCACCTTGGTAATCGCCCTGACGGGCGACGGCAAGGACTCGTTGGTCATCAGCGTGCATCAGGTTGACGGGGTCTCGTATTTGCGACAGGAAGGCGACCCTGCGGTATATATCATGGATGCTGAAGACTTCGCCGAATTCGATCTGGGGTTGGAAGATGTAGCACAAGCACCGCCAAAACCGGCTGATAGCGCCGGTGGGGCCGACGGCGGATAATGCGCGTCGGCGGTTTCTTCGCCGCATTGTGTCTGCTGGTCCAGGGGTTAGAAGCCCAAGGGCCGGCGGTCTCGGCACGTTTGGATACCGCGCAAGTCCGGGTCGGGGACCCATTTCGACTAACGCTTACGCTCGATTATGACGAGGCAATGCGTCCGGACTTGCCGGATCTGCCTTCGCTGTTGGAGGAATTCAACCCGCAGTGTTCGGCTTGGAGTCAGCTGGCATCCCCGCAGGGTTTGCAGATGGAACAGCAGTGCCAGTTGCGCCTCTATGACCTTGGCTCCCATCAAGTGCCCTCGTTTGACGTCGTCTTTGTCGCAAGTCAGGACGATACGCTATCCCGTTCGAGCCAACCCCTTGATATAGAAGTCGCCAGTGCCCGACAGGAAGGTGAAGACCAATTACGCGATATCAAGCCACCTTTGCGCATAAGCGGTGGAATTCCTCTATGGGTCGCCGTCGTCGGGGTAGTTTTGGCTATAGTGCTGGTGGGTCTTTTTTGCTATTGGCTATGGCGTCGTCGCCATCGAGCATCGATCCCGGTCGAGGTCGAGTCCAAACCGATAGATTTCGCCGCCGAATTTACTCGTATTGCCGGGCTTGGCCTGCTCGACCGCGGCGAATTCAAAATATATTATTCATTGCTCTCGGAGAATTTGCGCCGATTTCTCGAACTGCGCTTGGAGATCGAGGCGATGGAGCAGACCACTTCAGAATTGGCGGTCGCTATGCGGGGAATCGAAATAGAGAATCGTCTCGCTCAGCAGATCGTCGAATATCTCGGCGTCGCCGATCTAGTGAAATTCGCCCGTTTTCATCCCGATATCGATACGGCCCGGCGTGCACCAGAGGCCGGGTTAACGCTCTTACGCGATGTCGAAGACCTTGTCGCGTCGCAAGCCCGAGCAGCTGAGGACCATGCCGAACATCCGGTTTGAAAATCCGGAGTGGCTGCTGCTACTCCTGTTATTACCTCTATTACTCTTCTCCTATATGCGGGCCCATAGGAGCCGCCAAGGCAGCGTGCAGTTTTCTGACCTGAGCACTTTGCGCCGGGCCGGTTCCTCGTTTTTGGCGAAGCTGAGGCACAGTCTTATCGTGCTCAAGATACTCGGTCTGGGCTGCCTAGTCATGGCAATGGCCCGCCCGCAGGCTGGGCGCGAGGTGCGGGAGATCTCATCGCAGGGCATTGATATCATGTTGACGTTGGACGTATCGTCGAGCATGGAACTAAATGACCTAGGCCAGGGACAGAAGAGCCGTTTGCAAGTGGCCAAGGAGGTCGTCGCTGATTTTATCGGCGGGCGCCACAGCGATCGCATTGGGATGGTAATCTTCGCTGGGGAAAGTTTTACGCAATGCCCGCTGACCTTGGATTACGACGTGTTGTTGGAATTCCTACAAGGCGTTGAGATCGCCGACGAACGGTGGGACGGGACGGCGATCGGGATGGCGCTGATCAATGCCAGCAACAGGTTGCGCGACTCCGAGGCCAAGAGCCAGGTGGCAATTCTACTGACCGATGGCGTCAACAACACCGGTGAGATCGAACCGTTGACAGCGGCTGATGTGGCGGCGGCGGTGGGGATTCGTGTCTATACGATCGGTGTGGGTAGTGACGGCACGATTCGGCGCCCGGTTCAGGGCGTATTCGGGACCCGCTACCAAACCGTGCAAGTCGAGATCGACGAGGAGACGTTGCGGGAGGTAGCCGAGCGCACCGGTGGTAAGTATTTCCGCGCGACGAGCGGGGAAAAACTCGAAGAGATTTACCGTGAGATTGGCGAGCTGGAAGCGACGGAAATCAAATCCGAGGTGCACGTAGATTATTCCGAACGCTTTGCCTTTTTTCTCTGGCCGGGCCTAGCCCTGCTATTGGTGGAGATGCTCTTGGCCAATACCCGTTTCCGCCGTCTGCCCTGAGGTTTTTGATGCGCTTTGCTGCCCTCTACAATTTCTGGCTAATGTTGTTGCTGCCGCTGATGGTTGCTTTCTTCGCTTGGGCTCTGCTGGCTCGGCGTCGGGCACTGAAGCGTTTTGTCCACTGGCCATTGGCACAAAAACTGACCCGCGATTTGAGCCGGGGTCGCCAGTTTTGGAAGTACGGGTTGTTGGGGTTGGGAACCTTCTTTCTCATCCTGGCGCTCACGGGTCCGCAATTTGGCGCCAAACTCGATATGGCGCAGCGCAAAGGGATCGACGTGATGTTGGTGCTTGACGTCTCGCGCAGCATGCGAGCGGAAGATGTCAAACCAAGTCGCCTCGCACGGGCTAAATATCAAATTCGCGCACTTTTGGATCTATTAGAAGGCGATCGAGTTGGCTTGGTGGTTTTTGCCGGCAAAGCTTTTGTTCAGTGTCCTTTGACCACCGACTACGGCGCGCTTGAGATGTTTCTGAATATTCTCGATGCGGGTTCGATTTCGGCACAAGGTACCGCGATTGGTGATGCCTTGAGGTTGGCGATACGCACTTTCGACCCGGGCGACTTACAGCACGAGGCCATAATAATTTTCACCGACGGTGAAGATCACAAGGGAAAACCGCTGGAGGCGGCGCGGGAGGCCGCTGAACGGGGGGTGCGGGTTTTTGCCATCGGTTTGGGAACCCCCGACGGCGAACTCATCCCGGAAGTCGACGAAAGCGGTGAGGTTAGTTATCACAAGGATGAGAGTGGCAATTACGTTAAGACCCGTTTGGACGAAGGCATGCTGCAAGCTGTGGCGCTGGAGACGGACGGCGATTATTATCGCAGCACATTGCGCGGGGCCGAGCTTGACGAAATCCATAGTCAGATCGCGCAGATGGAGCAAAAGGAAATAGGCTCAACGCGTTTTACTCGTTATGAAGAACGTTTCCAATGGCCCTTGTTGTTGGCGTTGTGTTGTTTCCTGGCGGAAGCTTTTTTAGGTGATGTGCGGGTTCGGACCCGCGAGTGGAAAGGTCGTTTCGAGTGATGCGGGTTTGCACGAGATGCCTATTGGCAGGTGGCGCGTGGTTGACGCTTACCGGCGCGACCGTGGGCGACCCGGTCGCCGATAAGAGCGCCAAGGCGCACGAACTGTATCAGGGCGGTGAATATGATAAGGCGCTCAATCTTTACCGCGACGCACTAATTGATCGGCCAGAGGCTCCCGAGTTGCATTTTAATGTTGGAGACGCGCTCTTCAAAAGTGGCGATTACGAGAAGGCCTTACAGGAATTTGAACAAGCACTTAAGCTTCCTGGTGATCGTGCCCGAGCGCAAGCCCATTACAATATCGGCAATACACTTTTTCAGCAGCAGGATTATGAAAAGGCAATTGAGGCCTATAAACAGGCGCTGCAATTGCATGCAGCCGATGAGGATACCAAGGTAAATCTCGAATTGGCCTTAGAGCAATTGCAACAGCAGGAACAGCAGGAACAGCAGCAGGATCAAGATCAAAAAGAGCAAGACCAAGAACAAAAAGAACAGGATCAAGAAGATCAACAGGACCAGCAACAACAGCAGCAAGACGAACAGGACCAACAGGACGAACAGGACGAACAGGACCAACAGGACCAACAAGACCAACAGGACCAACAGGACGAACAGGACTAACAACAGCAGCAAGAACAGGAACAAGAGCAACAAGAGCCACAGGACCAACAAGAGCAGCAAGCCCAATCGGGGGACGAGCCGATTAGCCCTGAAGAGGCGCAACAGCTTCTCGATACGCTTGAAGACCGCGAAGAAGAAGCGCAGAAGCGTCGTTTCCGCGCCACGGGCAGAGCGCAGGGCAAGGACTGGTGATGATGCCTCGTGTTTTATGGTTGGCGATCTGGGTCGTCTGTTCGTTCAATACTGCCAGTGCCGCAAATATAGAATTCACAGCCACGGTTGACCGGGTGCGTTTGGGCCGGGCCGAGCCGCTTCGGTTGACTCTCGCGATAATCTCAGATGAAAATATCGGCCATATGCCGGCGCCGGAAATCAGCCTAAAGGATTTCTATGTCGAGGGCCCTTCGGTGAGCACCCGGATGGAGATGGTAAATTTCAACACCAGCTTCACCCGTGAGTTGGTCTATGTCCTGTATGCAAAACGCACCGGGAAAATCAATATCGGGCCGGCGCGTATTGCGGTAGGCGGCCAACAGTACCAGAGCAAGTTGATCCAGGTCGAAGTTGTCAGGGGGGCGAGTCGGCAAAATTCTCGGAACACGGCAAATAATAGTGCGAAGAAGGAGTTCAGACTCGAAGACAATCTATTTGTCTTGGCGCGTTCGGACAATAATCGGGTCTATATCGGACAACAAGTCACCGTGGACTACGATCTCTTTTATCGTTTTCGGTTGCACAATGTGGGTTTCAAGGAGATCCCAAGCTTTGCCGGTTTTTGGGTCAAGGAGCTTTTTGTCGCACAGCAATTGGAATCGCGCAGGGAAACGCTTGAAGGGGTAAATTTCAATGTCGCCCCGCTCAGGCGTGTGGCGCTTTTTCCCACGAGTGCGGGTGACTATGAGGCAGGGGTTCTTGCGGTCTCCTGCGACATACCACAACAACGGGGGCGTCGCGGTAGTTTGCTCGAAGATTTCTTTGCTGGCGACCCGTTCTTTGGCCGTTCGCAATCGGTTGTTTTGCAGAGCGAATCGATACCGATCGAGGTGCTGCCTTTACCCGAGCAGGGGCGCCCGCAGGAATTTTCTGGTGCAGTCGGACGCTTTCGTTTGGATGTGCAGGTTCAGCCGACCCATGTTGCCGCGGGCGATCCGGTGACGCTGCGGGTGGTGATCGAGGGGCAGGGAAATATGGCGGCCGTACAGGCTCCCGATATCGGTGGCGCGGCAGGGGTAACACTCTACGATCCCAAAGTCGAAGAAGAAGAACAGGTCAGTAACGGAATTTATGGTGGCCGGCGCACCTTCGAATATATAATGATACCAGAACAGGGTGGAATGATGGAGATTCCGCCAGTGCGTTTCGCTTATTTCGACCCATATGCCGAGCAATACGAAGTGCTCGAATCCGAGCTAATATTTATACACAGCGAGGGGAGTGTGGAGGAGGTGGAGGCGGAGCGTTATGGCTTGAGTCGCAGGGATATTGAGGCGGTGGGACAGGATATCCGCCATATCAAACCCGATGCAGACGCTCTTGGCACGGATACCGCACTGTACCGCAGTTGGCTGTTTTGGCTGCTGCAAGCAGGGTTGCCCATCGCTTTTTTTGCTCTGCTATTCTGGCAGCGTCATCAACAGAGGCTACAGGGCGATGTGGCTTATGCCCGGCAGCGCCGGGCCAAGGGAGAAGCTGGCCGCAGGCTGCAGCGGGCCGACGAGTTGCTCGCGGTAGGTGATTCCGCGGAATTTTACGCGGCAGTTCAGGCTGCGGTGCTGGAATTTTTGGCCGACCGATTAAATCTTGCGGCCGCGGGGCTAACCAGTGAAGCCTGTGCCGAGGCTTTGGATGAACGTGGGGTCGAAGACGAAACCGTTGTGGCCCTACGGGATCTTTTGGTGCGCTGCGATTACGCGCGTTTCGCACCGACCGGCGTATCTGCCGCTAATATGGCCGAGGCTCGTCGCTTGGCCGGTGATCTGGTCGAGCGGTTAGAGGAGCGGATATGATCTATAAGTGGGCGGTGGCCCTTGTGTTGTGGGCTAGTGCGCTCGGCGCGCAATCGGCTGCAATGGGCCAATACAATGAGGCCAATGCGCACTATCGGGCCGGTGATTTCACCAAAGCTCGCCAAGTCTACCTCAAAGCCGTGTCAACGGATGTTACCGATGCCCGGCTTTTCTACAACCTAGGCAATGCCTGTTTCAAATCCGGCCTATTGGGAGAGGCGATTCTCTGGTATGAACGGGCTGGTCGCTTGGCGCCTGACGATGAAGACATTGAAGCTAATCTGCGCTTTGCCAATCTGGTTAAAAAAGATCGGGAACCCAGCGGCGAGAGCAACGTGTTGCTGCGCTTCGTTACAGCCGCGTATGCATGGCCGAGCTTGGATCATCTCAGCTTATTTTTTGCCCTCGCCTTCTTGGCCCTTTTTATCCTAGGCGTTCAACGATTATTGCGGGGGGCTGGGCTCGGTGCTTTGTGGCTGGCTGGCGTGGTTGTCTGCGTGGGGATGAGCGGTATTTTTGCCGGCTGGCTGGGAACTCGGCTCTATGGCGATTCAGGCAATAGCGAGGCTATCGTCATCGTCGGAGAAGTGATGGCCCGGTCGGGGCCCGATAAAGGGCAGACGGAGGTCTTCACCGCCCACGAGGGCACGAAGGTGCGTCTTGTGCGACAAGAGGGTGAATGGATCCTGGTGCGTCTGGCCAATGGTCTAGGAGGATGGATACAGACCGAGGCCGTCGCACGTATCTAATCGCGGTATTCACGTAGTATTCCATGTGAAAAATCCACAGATAAGGGGTTAAGACTATGAGCAAGCTCAAGGTCGGCATCGTCGGCGTCGGAGGTATCGCCCGCACGCATATTCCGGGATGGCACGCGTCCGAGCACGCCGAGTTGGTCGCGGGTAGCGACATCGGAGAGGATGTTTTAAACCGCTTCGGCGAAGAGAATGGTGTCGATAAGCTACATGCCGATCCAGAGGCGTTATTCAGTGATTCGGATATCGACATTATCGACATCTGTACTCCGAGTATGTACCATGCGCCTTTGGCGATCGCCGCGCTCGAAGCGGGCAAGCACGTGATCTGCGAGAAGCCTCTGGCACCGACGCCTGATGATATCCGCCGGATGATCGAGGCTCGGGACAAGTCGGGGAAAACCCTGATGACCGCGCAGCATTTCCGTTTTCAAGGTTCGTCAAAGGCGATGAAGGATGAATTGGACACCGGGGCCTTGGGCGATATCTACCACGCCCGTAGCTGGATGTTGCGGCGGGCCGGCGCGCCGACTGGCGGCGGCTTTATTATCAAAGAGAATAGTGGTGGCGGCCCCTGTATCGATATTGGCGTGCATATCCTCGATCTGACGCTATGGTTTATGGGCAACCCGGAACCAGTCGCGGTCACGGGTGTAGCCCGCGCCGAATTGGCGCATCAGGAAGGCGTCTTTAGCCAGTGGGGCCGACAGCCCATCCCCGAAAACTTCAATGTCGAGGATTTCGCCGCGGCGTTTGTGCGCTTCGACAATGGGGCGACCTTGATCATCGAAGTGAGTTGGCTCTTGCACCATAATACCCAGGGCGAAGATATGCAGATGTGGCTCTATGGTACCGAGGGTGGGGCGCATTGGCCGAAGTGCGAGATTTACGAGAGTAACAACCAGACCCGCCAGCAATACAATCGCGAGCTCAAGTTGATGCATGCTGGTTTAGAAGCCCATGCGCAAGAGTGTGTGGAATTTGCGGCGGCGGTTGCGGCCGGCAATCCATCGCCAGTGCCGGCCGAGGAGTCGCTGCAGGTGCTCAAAATCCTCGACGGGATTTATCGCAGCCAGGCACAGGGCGGGGAAGTGAAGCTAGACTAAAGAATATAAGACCCGAAGTCCCCGTTGCATGAGCGGTTAGACTTCGGGGAAAATTTTGAGCAAGCCTCCTGATATTTTTACGTAAAAATCGCAGGAGGCTTGCTCAAAATTACCTTTACGAGCTCGGTGGCCCCTATTTTCTTTTTAAGTTATAGGACCAAGCACCTGATCTAGATGTTTTTGCCATGTGCGAAGTAGCTCATCGCGTTGGGACAGGGCCTTGCGTAACTGGGCATTCTCTGTCTCAAGGCGGTGGAGTGCCTCAGTTGAGTCGTTCGCGGTTGGGGTAGCGACCTTAAGGTTGGTTAATTGATTTCTCAGATTCTGGTTCTGGTTTTTCAGGTCGTCGGCTATAGCTTCATTGCGGCGGGATAGATCGTGGAACACCAAGGCTTGCAGCACCGCGTGTTTGAGATCGATATCGTCCCAAGGTTTGTTGAGGTAGCGAAAAATCTGTCCTTCGTTGATACTCTGCATCGCATCTTCAATATCGCTATAGCCGGTGAGCAGTATGCGAATCGCATGTGGGGCTTCGAATTTACTTTGCGCCAGGAATTGAGCACCGGTCATGCCGGGCATCCTCTGATCTGATATAATTATCGATACATCATGTTCCTTGAGAACTTGCAAGCCTTCGGGGCCGCTATTGGCGAGAAGGATTTTGTAGTCATCGTTGCGGAAGGTGCGGTGCAAGGAATTTAATATACTTTTTTCGTCGTCAACAAAAAGCAGAGTGTATTGATAGTTAGTCATATAAAACCTATGCCGATTGGTGCGAAGGAGGACGTGAGTGGATGACTCCGGATGAATTATAGAATGTCAGATCCTGGCAATCTATAGTTAGGCTGTGCGAGTTTTTCCCCATGACAATTCGGATGCCAGAGTATAATGTGCCTTCGACAGTGATTTCACCTTTATCTAGTAGCAGACTCTGTTGCTGCTCCAGAGTGGCTCGTTCGTTAGCCGAAATATCGCGAGTCTCGACTAACTCATATATTTTCTTGATAATTTCGACCATTACTTTCTTTTTGTTTATCGGTGCTTGATGCATCGCAGCTTTGATGCGGGCGGCATCGATTGTCTGCAGGCCCATAGTTCGTAATAGGCGTACGATATTCGATTCGCAAAAGGCAATAGCCTTGTCGAGTTTGGCTATGCGAGCGCTATTTGCTGGGTCGGGATTGATGCCAATTGTGGTGGTAGACGTTGATTGCGAGCCACCAATGTGACAATGGATTGATTGCGAGGCGAATGTTTCGCCTCCGACAATGCTGCCTCCGCGAACGCCCCCTTCTTTATGCACTCTGATGGTGGTACCCGATCGCACTTTCGAGTTAAATATATAACTGCCGACTTCAATATCTCCTTTAGCCATTACTGTAGAATTCTGGATGAACTTGGTCAAGATACTGCCCATCGAGATTACGCCCTGGGCGGTTACTTGTGTCCCTTCGCCGAGTATGCCTTGCGCGGCGATTATGTCTCCACGACAAGATAGAACAGCCCCTGCCTCAATTAGGCCGCCGACACTGATACTTCCTCCAGACTTAACTCTAAAACCAGCGCTTATATTGCCATTTATTTGCACGTCATGGGTTGTATCGATATTGCCGACTTCATAGTCGACATCGCCGTCGACGATAAAGACTTTTTTGATATCGATGGTATCGCTTGTGATATAGATGTTACCATTTATTTCGGCAAAAAAAGCATGTGGTGGATCGCCTTCGCCCCGGACATTTTCGCCGGCTTTAAAGGAGATCTCTTTGCCATCGGTCGTCTCAATATTCTCTCCTATCAGGTTTTTCCCAGGTATGCCCTTTGTCGCACTGATAACTTTGCCAAGGAGTTGGCCTTCCTCGACGCCAACGACTGAATTGCGGTCGCGCAGGTCGATGCTACCATCGGGTAATATTTTACCAGCGTGCTTGCCGATTTGAAATGGATGATCAACCATAGTGTCAGCGCCGGGAATGGGTGGAGTACCCTGGGCGATTAGCACGGCTTCAACTATATCTGCTTGGGGCGGGGTATGGCATAGTACTGAAATAGCAGTCTTATCAATCCCGTGGCTAACTTCTAGTTCCGTCAGAGCTTCAAACAGCCATTCGTCGCACAGCGCAGGGAGGGGAGCTGCCTGTTGTAAATGAATGAAATAAGCAGTCATAAGATCGGGAGCGAGCCATAGGGGGGGGTGGATCGAGAGATGTTGATCCTCTAGGTAAACATACCCGCATATGGTTGCAAAGAATCGGTCGCCAGATTCGCGAACTGGGGCTCCAATTTCGAGCGAGGGGAATCGGCCAGGTGACATGCTGACATTGCCGAATATATCGCGGCCGGGTTCGCCCTGAGTGGAGGTAATACGGCGTGCTAACTCTTCACCGGGCTGGACGAATAAGCCAAGTATTCCAGCGCCAAGGACTTCCTCCAGAGTTGTTCGTTCGAACGTATTATTAAGCTCATGGAAGTCAAGATGAGTGCCTTTGCTCAGGCGGTCTTGAAATGTGTATTCAATTTGTCCGTCTCTTCCAGATACTGGTGGGGTGCCACATGCTATCTGGTGGTTGCCCGTTATTATAGCATCGGGTTTGGCTAGGGCTCGAGCGGTTAGGTCTTGGATGAGGGATGTGTCGATGCCTTCTACTATGAGATACTTTTCACGCAGAGCCTTGAGGATGTCTTCTGCGGTCAAGGTGGTATCTCCACCGAAGCTCATGCGTTTGAGTTTTGCGAACATTCCGTCAGTGGAAATTTCTACGACCATCCAGGTTGATAGATTATTGCCGAAGCTTTTTCGCTCTTCGACTAACGGTCCCTCAAGGTATTCGTCCTCGGGATTTTTGTCGCCGGTCTCTGCCACGAATTTTTCATCGAGGCTCGTAGTTTCTCTTTTGCCACGACTGCTTCGGGTATTATTTTTTTTAGGTCGTCTACGTGTCATGGCTTTATAATAGTTAGAATATCGCCCGATGGATACTTGATCAATTTATTTCCTTAAGTACGTCTTCGAGCTGAACCTTCCAGGAGCTAATGTCTTTGTGAGATTGAGCATCGCTAATTGCCACCGCTGCTTGCAAGGCAAAACTTGCGACCATATGAACCTCTTCTGAGGAGATCGCGTCCTTATTGTCGGAGTTGGAGACATCGATATAGCCCAATAAGTCATCACCGCGCAGGATGGGGATGACTGCAAAAGGTGCTATGGATTTGCTTTTAGTGTCCTTGACATTTACAGGTTTTTTCTGCTCTAAGACTTGAGCGAATGCGTTCTCGTGCAGGGGGGTTTGTTTAATATCTTCCAGAGCAGATTGCGGAACGATCGTTTTTGGAGAATAAACGCCAATGGCCGCTGTTGGTTTCGGCTGACCTCCGTCGAGAAGGTAGATGATAGACTTGTCCATTTCAATGATATCCCCGATGATCTGCAAGACCAATTCTAATGTTTCCTCAAGGGAATTAACACTGAGCATGTGTTGGGCTATACGGTCTTTGCCTTCTAGCTCTTTGATTTTGTAGTGCAGTTCACGGGTGCGCTGGCAAACCGCTTTTTCGAGTCGTGAATTAAAATCCTCTAGCGCTGCATTTTTATGCAGTAGCTCTTCTGTCAGAAAAAGGTTCTGAGCTTCAAGGTCGATCCGCTGAATGGCATCGCGTACTACCATTTTGAGCTCGTCATCGTCCCATGGTTTGGTGATGAAACGGCTGATGCCTCCTTGGTTAATGGCTTGGGTAGCTGCGTTAATATCGGAATAGCCGGTAAGCATAATCCTCATGCTTTGTGGCGAAATTTCCTTGGCCTTCGCTAGGAATTCGGCGCCGATCATTTCGGGCATCCGCTGATCTGATATTATCAGGGAAACCTGATGATCGTTTAGAACCTCGAGCCCTTCCGCCCCACTTTTTGCTATGAAAATTTCATAACCTTCGCGGCGGAACAGGCGACGAAGTGAATTGAGAATATTTTCGTCGTCGTCGACAAAGAGAATGGCATGTTTATTGGGCATGGTCTCATCTCTATTGGTGGAATTAGTTAGTTAGGTGTAATATCCATTTTGTAGTTCTTTCTCAAACCGGGCAATATCAGTGACGCTAATGCCGAGTGCTCTAGTCGTGGAAGGTGCAAGATCGGGGGGGAGGCCGGGGCCGCTTGAACCTATTTTGAGTCGGTGAGTTAAGACATCCGCTAAGTGTACCTGGTGAGTCAGTTGTGGAGCGGTCTTGGCCATAGCAGGCTCATAGTGGTACTGAATTGCTTCAACTATTTTGCTAGGTAAATTCCACCACTCGGCCAGATAACCACCGATCAAGGGATGGTCGGTACCCATTAGCTCGCGCTCTATCTCTACAACATGGGCCTGTCGTTCTATGGTGGTCCTTAGTACGGTGCGATAGCTAGCCTCAGCATATTTTGCTAGTACTAGTTTGCCCATGTCGTGCAGCGTGCCAGCTAACATTGCTGTTTCTTGGCTTTCTTTTTTTTTGCCTGTCTCACGTGCGATGTAGCGGGAGATAGCGCCGCAGGCCAGTGAGTGTTGCCAGAAGGCTTCGAGATTTAAATTGGGTAAATTGGCAGGTCGCATGAGTCGAATTCCGCTAATAGATAACACTAAGTTGCGGATCATTTCTAGCCCGAGGACAAAAATCGCATTGCTTACAGTTTCGATTTCGCGTCTCTGACCAAAGAACGCGGAGTTGGCTATTTGCAAGATACGAGCGGCAATTGGGGGATTCTGGATAATCACCTTGGCTACCGACTCTATCGAAGAGTCGCTGGCCTCTTCTAAGGCTTTTTGCACAGCCAGGTAGGTTCCAGGAAGACTTGGCAATTGTTCCGCTTTATCGATTATGCTATACAGACCTTGTCTCTGTTCTTCCTGGTCTGAAGTTTGAGGCAGCGATTCGCGTAAGATCACCTTGAGTTCGTCGTCATCCCAAGGTTTGGGAATTAACTCGTGAACATCAGCTTCGGAAAAGGCGCGCTGGACCGCTTCTCTTTCTGCGTAGCCAGTTAGGATTAACCTGATTGTATTGGGATATAATTTATGCACCAGTTTAAGAAAAGTAGTTCCGTTCATTTCCGGCATCCGCATGTCAGATACTACTAAGTCGACATGGTGCTTGGAAAGAAGCTCTAGGCCTTCATTGCCGCTTTCGGCTAATAGAATCTCATAGTTCTCTCGGTACAGTAATCGTTTGAGTGAGCGTAGAATACTTCTTTCATCATCGACAAAAAGTAAGGTATGTCTTTGGGCCATTACTATTCCCCTCCGTTAAATGGGGATTAAATCGGTATTGTGCAATTCTTCCTCAAGCTTATCCAGAGCTTCTGGGCGCAAATCTACCATTTTATATGTAGTGGGGGCGATCTCGGTTTCGCGAACCGGTCCACTCGAGCCGAGTGCGAGCCGATGGGCTAGTGCATTGGATCGGTGGATTAAATGCGTCAACTGTGGGGCGGCTTGGGCGCGCTCGAGATCATGATGATGGCGAACGGCATCGACAATTTGGGAGGGCAGGTGCCGCGATTGAGCTAGGTCGCCACTAACCGATGCATGGGGCGTTGCCCGTTTGTTGCACGCTGCTTCAAGCAGTGTAGATTGACCGTGGCCAGTGCTCTCAAGGAATTCCCAATAGGGTTCAGAGGCGTATTGGGCCAAGACTAGTTTGCTAAGGTCATGCATCATTATAGCGAGCATTGCCGTTTGCTTGAGGAAGGTCGCGCCATCCATCTGGGGCATACGCATATCAGAGACGACTAGATCCACTCCTTGCTCTTTGAGTATGGCTAGTCCTTCTATGCCGCTTTGGGCAAAGAGCAGGTTCCAGTTCTCTTTGCCCAAAGCGGCATAGAAGGGAAGAGAGCACGCTGCGTTCGTCGTCGACAAAGAGTATGGCTTTTTTTCAGAAGTAGCGATGGATATAACTCCTTACAATGGTATTTTGGCGGTAAAAGTTGTGCCTTTGCCTTCTTTACTGTTGACCAATAATTGGCCTCTGTGCTGCGTCACGATCGTATTGTAGGCGACGGTTAAGCCCATGCCAGTTCCACTGCCTACGTCTTTGGTGGTAAAGAAGGGTTCAAAGATTCGCTTTTGTATTTCGGACGAAATACCTATTCCATCGTCGGAGATGTCGATGCAGGCGAACCCATTGTCCTGGTAGGTTCGAATTTTAATTTCGCCTCGTTCTTCAATGGCCTGAGCGGCATTTAGTATCATGCTCATAAGAGCCTGGTTGAGTTCACGGGGATAACATAGAACAACGGGAACGTTGCCAAATTCTAGCAATACTTCTGCTTTCTTTGCCAATTCGCCCTGTACGATGTTGAGTGTGCTTGTTAGGCTCTCGTTGAGGTTAACCGACATCTGTTGGTTTTTGTCCACATGAGAGAAGTCTTTAAGGTCGAGAACTATATTGCGCACTCGTTCAACGCCGACGCGTGATTCGGCGATCAATTCATCGATATCGCTAAGGAGAAAACTGAGGTCATAGTCCTCTTTTTGCTGCCTGATCTTGTCTCGAGTTGCTTTGATATTGACATCGTCGTTTTGTTCTATGTGTTCCTCAAGCGAGTTGTATGAGGCGAATAATAAAGACAAATCTTGGATATACTGCTCAAGGGTAGAGAAGTTGCTGAATATAAAAGCGACAGGATTGTTGAGCTCGTGGGCTACACCTGCAGCTAATTGACCGATGGAGGCCATTTTCTCCGATTGGAGCATTTGTGCTTGTTGTTCCTGCATTTTACGATGAGCTAGTTCTAGTTCGTCATTGCTTTGTCGTAGGGCATTTTCGGCTTGCCGTCGATTTGTAATATTACGACCGTAAATATTAAGGTAGTCGTGTTCGCTTACTGGGGTGAGGATTAGTGATAAGATTTGATCTTCGTCGATTATTAATTCTGATTCCTCGCTATCATCTACTGTAAATGCGGAAGTCACTCTTTGGATCCATTCGCTGGGTAATTGGTCACCAACCTCAATTTGCCAGTGTGCTAATAATGGTGAAGCTGAGAGATTGGCATATACGACTAGCCCATTTCGGGTGACTCGCATTATCGGGTTCGGGTTTTCGTCGGGGAAACGGGCGAGGATAGAGATTCGCTCTTGAGCCTGTTGACGTTGGGCCATTTCGTGCTGCAACTCTTCGAGCATTTGGTTAAAGGCCTCGACTAATCGACCGGTCTCGTCTTGGTTGATTAATTTCGCGCGCAAAGTGTAATCGCGTTGGTTCGAAATCACACGTGCCGTATGGGCGAGTTGTGCGATTGGTTCGGATACTAGGGCTTGTAGCTTTGACGACAAGGCGTAGGCTAATAGTGATGAAAAGGCCATGACTAACAAAGCTAAGAGTCCTCCATTGCGCAGTCGGGTATTTAGTGCTTCAGTGTCTGAACGAAGGAAGATTGTACCGAGTCGTTCTTCGTCGTATACGATGGGGTGGAAGATTAGGAGATCACTGTTTGCGAAGTAGTGGCCATCTGCTTGAGGGGTCGGGGGTAATAACGCGGAATCGTTGTCTCGCAAATATTGACTGAAGAGTTTCCCCTGCACATCATAGACTCCGGCTGCTGATATGGCTGGGACGCTTGAGAGTGAACCAAGCAGGAGTTCGGCGGCATTCTTGTCTTCAAAGCTGAGGGTGACGGTACAGTTGGTGCCCATGACGAACGCGGTGGATTTAAGACTGGAAATGGTCGCTTCGCGGTAGGTCAATAGTTCATAGGTTGCAAAGGTTATACTTGCAAGGAGTAAGACGACGATACTCGTCGCTACGCCAGAAATAGTAAGCTTTCGCTTTATGGAGAGATCGCGGAAAGAAAGCACGTAAGATAAATCCTAAGTCTTGGTGAAGAGCCTTTAGATCTCGTTGCTAACTTTGGGCAGTTTCATAATGAAGACAGTGCCTACGTCAATCTCGCTTTCGACTTGTAATTCGCCGCCGTGTTTATCAGCCACGATCTGGTAGCTCATGCTTAAGCCTAACCCCGTGCCCTCGCCGATTTTTTTGGTGGTGAAAAAGGGTTCAAAAATACGTCTCTGCACATCTGGGGGCATGCCTTCCCCAGAATCAGCGATAGAGACGCAGATATAGTTTTCTTCTTCATAGGTGCGGATTTTTATTTCACCTTGTTCTTTGATTGCGTGTCCGGCGTTAACTAGGAGATTCATAAATACTTGGTTGATTTCCTGTGCGTGGCAAAGTACTTCGGGAATGTCGCCGTAGTCCTTGTCCAGAGTGACTTTATACTTGAGCTCATTCCAGACGATGTTTATGGTGCTATCAAGGCCTGCATTGATATTTGCGAATGTTTTATCACCTTGCCCCGAATGGGAGAATTCCTTGAGATTGAGGACTATCTTGCGTACCCGGTTAGCTCCTTCGTGCGATTCTTCGATTAGTTCCTTGATATCGCCCAGCAGGTAGCCAAGATCAAGTTCCTTTTTGGTTTGTTTTAATTTAGTAAGTTGAGCTTGTGCATTTTCTAGATCACTCTTCGCGACCGATTCCTCTAGGCTTTTATAGGTTTCAAGTAGGACTAGAATGTCTTCTACATACTCGCTTAATGTCCCGAGGTTAGAGAAAATGAACCCCATTGGATTGTTAATTTCATGGGCCACTCCAGCGGCTAACTGGCCGATAGAAGCCATCTTTTCAGACTGAAGGAGCTGATTTTCTAACATTTTGTAGGTGGAGAGATCTAGCGCGACGCAAACAATACCGTTGAGTTGATCCTCTGCATCGTACATGGCGGAACTGGAAAAGAGCACGGGGACTTTCTCGCCGTTCTTAGCCCTGTATTTTATCTCCTGTCTGACCAAGGTGTCAATACTCGATAGGGCTTCAATATTGGTTAGATCGATCGAGTCACCTTCGACATTCAGTATCGATAGTGACTTGCCTTCTATATCCTGTAGTTCGTAGCCCAGAAGTTCAAGCGTCGCCTGGTTAACGACTTGGATTGTGCATTGGGCGTCGGTGACGATAAGACACGATTGCATAGAGCGAATGATATTCTGCAAGTAGGCATTGGCCTTCTGTTCTTCCTGGTTGGCCAAAAAGAGTTCGCGGCTTTTGTCTTCTAATATTTTTTCTACTGCGTCTAGCTTAGTTTTATATCGGGTGAGGCGCTTATCTGCTACGACTGGATCCATGACTCAGGCTCCTGTAGCGAAAGTCAGATGGTATTTACAGATTTCTCCGCCATCTCGCTCGGCTATTTCACGGCTATATTTAATCGGTGAGTTAAAATACTCGCCGACGCCCTCGATTAAGCCATCCATAAGATCATATAGTCTGCGACTGGACTCATAATTAATGACTAGATGGTCAGGGTGATTGTCTTCGAAATCGAAACGCGGTGGATTGGCGTCAATATAAAGCTTACGGACTTCTACATGCACTATGTTTTCGACTGTCATTAGAAAAGTCTTGGGATGCTCAAAATCAACAAAGGAAGGTGGGATTTTTTTTACAAGGTTAGGAAAAGACCATTTGCCAAATGATCTCAATGCGTCGGGGAGGGGAATGTCGAGTTTAGTAATCGCTTTGTTCAGCAATTCCATCAGATCCTCATCCGGGTAGGTCCCTGGGCCAACAAATGGCTCCTCGGTTATGAAATTGCAATCACTGAATATCTCCTCGAATGTTTCTTCATCTGATATTTCAATGATGAACTCTTCGACAAGATCAAATATGACCCCTTTCATTCTGAGCCTTTCATCGTCTTGGTATCTCCATTATATCGATTTGTTAGGTGGGTTATTGGGGCGAATAACTCTTCATTGTCATAGGGTTTTGCCATCGTATCATCTGCTCCCTCATCACGTGATTTGATAAATATTATAGCTATATTTCGACAATAATAAGGCATAGAACTCACTTTAGGATGTGACTATAACCTAAATATAAAGAAAATATGACTTTAACAAGAGTAAGTTTAATGGTTGGTGAAAATGGTTAAAGAGGCGCTTATGTGAAGGAGATGTTTTTATATTACGAAATTAGTATTTAGGCAGGTTATTGCCTATCCATTGCACTATTCCACGAGTTTGCTTTGAAATTAAACTATTCCCATCGAGGTGTAAGTCAGCGTTGTGAGAGGTTGGTTTTATAAACCTATCATACATCGGTCTTACGTGCTCTATGTATTGTGTGTGGATAGTCCTAGCGGAACGTCCCCGTTCAGCTGCGTCTCTTGCTATACGACGGTTGAGACATGTAGTGTCATCAGTATCAATGAAAATTCGCAAGCTATACAGGGTGTTAATCTCAGGCCAGTAAAGGGCGAAGAGGCCTTCGACAATTATAAAGATAGTCGGTTCGATGTGTTCTGTTGTTGCTTGACGGGCATGAGTCGCAAAGTCGTAGACCGGGATTGTGACAGGGTGACCCGCTGATAGCAGCCCTAAGTCGCGGGAGAGTAGAGGGTAGTCGAGGGCTTCGGGGTTGTCGAAATTGAAATTGGCTTTTTCGGTCGGGGAAAGCGGAGAAAGATCGCGGTAGTAGGAATCCATGGAAAGAACTGTCGCGGAGCCGTGTAAGAACGTGAGCAATGCGCGGGCTAGGGTCGTCTTGCCGGAGCAGGACGGACCGGCGATGGCGATGAGCCGGGGGATGCCCTCAGCTTTGGAACCAGGTGGCAATGGTCTCGCAGTCGAGCGCGTTTGGCACGTCTTTGGCGCGCAGCCAGCCCTTGCGGGCTATGCCGATGCCATAGGGGAGGTTGTCGAGGCCACCGGTGCTGTGGGCATCGGTGTTGACGGTGATTTGCACACCGTGGTCGCGGGCTTTTTTGACGTGGCGCCAGTCAATGTCGAGACGGGCCGGGTGTGCGTTGATCTCGATGGCAACCCCACAGCGGGCAGCCGCTTCGATGATCTGGTCGACATCGACGTCGTACCCTTCGCGGTCGAGCAGCAGGCGGCCGGTCAAGTGCCCGACGATCGTCGCGCAAGGGTGTTCGATGGCGCGGATTATGCGGGCGGTCATTTTTGCACGGTCGAGGTTGAATTGCGAGTGCACCGAGACGACGATATACTCGAATTGTTCAAGTATATCGTCGGTGTAGTCCAATGAACCGTCACCGAGGATGTCTGATTCTATGCCTTTAAAAATGCGGAAGGGGGCGAGCTTTTCGTTGAGTCGGTCGATTTCGTCCCACTGGCGCTTGACCGCGTCGACGTTGAGGCCGCCAGCATATGCGGCAGCCTGGCTGTGGTCGGCCATGCCTAAGTAGTCGTAGCCGCGTTCCCGCACGGCAAGAGCCATTGCCTCTATGGAATCGGCGCCGTCCGAATAAGTCGAGTGCACGTGGAGCATGCCGCGAATATCGGCTGCGGTGAGCAATTCGGGCAGCGCGTTTTCTGCGGCGGCCTCGATCTCCCCGAGCCCTTCGCGCAGTTCTGGCGGGATATAGGCCAGGCCCATGGCAGCAAAAAATGCTGTCTCATCGACGCATTCAATGCGTTCTTCACCACGGTATAGGCCGTATTCGTTGATCTTGAGCCCTTGTCGCTGGGCTCTGGCCCTTAGGGCGACATTGTGTTCCTTGCTGCCGGTGAAGTGGTGGAGGATATAGGGGAATTCGTCGTAGGTGACGACCCGTAAGTCGACTTGTATCCCGTTGTTGAGCCGCACGGAGGATTTGGTTTCGCCCTGGGCCGTGATCTCGGCTACGGCTGGGTGCGCGACGAAGGCGTCGGAAATGACTTGCGGTTCGTTGGCACTGACGACAAAATCGACGTCTTTGACCGTCTCTTTCGCCCGCCGTAGCGATCCGGCGACTTCAATGCACTGGGTTTGCGGCAGCGCCTGCAATGTGTCGAAGAGCGTTTGCGTGCTCTCGCGTGCGACATCGGCGCGAAAACGGCCCTGGTGCGCGCGGATATACTCGATGCCCTTGAGAATGTTCTGCTGGGTTTTTTTGCCAAAACCCTTGAGCTCGGCGAGTTTACCGTCTCCGCATGCCAGCGCCAGGGCGTCGAGGTCTTCAATGCCCAGCGCCTCTCGGATGGCGATGATTTTGCGTGGGCCGAGGCCGGGGACCCGTAACATATCGAGCAGGCCGTCGGGCACCGATGCCCGCAACTCTTCATAGGCTGTGGCGGTGCCCGTGTCGGCGAATTCAAGCACCAGTTCGCCGACACTCTTGCCGATGCCTTTGACCTCGCCCAGAGTGCCGGCGGCGATTAGGGCATCGAGTGGGGTTTCCAGCATTTCCAGGATGCGCACGGCATTGGTATAGGCGCGGACGCGAAAGGAATTGGCGCCGCTCAATTCGAGCAGTACGCCGTATTCTTCTATAAATATCGCTGCTGCTTTGGCCGAGGCCATTAGCCTTGCTCCTGCATATGATGGAGAATTTGCGCGACCAAGTCCTCATTGCCGGCGGCCAGACCGCCGTTTATTAATGGATCCCTTTGATTGTATGTGCGCACCTGGCCGCTGCGTTCGAGCATATGGCCGCCGGCCTCACGGACGAGTAGGTCGCCCGCGCAGATATCCCACTCGTTCTTGGGTTGCACGCTGAAATTGAGGTCGCAGGCTCCAGCCGCGGCCAACGCCAATTTATAGGCGACGCTGCCGACGGGGCGGATTTCGCCGAGGTGAGGCTTGTAGGCGTCGATTTCGCCGCGTTTGACCTCGCTGCGGCTGACGGTCGCTACGGCCTTGTCCAGGGTTTGCAGTTCACTGCAGAATACGCGTTGGCCGTTGAGGAAGGTGCCACCGTCTTTTATCGCCGCGTATAATTGGTCCTGGGCGGGGTTGAAAATAACGGCAAGGGTCGGTGCGCCGGCCTCGACGAGCGCCACGGCGACTACATACTCGGGTAGGCCCTCAACGAATTCACGTGTGCCATCGATCGGGTCGACAATCCAGACCGCCTCTCTTTCGAGGCGTTGATGGTCGTCAACAGTCTCTTCTGACAGCCAGCCGCAGTCGGGGCGAAGGGCCAATAGAGCTTTTTTGAGGTAGGCGTCAGCGGCGAGGTCGGCGGTGGTCAGTGGGTCGCCGTTGCCCTTGTCTTCGATCTCGTATTGGCCGCCGAAATACTGCAGGGTCAGGGCACCGGCTTCCCGAGTCGCGGCGATCGTTTCTTCGAGTAGTTTCTTCATATCGGGGTTGAAAATAGGGACTGATGTCGAGGGGGGCAATTGTGTTGATGGTGATAAAGGCAAAAAAAAGCCCCCACATCCTTGTGGGGTTTTTTTTCGACGTCCCTGTCCTGAGGAGCATGAGGCTACACGTGATCCGCGCAGTGCTCCAATAATATGATTATCGGCAGTTTGGCCCGAGGCTCCAGTCTTTAGATTCCCGATGCCTTCTTGACATATAATGGCGGGACTTGTAGATTGAAAAAAAGATCCGATCTCCTTTTAAATCAACGATTTCAAACGAGGTTTGAAGATGCTGCAAAGGGCGTTGTTGGCACTGGTGGTCTTGCTCGTTCAGGCGCAGATTGCCGGGGCGGCAATGGAAGTCGAACAAGTGCGGGAGCTATTGCAGAAGTTGCAGGATGATGAAGTGTGGGGAGAAGCGGTATTTGCCGACGGGCGCGTGCGCTCATTTCGCGTCGTGGCGCAGGCGGAAGAGTCGGTCGAAGTCGTTGAGGTCGTTGGTGCGCTGCAGGAACGACCGGCTACCTACGGGCTAAATGACTTTCGTTCGTTGCGCGAGCTAGGTGAATACCGAATCCAGCCGCGTCGCGCTGCTTTCCAACCGCAAAAATCCGCTCTTGTCGCCTATGTGCTTGAAGCCGTCGTGCCGGGCGCGGGCTATTTTTATATTGGGCAAAACAAGCAGGGCTTGGCGTTACTGGGGTTGACCGCGCTTGCTGCGGGTACGGCCTTTGCCACGGGAGAAGACGGGGCGGCCGGTTGGGTGCCGATCTCTGTATGGATCAAGATTTCTTCGCTGACAAATTTGCGCGATCAGGTGAGTGCAATCAATGCATCGGGTATGCAGGCGAGCATGGAACTGGGGGCCTTACAGGGGCGGGAAGATACGGTACCCGCGCTGCGATTGAATCTGGTTTTTTAGCCGCGTAGTGTGTTAAAAAGATTAAACCGGCCCCGATTACGGGGCCGGTTTTTTTTATGCCTTAGCTATTTTGCTACGGTTGCTCCAGGCTTTAATATCCATCGCTAGGCTGAGGAAGGTCGGCACCAGAAATAGGGTAAATAGAGTCGACATTAACAACCCGCCGATAACTACGCTGCCCAAGCCGCGATAGAGTTCGGAGCCGGCTCCGGGAAATATGACCAGCGGTAACATGCCGAGGGCGCTGGTGACTACCGACATAAAGATCGGACGCACGCGGCTGGATACGGCGTCGCGAATGGCCTCCTTTGCGGGTAGCTCGGGGGTTTCGCGCAGGACATTGAGCGTTTGATGCACGATGAGGATGGCGTTATTGACGACTACGCCGATTAGGATGACGAAGCCGAGCATGGTGAGGATATCGAGAGGCTGGTAGGCTAGGGTCATATTGACGACTTCTAACCCAAGGATACCGCCGGCCAGGGCGGGCGGTACGCTGAGCATAATGACGAAGGGGAAGAGGAAACTTTCAAAGAGCGAGGCCAGCAGCAGGTAGGTGATGACCAGGGCCAGGAGAAAATTCCACTGCAGGGCTTCGCGGGTGCGTTTGAGGTCGTCGGCGGATCCAGAGAGCCGGATCGCATAGGGGGGGCGCAATTCGCCAGAATCGTTCAGCGGTTGGATAATCTGGGTCTGTATGTCGTCGAGCGCGGTTTCCAGCGCGACGGTTTCTGGCGGGATCACCTGGATGGTAATCGCGCGGCTGCGCTCCTTGTGGCTGATTTGCTCGGGGCCGGTGGTCACTTCGATGCGCGCTACTCCGTTGAGTGGGACGACTTGGCCGCGCGGTGTATAAATGGGCAGAGCGCCGATATCTTGGGTGCGGAACCAGTCATCTTCACCACGTAAGACGAGGTCGATTTCCTCACCCTGATGCTGGTAGCCGCCGATCAGGGCCCCATCCATTAGCGCGTTTACCGTCAAGCCAATACCCCGAGCGGTAAGCCCCAAGTCGGCGGCGCGGACACGGTCTGGGTGGATACGGACCTCTGGGTTGCCCAGGTCGAGGCTAGGAATTGGACGGGACTGGGCACCGGGCACAACTTGGCTGACTTGGCCGAAGATGCGGCCTCCCAAGCCGATAAGGCGGCCGAGGTCGGGGCCGGTTATCTCGATGTCGATGGCGCGGCCGCTGCCGCCGCCGCGTTGGAAAAGGCTCGATTGTTGCACGATGGCGAAAGTACCGGGCACGCCGCCGAAGACCGGGCCTTGGATAATGGGGATCAACTCTTTGACCCGGTCCGGATCGGCGGAGCTCACCCCCATAAAGGCCGAACGGCCAAAGGCGACAAAAAACATATTGTCGACCGCTGGGCCTTCCAGGTTTTGCGCTTGCGGGCTGTCGGGGGTTTCGGCGGCTTCCCAGTGGGGGCGCAATACGTCTTCGATCGTCTGCCCGATCTGGATTAGCTCGTCGAGGTTATAACCCGGTGGCGGCAGAATGATGCCAAAGACCAAGTTGCGGTTGCCGGTGGGCAGGTATTCGGATTTGGGCAGGAAAGCCCAGGCGATACCTAACGACAGGCCGATCAGCACGATTACCACACCCAAGCGCAAACCGGTGCTGCCGCTGATGCGAAAGACGCTATTGGCGATAAACGAGCGGACGTGATTGCCAATAGCATCTAAAGGTGAATCACTTTTCTGCTTGCCACCGAGAATCTTGTTGGCGAGGCTGGGAATGACCGATACGGCGACGACCAGGCTGAGTACCACGGAGCAAGAGACGGCGATGGCGATATCGCGGAAAAGTTGGCCGGCTTCGTCTTCGATGAATACGATCGGTAGGAAGATCGCGACGGTGGTCAGCGTGCTGGCCAGCAGCGCCCCCCATACCTCCGAAGCCCCGTCAAAAGCGGCTTGGGCGCGGGATTTTCCTTGTTGGCGGTGGCGGAAGATATTTTCGAGCGCGACGATGGCGTTGTCGACGACCATGCCGATGGCGAAGCTCATGCCCGCCAGGCTGATCACGTTTATGTTGCGGCCCAAAAGCGACATCGCTAAAAAAGTGCCGACGATCGAGATCGGGATGGCAGTGGCGATAATGGCGACGGTACTGAAGCTGCGTAAGAAGGCAAACAGTACCGCGACAGCTAAGCCGCCGCCGACGAGGATATTGGAGCGCACTAGGCCGATAGCGCTCTTAATATAGTCGGTCTCGTCGTAGACCTGTTTGAGAAAGAGATTTTCACGGGCGAGTGGGCCGCTGTTGAGTTCGTCTATCGTTTGGCGAATGCCGTCCATCACTTCGAGTACGTTGGCGCCGGTTTCGCGCTGGGCGTTGATCGCGATGGCGGGGCGGCCCTTCTGGCGTACGGCGGCCCCTGCGCGCACATAACCGAGTTTGGTACGCGCGATCTCGTCAATGGTGACCCGCGTGCCATCGCCGCCGCGGATGACGACCTTTTCGACGTCGGTCGGATCGTGGAATTGGCCGACGGTGCGCACTATATAGCGGCGCTTGCCCTCATCAAAGGCACCGGCGCTGATATTGGCGTTCTCGCGGGTGAGGGCTGTAGTCATGTCTTGTACGGTGAGCTGGCGGGCGGCCAGCGCTTGCGGGTCGACGATGACCTGTAATTCGCGGTCATAACCGCCGTAGACGCTGCTCTGGGCGACGCCGGGCACGCGTTCGATGGCGGTCTTGATTACGTCTTCGGCGAAGTCGCGGTAGAGTTCGACATCGAGTTCGTCGTGATCGGGCAATGCATCGAGAATAAGCCAGGTGATGGCGCCGCCCGGCCCTGTGCCCCCGGCCGAGATTACTGGGCGTTCGGCGTCGAGCGGGTAGCCGAAGACCTGGTTGAGCTTGTTGGAGACTTTGAGCAGTACGGCGTCGGGGTCGATGCCGACACTGAATTCGAGGGTCACGACCCCGCGGCTGTCATTGCTGTCGCTGGTCATCTGCACCAAGCCCTCGACGCTCTTGAGCTGTTCTTCCTGGCGCTGGATGATCTCCTGCTCGATTTCCTCTGGGCTCGCGCCTGGCCAGAGGGTGGTGACGGTGATGATCGGGCGATCGACGTCGGGGGTGAGCTGGACGGGGATGCGGAAAAGCGATAGCAGGCCGAAGAGCGCGATAAAGAGCACTCCGACGATAACGCTTACCGGTTTTTTAATAGCGGAGTCGACGATTTTCATGGCGGATCCGTTATTGGTGTTTGCGGATAATGCGGATGGCTTGGCCGTCCCGCAGTCGTTCGTTGCCGCGGACGACTGCTAGATCGCCGGCTTGCAAGTCACCACTCACCGCGACAAAACCCTGGTGGGCGAGGCCAGTTTGAACGGGGCGGCTAATCGCTTTGCCGTCGCGTGCAAGATAGACCACCTGGCCCATTGGGCCGGAGACTAAGGCGTCTTTGTGCACGAGTATGGATTCCCGTTCCTTGGCGATGCGGAATTGTACCCGAGCCGACATATTGCTGCGCATCATGCCGTCGGGGTTGGCCGTCTGAACGATGACGGGGAACGTGCGCGATTCCTGGTAGCCTTCGGCGAGAATGGCGATAATACGGCCCTTTACGGGTGCCCCGCCGAGGGCATCGACGGAAATTTCGGTTTCGGCGCCCAGTTGCAAGTGCGAAACGTGTTGTTCGGGAACATTTACATAGACACGGACAGTATCGGTGTATATGACCCGTGCGATATCACCGCCGCGGGACACCCATTGACCTACCGAAGTGAAGGTTTGGATGATGTGTCCGGGGAAAGGGGCGCGGATCGAGAGATTGTCGACTTGCGCCTTGAGCCCGCTTAATTTGGCACGGGCGCGGGCGAGTTCATAGGCGTCATCGCGCAGGGCCTGTTCGGAGACGGTGTCGGTTTCGCGCAGCTTGATGCTCTGGCGGTGGTTCGCCTGCCGCAGCGCGAAATCGGCTTCTGCCTCGGCGAGGGCGGCGGCGAGTTCATCGTTTTTGAGCAAGAATAGGGGGTCACCGCGTTTTACGGTCTGTCCGGAATCGATAAACCGTTGCACGGTGAGTCCTTCGGTCTCGGTGGCGACCAGGCTTGCGCGCCGCGGTTGGATGCGGCCGAGAACTGAAAACTCCTCGGCAAAGGGTTTTGTGAGGACTTCGGCGACGATAACGGGGGTCGGTGGGCGTTCTTGTGCGGAGAGGTCGGACGATAACAGGCTCGGGCTACAGAGCAGGATGGCCAACAACAGGCGGTTAGACGGCATGGAAGCTTCTCCTAGGTGGGATGTGCACCGCCTAAATGTAGGGGCTGGCCGGGGCTAGGACAATGGGTTTACTCCCAGACGATCACTTCGATACGCCGGTTAAGTTTTTTGTTTTCGGGGGTGTCGTTGGGCACGATCGGTTGGTTTTCGCCGTAGCCCCTGGCCTCCATCATGCCGTCGGTGATGAAGGGGTAGGTGTTGATTAGGAATTTGACGACTTCGTTGGCGCGTTTATTGGAGAGGGTTTGATTATTCGTGTCGTCGCCGTCGGAGTCGGTGTGTCCTTCGATAATAATTTTGCCGGGGGAGAAATTCTCAATGAATTGAGCCACTTTGGTGAACTCGGCACCCGCGTTAGCGGCGAGGGAGAAATCGCCCGGATTAAACAGCACGCCCGAATCGATGATCAGCCGCGGCACGACGAGATCGCCCTTGAGCGGTACCTTGAACTTTATTATAGGCAGGTTGATTCTTTCGCCTTTGGCAAAAGTCCCCATCGAAGAGCCGTTTTGCGACTCGGTGATGGTTATCGTGCCGATAAAGATTCGCATGCCGCGCGCCAGGGAGGGGTGGACCTTCTTTTCGCGGTAGACATTGAGTATGTCCCCGCGATTAATGCTGACTTCCTGGCCCTTGTCTATATAGTATAGGCGCTGACCGCCGTCACCGGGGCGCAATTCGCCGGTATCGTTGGGGCGGAGGACGGCGAGGATCCGCGGCGGATCAAACTTTTTTTTGGTGGTTGTGGCCGGTGGGGCTTGGGCTGAAGCGTGTTGGCAACAATATAGGCCGAGTAAAAAGGCGAGCAATGGAAGTCGTAAAACTTGCATAATAGTTGAATCCGAACGTTAGGGTAAACGGGCGCCTATATGAAAATACCATAAAAAGGGGGGAGCGGCCTACCCTATTTATCGGCACAGGCCGCAAATTCTTGGCCCAATGCTATTACAGCCAGGTTGATCTGACGCACAGTCCGATTGTATTATTCACTGTATAATAAGCTTAGCAGAACTTTTCAGGACGTATTCCCCGGATAGGGCGATGCAACAGACAAAAAAAAATAATTGGTGGAGATGGGGATTGGGCGCTTGGTTTTTGTTGGTCGGTGCCGGCGAGGCCCAACTCATATCGACAGTCACTGGTAACGGCAACGGCTCTTATCTCGGCGATGGCTTTGCAGTGATGGCCGCCAGTGTTAATAAGCCGCATAAGATCTCGTTGGATAAAGACGGCAATATCTACATTGCCGATTCCGACAATAATGTTATCCGCAAGATTGATATATCCGGCATTATAACTACGTACGCTGGGACGGGTGCGGCCGGCTATAACGGCGATGGGACCGCGACGGCCGCTCAACTCAACACCCCCAAAGGCGTGTGGGTTGACAGTACCGGTGATGTTTTTATCGCCGATACCGGAAATCATATTATCCGCAAGGTCAATATATCGGGAATCATGTCGACCGTGGCCGGTGTCGCGAGTATCTCGGGAACGACCGGTGATGGTAGTACGGCGACCTCCGCCCGGCTAACTTCGCCCAATGGTATTTGGGGCACTCCCAACGGCGATCTCTATATCGCCGACTGGGGCAACCACGCGATCCGCAAACTGGATAAGGCGAACGGGAACCTGACGACGGTGGCGGGGACGCTCGGCAGTAACGGGGCAGCGGGCGATGGCGGTGCCGCGACTTTAGCGTCCCTCTACGGCCCTTTCGATGTTTTTGTCGATTCGACAAACAATATTTATATCGCCGATGCGCAGAACAATAAGATTCGCAAGATCGACGGCACGACGGGGATAATCACGACGGTGGCCGGGACGGGGGCCGCGAGTTTCTCCGGTGATAAGGGGGCGGCGACTTCCGCGACCCTAAACCACCCCTATGGCGTCCGCGTGACGGCAGGCGGGGATATCGTGATCGCCGATGAAGCGAATCAGCGTATACGCGTCGTCGACGGGCTGACCCAGATCATCAACACGGTCGCCGGGACGGGGACCAACGGCTATAACGGCGACGACATCCAAGGCGGCAAGGCGCAGTTGTGGGATCCCCAGGGCGTCGACTTCGATGCGAAGGGAAATCTCTATATCGCCGACTCCAGCAACAACCGGGTGCGCAAGCTAAACGCCCGGGTCTGGGCTGATACGCTAAAACCGGCCGCACATCGACACAACGCACCAAGAGACACGGTGCTGGCCGGTGTTATGAGCCGGGCACTTGTGGCGGCGGTCGACACCAATTTCGCTGTCTACGGGATGCAGACGGGAAAAAAGGCCGGTGCGCACAGCGGCGGCAATACGACCTCGTTGGTTTTTGACCCGACGGTAGAATTCAAACCTGGCGAAAAGGTGATGGCGGTTTTTACCGATACGCTAGTCAGCGTTGACGGGGTGCGCTTCAGCTTACCGCAGGTATGGACTTTTCGGACAGCGGCGGGGGTCGGACCTGCAGTATTTCCTTCATTGGGAAGGAGCCTCGGCACGGGCAGCGACGCGACCTTGGACCTGGCGGTGGGCGATGCCGATGGCGACGGTGATTTGGATTTGCTGGTGGGCAATACTGGTGGGCAGGACGCGGTCTGGCTGGACGGCGACGCGAGCCCTTCCTTTGGCGCCGAATCGTCGAATGTGGGGTTGAGCTCGGGGGCTACAAATTCTGTCGCTTTTGGCGATGTCGACCATGATGGGGACCTCGACGTGGCGACCGGTGACAATGGCGGTCAGAATTTTGTCCATTTAAATAATGGTTCGGGAATATTTGCGTTTTCCGATACTTCGATTGTCGGACCGGCGTCAAGTGCGACGAGAGCTTTGGCCTTTGGCGACGTCAACGGCGATGGGCACTTGGATCTCGCCGTGGGTAATAATGCCGCCGATGATTTCATCTACCTCAATAATGGTCTAGGGAAATTTGCCCAGGGGGATACGTCGAAGGTCGGCCTAACTACCGCGACTACGCATGGTATGGCCTTCGTCGATGTCGATATAGACGGCGACCTAGACCTGGCGGTGGCCGGTATTTCCGTGCAGGACGTGGTTTATCTCAACGACGGTATCGGCAAATACGCCATTGATGATTCGTCGCATTTCGGCGTCAACGCCAGTATGACCAATCATCTCGATGTAGGAGATGTGGATGCCGACGGCGATGCGGATATTGCGGTGGCGCTCGAAGGGGCGTCGAATGTCGTCTACCTCAATGACGGCACAGGAAAATACGCGCTTGCCGACGGCAACACTTTTGGTCTTGGATCTGGGCTTACGGAAGCCGTGCACTTTGGCGATATCGACGGGGACGGTGATCTCGACGTGTGGGCGGGCAATCGCACCGGTCAGAATGCGGCCTATATCAACAGTGGCACGGGGACCTTCTCCACCGCCAAGAATTTTGGCACAGGCTCAGACGATACTAGGGCGTTGGCCGTGGCCGATTGGGACGGCGACCTGGATCTCGACGTGGCGACTGGCAACAGTGCCGAGAGCAATGTGGTTTACCTAAACGCGACGCTTTACGAATCCATGCGCTCGTTCGGGCCTGTTGGGACGATCAGTCTGCCGCCTCTTGGCAGCGCCAAGTTTTTTGGCCTCGGTATGGTGGGCAATGGCAGTGGTTCGCTCGACACATTGGCATTGACGCTTTCTGATCTGACGACCGCGACGGGAATGGCCGCCAGTAGTATTGATACGGTCGCGCTCTATGTCAGTGCGGATTCGATCCTGAACCCGGCCGCCGATACGCTACTAGCCTGGTTGCCCGGGACATCGATAGGTATTGGCACAACCTTCAAATTGGCACTGAGCTCGCCGCATACACCCGTTGACGGCACGGAGAGCTTCTATCTGGTCAAGGTCAAGGTGGATACCCTCGTTGGTGACAAACACTCGTTCAAGGTGGGCTTAGCCGCCGGCGGCGTGCATGTCACGGATGGTTATCGGGGGGTGGCGCTGGAGGCCAATGATACCAATAAAGTTGAGATCGAGGTCACCGCGACTAAATTGGCGTTTACCACGGCACCGCGGGATACGGCGGTGGTTGATGGGACGGATGAAGTGGTAAGCGGCGAGGTTTTTTCGACCCAGCCTGTTGCGGAGTCACAGGATATTTATGGCAATACAGACAAGGATTTTGCCGAGACGGTAATTGCCAGCATAAGTTCGGGCTCTGGCACTATAGGTGGGGCGACGCTCAAGACATTGGTAAACGGCAGGGCCAGTTTTGCCGGAAATTCACTGCTCTACAATGCGACCACCGACGGCGAAGAGTTTACCTTAATGGTCGATGACGAGCCCGGGGGGGTGGATCTGACGCTTGCGACGATCGTCTTGAGCGCTGATGTCGTGGCCAGTAGACTGGCTTTTGCAAGGGAACCGTCGGCATTGGTTGATCCCGGCAGCAACTTCGCCGTGGATTCGGTCTTTGTCGTAGCCCAAGACGTTGCTGGCCTGAGCGACACCGATTTTACCGCGAAAATCCGCCTGAGGGCCGTGAGCGCCGAAGATACCAGTGCGGTGGTCGATACCTTGCACGCCGAGCCGGCTGATTCGCTCAATGCGTCGAACGGGCTGGGTATCTGGACTAGCCTGACACTGCCTTTCGCCGACCTGTTCAAGCTCAAGGCCACCAGCGACAAATTGCAGGCAGGGTTGAGCAAGACCGTGGCGATGCCCGGCGGATTGACCGTCGGCGGAGCGGATTCGCTGGTCGCGAAAAATGCTCTCGTGAATTTGGCGGGCAAGGGAGGGGCGGATCTGGTCTTCAATGCTATTGCGTTGCGTGCCGAGGGTGAACGTATGGTGCTGCAGTCGATTGGCGTGACCCCAATATTTAGTGGTCTGCTTGGTGATGAATTGCGCAATATCGACTTAATTTTCGATGCAAATGCTGATGGTAAAGTCGACAGTAGTGAACAATCCGTATTGGCGTCTGTGGTCAATGACGAGGGGAGTGGGGTAGCGTTGACGCTGGCGATCATAGATACCTTGCCAGCTGATACGCTCAGGCACTATTTGGTCGTTGCGGATTTGGACCAGACGGTGCGCGCCACCGATGTGCTCAGAATCGACGTCACTGATATTGTCGTTGGTCGTGGTTTGGCTACTGGTGTGCCGCCGGCCGTGCCGGTGCGAATCGTGTCCGGCCGCGACCACATGGTAACAGGCACGGTGGATATACTCTCGGTGTCGCTGGAGAACCCGCGCGTGAGTCAGACGGGTAAGGTGACGATTATCTTTGATGTCGTCAGTGACTTGGCGGTAGGAGATGAGTTGGTTATCGATTTTCCTCTGGGTTTTGGTGTGTCTGGGACTACAGTCGATGTGGCGACTTCTCTACCTAGCGGTGTAGACCCGAGTAAGAGCGGCGAATCGGCGGGGCAGACGGTGGTATTGGAACTGGCGGTGGCGGAAACGAAGGGGCGCTACCAGGTTGTGATCGATGGCTTGCAAAATCCCGCAACCTTTCAGGGCGCAGTACCTGTGGTTGTACGCACCCGGATAAACGATAATAGTACGATAGATGATCCCGATCCGGCGCCGCCGGGCTTGGAGTTATTGGTGGCAGGCCGAGTGGAATTGAGCGCGGTGGAATTGCTCGGAGGTGTCGGGCTGCAAGGTCGTTTAACGGTGTCGTTGCAGACCGCTACAGCGCTTGTGGCCGGGGATGAAATCGTTTTGGTCTTTCCGGCGGACTTTGGCATTGGTAGCGCGACGGTCGACGAGGCTAGCCAGACGCCATCGGGTACAGACCCGGTCATCGCCGCCGTCGATACAATTCAACAACAAATGGTTTTTGCTTTGCAGGAGAATGAGGCAGCCGGTGCGATGTCGTTGGTCATCGACGGGCTCCATTTACCGGATGTTGCAGAAAAAGAACTTTTCGTCGTCGCGCATACCCGACGAGAGAACGGGGATATTGTCGATTTGGCCGATGAGGCTCCGGCTGGTTTCTCCTTGTCCGGGCGTTTGCAGTTGCAGGCTGGAAATCAACTAACAAATGCGCTTGAGGGATTGGCCGGATCGGGAGGCGCCGATGTGGTGTTGGCCTCTTTCACCCTACAGGCTGTTGGCGAAGATATTCCCTTACTCGCCCTTGAATTACTGCCGCGGCTTTCTGGAATTGGCATTGGGGAATTGACGGGAATCGATGTAGTCTTGGATGCGGATGCGGATGGTGTCTTTGATATAGGGGAAGCTTCGGTGACCGCGGGAGCGGTCGGCGACGGTGGGGATAGAGTTGCATTGGAGGTGGTTTTGGTGGGGCAGCGATTGTATGCTGATAGCTCTCAGTCCTATTTGGTGGTCGCCGATATTTCAGCGATAATTAGCTCAACTGACCAGGTGCGGATCGATGTGCTTGGGTTGGGGGTTGGCCCCGGCGTGATCAGTGAGGTCGATCCGGTGGTATCGGGGGGACCGGTGTTCGGATTCACGCATGCTGCGACGGGGAATGTCGCCATGAATTCCGTGCAATTGGAAAATCGCCAAACCGGTGGCAGCGGCGCACTATCGCTTATTTTTACCACCGCTAGTGCCTTGTTGCCCGGAGACCGAATTCTACTGGATTTTCCAAGCGGCTTCGACCTGAGCCTGGCCCAAGTCGATACCAGCTCGCGCACACCCGCAGGTAGGGTACCCGTCGAAGATACCTCGGCTTCGACGCGCGGGCGATTTGTATTGCAATTGGCCGATGTAGAAGATGTCGGGGAATATCGGCTCAAGCTGTCGACTGTGATCAACTCCGCCGTGGCCGCCGCGGATCTGGCGATCGCTGTTGCGAGCGAGCGCGCAGACGGTACTGCGGTGGATAACCTAGATACCGATCCCTTTCAATTTGCCATCGTCGCCGCCGTCACTTCTAATGTTTGTCGGGCTGATTTTGATGGTGACGGTCGAGTTTATTTTTCAGATCTGTTTCTCTTCGGTGACGCTTTTGGTCGCGACGGATCATCCGAGTTTGATCTCGATGGCGACGGTCGAGTCGATTTTACCGACTTTTTCGTTTTTTCTGAAGTCTTCGCCGATCGTTGCGATTCGACGGATATCGGGCCTGACGACAGCAATGCGCTCGCTTTGGAGATTACAGTCGATTTACTCGGCGGTACCCAGATGGAATTCGCCTTGATCAGGGCGGGCGCGTTTTTGATGGGCTCGCCCGCGGAGGAAGAAGGGAGGCTAAGGGATGAAGGGCCACAAAGGGAAGTATCGCTCGGTGAATCTTTGTATTTGGGCAAGTTTGAAGTTACACAGCAGCAGTGGGCGCAGGTGATGGGCAGTAGCCCCTGGCAGGGCTTGCCCGCCGCGATCGATCAGGGCGACCATCCGGCGGTCTACATCGCCTGGAATGACGCGCAGGCGTTCGTGCAGACACTCAACGCGGCGGCAGGCGATTCGCTCTATCGCTTGCCAAGTGAAGCCGAATGGGAATACGCGGCGAGGGCGGGCACGTCGACGCGTTGGTCTTTTGGCGACGACGAGGCGGTATTGGGCGATTACGCTTGGACGAGAAGGGTACCGCCGGTAGTCAGCGAGTTGCTGACCCATCCGGTTGGCGGGAAGAGACCGAACCCGTGGGAACTGTACGATATGCACGGCAGTACCGCCGAATGGGTAGAGGATTTCTATGGGGCGTATGGAGCCGTCGCCGAGACGAACCCGAGCGGACCGGCAAGTGGAACGTTCAGAGTGTTAAGAGGCGGCGGAATTACGTTAGGGGCGGCAGAGACGCGATCGGCGGCACGGGTTTCGTTCGATGCAAGTGCACGCTTGAGTACCTTCGGGTTCAGGATCGTTAGGCGAATCGCCGGGCAGTAACTAGTAGTAAGGCAGAGGGCCTTTTATTTCAATCGGCAAGTATGTAGGGGGCTGTCTAGCAGACAGCCCTTTTTTATTGTTCTGTATTACTGGCCTCAAAAGCGTCGACGAAGAGGAAGAAGTCGTCGAGGGTGATCTGGCCGTCGTCGTTGAGATCGAAGGCTGGGTCCCAGTCGGGATGAAAGATCGTCAGGCCGAGCGCGTCGATGAAACGGAAAAAATCGCTGAAACCAATGCGTCCGTCGCGGTCGAAATCACTGGGTTCGGGTTCGGGCAGCGAGGGCAGGATTTCGACCTGTATTTCGGTCAATGCGCGAAACCCTTCGGGGTCTTCGACCCGGAAAATAATCGTGCCGCGTCCGGAATCCTGCAGGGCCGATACCGTTGCTTTGCGGGTGGAGTCGATTGCGACGGCCAATAGCTCGGTTGGGGTTGGGGTTGCACTCCAGAGTAAGGCGCTCAAAGGACCGTCGTCTTCGACGTAGCGGTCCAAGGTTAGAACTTGTGTCTGGTCACGGTGGAAACTCAAGCTCGGTACGCCGCTGATGGTCGGTTGTCGGTTGTCGGTTGGGCTAGTCGTAGTGGTGTCGGTTGGGCTAGTCGTAGTGGTGTCGGTTGGGCTAGTCGTAGTGGTGTCGGTTGGGCTAGTCGTAGTGGTGTCG
>JABHFS010000119.1 GCA_018672475.1 Gemmatimonadota bacterium | reverse complement strand
TTGGTGAATCTGTTCGCGGCTCAACACTGCGTTAATTCATATAGGATTTCGTATTTGCACAAAAACGAAGATCCTACTTCTTCTAACACATCCATTTATGCTGCGGGGCCTTCGGCACCCCGCATACTCGGGTCGTAAATGGTGAAACCGTTATATGAAAAAACCGGTGTATGCGATGTTTCGGCCTTCTTTTAAGAGGATGTTAAATGCCGTTGTTTCACCTAGAGAAAACAATATTAAAAACAATTAAGACCGCGAAATTTCTCCTTAGAGAAAGAACTTCAAACACTAATTAAGAACAATCTAAAAACTGTTTTTAGTTGCCGTTTTATTGTATGCTGCGAGGAAAATAAAATCATAATCTATTCGGTATCTCTCCGAATACAGGGCGATGAACTGCGCAGATGCAGTACAATCACCCGTTATGTGACGAGATAGATTCGTCGTCTTACCAAGACGTTATTGACCGTAGTTAAAAATAACTGTAAATCCCCCGCATGACTTTAGCGGGCCTGATATGGAAAGTATACTGTGGACTCACCTACGTTACTCTCTGCTGAGCAGATTGACCACTTCAAGATCCATGGATATGTCGTCTTACGGAATGTGTTCGATCAGGCATCTATCGATGATTGGCGAGATCAGATCTGGCACAAATTGGGATCGAGCCTCGAGACGCCTGAGACTTGGCCTGAAGACGACAAAAGTGTTCATAGATACGAATACGATCCTCCCGAGTCAGCATTCTGGCGCCATCCGACCCTACACGCTTTCGTGGAGCAACTCGGTGGCGGGGCGTTTATCTACGGCCATGGAACACCCAAGATCAAATGGCCACAGCCGGATGAGACCTGGACAATACCCCAGACCGGCCACATCGATGGATATGGGGGGCAATGGCTTCCGCTGATGCTTGGAGCGACGGCGTACCTATACGATGTAGAGCCCCGAGGTGGTGCATTCACCTATTGGCCGAATAGTCATCATACTGCGCACCGATACTTCCTCGAGCATCCATCGCATCTAGACGGCCGCTTTCTAGAGATCGAGGGATTCACCTGGGACGTCTTCTGCGACAATCCCAAGACGGGCGGCACTGAGTTCACGGCAAAGGCTGGCGATCTCCTCCTCTGGCATGCGTTCCTCTTCCATAACGGCTCACTCAACCTGAGGTCGTCACCACGCACCGCATTGATCGCCCGTTTTGATCATAGGGATAGAGACGACCCGGTCTTTCGGCATGATGTTCCAGAAGATCTCTGGAAGTACTGGGCCATATAGGGACGGGCATTCATGTCGACAACACAGCGTGTTGCCAACTTAGCAAGACAGCCGGATCGACTCTCAATTTGTTGAGTTGGCCACAGACTGCTATCCCTGGAGCAGAGAGCGCTACATTTGCCTGCGGGCATGGCCCTAACTCAGACGTGCCGACAGGCGATCGCGCGACACACAACATGACTGCACCCGGCGCCACTGCCCCGCGATGAGGTGGAAAAGTATATGGTGAGCAACCCAAGCCTGGAAAAGGGTATATTGACCGTATGCTGATCCCGTGCCGTCTCATTAGTCGTATATAGAGAGAGAGATCCTTAATGCCCTCACAGGAAAGTCGCGAATACTTACAGGAGTTGCGTAAGAGGCCGGCATTTGGTGCCGTAGGAAACGAGTTTGACCTCGACGCACTGCGCAAAGGCATGGAAATACGCCAAGCGCCTGCCAACAGCGTTATTAAATGTATCCGCTCGCAGATTGATGGCATGCCCTGTGAATGGGTCGTGGCCCCTGACGCAGACCCTGATCTTCGGCTTCTGTATCTGCACGGCGGCGGCTTTGTATCCGGTTCAGGTGCACACTATCTTGCCCTGGCGGGCCACATCTCGGCGGCAGCCCAGTGCGCCGTCCTCCTTATCGACTACCGGCTTGCGCCGGAGCACCGCTTTCCAGCCTCCATTGATGATTGCATTTGCGCCCACGAATGGATGATCGCATCCGGGCCGTATGGACCGGCGCCCGCTACGGCAACCTTCATTGCCGGGGATTCGGCCGGTGGCGGCCTGACCCTGGCGACGCTGCTGGCGCTGCGAGACCGCGGCCGGCCACTGCCAACAGCGGGTATTCCCCTGTCGGCCTGTACCGATTTGACGTTGGCCAGCGATTCCATACGATCAGAAGAGGATCCCATCTGTAGTGCTCGGTCCATGCCCGTCTTTGCGGAGCTTTACCTTGGGGAGGCCGATCCCCGCAATCCACTCGCCTCGCCAGTATTTGCTACCTACACCGGCATCCCGCCCCTGCTGATCCAGGTCGGTGAGCATGAGATGCTTCGTGACGATAGTGTCCGTGTTGCGGCCAAGGCTCGATCTGATGGAGTTGAAGTCAAACTCGAGGTCTGGCCGGGCATGGTCCATGTGTTTCAGGTCCGCGAACTTCCCGAAAGCTACGAGGCTATTGAGCATATCGCCCAGTTCATGCACTCGTGTTTGCCCTGATGATGCAACCATGGGATGACAGAGTACACAACCAGCCGGAAGCAAGTGACGGCTCATAGCCGCATCTGATCCGTAGCCTTGATATGTTGATACAATGGAACAGTAGGCTAATTATGAGTGCCGTGGCAGCAAGCAACTGCAAAAAAATTACGATTCCTGATTTGTAATTTGTGATAATGTTGAAACTACGACTGCAAAAACTTTGGCTATTAATCCTATGAGTTCGGCGCGTGTAACGCTATCTTAAGTATCATGTGTAACTCACCTTTCAACACCCTGGCTCTCTCCCCTGACCGTGCCCTGCACCTCGGGGCGCTAGCGAAGGCTGCTACGATCGAGGCGAATTGCGTTTTCAGAACCCGCTCCGGGACCGAAAATCATTGAGCCATTCCAAGCTCACTGCTCTCCGCGTCTGCTGGGCACCGCGTCTGCTGCTGACCGGCCGCTCCTTTCGTCTGCCGGTCCAGACCCCAGGCCCCGAGCCCCAACTTCAATTCGCCCCTTTCCAGCTGATCGACCGCCGCTTCTCGCCATCCGACGACGCTTTCATGTACTACCTCCGGGCTCCGCAAACAAGCGGCGACTATACCCTCAGCGCCGAATGCAGCGGTCAGAGCGATGCACTCGTCGTCCAGGTCCGCACCCTGCAGGAGCTGCGCCAGTGCAACCGCTACAACGGGGCCGAGTGGCCGCGCCGGTGGCCGCTTGGATGCGATTGGGACTCGACTAAGAGCGCACAGACGCTCCAGGACACGCCGGTGCGCCAGGTCAATATGGAGACCCTGCGCTGGTGGCTTGAGCAGGACGACGCAACCCTCTGGCGCCAGCTTCCCGAAGCCGAGGGGCCCCGCGCCCACTACGTCAACGTCCACCAGGGCTGTCCCGGCTGCGGCACCGCCATTTTCGCTCACCACGGCTACTACCCCTGGGTCCGTAACCTGCACCCCGCCGACTTGCGCTCCGAGTGCCCCAACTGCCGGGCCACCTTTCCCAGTAACGACTTGCGGACAGGCGATTTCTCGAGCGGCGAGTACCCCGATGATGGCTTCGGATACTTCGACCGCGACGGACATCTCTTTCTTTTTGCCGCCGCCTATCGCCGCGATCTGGTCAACCTCTACAACAGCCCTATCGATCAGCTGACCTCCCTACTGCGAATGGAATTCAAACCGCAAATAGCCCGGCGCCTGGGTATAATGCTCCTGCGCTACGCCAGCGAGGTCCTCAATCTAGCCGCGATCCCTCAGTTTCGACACGGCCCCTCGCAAGAAGTCGAAACGGCCTGGGACTGGGGCCAGCCCGATTGGAGCAGCGACCCCAACCCGATCGCCTCGCTATTCCGCAAAGGTATGCTGCGCTACGCCATCGACATACCGACCATTGGCGCCTCGCTAGCCCTGGCCTACGACACGCTCTGGCCTTGGCTCAAAGAAGACCGCGAGCTGGTCGCCCGGGCACAGGCGTTGGGTCTGGCGATCGCGCGACCAGCGGATGCCGTCTACCTGATCGAAGAAATGCTCGCCTCGCTGCTACAGTGCCTGCTCGACGGAGGCGGCCTCAGCAACTTACCGCGCGTCAGCGAAGGAGCACTGACCCTGATCCGCGGACTCGACCGGCCCGATGCCCAGGACGCACTGGAATGGCTCTATGATCGCGGCCCGGAAAAACTGCGTGGGTTTGGCACCAATGACTTCTTCCCCTGCGGCACCCCGCCCGAAGCCACCGGCGGCTACAACGATACCCATACCCGAGGACTCTTCGCCCTCGAATATCAGCTGCGCCAGCTACGCCAGCGCCACCCACAAGCCTATCCCGAAGCCCTCTTCCCCTCGCTGCTGGATTCAAGCCGCGGACGGCGTATCGTCCAAGCCCCCGGTGAGCTCGCACTGCTGGGACGAATCCCTTTCCACTTCGGCGATGGAGGCTCCAACGGCGTGCAGACACCTCTGCACGATCGCCCACCGCTCGAACCCCTGCCCGCTGCGACGAAAGCCCTGGCCGACGAATATCTGGGCGATGACTCTCTGGTTGAATCGGCCCGACAGAAACCTTTGGGCAATACCGTACTCGACGGCGTCGGCATCGCCATCCTGCGCACCGGCGAAATGCCCGAGCGCGCCGCCGCCGGCATCGTCTATGGCGACGCACCCTACCACCGCCATATGGACCTTTTGGATGTCCAGCTCTACGCCTACGACCGCCCGTTTATAAGCGATCTGGGCTATCCGCAGTCCTGGGCCAGTGTCCACTGCTGGGAAGGACACTGGGCGACACACAATTCAGTCTGGTCGGTCGCCCCTGACCTGCATCCGCTCGAACTGCCCTTCGACACGCCTCAGCCTTTTCTCAAAGCGATCGCCGGACGCGGTCGACTAGTGCGGATCCTGTCTAGCGAAGGATTGCAGGTCGCCGAAGTCGAAGCCGAGCGTTGGGCCTGGAACCCTGTAGAGCAGCGCTGGTATCGGCCCGGGATCTATTTTCGCCGATTGATCGCCCTAGTCGAAACCGATGGCCAGGGTGTCGCACTGATTGATCTGGCCCGCGTCGCAGGAGGAGCCGAACACTGGCGTATCTGCCGCGGTTTGGAAGGAGAATTCGCCGTGCAGGGCATCGAGTCGGAGAAGCTCTCCGGCACCGCCGCCGGACCCGGTGTCGAACGCGGCCAGCTCGACCGACTCGCCCACCCCGACCACGCGGCGCTGGCCTATATGGACCAGCCGACCCAATTGCAGACGACCGGTGCCTGGCGCGGCACCTGGACTAGTTCTCACGACCCGGCGGCCAAGCTCGACCTCCACGCGCTCCGCGCGCCCAATGGCGTGCTAACGGCACGCGCCACTGCGGCGATGGGCACACCGGACCAATCGGGCTACACCTACCGCACCCTGCTCTGGCGGCGCGAAAGCGAAGAGACGAGTTGTTTCGATCTGGTGTTCGAACCACGGCTGGGGCCAGCAACGCTGTCCCGCGCCGAAGCCGTTCCCGCTTCAGATCCCGATGCCATCGGAGTCCGAATAGAGACGCGCGCCGGCCGCGAACTCACCCTCTACTGGCACCCGCAATCCCGGGAACCAACCCGCTATGCCGACGGCACCGAATTGAGTGGCGGTATCGCAGCATGCATCGATGGCGAGTGGTGCTCCACCGGTGCTGCTACGGTGCAAACCCGCACGCGCCGCAACCACTTCCCCCGCGCCCGGCAGATCGCTACCATCACCGCCCTCGATCGCGATACCTCCACTGTCGAGGTGACAGGCCTCAGCCAAATCGCCACGGGCGATCGGGTGCGGATACGGTCGACCGGCCGCAACTACCGCGTCGTCGCCGTCGCCGCACTCGCCGAGAGCAGCCACCGACTGACACTCGACCTATCTTCGATACTGGGAAAGGCGCGGATCGCCGCAGTGTGCGGGTCCGAGGTCGAACTCGACTTCTTCCTGCCGACCCGCACCGGCTATTTGCATTCAACCCGCCTCGAAAGGGCATCAGACGGCACGTGGCAACCCATCGTCGACGCCGCCAACCCCGACATGGATCGCACGGTCGTCGAACTCGCAAGCCCACCGCAGGGATGGAGCGCTGGGGATTGGGTACGCGCGGTCGCCTACACCGTCGGCGATGCGATCGAGTTCGAACCTGCGAAGTAGCGCATCGTCGCTCCCAGCGCATCGATCTAGCCATGGCGCTGATAACTCCAGTCCTCGCGCTCGTCGAACCCCGTCTCGCACAGGATGCGATACCCACAGACCGCCGCCTTGCAGATATCGCGGGCATAGTCTTCGTCGCCAGCAATCACCATCCCGCTGTCGCGGGTCATATACTTGGAACCCTGGAAGCCGAAGCGAGGGCGATCAGACGCCCATATCGCTTGACCCGACATCCTAAAAGGCCCTTTATAATTTCTATACGTGCGTTCTATGTACTTCGAGGCCTCCCTCAGATTCCCCAGTCCGACATAACAGTAGCCTATCAGGTAGAGCGCTTCATTCTTCAACGGACCAGCAATCAGCGGGAGTTGGGCAAGTCCGCATTAAATTTCTCAGCTTCGCTGTACAACTTTGCCCATTGGAGGAGCCCGACCCTCCAGCGCCTGCGCGGGCAAATGTGCCGCTCAGGGCAGCGGCCATTCTATCTGCTTGCCCTTTATTTCGATGCGGACACTTTCCCACTCGGCTTGCCGCTCGCGCAGTTCCAGCGCTGCGCTTTCCATCAGCAGGTCGCGGAGGCGGAGAAAGTCCTGCTTTAGTTCCAGAAAGTAAGGGCTGTAAATGAACAGTCCATTGGACTCTTTTGCCATCGCGCGCAGGGACGGCACATCGCTCAGCAGGGCGCCCAGCATGATCAGGGGAATACGCTGCTGGCGCGCCAGTTCGTAGAGCTGGCTCTTCTTGGTATAGATCTGACTGTGGTTTTCAAAGCCGTCGGAGGCCACGAGCAGCAGGCGGATGGGCGTATCCCGCGCCGACAACATGTCCAGGCCCGTGCCGATGCCGTCGTAGAGAGCGGTACCAGCGCGCTCGAAATCGATGTTGCTTCGCAGGCCTTGCCGCAGCGCCGTCGCATCCTCGGTGAAGGTGACGATCTGGTGTACTTCGTCGGAGAAGAACAACAGGTTCGCTTCGAAGCGGGAGGTCAACTCCAGGCCGTTGAAGAGGTCCGTGTAGATTTCTGCGGCGTCGTCCAGGTCCTGATCGCTCATGCTGCCGCTGTAGTCGACCACGGCCGACAGGGCGATATTGAGTCCGCTGTAATCTTTTAGTTTGCCCAGGGCGAACTGCGCGGTATCCAGTACGGTCTCGGTGGTGCTGGTCAGGACGCTTACCCGCAGCTCGGTTTCGTCGCTCGAGGTCAGGGGGTTGCGGTCGCCGTCCGCCGCGGTGAAGAATAGCACCGTCCGGTCGTCGAAGATACCGCTGCCCAGGGGCACTAGCGCATGGGCCAGATTATCTTCGTAGTCGGGCAGTAAATCCCGCAAAGCCTCTTTGCAGTCATCACTGATGCGGCGCAGATCGGCCACGCCCTCCAGCTCATTGACACCGCAATACTTCAGTAAGTCCGTGGCGCTGCCAATGGCCTCCTCCGGTTCGATGCAAGCGTATAGCGCGCCTATCAGCAGCAGCGCGGCGGCGCAAGCGAACAGGCGCCCTAATTTGCGATATTCGGACATGGCATCTCTCCTTGTTTTTGCGCATTTCCAGTAAACCACCGAGTGCGGTCTTCGCGCTCGTTGGCTGCGACTTTTAGTTGCAGGAGGTACAGACCCGGGCCCACCAGCGCCCCCGAATGGTCAGGGCATCGCCGCGAATGTAGAGGGAATATAAAGGGCCTTTTAGGGAATCGGGTCAAACGATGTGGGTGTCTTATCGCCCTCTTTTTGGCTGGGGTGCCGGCCTGTATGCGGCGGCTCTTTTAGCTCGATCTGAATACAGCGTTAACAAAAATGACACGGCTGCAAACAGCAAGGCTGGAACCGGTGGCGCCTGCATTTAAATACAAAGGTCGGCTTCAGGAAGGTGCAGATGCCGACATCACCATCTTTGATCCGTTGACGATTATCGACAAGGCGACCTATCAGGCATCCGAGGGCATTCATCATGTGCTGGTCAACGGGACTTCTGTTGTCAGAGATGGCGAATTGATAGCAGATGCGTTTCCGGGGAAACGACTCAGTGCAGGCCAATAGCCAATCACTATCCCCCTCACTGATTGATGCCTTTGTCCGAGATGGTGTCGTTCGTATCCCGCAGGCCTTCAGTCCGGACTGGATAGAACTCCTCCGAGAGGGCTTTTCGAACGCAATGGCCAATCCGAGTCCACGGCATTCAATCCGAGAAAAATGTTATTTGTTCCTGGAGAACAGAACCGGTTCAGACGATCCGGACTTTCTCGCTAACGGTAACGTGCTGCTCGATGACATCTATAACGCCAAGCTCAGTGACTTTCCGGCCGGTACCGATATGAATCAAAAGATGCTAAGGCTCGCGGAAGAGTTGGGCGCCGCAGGTAAGAAGCCATACATTGTCCCGGGTGGTGGCTCGAATCGCATTGGCGCGCTGGGCTACGCCAACGCGGCCTATGAGTCGGCCGGACAGTATACATGTGATCAAGGATTAAAGGTTGATCATATCGTCGATGCGACTGGTAGTGCCGGGACTCGAGCAGGATTGGCAACCGGACTGACGGCAATCCATGTAGTATTGATGTGATGGGTATCAGCGTCAGAGTGTTAAAAGAAGCGCAAGAAGAAAATGTTTATCGATTGGCCCGCGAGACAGCGGAGCTTATCGGTTCATCGGCGGCGCTGAATCGCTCGGACGTCGCGGCGAATAGTGACTATGTTGGTGAGGGTTATGGCATGACCGAAGTGGTTGAAATGACCGCCAGACATGAATCGATTTTGCTGGACCCGGTTTACTCTGGCAAAGGTATGGCAGGTTTGATCGATCTGGTTCGTCAGGGCTTTTACCGGCGCGACGAGAACATTGTGTTTATTCATACTGGTGGCGCACAGGCGCTATCAGGCTATCGAAGTTTGTTCGGGCAACGAGTGGTCTGACGCTAATGAAAATTATCAAACAGGCACCATCTTTGAGAGCTGACGATAACCCCGAGGTGGTCAGGCGGGTTACTGAGATTATCGATAAGATCCGCCAAGAAGGCGAGACAGCGGTTAGACAGTTGGCGCGAGAATTAGATAATTGGGAGCAGGACTTTGTTCTCAGTGATGAGCAGCGAATGACCTTAATGAGGCAGGTTTCTGAGCAGACTAAAGCTGATCTGCAATTTGCCTGGCATCAGATTAAGCGATTCGCCCAGGCTCAAATGGATAGCCTGACAGAATTTGAAATTGAGACCGAACCTGGCGTGACACTCGGTCAACGATTGGTGCCGGTGGGCGCGGCCGGCTGTTATGTGCCGGGTGGACGCTACGCGCATGCAGCGTCAGCGCTGATGAGCATCACCACGGCTAAGACCGCGGGTGTTTCGAAGATCATTGCCTGCTCGCCACCAAGGGGCGAGAGCATGCACCCGGCGGTCGTCTATGCGATGGATCTAGCAGGCGCTGATGTCATTCTAACGCTCGGTGGAGTGCAGGCTATTGCCACGATGGCTTTTGGCCTTTTTGATCAGCAAGCAGTTGATATGCTGGTTGGCCCAGGGAACAACTATGTCGCCACGGCGAAGCGGCTGCTATTTGGTGAAGTCGGCATTGATGTGCTGGCTGGCCCCACTGAATCCGCGATCATTGCTGATGCGACGGCGGATCCGATGGCTATTGCGATTGATCTGGTCTCGCAAGCCGAGCATGGTCCGGACTCTCCGGTTTGGTTGATGACCGACAATCGGCACATTGCAGATGAAGTGATGCAACTAGTCCCTAGAATCGCAGCAGGTATGCCCAATGCTGAAATCATCAATCAAGCCTGGCAGCAACACGCTGAAATCCTCTTGTGTGAAGACCGGGATGAGATGGTTCAGGTCAGTGATCGCTATGCTCCCGAACACTTGCAGATTCTGGCAGCTGATCATGATTGGTGGCTGGCTGAACTTCGCAACTACGGTTCATTGTTCCTTGGCGAGGGAAGTACGGTAACTCACGGTGATAAATGTTCAGGTACTAATCACATACTGCCGACTCGAGGCGGCTCGCGATTTACTGGCGGGTTAAATGTACAGAAATTCGTCAAAATATTGACCTGGCAGAAAATTGATCAGGCAGCGAACCGGTCGATGAGCGCTGTGGGCTCTCGAATCTCGCGCGTCGAAGGTATGGAGGGGCATGCGCGAGCGTGTGATTGGCGACTTCGTAAATATTTCCCAGAGGAAGATTGGCGATTCAACGTGCCTGAGATGACTGATCTCGAGAACAGGGAACCATGAAACGTTTTCAAAAGTCGTTCCTCAAGCAAGAACCCTTGCCGCAGCGTTCGATAGAATGGGTTAACGAGATCATGACGACGGGTCGATTGCATCGCTATGACGTCACAGATGATGATCCCGGACACGCTGCTCTGCTGGAGCAGGAATTTGCTGCTTATCAAGGCAGTCGCTTTTGCCTGGCGGTTGCCTCTTGTGGCTATGCGCTGTATATCGCGATGCTCGCAGCTGGCGTGAAACCCAAGGACGGCGTTTTGTGCAATGCTTTTACATTGGCGCCGGTGCCCGGTGCAATTAACAACTGCGGCGCGAAACCCCTATTGGTCGAGACCACTCGTGATCTGACAATTGATCTTGATGATTTACGAGCCAAATGTGGTCAAGCGAAGTTTCTACTGCTATCTCACATGCGCGGGCATCTGTCGGATATGGATGCGATTCGTGACATCTGTACAGAGCTTAGTATTACTCTGATTGAAGATTGTGCTCATTCTCTGGGTGCCTGGTGGGGTGGTAAACGCAGTGGTGGCTTTGGTGAGGTTAGTTGCTTCAGTAGCCAATCGTACAAGCATCTGAACTCAGGTGAAGGTGGTCTGCTGGTGACTGATAACGAAGACATTATGGCGAAGGCTATTTTGCTGTCCGGTTCCTATATGATGTTTGATCGACATCTGGCAGCACCGGATAAGCATCGAATGGCAGAGCTTGCGACGATGACACCGAATTATAGTGGCCGCATGGACAATATGCGGGCGGCTGCACTAAGAGCGCAGATTCCCAATCTTGATGTGAACTGCGCGCGCTGGAATCAGCGCTATGAGGTTCTCAAAGAGGGTTTGCAAGCCATCGCGGGAGTTCGCTTGCCCAATCGTTTTGCCGAAGAACGATACGTTGGTAGCTCGATCCAGTTTTGTTTACCGGACTATTCGCAAGATCAGATGACTGCCGTGGTTCAAGGCTGTGCCGAACAGGGTATAGAATTGAAGTACTTTGGTTATGACGAACCCAGGGGCTATACCAGTCGGTTCGATAGCTGGCGCTATCTTCATCATGAGGTTCAACCTGAAACTCTGCCGGGCACAATACAGGCGTTGGCCACTTTGCTGGATATGCGAGTGCCTTTAACTTTTGATATAGAGGATTGCCATCTGATCGTAGAGATCATTGCTGATGTCTTGAGGCAAGTGGATGCCTGAATCGTCTTGAACGATCGGTGTCCTCGGCGGCATGGGGCCGATGTTGATCACATCCGAACCCTGGTGGATAACAATCCCCAAGTGCCGTCGCGAATTAATTATCTAATTAAGCGACAGGGCGAAAAGCCAGCGCCGGTGCTGGTTTCTATGGCTGAGTCTTTGGAGTCAATGGGGGCTAATTTGCATAAAGATGCCTTGCCAATACCGCGCATCTTTATGCAGAAGAGATTGAGTCAGCCGTTCGTATACGGTTTCTGAACATGGTTGAATTGACCGTTGATCGTGTAGCCACTCAGGTCCATGCGAGTAAAGTGGGTTTGCTTGCTTCCACCGCTATTCAGCAGATACCCAAATGAATTTTCGTTAGCTTCTCAAATTTTTCCTCTGCTTGCCGTTCCACTGTACTCTCTTTCTATTTTATGGTAGTCGCTTCAAAGAACAGCTAAAAGGAGTAGCCGCTATGACCGGGCGCAAAAAGATCGCTGCGATACTCACCACCTGTTTCACCCGCTCCCATGCCGAAGTGATTCTCCCCAAGCTGATCAAGGGGTTTCCCACGGACGATGGCATGCTGGAGCCAAAGGTGGATCTAGCATCCATCTATCTGGATCAGATCCACGAAGAAGATGTCTGCGTCCCGTTTGCCCAGGAACACGGCATCCCCATCTACCCGAGCATCGTCAAAGCCCTCACACTGGGAGGCGGAGAGCTAGCAGTGGACGGAGTGCTCATCATCGGCGAACACGGCGACTACGGATCGAACGAAAAGGGACAGAAACTCTACCCGCGACGCTTCTTCTTCGAGCAGGTTTGTGGCCTCTTTTCCACCTCGGGGCACTCGGTGCCGGTTTTCAACGATAAACATCTTTCCTATAGCTGGGAGCAGGCCAGGTGGATGTATGAGCGCGCCCGTGCACTGAAGGTGCCGTTCATGGCCGGCTCGTCTCTGCCTGTGGCCTATCGCAATCCCTGGTTGGAATACGAACTCGAAACCCCGGTTGAGGAAGCTCTGTCCATGGCCTACGGAGGGCTCGATGCCTACGGGTTTCACGCCCTGGAACTGCTGCAGTGTATGGTCGAACGGAGACGAAACGGAGAGACGGGCATCGTGGCAGTCCAATGCCTCGAAGGGCAAGAAGTATGGGAGGCGGAAAAGCAGGGACTGTGGTCGCGGGAGCTGGCCGCTGCCGCCGAGGAGCACATCAAGCCGAGAGCACCGGGACGGATGGAGGACAATTGCGAGAATCCCGCCCTGTTTCTCCTCGAATATGCCGACGGTCTGCGCGCCGCGAGTCTGATCCTAAACGGGCACCTGAGCGGCTGGGGCTACGCCGGTAGAAGCGGCGGCGAGATACAGGGAATGGAGGTCTTCCTACATGGTGATCCGCATCCGCACTTCGTCTACATGGGCCTGAACATCCAGGAGATGTTCCTCACCGGCAAGCCCCAGTACCCAGTAGAGCGCACCTTGTTGACCAGCGGGGCGCTGGACGCGCTGATGGAATCGCGCTATCGCGGACATGTGCGGATAGAGACTCCGCACCTCGACGTATGCTACCGCTCCTATGAGAAGATGCCAATACGCCCCACGGGCCCCCGTCCGACCGGATCCAGTGCCATACCTTGGCGAACGGGTGAAAAGTCCAGCTAAGATTGACAATCCAAGCGAAGACTCGACAATACGACACGCTGGCGTTGATTCTCCACTAAATAGTAACGTATCCATATAGAAGTCCATCGGTTGTTCGAGAACTTGCTATTACCGAGTTTCTATCCTGCATTTTTATGATCACCTATCTGCGAACGCGGTCCTTGCCTGCCATCATCTTGGCTCATTTCACGACCAACTTCATCGATTTCGCCGGCGTTATTCCCAAGTCGGTATTCAATTTCTTTTAGCGGGGTGCTGGCAAGAACTTAATTTATTTTAAAGCGTTTCGCCGCCAAGGAGTCGCCAGCGATTAACACGGCACCCTCGGCTCTGTTTCGCAGCTTCGGTGGTGCTACAATGGTTTGACCACATCAGAAAAACGGCAGGCAATACCAGCGATTTCTGGATTTTGTCTTTCTTGGGTCTCGTAATAGCCACCAACGTAGGTTGGGAGGAGTATCGAATCGATGAATTCACATAACGCATTGACGGAGACCTGGCCGCCTTTGAGCCAGGGGATTGCGCCAAAGAGTTTCGAGCAGATCTGGACAGATTTTGATCCGCGGACGGAACCACTAGAGGTCGAAATCTTGCAACAATGGGAAGAGGACGGCGTCGTCCTGAAGGTCCTGCGCTACCGCATCGGCGTGTTCAAAGGCCGGAGAGCCATGATGGCCGCGGTATACGGATATCCCAAAGGGGGCAAAAAAGTCCCCGGACTAGTCCAAATTCATGGAGGGGGTCAATATGCCCATTACAACGCTTGCCTGACCAATGCCAAGCGCGGCTACGCCACGATCTCAATCTCCTGGGGAGGTCGTATCGATGCGCCGGAATACCGGGTAACGCCCGATGAGGTGAAACTTTTTTGGGCGGGCAAGACCGATGACCCCCAATATAAAGTCATCACCGATTGGGGTATGCTTGATGCTTACCACCACCCCAACCGCAACAAGGAGAATGCCAATTGGGGCAACCTCTCCCCCGCGGCGTGGACGCTCGATGATATCGCGTCACCCCGCAACAGTAACTGGTTGCTCTGTACCGTAGGCGCGCGTCGGGCGGTGACCTTTCTGGAGCAGCAAGCGGAAGTGGATGGCGACAAGCTCGGTGTCTACGGTCACTCGATGGGTGGCAAGTTGACGGTGATGGTGGCGGGAGCAGATGACCGCATCAAAGCCGCGGCGCCTTCGTGCGGCGGTATCAGCGACCTCGACAAGAGCGACGAGTTGCTGAGAACCACAATGCGCGATGCCGTCTACTTGAAACACGTCTCCTGCCCGATTATTTTCCTCAGTCCGGCCAACGACTTCCATGGCCGGATTGACGATCTACCGTCAGCGGTCGATGAAATCCAAACATCGGTCTGGCGGATCACCTCTTCGGCACATCACAACCACCAGGACACGGCCGAATACGAGGTCGCCACTCAGCTATGGATGGATCAGCACCTGAAGGGGACATTTACTTTTCCGCAAACGCCGCGAACCGAGTTGGCGCTGGAGACGGCAGACGGAGTGCCTTCTATCACAGTCAAACCGGATGCGTCCGTAGCCATACTGCATGTTGACGTCTACTACACGCAGCAGGGACAGATGGATGACCAGGCAGACGATAGAGACAACACAATGAACCGGTTCTGGCATCATGCAGTGACAACGAAGGAGGGCGATGCCTGGAAAGCCGAGATGCCGGTGTCCAGCACGGACAAGTCGCTTTGGGTCTATGCCAACGTGGTATACCCACTCGATGAGCCCGTCACGGGCGCGGGATACTATTACCGGACGTACACCGCTACAACATTCAACCTGTCTTCGCTAGTACATCTCGTCAGCGCAAAGGAACTCCAGGCGGCGGGGATAAAGGCCATGCTCAAGCCTTCGCCGCTGATCGAGACATTTGCAAGTGGCTGGGAAAAGGAGTGGTTCACATACCGTCCGGTCGATTGGGCACGGACAACGCACAAAGTCTATGATCCACAGTGGGCTGCACCCCAAGGGGCGAAACTGGCGTTGGAAGTACGTTGTGAGCAGTCGAACAAACTCGTGGTGCGTTTAGATGAATTTGCGACAGACGTTTCGCTCAAAGGCGGTCTAAAATGGCAAAACGTCGTGCTGTCTGCGGCCGATTTTCGCAATGCGGCAGACGAGGCACTCGGAAATTGGACAGAGATAAAAACATTGCGACTTAGTGCCAGGGAGCACTTGCAGCAGATCGTCAACGAAGAGCAGATGGTCGGTCAGTTCGGGGCGCAGTGGAAAGGCGCGGATCCGGAGTTCCGGAATCTGCAGTGGAAGAGTTAGATAGAAATAACACCGACATCGTCTAACTCAATCCTTCACGGCTACTGCGGGTCCGATAAATGAGATCGGAAAAGAAGAATCAACACCTACGGGGTATATAGCTATATCATAGGAGATATACCGCATCTTCGCCGCTCAATTATAACTCGATGGAACGAAATATGAATAGCAACGAACATTGCGATGTGATTGTCATTGGCGGTGGCACTGCGGGGGTCATTGCAGCTACCCAAGCGGGCCGCGCTGGAGCCAAGGTACTGCTCGTCGAGAAGACCGGTATGTTAGGCGGGACGACAACCACAGGCGGTGTCAACTTCCCTGGCCTTTTTCATGCCTGGGGCCGGCAGGTGATCGCCGGGATCGGCTGGGAACTAGTAACACGTTGCGTGACCGAGACCGGTGGAACACTACCGGACTTTGCCGACTACCACCGCCCTCACTGGCAGCTCCAGATTCGCGTGAACCGTTTTGTCTACGCCGCACTCTGCGACGAGGCGGTTGTCGATGCCGATCTCGATATTCTCTTCCACACCATGCTCGCGGATATCAAACCACAACGCCAAGGATGCGGCTGGCAGGTGACCCTGTGCACCAAGGATGGACTTGCTGAGTGGGACGCGACGGTGATAATCGATGCCACGGGGGACGCCAACGCCGCCGCGCTGGCCGGTTTGCCGATACACATCCCCGACGAGAACCAGCCGGCCACCTTATCCTGCCAGGCCAGTGGCTACGACCCGGCGGATCTCGATATCGACAGCATCAACCACGCCTTTGATACCGAGGTAAAGGCTGGGCGCCTGCTCTATACCGACGCCTCCTGGAACACCACGGGCCCGAACATCGGTCGGTGGCTCACGAGCCGCGGTATCAGTGCCAATCACATCCATCACATCAACGCCCGCAACAGCGAGGGCAAAAGCCGACTAGAGCTGGAGTCGCGCAAAAGCCTACTGCGACTCTACCGTTTTCTGCGGCAACAAGCCGGTCTGCAAAACCTAGTTATCGAGCAGGTTTCACCCGAGTGCGGCGTGCGCGAAACGGCTACGATCAGAGGAAAGCGCACAGTGACGGTCGAGGACTATCAATCCGGTCGCATATGGGATGATGCGGTCTGCTATTCTTTCTACCCCATCGACCTTCACAAATCTTCCGGTGGCGGGCTACAGATGGAACCGCTGGCCGAGGGCGTCGTGCCGACCTTGCCGCGCGGGGCGCTTCTGCCGGCCGGCAGCAGTAACTTCCTCGTGGCAGGGCGTTGTATCGCCAGCGATCGTCTGGCCAATTCCGCCTTGCGCGTCCAAGCGACCTGTATGGCCACCGGCCAGGCCGCCGGCGCGATGGCCGCACTCAGCGCATCGACAGGTGTTGACCCGGCAGAGCTTCCTATGGCGGACGTATATGCGCTCCTTCGTGAACACGGCGCGATTGTACCGGGAGACACCCCGGTCTTTGCCAAATCAGAGCCTTCAGTATAAGCGCACCCGCGGCAGCGTGAAGCGTGAGCCCAACGCCGCAACCCTCCGCCGCAAAAGTCGGCGGCTGGAACAAGGCCTACATGATGGGCATCTCCGTCGGCATCGTCTGGGACAGCCACGAGCAAAAGTGCCTGTCTTATTGCGAAGAGAACATCAACGGGCTTATCGAACACCTGCCAAAAGTCGACGTGGTTGTCGGCTACAATCTCATCGGTTTCTATTACACCCTTGCCGATGCTCTTTTGCAAAACCTCAGCCGAGAAACATTTCCCCCGTAAAGGGTTGCGGCTGCGTCGGGCGCTCATAACTAATCTGCTTCGGCGTTTCTTCGAGTCCCGCGGCCCATGCGCCGTGCCAGTCCTCGTACGTCGTCTCCTTGCCGGGATCGCTGCTGCGAGCGACGAGGATAGGCCACTCCGGCCGCGGGGAGGGATCGCCCGTTTTCTGATAGCGCAAATCCATGCTCCAGCGCACCGCGTCGGTTTTGTTTGGGCCGGAGCCATGCGGTGTCAGCTTGTGCATAAAGAGGACATCCCCCTTTTTCATCGGTAGCACGATCTTTTCAGTCTGCGGCAAATCTTTTCCGTATGACCAATAAACTACCTGCTCTTGGTGAACGCGCGGCTGTACTTCTAGACAACCATTCTCCTCGTCTACGTCGACCAAGGGGATCCAGACCGTCACCTGCAGAATGCCCTTCGCCTCCTGGGTAGTAAAAACAGCATCCTGATGGAAGATCACATCCGTATTGGGCAACTTAGGCCGGACATGTGAAACAGCATTGCAACTGATTTCCGGACCAATAAATGCTTCGATCAGGTCAACGAGGTTGCGGTTGCGCAAAAACTCATAGGTGCCCCGCCGACGGGTCGCGCCGATATCGGGACAGCCGTCAACCTCGTCGCATTCGTCCGCAAGGCGGGCCAGGCGGCGTTCAAAGGGTTCGCCTTCATATAGGCTCGTAACCTTGCCCTCTTGATGTAGGTTGCGAGCAATCTCACCGACTATACCATTGTGGTCTTGAATAAGCGGCTCAAGGTCATCGGCCGTCAGGCCATTCGGAATAACGACATAACCTTCTTTTTTATAGAAGTCGAGCTGTTCGTTAGTAACTTCCATTATATACTCCCGCTGGGCGGATTTAAAAAAACAAGATATTTTATAAAGCGTAGGGCAAGAATAGGAACGATAAAACCCCCGTGTCAAGAAGGACTGTTTGAATACCGCCTTATCTCTACACGCAGCCAAGCACAAGGTAGACCATGCAAGAGCCCATCCCCAACAATCCCCTGTTACAAACAGAGCGACTCGCTCCCACGCAGACCAAACTCCTCGCTGGTCCAACCGACGTGTTGGCTAGAGCCACCCGTCCAGCCGTTATTTCTGCAAAGCGATCTCCAGCCGAATGGACCGCCAGCGATTGGCAGCAACTCGCAAACGACCGCACAGATCTATTCGACGAGCAGGCGCTTGCCGAGCAATTCGACTACGCCAACTATCTGCAAGACGGCTATATCGTCCTCAAGGGTATTATGACACCCCAAACCATTGAAGCTTGGACCACCGCCCTGCAAGACGGCCAACAACTCAATGACGCATTGCTACAATCCGACTGGCAGCAAATAGACTGGCTCGGCCTGGGCTGCGAGTTCCCAGCCCAAACGCTTGCGCCA
>JABHFS010000015.1 GCA_018672475.1 Gemmatimonadota bacterium | reverse complement strand
GTGTTTTTGCTGATATTTGGCGTGAAGAGGGCTTAGCTGCGTGCGGGCATTTTGCAGGTATACCCTTCGCTCATGCACGCATCGTTTTGCGATAGGGCCCTGCGGGAGCTCGCCGACCACCCCTGGATACCTCAGGGTCTATCCTCAAAATGTCCTTTGATACTTGGGTGGTTTTCGCACGACTATTTGAAATTGTTATGTAGGTTATTAAATGTTATGACATCTACTCGTTTAATTAGGAGAGTATCATGCCTTTAACACAAGAAGAGATCGATCTGTTTAATGAACAGGGGTTTTTGCCTCGCGAGGGGTTGCTCAATGCGTTGGAGGTTAAGGCGTTGCATTTGCGGCTCGAAGATATTGGCAATGAGGTGGTGGAGTTTCCTGCGGAGTATGTGCAGATTGAGCCGATGGTGAAGAGTGGGGAGATTGTAGAGGATTCGGTGCGCTTTAACAATGTGCGCAAGATTTGGAATCTGACGAAGTACGACGAGCTGTTTAAGGAGTATGCGCGGCATCCGGCGATTTTGGATGTGGTGCACAGTTTGATTGGACCGAATCTGAAGATCTATCTTGACCAGACATTATGCAAACCGCCGAAGATCGGCTCGCCCAAGCCACCGCATCAAGACTCGGCCTATTGGACCAATATCGACCCGCCGAATCTGGTAATCTGTTGGATGGCGCTCGATGACGCGACGGAGGAGAATGGCTGTATGCGTTTTATCCCCGGCTCGCATAAACTGGGCGTAGTCGAGCACAAGCATTTGGAAGACTTTCGCGTCGAGGATGAGAAGGTCGATTACGACAACGAGATCTGTGTGCCGCTCACGGCCGGAGGGTGCTCGTTTCATCATAGTTTGGCGATGCACCGGACGGATGCCAATCGCAGCCCCGATCGGCGGATTGGGTTGACGGTGGCCTATATGAACGCCGAGTCGAAATATGTAGGACCGCAGCCGCAGCCGGAGTATGAGTTGGTGACAGGGCAGCACTTTGCGGGGGGTGTCTAGGCGGAGTTGCTTTGTTGCGGTTGGCATTTTTAACGCACGCACTACGTGGCTCGCGTGGAGGGGATGCTCCGGCTTATTCGAAGACCAGCAGCCCGAACAGCCGCGGCCGCAACGAACGCCCGTAGGTCGGCGCGAACTGCCCGTGCTCGGAGGCATTGCCGATGCGCACCCTGGTCACGTTAAAGCCCCAGACATCGCCCGGCTCGGTGCCGAGTGCGTCGATCTCGGCGAAGGGCAGCGCCACTTCGATCGACCAGTAGGTTGGCTCGATCCGTGTCGCGAGCTGAAAATTACCGTTCCAGCTATTGTCCGAAGACATACGGCTCTCGACCACGCTCTGTTTGCTATCTAGAATGGTCCCGATACAGTTGGCCAATACCCCCCAATAACTGCGCTGGTCTAAATCGGTATCGATATAGAGCTCTACGCCGTCGTCCTGCCAGACTTGGCTGTCGCGCGTGCGGTGGGTGGCGACTAGGCCGTCGGTCGACTCCTCATAGGCCTTGAGCGCGAAGTAGATCGTGTCGGCCGAGTAGTATACGTAGAATTCGCTGCGCCCCTCGGTCGGTATCGCCCGCACCATCAGCACATTCTGATAGAATGCGTCCAGTCGCGTGGCCTGTGCCCAGACGGGATCGGTCAGATGCCCGTCTATGACCGGTGGGGTCTCAAGCTCTGGCACCTGCAATACCATGCCGTTAACTCTAAGCGCGGCCAGCCCTTTTGCTCGTTCGCCGTTGAAATAGTGAAATTTTCCTAGACTAGTGTGCACATTCTTGCTGTCGGGTTTGATTGCCAGTGCCTGGTCGTAAAGCTTCAATGCCCCCTCCAGATCGGCGCGGACCACTTGCGCTTCGGCCTCACTCGCCAATTGACCGGCCATCTTCTCCAAAAACTCCTCGGCGAGGTGCTCCAGCGTGTCGACTGTGGCGTCGGCGCGAATCTTTTGCAACACGCTGACGAAGCCGTCGCGGTCTGCGGGCGAAAAGGCGTCCCCCCCGTAGATCTTGAAGTTCCAATTGCCTTCGACTTTCCATTCGTCGAGTATTTCGATCGCTTTGAGGATTTCGAGCTGTACCGCCTGCTCCGCTTCGCGCTGTAACTGGTCGAGCAGTGGTCGGACCAGTTCCTCCTTGCCGATATTGCCCAGCGCGTGGACTACGCTCTGGCGCATTTCGGGTGCTGAATCGTCGAGCAGCCCGAGTAGTGATGTCAGGATTCGCGGGTCGCTCTCGCGCACATAGAGCTTCCAGACCAGGTCGACCAGTGCCAAGCGACCCGGCAGGGGTTGCGCGGAGTCGGTCAATCGGGGCAATACCGCCGGCAGCACCTCGCCCTTGCCCAAGAGCAACTCCATCAGCATCTCTTCTCGCCCTTCGCCTCCCTCCATCACCATCCGCACCCGCTTTTCATGCGGGTCGCCGCAGGCGACTATCGCCAGTCCGATGGTTATAAATACAATGCGCATTTCTTAGGGTAGGCGCCGAATATAGACGTAGTAGGGGGCGATCGTGCGTTCGCTGTGGTCGTGGAACGCGGCGAAGAGTTGATCCGGGCCTGTGGTAAGCTCGACGGTGAAGAGGGCACTGGTACCGGCGGGGTCGACTTCCGCCTGATAGTTGGCGTCGCCGATGGTTAGCTGGGCCCATTGGATGGCGAGCGCGACGCCGCCTTCGTAGGCGGGTGCGTCCTCGGGCTTTATACTGTCGCGGCGCCAGTTGCTATCGTCGCCTTCGATCGCGGCGGTTAGGGCATAACCCGTTTCTTCGGGCCAGCGTCGCAATTCGATCTCGTAGCGGCCGGACTGGCGGATGTCCACCGCCCAATAGCCGCTGCTGACTTGGCCGGCGCGCACCTGGCGGTGGTTCCAAACCCCGTTGCAGGTTTCGTTGCGGAGATCGTGTGTGGTGAGTTTGACCTCTTCGTCATCGCCGCCCAGGGCGATGGGCACGTCACGGTCGAACTGGTCCGATATATTTTCCCACCAAAGTTCATAATCTTGGCGCAGCTCGGAGACGATTCCGGGGTGCTCAGCGGCGATATCGCGGCGCTGGCCGGGGTCGCTGTCGAGGTCGTATAATTCGCGACCATTGATCAAACGCCATCTCTTTTTCATGACGGAACTTTTGCGCCATTTGACCGGGTGGGCAACGCGTTGGGTGTCGCAGACATTGACACGGCCGGACCAGTCGGCGGGCGGGTCTTGGCCGCGCAACATCGGCGCGATACTTTGGCCATGGAAAGAGCGCTCATTGGGCACGTCGGCGTTGCAAAGCTCCAATAGCGTCGGCATGAAATCCACGTAGCTGGCGAGCGCGGGCATATCGCGGCCACCGGCGACTTGCCCGTTGGGAAAGCGTACGAGGAAGGGCACGCGGTGGCCGCCTTCGTAGGGGGAGCCCTTTTTGCCGCGCATGCCGGCATTATAACTGCCGGGCCCCTCCTGCGGGTATTGCTCGGAGTCCAATTCGACGCCGGTGGCGGTGCCATTGTCGGTCATAAAGATCAATATGGTATTGTCGCTCAGGCCAAGTTCGTGCAAATGGCTTTGCAGGCGGCCAAAATTATCGTCGATATTGCTGATCATACCGTAGAAGCGGGCGCGGTCTTCGTGTGGAGTCGAATCGCGGTATAGGTCGACATAGCGCGGTTCGACATTGAGCGGGCCGTGCGGGGCGTTGGTGGCGATATAACAGAAGAAGGGTTGGTCGGCATTTTCGCTGATAAAACGCATGCCCTCGCGGAAGAACACATCGGTGCAATAGCCCTGGTAGGCGGTCGGAACGCCATTCTTAAAATAGGTGTCGTCGAAGTAGTCGTTGCCCCAATGGTCACCGGTATTGCCGATGCCGCCGCCGGCGTGGTAGACCGATTCGTCGAATCCGCGCTCGTGCGGGCGGAAGGGCTGGCTATCGCCGAGGTGCCATTTGCCGAAATGGCCGGTGCGATAACCGGCTGCAGACAGCGCGTCGGCCAAGGTCCATTCGTCTTCGCGCAATAGTGAGCGTCCGCCGATGGTATGCCAGACGCCGGCGCTATTGCAGAAATGACCAGTGAGTATGCCGGCGCGGGTGGGGGCACAGGTCGAACCGACATGGAAGTCGGTTAGCCGCACGGCATCTTGATAAAAGCGGTCGATATGGGGGGTTTGTATCGTGTCGTTGCCGTGGCAACCAAGGTCGCCATATCCTTGGTCGTCGGTGAGTACGAAGACGATATTGGGGCGTTGTTCCATAAGATTCACTCAGTGATTACGTGGTTAACCGCGGCGAGCAGGTCTTCTAGGCGGAAGGGTTTAAAGAGGATTTTAGTAGCCTCTGCGGGCAGAGGATCGGGGGGCAAAGCCGGTGAAAATAATGACGGGGATGGCGGTAGCATGTGTCTTTAGCCGTGTTAGTAATCGGTCCCCGGGCATATCGGGCAGCGACAGGTCGAATAGCATGAGGTCGATCCCACCTTGCGCGAAGCGCTCCAGGCCTTGTGCCCCGTTGGCCACGGCACAGACCGGGTAGCGGCTTTGCGAAAGCATAAAGTTGAGTCCGTCGCGCATGACGCGTTCGTCGCCTACTAAGCAGGATCGTCTTTTGCACGGTGGTCGATTAGTGGCCCTGTTCTTTTTTCCACGCCTCGTATTCGGCGCGTCCCTCTTCGGAGAGCGGGTAGTATTTGCGCAGGTGGCCGCCTTGGGAAAGCTTCATCCGGCTGAACTCCTCCCACTCGGCATGCGTCTGGGCCTTTTCGACGAGTTCAGGGGCGAGGCTGACTGGCACGACGGTGGCGCCGTCGTCGTCGGCGACGATGATATCACCGGGCATGACCAGGGTGTCGCCGCAGGCGATGGGTACGTTGACGGCGAAGGGGACGATATTGGTCTGGGTGTGGAAGTTGGGGGTGGTGCCCCTGAGCCAGAGACCAATATCGAGATCGTTGACGATTTTGGGATAGTCGCGGATGCAGCCATCGATTATGGCGCCGATGCCGCCCTGGCCCATAAAGAAGGTCATCATCATATCGCCGAAGACACCACTGTTCATATCAGCCCGTGCGTCAACGACAATGATATCGCCGGGTTGCGTGTGGTAGAGGGCGTGGCGATGCAGCTGTTTTTCGGGGTCGGCGTATTCGTCGACGGCGTATTGGTCTTCGCGCTTGGGCATAAACTGTAGCGTCAGTGCTGGTCCGACGATGCTTTTGCCCGGGGTGCGGGCGACCGGTCCCTGGATATAGGGGTCGCGGATCCCGAGGCGGGCTAGCTCGCCGGCGGCGGTGGCGCTGCCGATGCCGCTGAGCCCCTCGACGAGCTCTTTGGCGGGACGTTGGATATCGGATGTGTCGACCATATTCGCTCCTATGGGCTGGAATATCGTATCAAAGGACCTATAACTTAGCGAATTGCGGCCGGTCTAACTACTCCCGCAAATAACACTTGGTTGCGGTCAGGCAAGGAAAAGGTCTAATTACCCGCTGCGGTCTAATTACCCGCTGGGGCAAATTGCGTAATGGCGCTCTGTATAGCGCTGTTTTTTGAAAAGGACAAAAGAAACTATGAGCAAAAAATACACCGCGGCCATCGTCGGTTGTGGCGATATCGCCCACCACCACGTGAAAGGTTATCAACTCGCGGGGGTCGAAATTGTCGCCGTTACCGATCCGCTGGAAGTCGCTAGGGAGCAGTACCAGGCGGAGTACGGGATCGCCCGGGGCTTTGCGACAGTGGAGGAGATGCTAGAGGAAGCCAAGCCCGATTTGATCAGCGTCTGTACCTGGCATTTACTGCATCCCGGCCCGACCATCGCCGCGGCTCGTGCAGGGGTCAAGGGGGTGATTTGCGAGAAGCCGATGGCCGTTGGTATGGGGTTGGCCGATGAGATGGTCGCCGCCTGCGAAGAAAGCGGCACCAAGCTGGTGATTAGCCACCAGAGGCGTTTTACGCCAGGTTGGGAAAAGGCTCGTGAACTGGTGCAGGGTGGGGCGATCGGTCAGGTCATGCAGGTCGATTCAAAGGTCAACGCCGGTCTGCTCAATTGCGGCACGCACGCGATTGACGGGGTGCGTTTTATTCTCGGCGACCCGGAGACTCAGTGGGTGATGGGGGCGGTCGAGCGTCAGAGCGAGCGTTTTGAACGCGATACGCCAATTGAGGACGGCTGTATGGCGCTGGTACATATGGCGGGCGGAATCCAATTTTTTATTCAATCGGACCTCGACTCGCATGGGGCTTCGCCGGGGCATTTCTTTTTTCGTGGCACGGAGGGGATGGTCGAGACGACGGAGACGGCCACTCAGTTGTTCAATGGCGAGACGGGGGGTTGGCAGGAGCAGGACCTTGGTGTGGCTTCTGATAAGATTGATGTGATCGGTGGCCGGGCCAACGAGCGCCAGACCCGCGAGTTGATCGCGTGGATAGAGGGCGGGCCGGAGCACCGGGGCGCGGGGCGCAACGCGCGCCATACTGTTGAGGTGATTATGGCGCTATTGCAGTCGGCTAGGCAACACGAGGTTGTGCGTTTTCCGCTGCAGGAGAAGGGGTATCCGTTGGAATTAATGGTGGATGAGGGCAAGCTGCAGCCGACGCAAAAAGGCCGTTATGATATTCGCGGCTACCTCAATCGCGAGGGCGTCGACGAAGAGGCTTATGCCAAGTTGCGGGCTACGGGCATGGGCCACCACCAGATTATGAAAACTTTATCTGAAAACAACAAGGAGTAAGGTTATGGCGGGTGCAGAAGACCGCGGTTCGGCCATTCGCGTCGATCGTTTGACGACGATTCCGGTCGGGGCCAAAGGCTATGTGAAGCTGGAGACCAATATGGGGGTTACGGGCTGGGGTGAGATTAATAATATGGACACCAAGGTCGCCTGCGCGCTGGCCGAATCGTTGGGGGAACTGGTCGTCGGTGAGAATCCGACCCGCATCGAGCATTTGTGGCAGCGCATGTTCCGCGCCCACCGCAATCTGCGCGGCGGCGGTTTTATGATGCATGTGATCTCGGCGATTGATATGGCACTGTGGGATATCGCCGGCAAACTCCACCAGGTTCCGGTTTATCGCCTGCTCGGTGGGCCATCGCGCGACAAGGTCTGGATGTACCCGAGCCCCAAAGCGCTCAAAATTAGCCCTGGGCATTCGCGCTATCATGCGGGCACGCCGGCGGATATCGAAGGCTTGGTGAAGTCGGTCGCCGAGGCCCGCGCCAAAGTGGGGCCGGACGGGGCGGTGATGTTCGACGCGCACAGCATGTTGCCACTGCCCATTGTCAAGCAATTTGCCGGCTATCTAAAATCGGATGATCTGTTTTTCCTCGAAGAGGCCTGGGTGCCGGGCAATATCGAAGCGATGCACAAGTTGCGTGAGGCGGTATCGGTGCCCTTGGCGACGGGTGAACGGGATCGCACGATCTGGGAGGTGCGCGAGATTTTGGAGGCGCAGGTCATCGATATTTTGCAACCTGATTGCGGCCACGGTGGCGGTATCACGCAGATGATGAAGGTCGCCGCGCTTTGCGAGGCGCACCACGTGCCTATCGCCCCGCATTGCACGATGTCGTATTTGGGGCTGACCGCGAGTCTGCACGTAGCGGCGACGGTGGCTTTTTTCCTGATACACGAAGGCTATACGCACCAATTGCCCGAGGGGGTGGCCAACAAGACCTGGACGATGGACGACGAGGGTTTTGTCAGTTTGCCGGAAGGGCCTGGTTTGGGCGTGGAGATCGACGAAGAAAAAGCCATCGCCGTCGGTCAGGATCCGGAGCGACAATTCAAATGGCCCAACAACCGGCTGGTCGATGGCTCGGTAGCGGATTATTAAATATGAAAACATTAATTCTCGAAGAACCGGGGAAATTCAAGCGTGTCGATACACCCGAACCGGGCAAACCCGGCCCGGGGCAGGCGCTATTGCAAGTGCAACGGGTCGGTATCTGCGGTACGGATTTGCACGCCTTTGTTGGTCGCCAACCTTTTTTTGAGTATCCGCGAATTTTAGGGCACGAGTTGGGAGTCGAGGTGGTGGCTGTCGGCGAGGGGGTAGATCAAGTCGTTGTAGGGGATCGTTGTGCGGTTGAGCCCTATCTCAACTGCGGGGCGTGTCGGCCCTGCCGATTAGGGCGGACAAACTGCTGCGAACAACTGCAAGTCCTCGGCGTGCATGTCGACGGGGGGATGCGCGAGCAGATCGTGGTGCCTGCGGCGAAATTGCATGTATCGAAGACACTGGAGTTGGAACAGTTAGCCCTTGTCGAGACGATGGGCATTGGCGCACACGCGGTTGACCGCGCCAGGCTGGTGAAGGGCGATACCGCGTTGGTTGTCGGTGTCGGGCCGATTGGCCTGGGCGTCGTGCAGTTCGCGCAGATCGCGGGGGCCGAGGTACTGGTTATCGACGCGGATGAGAGGCGGCGGAATTTCTGCCGTGAGCAGTTTGGGGTTGAACACGCTTTAGCGCCGGGTGAAGGCACTTTGGCGCAGTTGCAAGAGGCGCTCGACGGGGAACTGCCGGCGACGGTATTTGACGCGACCGGTAACGCAGGCGCGATGATGCAGTCGTTTTTCTATGTTGCCAATGCCGGGCAGCTGGTCTATGTCGGTTTTCAGCTCGGCGAGATCGCCTTTCCCAACCCAGAGTTTCACCGCCGTGAGATGACGATGCTCAGCAGCCGCAACGCGGTGGGGAATGATTTCAAACGAATTATTGGCTGGATGGAGGAGGGAAAGGTCGACACACGGCCTTGGATCACACATCGCGCTACGTTTGATGATGTGGCCGAGCAATTTCCGGCTTGGCGCGAGCCGGGCACGGGAGTGGTTAAGGCGGTATTGCAGATGTAGTGAGGAACAGCCCGATTGCCTAGACGCTGTTGGCCTGTTGTTGTCCCCTGAGCAGTGGATAGTCCGGTTGTTCTTCTGGCTCGCCGGTCGAGCGCGAGTGCGCGCCCATATAATGGGTCGCCAGCCCGCGGCGGCGTGTCGCGGTGTAGTTCGCGCCGGACCGATGTAATAACAGGCTATGGTGAAAAGAACAGTCGCCGGCTTTGAGCAGGATCGGCTGTTCGCGGCCTCGGTCAATGGCCGTATCGGGGACTTTTTGGTCTTGCCGGTCGCCGACCATCCATTTATCACTATGTTCCTTGAGACCTTCTAAGTGGCTGCCGGGTACGACCCATAGGCAGCCATTTTTTAATGTGACATCATCTAAGGCAACCCAAGCGGTGAGGATGGCCATAGGCTCGATTGGGAAGTAGGCCGAATCCTGGTGATAGGTTTTTTCGATGCCGCCGGGGCCTTTGATAAAGAGTTGGTCGTTGAAGAATTTGATATCGGGGCCGAGCAGGGCTTCGGCGGCGTCGAGTAGGTTGGTTCGTGTGGCGTGGTCCATAAAGAAGGGGTCGTGTCTGGCGGGGTTGTTGATTTTGCGCAGATTGTCAATATGGCGCTCTTGCGGGGCGCCGGGGTCGAATTCGATGCACTCGGTCGGAAAGGGTAGATCTCCTGCGGCGATCGCTTCGACGCGGGAGCGCAATGCGGCGACTGCTGAGTCGTTGAGGGCTTTTTCAAGGACGGTGTAGCCGTCGCATTGGTATTGTTCGATTTGTGTCCGTGTTAAGCGGGCCATCTGTCATTCCCCCGAATCGTTTCTCTTTACTCGCCTTTTGCAATCGCCGTGGTTCGGCGATTGGTTGAGTTTTTCTGCGATAATATAGTTCTGTGAAGGATCATGAGACAAGGTGAGTTGCTTGACAGGGGGGTGGTGATTGTGCTTGTTGGGGCTGGTTTTTACGTGTATTGAAGTTGATACTGTACGTGGATGATACTGTGCGTCGACGGATTGGGAGAGGGTATACCCTTAGCTCATGTCCCTGCACCCTGTGGGGGCGGGCCTTCGGTAGCTCGGATCACATCCTGTGAGCCTCCGAGGGCTGTGCCTTATTATGCTGTCCTGCAAAATCAAGCACAGCAAAGCCGCGGCGGCGATACCTTTCTAAAATCCTCCGCAGCGTGTGGATCATCTTTAAATGTTTTTATAAGACGGTTTTGGCCAAATTCGCCATCGTATCCTGTGTGCTATTAAGTCTTGGAGTCTAACCCATTATGAAAATAAACCCGCAAGATTTGCTCAATGATGGCTTTGTCGTTCTACGCGAGGTAATACCCCCAGCAGAGTTGGAGGCGTTGCGTACGGCCTTTGAGACGCTGGTAGATCGCCAGCGGGAACGATGGGCGGCCGAGCGTGGACCGGACGATCCACCGGGTGGAGCATGGGAAATAGGTGGGCAGCCGCGCTTGGTTCATTTTGAGCAATTGATTGACGCAGAGACGGCGGCCGCTGTTGAATTTTGCCTCGGGGAGCGCACCTTGGGAGCGAGTCGGCAGATTATGGGGGCAGAGGAGGCCGTGCCTACCGGGCTGATGATGATGTGCAATCCAGTCAAAGACCACGGCCCGGCGAACTGGCACCGTGATATACACCCGATCGATCAGGCGCCGCTTCGCGGGTTACAACAGGACTTAATGGCTAATGGTCCTGGGTATTTACAGTGGAATATTCCGCTCTACGACGACGATGTGTTGTGGGTCGTGCCGGGCAGTCATTGCCGGGCGAATACCGAGCAGGAAAATCGACAGTTATTGGCCGATGCCAAGGTGCCGTTGCCCGGTAGTGTGCCGGTTGCGCTAAAGGCGGGGGATGGTGTGGTCTATACCAATACGATATTGCATTGGGGCAGCAACTACAGCACCGTCAAACGCCGTACCGTGCATCTTGGCTATCGCGCTTTTGGTGGCCGACAATATCCCTATGTGCCGCAGATGGAACGCCGAGGGGATTATATTCCGTATTTGCGCCCTGAATATCAGGCGCTATGTGCGCATCACCAGGCGCTCTATGCGACGGACTGCGATCAGCTTGAAGCGGTATTTCGCGCGGCGATCGCTGGGGATGAGCAGGCTTTTTTTGCGGCGCTTGAGATTTTACACCCCGGCGAAGAGGAGCGGCTGATTTGCGCGATCCTCGTCTCCAAGCTGGCGTATAAGATGTGTCGAGGCGATCATCCGTACCGCTCGGGTTATGGAGGTGATTGGTCGCAAGACCGCGCATTGAAACTGAGGTTCAGCGAGGAAGAGAAAGATACATTGTGGCAACGATTCGCGTCGCTCGATCGGCGTTTGCAGGGCGCGGATGAATATTTTGTGCCCGGCTTCCAATCCGGGCCGATGCCTTATTTTTTTGAAACAATACCCGTGGGCTTGGATCTCGACGAGATCGTCGCGGGCTGGTAAAAGGAGTAGGTGATGACTGTAGAGACGAAAAAAGACCTCGAAGGTTTGGTAGCGGTTGTAACGGGTGCGGCGCAGGGCCTTGGTTTTGGCATCGCTCGAGAGCTTGCTCGGCGCGGGGCGCAGATGATCGTTGCCGACGTGCAATTGAATAAGGCCGAAGAGGCGTGCGAACAAATGCGCGCCGATGGCCTTGTAGCGCATGCGGCGCAATTGGATATTACGGACAGCGCGGCGGTAAACGGTTTTTTCGCCGGCCTCGACAGGCTCGATATTCTCGTCAACAACGCCGGGACCGGCCAACAGGTGACGCCGATTTCCGAATTGCCCGATAGTGAGTGGCACCGGGTGATGGATGTGACCTTGACCGGGGCTTTTTATTGTTGTCGGGCAGCGGCGGGTATTATGGAGCGGCAGGAATCCGGTGCGATCGTCAATATATCTTCGATCAACGGTCAGAATCCGGCGGCTCTGGTCGCGGCTTATAATGTCGCGAAAGCGGGTATAATCAGTTTGACTAGGACCTTGGCTCTGGAACTGGCGGCTTATGGGGTAAGGGTCAACGCGGTGTGCCCGGGGCCGGTTTATACGGATTTCAATAAGCGAAATATGGCGCAGCGTTGCGAGAGCCTAGGGATTGGCGAGGACGAGATGATCGAGCGCATTCGCGGTGCGATCCCGCTCGGTCGCTGGGGTGAGCCAGAGGATATCGCGCGCGGCGTGGCTTTTCTGTGCAGCCCGGAGGCCGGTTGGATGACCGGCGAGGTCATGCGGGTTTCGGGGGGCATGGAGGGGGTGTCGGCGACGCCGCCGAAGAGGCCAAAAAAATAAGATGTATTGGTCATGCGATTAACCGACGGGCGAAGATCCGGTCCATCGCGCGCCGATTATGGCCTGGGACGGTCGCGAATTAACGATGCGCTATCTGGTTATTATATCGAGGTCGGGCACGAACGGGCGGTGGTGCCGTTGAGTGCAGCGCAAAATAAGGCCCTGGCGGCGGTAGAAGAGCTCTTGCAACGGCAGTCGTTGTGGCTGGGTTTGATTTGCAGCCAGGGCAGTGCTCTTTGTCAACGATCACTGGATTTTGCATAATCGTACGGCGTTTGAGGATGATGCGGACCCCGAACGTCGACGTCACTATAGCCGGCTCTGGTTGGGCCGCAGGGGAGATTTAAAAAATGGCAAAATATAAAGCGGGTATTATCGGTCTGGGTTTTATCGGCGCGGCCGACCAAGTTTCGGGTGATGCGTTGGGCCAGTTGGTCGAGGATCTCGACGGCACTCATCTGGTGTCGCTGGAAAATCATCCCGATGTCGAGGTCGTGGCTGGATCAAGTCGGGATGAGGGGCGGCGTGAGCGTTTTGCGGCGCGCACGGGGGCCAGGACCTATGCCGATTGGCGCGAGATGGTCGCGGATGAAGACCTGGATATTGTCAGCGTCGCGACCTATACGCCGGCGCACGAAGAAGTCACCGTCGCGCTCGCCGAGCGCGGGGTGCGGGCGATCTTTTGTGAAAAACCGGTGGCCCCATCGGTACCAGGTGCCAAACGGATGCTCGCGGCAGTCGCCAAGGCCGGGGCATTATTGGTCTTTAACCACCAGAGGCGTTTTACTACCAGCTATCGCCGTGTGCGTGATCAGATTAAGGCTGGCGACATCGGCGAGTTGACTTCGGTTAACGCGCAATGGCCCAGCGGTCGTTTGGGCAATGTCGGAACCCATGTTTTTGACGCGATCTATATGTTGACGGGACGGCGGGCCGAGGCGGTGTCGGCGACGCTCGACCTGGCCGGTAAACCCGATTGTCGCGGTGACGAATTCGCTGATCCGGGCGGGTGGGGTTTGATGCGCTTAGAGGGGGGTTTGATGGTCACGGTCGACGCTGCAGATTACAATAAGACGCCTTGGGATACGCGGATCAATGGCAGTAAGGGGCGGGTTTTGTCGGGCGGGATGGATCTTGCGATTGAATATTGGGAGGGGGGGACAAAGGAATGCACGAACGAAGACCAACAGGGTTCGGGGATGGATGTCGCCGTACGAGAAATCGTCGCTTGGCTCGATGATGGCACGCCGGTCGAACCGGGGCCGGAAGAGGCGGTGCATGTGTTGGAATCGATCATCGGTTTTCACGCCTCGCACAGCAAAAATTCCGCCTGGGTCGATTTGCCGTTGCAGGGAGCCGACCGCGAAATATCCGTGCATATGGGTTGAGGGGCAATGAGCAAAGCACAAAGCGATTACCTTGTTGATTTGCGGCGGTCTCGGGACGGTTAAGTCGACGCTCGCGGCGCAGGCCATGTATTTTCTTCGCGAGCGTATCGGCGGGACCGCGATACTTTTCGGCGAACAGCCGGGTATTGCAGCTGGGTTGCCGGGCGCGCGCGCAGACGCCTGAGCGATTAATTAGCAGCAAAAGATCGAGTTTACTGACGGGGTGTGCCGTATGTGCGGTAGGCCCCGTTTTTTATAGTTTCGTTTGTAGTGGCTTGATCCACGGCGCGGGCAATAGGGTGCGTGATTGGCTCGCTAGGTCGACGGTAGGGTCGAGCATCAGTTGCGGTCGTCGTCCGTTGAGCGAGGTGGAGATTTGCGCATAGACTTCGTAGTCGGGAAAGCCCTGGCGCTCTTTTTCCTTTTTGAGGTAGTGGCAAAACTGCAGGACCATGTCCGGGTCGTTGACAATGACCTTTCGTTGCCAGGGCACCAGATAGCGGTCGAGACGCACGGGCCAGTCTATCTTGCTGCGGGGGTCGCGCAGGGTGAATTGCGCGTCGACGCGTTTGTCGCGCAACATCATGCGCCAGGCGAAGCGGTGGCCTTGCTCGGTCCAACTCGGATCACCAGGGTACAGCATATGGCGCAACGGTGCCAAGAGCTGGATGATCGCGTAGGCGGCTAATAGCGTCGTGGCGACGAGTTGGCGCGAGGTGAGTTTTTTCGGGGCGGTAGTTGTTATGGGGCCCGCTGGCGTGAACGGTTGTCCACGCCAGCGGGCCAGGGCCCGTCTGGGCCAATCGGGCGCCAAAAAGAGCGGGGTGGCCCCGATCATAAACCAGGGGAAGATGCCGATGCGGAAGATCCAGTTGTTGAGCAGGTGGAAGGTCAGCGACACGGCAAAGGCTGCATAGCGGGTTCTTGACCACAAGAGCAGCGGTGCGATAAATAGATCGAGGCCGAGGCCTCCGAAGATGAAAAAGGCGACTAGCCACTCCTCCCGTACATAGGGGCCGATAAGCCAATAGTCCCCGTAGGCCGTAAGCCAGAGCCGCATCGGCTCGCCGTGCAGCCAGTCATAGTTGAGCTTGGCAAGGCCACCGAAGAAGTAGACGATGGCGATTTGCCCGCGCAACAGCCACAGCGTCCAGGCCGCAACGGTGCCGTCGGATTTGACCCACCCCCGCCAGGAATCGATGGAAAAGTTGCGGTGGGCCGGGATCCAGATCATAAAGAAACTGATCAGGCACAGCAGGTAGAAGTGGTTTTGGTAGGCGGCTTTTTCGGCGAGGAAAGTATAGGTGAAACCGAGAAAGAGTAGGGTGCTGGTGAACCGGTAAAAGAGCCCCAGCGCGACACAGATCGATAAGACGCCCAAGACCGCGAAGAGTAGGTGCATGCCTTGGCCGGCCAAAATATGCACCCATTCAAAACCGTAGTATTTAAAGTGGATGCGCGGGGCGGCCCAGATGTGCTCGACGGCCCCGCCGCCCAGGTGCAGGGCAATATCCACGAACATCACCAGCCCGAAGACGATGCGGAAGAAGGCGGCGAAAGACCCGTCGACAGGTTGAAAGAGGATGGAGGGACGCAAGTGCGATAATCGGCTGGTCGTTGTCACTGTTCTAAGATCGTGCAGGTAGGACTTGGCCTACAGTGCGGACGGGGATGTCGTACGCCGAAATATAACGCGCTGGAGCGGTGGCTGGCTAGGCGGTAGCGGGCGATGAGTTTGTTGGTGGACATGGCGTTTCCTGCGTTTGACCAATGGGGGCGGGTGACCGTATCGTATAGTTATACTGATCGGATATCATACGAGCAATAGCTTTATGAGGGAAATATGAGCCAGGTCGAACCTGCTGTCGAGACGCAAGAGGCGTCCACCTTCTCGCTAATCGACTGCGACGTACACAATTACCCCAATTCCATCGAGGAACTGATGCCGTATTTGTCGGCCAGGTGGCAGGCCTATGTACGGCAGTCGGGTTTCAGCGGTCCGGGCGGTCCTACCTATCCGAAGGGTTTTGCACAAGCTGCGCGGCGCGACGCTTGGCCTCCCTCGGGGCTCAAGCCGGGCGGCGACCCCGATTTTGCCCGCGAGCAGTTGCTCGATGAATGGGGCATCGACCTGGCGATACTCAACCCGCTCTACGGGATGACCGCCTTGCACAATCTCGATTTCGCCAATGCGCTGATGCGGGCGGTCAATGAATGGACTGCTGATACTTGGCTCGGCAGCGATACGCGTTGGCGGGGTTCGATCGTGGTCAATGCCAATGACCCGAAAAATGCCGCGGCGGAGATCAAGCGGGTCTCGGCTGACAGGCGTTTCGTACAGGTACTGCTACTAGTACGGTCGAGCGCGCCCTATGGCAAGCGGCAGTTTCGCCCGATCTTCGCCGCCGCTTGCGAGGCGGGGCTGCCGGTGGGCCTCCACTTCGGCGGCAGTGGCAATCCGATCACCGCCTGCGGTTGGCCCTCTTATTATATTGAAGATCATACCGCGATGAGTCAGGCCTTTGAGGCACAGTTGGTCAGCATCGTCTGCGAGGGCGTGTTCTGCGAGTTCCCCGAATTGCGCTTGGCGCTTATCGAGGGGGGCTTCGCGTGGTTGCCCGGATTGATGTGGCGGTTGGACAAAAACTACCGAGGTTTGCACAGCGAGGTGCCGTGGTTGAAGAAGCTACCCAGCGAGTATATCCTCGAACATTGCTGTGCGACTACGCAGCCGATGGAAGAGCCGAAAAACCCGCAACATCTTATGCAGATTATCGAGATGATCGGCCGCGATGAGTTTTTGTTGTTCGCCACCGATTACCCGCACTGGGATTTCGACTCACCCGACCGAGCCCTGCCCCCGGTCATCGCCGGTGATTTGCGCCAGAAGATCGTGGTCGACAACGCGGTGGCCTTTTATGGCTTCTAGGGGGGTCGATCTCGGGGCGGTCGAAGCCTTCGCTGACGGTGACGTACAGCGGGTCGAGGCGGGCGGGCGAGGGTTGGTGGTAGTGCGGCGCGGCGATGTCTTCTACGTGTTGCGCGATATCTGTCCGCACCAGGGCGCCCGGCTTTCGGACGGGCAGGTCACGGGTCAGGTGGCCGAGTGCAGTCTGGGAGGCGAGGCTGTTTTAGCGCGCGACGGTGAAATCCTCGTTTGTCCGTGGCACGGTTGGCAATTCGATCTGTGCACTGGCCGCTCGCTCGTCGATGGCGAAAAAAATCGGGTGCGGTCTTATCCGGTCCGAATCGCGGCGGGGCGCGTGTTGCTCGAGTTAGATTGAAGGTCTTTCAATCTCTCGGCATAGGGAACTTCACTGGGGTATTTCCCTGTTGCTGCGACTGCAGGATGCCGAGCAGCAGTTCGACGACGGTATGACCCGCGCGGCCGGGTGAAACGAGTTCGCCGCCCTCGGCGACTGCATTTATCAATTCCTGCATGCCGGCGACTATGCCGTGGACCATTAATTCGGGCACCTCGATCGCCGAGGACGTTTCTCCTTGGTATAGTATGCCCTGTTTTTCACTGGCCAGGACGATGCGGCCGGTTGCGCCGACGATTTCGGCTTGCGGCATGAAGGGCGTAGTGTTTTTTGAGCCTCCGATGTAAAACCCTTTCACCCCGTTCTCAAAGTGGATATAGGCGTTGGCGGCCGGTTCGGTGGCCGGGTCGTGGCCGCCGTCGCCGCGATATTCCGTATAGTTTTCGTAGCCTGGTTCCAAATCGGCCACGACCCAGGCGGGTTGCGCGTCGGCAAAGTAGCAGACCGCGTCGAGCAGATGGGTCCCGTTGCGGAAGAGCATGGCGCGGGGGCCAGTGAGCGTAGCGATGACATATTGTACTGGACCGATTGCACCCTCGGCGATTAACTCTTTGCTGCGGCGCCACAGGGGCCACCAGCGGCGGGTGTGGTCGACGGAGAGCAAGGTGCCGTTGGCTGTGCAGGCGGCGATCATGCGGTCGGCGTCGGCAAGGGTGGTGGCGAGCGGTTTTTCGCAGAAGATGCCTTTGACGCCGGCTTCGGCCGCGTCGACAACCAGGTCGGCATGGCGGTGGTCAGAGGTGGCGACGGTGACGATGTCCAGCTTTTCATTCGCCAGCATTTCGCGGTGGTTTTTATAGCCGGCAATGGTCTCGTCTGGCCACTGCTGTATAAAGTCGTCGAGGGTTTTTGGGTCGAAATCGCAGGCGGCGGCCAACTGCGCTTGCTGTGAGCCGACGATGCCTTGCGCGTGGTAGGCGCCTACGGGTCTGCAACCAATAACTCCCGCTTTGTTCATGTTGTGTTCTCCTAGCTGATGCGGTTATGGGGCGATTTATCTGCAATGCTTAGTGGGCGTGGACATTGCATCATAGATGCAACAGACGTCTAGCGTTGTTGCCGAGGATCTGGCGTTTGTCGTCGTGGCCGATATCGGCGGTGAGGATCTTGCCGAGTTGGGGCCTGGGGTCCATTAGCGGGATATCCGAACCAAAGAGCACTCGGGCGGCACCGGCACCAGCGACCAGCTTTTCGATGACGCCAGGTGCGCGGAAGGTTGAGCAGGTTTCGAGATAGACATTGCGGTGGGCGCGGGCCACGGCGATAGCTTCCGAGCGGTGGGGTTCGATATTGCCCGAATGTCCGATGACGAAATGGGCGTTGGGAAAGCGCGCGGCGACATTGGCGAAAAGGCGGGGGGGGCAGGTCGCCTCCGAGCCGGTGTGGCTTATTAGCGCCAGCCCGCGCGTATCGGCAAAGCGGTAGATCGGGTCCCAGACCGGGTTGTCTAAGTTGTAGGGTGTATAGGGCGGGTAGATCTTGATCGCGCGGAAACCGAGCTCGTCGATGGCCCGTTCCAGCTCGGGCACGGGGTCGTCGGGCCAGAGTGGAGAGGCGTAGGCGAAGCCGATAAAACGGTCGGGGTGGCGGGTGACGAAAGCCGCGGTCAGATCGTGGCCGCGGCGGCCGTCGGGGTGGAAGATATTAAAAAGGCAGGCGCGGTCGATACCGGCCCGGTCCATTGCGAACAGCATGCGATCCGGGTCGTCGGCCATATCGAGGGCGTCCCAGCGGCCGACGTGGCCGTGAAAGTCGATGACTTCGCAGTCGGCGATCATGCTATAGCCTTTAGCAGAATGCGTTCTATATTACCGGCGCAGACGGCGGCAAGCTCATCGGTGCTGAAGTCGGCAGTGTGCAGGTAGTAGAGAATCGGGCCCATTGCATAACGCGGGTAATAGGAGCCGTAGAGCAGGCGTTCGGCACCAAACTCGTCGCGTAATTCCTCGACGCCGCCGAGTTTTTCATAGCGGCTGAGTTCTATGTGGGCGTTGGGCAAGCGGCGCAACAGGGGTCTGACGGCCATCGCGTGCATGTAGTGGGCGCCGACCAGTACCGTGCGCAGTTGGGGATATTGGCCTAAGGTCGCGGCGATTTGATCGGCGGGCGTATCGGCCAACGAAACCCACAAGGGGATGTCTGCGTCGGCGAGCCAATCGAGCAGGTCGCCGTAGATCCAGTCGCTAAAGCTCAGGTGGCTGTCGGTGGTGCTGTGGAGCCGGACGCTGCTTAAGCGGCCCTCTTGTCGCAGTGTCTGCAATTGCGCGAGGCAAGCCTGGTTGGGGTTGGCCATCCACTGGGGGGTGAAGCCGTCGTGGTCGCCGATCCAAGCGAGCAGGGCGTTGTTGCCGTCGATGGCGCTGATCGTTTCGCCCTGCACGTGGTAGACGAGTGCACGGTCGACGCCCTGGGCCTTCATCTGGGCGGATAGCTCGGCGGGGCCGGCGAAAGGGGCGACGCGGTCGTGCCGGTGTCCTACGCCTATGTTGGCGTCAAATACGGGGACGGTGGGATGAAAATCCAGGGAGGGCATAGGCTCTGTTTGGCAGGGGTCCCATTGGCTATACTACAGACTCGCGCGGTAAGATGTGGACAAATAGCGGCCGGGGCAAGTTGCCCGGCAGGAGTTGGCGATGATTAATTTCCCCCGTTCGTCCTTTACCTGGAAAGCACACCCTTGGCAGGCGGACCCATATTATAAGTGGACCGGCGGTTTTGTCGGCGAGCACGGGCAGGCTTACCATGTGCGTTTTACGTTAGAATCGCGCTGTCTCTTGCGGGATCGTGCGGGCAACGAACTGGCCGATTTGTTTATGGGTGCTCCTTGCCGCAGCGAATACACCATCGCCAGCGAAAACCTCTTTCAGGTGCCCAGCGGCGAGTGGCGCATGGCCTTCAGTCGTTCTTCGATCCCGGTGATCGCCCAATGGCCCAGTACGGAGAAGGAAATGGTACAAGCGCAACCGTTGGCAGGGGCTTATCAGGATTATACCATAGATATTCGGTCTTATGAGGGGGCTGATGCGCTCACTGCAGTCGGGGCGATCGTCGACTCGACCCTGGCTTGCGACGCGCAAAACGCCCGGTCGGTCTATATCGACGAGGCGAGCGGTATCGAAGTCGAGCTCGAATATCCGGTTAATGTCATGAATCTCAACCAAGCCGACGGCGAGTTTCAGGTGTGTACCGGCCCGGTGCTCTTGCCGGATTTGGCGACTTGGGACGGCAGCGACGTGCACCGGGTCTTTGTCGCGCACGCGGCCTTCTCGCGTTTTGATCGGGTGGAGTTTATTTTGCGGCGGCCGGTGGCTGCAGCGCCGCAGGAGCGGCAATGGCTCGACGCGCCACGGGGTAGGGATCGATTACAGTTGATCGACCCTAGCAATAAACCTCCTGGTGACCCGCCGTCGCGCCCGCAACCGCTGGTCTACAACGAGACCTGGGATCTGTCGGCGCAAAATGCGATACTCAGGGCAGATTGAACTATGGCTAAATTGCGTATCGCCACAGCCCAATTTCCCGTAGCCGCTTCCATCGCTCGCAATTTGCGCGATATGCGGCGGTTGATTGCACAGGCCAAAGAACAACGGGCCGATGTCGTACATTTTTCCGAGACCTGTCTTGGAGGGTATGCCGGTGTCGAGTTCAAAAGCTGGGACCGTTATGATTGGTCGGCGCTAAAGACGGCTGATACAGACCTATTACAGCTCGCCAAGAAAATGCGCATCGGCCTGGTCTACGGGACGAATCATCGCGTCGCTGACGACGATGTTCGCAATGCCCTGGTGTATGTCTCGGCGGAGGGGAAACGCGTTGCCCGTTATGACAAGCGTTTCTGCACGGGCGGCGATCTCAAATACTATCGCTCGGGCAGGCGGTTTGTCACTTTCGCAATCAAGGGTTTCACCTGCGGATTGCTCATCTGCTATGACGTGCGTTTTCCCGAGTTGTATCGCGGCTGTAAAAAACGCGGCGTGCAGGTGCTCTTCCAATCTTTCTACAATGCTCGTCGCCAGGGCGCCAATATTCATACGACGATCATGCGGCCATCATTACAAGCCCATGCGGCTACTAATTATTTCTATATTAGCGCCAATAATTCTTCCGGGTATTACCAGAGTTGGCCCAGTGTTTTTGTCTTGCCCAATGGCGAGATCAAGGCTACTTGCCGCCAACACCGGGCGGGCTTTATGATCAATGAGATAGATGACAAGGATGAGTTTTACGACGCTTCGAGCGCTTATCGTGAGCGGGCGATGGCGGGGGTGTTGTATAGCGAGTGAGGGTGCGCGTGGTTTTAGGGCTGTGTGGATGTGTGTCGGTCGATGGATTTTACAGTATCTCGGCACGCTGTAATCAGGGGCTAATCATCACGCTTGGAAAGAGGCGTTTCTTTACCATACAACCCATTCCTACGGTATACTACTAGTCACTTCTCTCTCGCTTAAAAACCGCGATCGCAAATGCGAAATTTTGGTCTTTTTTTATGGTCGAAACAAATTCCCATCCATCGGCTCCCATGCGGTTCATAAGGTCATCCAGATCTTTTAAATCGACAAAGTTTCTCAAGCCCGAGCCTTTAATAAAGACATTCTTATAGTGCCATTTTTTCATGGTTTAGCTCCTGGGATTTTGCTCCTTGATATGAGAAATACCATAACCGATCAGTCTGTTACAATATAGCACATCGTAAACGACCTGGCCATTGCCGGGGGTGACCTTGATGATGAGTTGCTGGTCCAAAGCGTAATTGCGCATGCGGCCGGCGAAGAGCAGCGCGAGGGGAATGTGCTCGCTATGGGCGATTTTTATCGGATGCTCTTATCTTAGACCGGGTAGTGCTCTCCCGACATATCACGGTAGTCGCTGACGGTCAATGTTGACCACACGATCCCGGCAAGGTATCTTGGGGCCGATTCCTGAGGGAGATTTACATGTTCGAACGCATCGATGTGCCGGCGAGGCCTGGAACAGAGAATCGGGACCGGCACGAGAAGCGATTTATACATTGGCGGCGCAACGAAATGGCGCTGCACCACAAGCTGACGGTGAACAAGACGGAGCAGACCAAAAAGAAAGGGACTAAATGAAACTGGGTATTTTCCACAAAGTATTCGAACGGCCTACAATAGAAGAAAGCCTCGACGGCATACAGGCCGCTGGGCTGACGGCGGTGCAACTCGATTTGACGGCACTCGGTATCGACCCGGCAGAGCTATCAAACGAGGATTGCGCTCGTATACGGGAAGCGCACGAGTCGCGCGGTATCGAGTTGGCGGCACTTTCAGGGACTTTTAACCTCATTGACCCGGATCTCGAGCAGCGTCACAATAGCATGGAGTGGCTCGATTCGCTGGCGGCGGTGAGCGGCGAGATGGGCACCGAACTGATCACTTTCTGCACCGGCACGCGCGATCCGGACTCGATGTGGACTTTTCATCCCGACAACGATACGCCTGAGGCCTGGGCCGAGATGGTCGAGACGATGGAAGAGGCGGTGCAGATCGCGGAGGCTCGGGGTGCGACGCTGGCCTTTGAACCGGAAGTGAATAATGTCGTCGATACGGCCGAGAAAGCCCGGTTGTTGCTCGATGAGATATCTTCGCCGCATTTGCAGGTCGTTATCGATGGGGCCAATCTCTTTCATGAGGGCGAATTGCCTAGTATGCACGAAATACTCGACGAGGCGTTCGATCTGCTCGGCGATTCTATTCGTCTTGCACACGCTAAGGACCTGGAAAAAGACGGCGATGCCGGGCACCAGGCCGCCGGCACCGGCGTACTCGACTATCAGCACTACCTGGGGTTGTTGCGGCAGGTCGGATTCGAAGGCTCGGTAATTTTACACAGCTTAAAGGAGGACCAAGTCGGGGCTGCGGTGGCTCATGTGCGGCAGCGCATGGGATGAGCTGATCGGGGCCTGATACGCTGGGACTGTTACGTTTTACCTGAACGGCGCAGAGTATAAACTGAGCCATGTTCGGGTGTCGATATATACTCTTGTTCTGATGGGGATGATTATGTCTAAAACTAAATTGCGCGCGGCGGTGATCGGTGGTGGGCTTGGTGGTTCGCACGGATATGCCTATGCCCGCGCAGAAGAATACGAGTTGGTGGCGGTCTGCGATATAAATCCCGAGGTCTTCGACCGCTTTTACGAACGTGCCGAGATTGCGCGGGGCGGTATCGGCGAATATGCCGACTATCGCGAGATGTTTGCAAAGGAAAATGTCGATGTAGTCAGCGTGGCGACCCCGGACCACTTGCACGTCGACCCGGTTTGCGACGCGTCGGATGCCGGTATCCGCGGTATCTTGTGCGAGAAGCCGCTGGCGACGACGCTCGCTGACGCTGACCGTATCGTCGAGACCATCGAACGCAATGGCACCAAGCTCTCGGTGGATCATACGCGCAGTTGGATCCCTTCCCATCAGGCCGTTCGCGAGGCAATTCGCGACGGCGAGATTGGCCCTCTAACTCGCATTGTCGCGCATATGGGCGGTAAGCGCTCGATGCTTTTTCGCAATGGTACGCATCTCGTCGACGCGGTCTGCTTTTTTGCCGACGCCGAGCCGGTGTGGGTGATTGCCGCGCACGAGCGGGGCTTTGAAGATTATGGACCGGTCTACGACGGCAAGGGCGGTAAGAACCCGCAATACGACCCGGGGTCCACTATTATTGTGGAGTTCGCCAATGGTGTGCGCGGCATGATCAACGCCGCCAAGTTGACGCCGCAGATGTTCGAGTTTGACCTGCAGGGGCCCGGCGGGCGCTACTGGTTGACCGATCAGCAATGCACCTTCTGGAAGACGGAGCAGCCGGAAGGGCGCGCTGAGTTAACGGATGCGCCAGAGGGACGCGGTTATGCCGATCCCTTTGGCGAGAACCTGATTCCTGCGGTGCAGGAGCTTGCGCGGATGATAAGCGATGACGTGCCGAGTTCGTCGCCGGCACAGCGCGGTCGCCATACTTTGGAGATCATGCTCGCCGCGCTCAAGTCGCAGGTCGAGGGCAGCGCGAAAATTCAACTGCCGTTGCCGAGGGGCTAAGCATGGCACTTAGTCGTGAGCAGCAGCAGTATTTCGCCGATTACGGCTATCTGCCCTATGAGCGCGTTCTCTCCGACACGGAGCTGGATGCTTTGCGGCAGCGTTGCGAGGATATTGCCCGTGGGCGGGTCGATCACGTGCCGTCGCGTTATATCCAACTAGAGTCGGTTTTTCTCGACAACGATGCGCAGACCGACCGTCTCGACCAAGTGCGCAAGATGACCCACCTCTGTTATTTCGACGAGCTCTTCGAGGCTGTGGCGCGCAAGACGAAAATCGTCGACGCGATCGAAGATTTGCTCGGACCGAATCTCAAGCTCTATTGCGATCAGTTGATGATGAAGCCGCGTTTCCACGGTACGGTGACTGGCTGGCACCAGGACTCGGTAGCCTGGCCGCAGTTCGCGCCGCAGTATCATGTGAGCTGTTGGATCGCGCTCGACGACGCGACGGTAGAAAATGGCTGTATGACGGTGATCCCGGGTAGCCACAACTGGGGGCCGATCGGTGGCGAGCAGCGCGAGCATTTTCTGGAAAACCCACTCTTGCCCGAGCCGGTACAGGTCGAGTTACAAGCGGGCTCTTGCATGTTCCACCATGGCTTGAATTTTCATCGCACCGGTGCGAATGCGACTCCGAATAGGCGGCGCGGACTGGCGCTGCATTATATCCGTTCGGAGACGATGTATTTGGGCATCGAGAATGAAGAGCAGCGATTGATGACCGAATGCGAGAAACCGCACGGTGAGTTTCGTTTTATGTTGATTCGCGGCGAGGAGTTTGCGGGGCGGGTGTGATGTGGCCGAGTACTAAGCCACTCACCTTACTATAACGCCGTATCGCTCGTGCCTTACTGTATAGATTCCGTTACAGCTATTTCCCCTCTCTCATCTTCGCCAAAAAGCGCTTTGCATTCCCTGCGAAGTGGTCCTCGATTTCATCCTTCGACAGCTCCAACATCTCGGCGACCTGCCGTTCCTGCCGCAATTGCTCGTAGATGACCAATGTCGCCCGTGAATCGCAGTGTGGGGCGCCTGCTTCGGAGCCTTCGTAATAGAGCCAGGCGCGGCCGTAGGTGATGTATTTACCGCGCGCACACCCGGCGACCACGTTGTCCGATCCAAACATGACCCGCGAACGGTCCTCGTGTTTCATTAGCAGAAAGTGCGAGTAGAGGTCGTTCACCGCCGAGGTGTCGTACCAGATATTGGGTAAATCGCAGAGGAAGCGGATCGCGTCTTCCATCATAAAGGCGTTGAAGGCACGCGCGCAGTGCGCGAGTATCCACTGCGCGCCGGGATACTCGCGGGTGTAGCGTTCGAGGTCGCGCTGGTTGTCGGCGTCGGCCGGCCCGGTGGGTTTAGCCAGGTGCATGGTGATGGCCAATTTTTTGTCGTGCGCGACTTCGATAAAGGATTCGGGCAGGAAGTCTTTCATACGCGCGCCGGCGGGGTCTTCGGCGAACGTGCGATAGGGTTTCAGGCCGAGGAAATTGTGCTTGTCGACCTGCTCGGCGACATATTCGGGGCTCATATCGGGGGTGACCATCATATTGATCGCCGACTCGGGATCGGCCTTCAGCTCTTGCGCCATCCAGTTGTTGTGCCCTTCGGCGTCCATACCTGGTATCGGTGTGCCCAGGACCAGCAGATGGAACTCGCGGCCGGGGTACAGTTTGGCCGCCCAATCTAAGTGGTCCTGGTAGTCGATCTCCAGCCGCAGGCCGCTCGGGCCGCCGGTCAGCGCGCCTTTGTGGGCTTCGCACCACATATGGGTGTGCATGTCGTAGAGGGTGTCGGGCACAAAATCTTCCAGCTCTTTGTGCCATATCTCGCGGTCGAAGTCCTGATAGTCGAATGCGGCCATGGTGCTATGCTCCATCGAAAACGATGACGCCGCGGTGGGCGTCGCTGGTGAGTAGGTCGGCGTAGGCCTCGCTGATCTGGTCGAGGCGATAGCGCTGTGAAATAAGCTCGTCGAGTTTGAGTTTGCCCGTCTGGTAGAGGGCGAGGATGCGAGGGAAGTCCCGGCACATACTGCAAGGCGGCCAAGGGAACGCGTACTTCGCCCGGACCAGGGTCGAGCAAGTCGATATCCTCGCTGAGGAAGAGACCGCCGAATTTATGGAGAAGGGCCGTTTTTACCGAGCCGTTCTTTTATAGAATAGGTTGGGAACCATTAGGGTATTGCTGTTTAGGGACGAAAGCAAGGACTATAAGAAAGACTCTCTTTTATCTAAATAAAAAAATAATCAAATAAAAAGACAATTTATCAATTTGCTCGTAATATTGATTGAATTTAGACAAATAAGATATTTCAGTACTTTAAAGGATCAAACAATGTCCAAGAACGACCTCGACGTTTGTGCTATCGGGTCGTTTTGCAGCGCCCCACGGTCATTTCTCCGCCTATGCGTTAATCGTTCTCGTCTGCGGCGCGATTGCGGCCATTGTTCAGTTGAATATGGCTCGATAGACCCGATATCATAAGTAGTTATTCGCTTAATGGATAAGCGTGATGGTGCTCAAGCAGGTACTGAGCGGCCCTTTTTTAATTGGCCATTGCTTTTTTTTGCGCAGATCTGAGGGAATTCTGCTATGACAGAGCCACAAGGTATAGCAGCATTCTTCGGTGATGAAGTTACCACAGCATTGGGATTCGAAGCGAAAAATCGCACCGGCGAGTATGGGTCGCCGATGCTGCTAGGATGATGCGCTTCGGGATTGACAGGACCGGGTCGGCTTCCTACCGTTTGCGGCATCAATTTACCCCGGAGGTAGGGAAGATGAATCACGAAAAGGTAGTGCCCGAGTTATTAGTGGAAAAAGACGCGCTCGTCGGCGAAGGATCGATCTGGCATGTCGATGAGCAAGTTTTGTACTGGGTGGATATCCTGAGCCACGAGCTCTATATCTACGACCCGGCCAACGGGAGTAATCGCATGATAGCTACTTGTCAGAGTGTTGGCACGGTGGTCGTGCGCAAAAGTGGTGGTCTGGTTGTAGCCCTGCACAATGGCTTCGCGCATCTCGATCTAGATAGCGAGAAGATCACGCCGCTGGGTACCGATCCAGAGCGTACGATCCCGGCCAATCGCTTTAACGACGGTAAGTGCGACCCGGCTGGGCGTCTGTGGGCGGGCACGATGGAGTTTAGGGGGGCTAAAGGGCAGGGCGCGCTTTATTGTTTTGATACCGATCATTCAGTGAGCAAGAAGATCTCGTCGGTCAGTGTCTCGAATGGCATTGTCTGGACGGCCGATTACCGGACGATGTATTTTATCGATTCCGGGCTCAATAATGTGCGCGCTTACGATTATGATATCGACAGCGGCGATATCGGTAATGAACGGGTGGTCGCACAAAACGAGGACGCGGGTGTTTTCGACGGCATGGCCATCGACGTGGAGGGCATGTTGTGGATCGCCGTCTACGGCGGTTCGTGCGTCAAGCGCTATAATCCGCAAGACGGCGCGCTCTTGCGCGAATTGCAATTGCCGATGGATAATGTCACCTCCTGTGCCTTTGGCGGTGCGAACCTTGACGAATTATATGTCACCTCCGCCTGCCAAGGGTTTGACGAAGAAGCGAAGAAGGCCCAGCCATTGGCTGGATCTTTGGTGCGTTTGGACCCGGGCGTACAGGGCGTGCCTTCTCACGTCTTCGCGGGATGATGCGCTATGGCGAATGAATCGATCTGTATTTTGGGCGGGGGCAATACGGCCTTCGCGGTTGCCGCTTCGCTGACGTTGCGCGGTTTTGATATCACTCTTTGCGAATTGCCGGAATTTGCGTCGATGCTCGAGCCAATTGCCGCCGAGCGGACGATACGCTTGCACGGAGTGGCCGGTGAGGGTTTGGCGCAAATCAGCCGGGTGACGACCGATGTCGCTGAGGCGCTTGCCGTGGCCGACTTGCTTTTGCTCATTGTGCCGGCTTATGCGCAACGCCCCTTTGCCGAAGCTTGTATTCCTTACCTTGAAGAGCGGCATATGGTGGTTTTGATACCGGGCACGCTTGGCTCGCTAGAGTGGGCGGCAATGCTGGCAGAGGCGGGCAAGAAGGCGACGTTAGCCGAAGTCGATACCGCGCCCTATGTGTGCCGGAAAACGGCGCCGGATGAGGCGACGATCTGGGGCGTGGTGTCGGGGCTGGGCGTGGGGGCGTTGCCGGCGGTTAAGACCGAGGTGATCAGGGCGCGGTTGGATCCGCTGTTTCCCGGAATGAAAATGCACCCGGACGCGATGGCCTGCGGTCTGTCATCGATGAATCCGGTGGTGCATCCGGCGGGTGTGTTGATGAACGCCGGCCGCATCGAGCGTTCGCACGGCGAGTTTTATTTTTATGAAGAGGGGGTGACTCCGGCGGTGGTGCGGGTAATTATGGCGGTCGACGATGAGCGTCGGGCGATCGGACGGGCTTTCGCTTATGATCTGTTGCCAGTTAACGAGGCTTTTCACCAGGCGGGTTTCGGCCCTAAGGGCGATTTGTGGGCGGCGATCAATGGCAGCTATATGTTGACCCGACTCAAGGCGCCCGGATCGCTCGAAAGCCGTTGGCTGACGGAGGACGTGCCCTATGGGTTGGCGGCTTGGGTGTCGATTGGGCGCCAGTTCGGGGTCGCGACGCCTGTGATGGAGTCGCTGGTTAATTTGGCGGGGCCAGTGATGGGCTTTGATGGGTGGCAGGAGGGACGGGGGATTGCGGAATTGGGTATTGAAGGGATGGAATTGGACGCACTAAAGCGCTATCTAGGGCGTTAGGGATTGCGGCGTTCGGTGAATACTGCAGTTATTTCGGTGACTAATTCGGCCGGGGGGCGGGTGCCGTCGACGACGAGATCGGCGCAGGCGAGGTAGACGGGTTCGCGTTGGGCCATCATTTCTTCGATTTCGCCGATGCCGCCACCGGCTAGATTGGGGCGGGGGG
>JABHFS010000118.1 GCA_018672475.1 Gemmatimonadota bacterium | reverse complement strand
CGCCGTCTACCGTAATGATCGCTTGTGGGGGTGCGACCCCGGGACCTTGGCGTCCGATGTCCTTTTGGGACTGGAACTTGTCGAAGCGTATCTGAGCAAGCGGCGTGCCAAACAACAACACACCCCCCGTCGGCGCACTCAGAACGTTGTTTATTAGAACCTTACAAGATTGGTCAAATAGATCTTAACATCGCCTCAGAACTGGAATTTTTTGCCCGGTTCTAAGCAAAAGGAGTACAAGATTGCCAAAGCTCAGATCCGCTAAAAAGACGCTGCGCAACCGCATTAAGGCCACCGAGCGCAACCGCGCCATCCGCTCGCGCATGCGCACCGCCATTAAAAGGGTGCACCAGGCCTCCGACAAAACCACCGCTGAAACGGCCTTACAGAGTGCCATCTCCGTCGTCGACAAGACGGCGCGCAAAGGCATCCTACACAAAAACACCGCCGCGCGCTACAAATCGCGGTTACACCGTTTTGTGCAGACCATAGCTTAGCGTTACCCCTTCTTAAGCATTAAAGCCCGCCATTTCCCAGGAAATGGCGGGCTTTTTATATGATAAATAACCAATTTTACCCCCTGCTCGTGCTAGCGCTGGTCTTCTTCGCCCATGCGCCCTCCTTAAACAGCGGCTTGCACTACGACGTCCAGCACTCACTGCTGGACAATCCCCATATCCGCGACCTGGGCAATCTGCCGCGTTTCTTTATAGACCCGACCGCCTTCTCGGCCCATCCCGAATTCGCGATGTATCGGCCGTTGGGCCTTGTCGCGCATGCTTTAAATTTCGCTATTGGCGATTACGATCCTTGGGGGTATCAGTTGTTGAATCTGACCGCCTGAAATCGATTAAAGTATGCGCATCACGTTAATCCGGTCTTTTTTGTCGTCGCCGCACTACCAGCCCTTACGCCTCTCATTCTGCTAGGCCAGGTTTTGCCTAGCGCACCACTCGGGACAGGGACACATGGATTATTCGAATGCTCGCGTACTCAAATACCGCAACCCGCTATCGCAAAGAATGGTTGCGATTTTTGCCTTCGGCCCCATTTCACACGCCAATTCAGCGGCGACATAAACGTTCGCACCAGCGGACACCCCCACCAACAACCCCTCTTCCCGCGCCAAACGCCGCGCCATTTCATAGGCGTCGTCGTCGGTGATTACCCGCACCTCGTCGATCACCTCGCGATTGAGGATTTCCGGCACAAAACCGGCGCCAATGCCCTCGATATAGCTAAAACCGGGTTCCCCCCCCGACAACACCGGGGACCCCGCCGGTTCGACGGCGATTATCCGCACGTTGGGCAACACCTCCTTGAGCACTTCACCGATGCCCGTCACCGAACCGCCCGTGCCCACGCCGGCAACGAGGGCGTCGACCTCGCCGTCGAGTTGCTCGAGGATTTCACGACCCGTCGTGCGACGATGCACATCGGGATTGGCGGCGTTCATAAACTGCTGCGGCAAAAAATATTCCGGGTTCTCATTTTTTAGTTCGATCGCCTTGTCTATCGCCCCGCGCATCCCATCTGCTGCCGGCGTCAGCACCACATCAGCGCCATAGGCCTGCATCTGCAGACGACGCTCACGGCTGGCGGTGTCAAACATCGTGACGATCATTTTATACCCCTTGTAGGCGGCGATCATCGCTAGACCAATCCCGGTATTACCGCTGGTCGGCTCGACAATCGTGCCACCGGGCTTGAGCAACCCTTGTTCTTCGGCGGCCTCGACCATCGCCAGAGCGATACGGTCTTTGACGCTTCCGCCGGGGTTGACCGCCTCCAGTTTGCCCCAAACCTGGGCTCCGCCCTCCTCCACGACTCGGCTGAGCCGAACGATCGGTGTAGCCCCGATTAGCTCGAGTACATTATTCGCGCGTTTCATTGACTCCCTTTCATCTCACACTAGCGGCAAGTTCTTCTATCCGACGTTTGAGCCCTGCAGCCTGTTGCGGATTCAACGACCCGCCCTGCAGAAAAAAGCGATAATTCACCAGCGCGGCTTCGATGCGATTTTGCGCTTCGAGCGCTTGGCCCAAGCCGTAGTAAAAAATCACTTCGTGCGGCAACTCACGCAAGCCTCGGCTCCAGACTTCGATCGCCGCCTGGAACGCCCCCCGCTCAAGGTGCAGATCCCCGAGGTTGCGATAGCCCCCGACATGGTCCGGGCGTTCGCGTACTACCTGCTCAAATGCGGCGCCAGCCTCCGCCCACCGCCCTTGCTCGCGGTAGAGGTTGCCCAAGTTATACCGCGCCTCGACAAGCGCTGGGTCCAATGCGAGGGCCCGCGCATACATTTGCGCCGCCGCCGCCTCACGTCCCTGTTTCTTTTGCAAGAGCCCCAAGCGCCGCCAAAGCTCAGCCTCTTCAGGTCTACCCCGCAAGGCCGACCGCAATAGATCCTCAGCAGCCGTCAACTGGCGCAAATCCTGATATAGAGCGGCTAGATTAATCTGGGCCGGCAGGTAGTTAGGATCGAGTTCAAGACAGCGCCCATAGGCTTCTAACGCGGCGTCGGCTTGCCCCAACATGATCAACACCCTGCCGCGATTGTAGTGCACTTCGATCGCATCCGGGGCCAGTGCAAGCGCGCGGTCATAACTGGCCAACGCCGCCTGGACCTGCCCGCTTTGTTCCAATGCACCGCCGAGATGCAAATGAGTCCGGTACATCTGCGGTGCCTTTAGCGCCGCATCAGACCACAGGCTCAATTCATCCCGCCACACGAGACTGCGCGCATGCGTCAACGAAGCGCAGATCGCCAACAGAGCCACGACAAGCACCACGCGTCCACCGCGCCATACCCCACCAACACTCCACCCGACCCCTACCGCCAGAAAAGCCAGCGGCAAATAGAGTCGATGCTCGTTGACCAACACATTGAGCGGCACCAATGACGAGGGCAATAGCGGCAAAATGGCCCAACTGCCCAGCAACAAAACCAATGGCCGACGCCGGCCAAACCAAACCGCCGAGGCGATCGCAGCCATGCCCAATACGACGGGCACATCACTTAAGGCCCGCGCCGTAGAGAAGGGGTGCTCAACGGTCAGCCGCACAGGGGCGATAAGCATATGCACATAGTAGACCGCGGCTTTGGCCTGAGTCGCCAATTGCTCAACTACTCCGCGCACCGGGTGGGCCAGCGAGCTACCCAGCCAACTTTGCGCCAGAACGAGATAGCCAACAACCACCCCCCAATACGGCAAATAATAAAGGACGTAGCGATCGCCCCGCTCCTGCCGGTCTTTTTGCCCCCACTGCTCATAGGCCAGTAGCGCTACCGGCAATACGACCGTGACGGATTTGCTCAGCAAAGCGCAGAAGAACGCCGCCAAGGAAAGCAGCCAAAACCGCCGTCCTTCGCCTTGCCGCCAGCGCAAATACCCCAATAGGGCCGCCAAATAAAAAAACGCCGCTTGCGTCTCCGAGCGACTGCTGATATAGTTGACGGGTTCGGCCGTAAGGGGATGCAGGCCAAAGAGCAATGCAGCGAATAAGGCCGCCTGCCAATCGCCGTGCAATCTGCGCCCCAGCAGATACACCCACAGGACGCAAGCAAGGTGCAATAGCCCATTGCCGATATGGTAGCCCACAAGCCCATATCCGCCGATAGCGTAGTTGAGCGCATATCCGACCAGCAATAGCGGTCGATACATCGCCCGCTCGGGCATCGACGAAAACAGGCTCGGATCGACAAAAAATTCCGGCACCCGCACCAGCGAGCGGATATGGGGATTTTCGACAATGGAATGAAAATCGTCGTAGTGGAAGCTATTGGCTAAGGAGGCGTAATACACCCCCCCCAGAGCCACGCTCAAAACCACTAAAGCAATCGAAGTCTCGCGATGCACGGACAATACCTAAAAAAAAGCGGGCAGCACGAAGCCGCCCGCAATGAAAATTCCCGATTAAAAGCTCAACTACCGCCAGCTATTGCCGGGACGATAGAGACATTGTCGCCGTCGTTGAGCGGCGTATCTTTTCCGTCGAGAAAGCGTATATCCTCTTCATTGACGAAAATATTGACATAACGACGGATTTCCCCCCCCTCGTCGAGCAATTTCTCAGCGATACCAGCATAGGAGCTCTCGAGACTATCGACCAGTTGGCCGACCGTTCCCGCATCGATCTCCACCTCGGATTGGTTGTTGGTCAATTTGCGCAGCGGTGTGGGAATATTGACGATTATCGACATTTCATTCTCCTCATTGGGTTGTAATGTTAATCGCTTTTATTTCTTGTTTTGCACGTGCGGCCAGAGGCGATTCTCCGCCTATTTTCGCGACATTGTCATAGGCTTTAAGGGCTTTTTCCGGCTGCTGCAAATCCCGGTATAGGTTCCCCAGATTAAACCAAGTATCGATCGATTCAGGTTCGAGGGACAATGCCCGGCGATACGCCGCTTCGGCTTGCGCGACATGCCCCAAAGCCCTGAGCGCCACCCCCTGCGTGGTCCAGATCGCGGCATCCTCCACCAAGGCCAACGCCTGTTCGCCATAGGTTCTCGCCCGCTCCGCATCGCCGGCAAATTGCAAGGCGATAAGGGCTAGCCTTTTTTGCGCCAGTCCCCCAGTGTCCGCAAAATCTAGCGCCCGCACCAACTCAACCTCAGCTTGGCGCCACTGCCCTTGCCGCAACAGCAAATCCGCCAAGTTCAATCGGGCTTGAATTATGTCGGGAGACACCGCCAATAGCGCGCGAAACTGATGCTCTGCCTCAGACAAGCGATGCTGCTTTTTATAGAGCACGCCCAAGTTGTTGCGGGTCGCCACGTGCTGCGGCCTGAGGGCCAACGCGTGTAAATACGCCTCTTCGGCCTCGGGCAGACGGCCCTTTCTTTCTAGGGCGTCCGCCAAGCGCAAATGCGGCCTGAGCATGGACGGCGCCTTGGCCGCGGCATCGTTCCACAGCGTTAATTCATCACTCCACACCTGACCGCGTTGCAATGTCAAAACGGCCAATAATATAGTATACATAGCCAATCCGCTTAGAGCCAGCCTATACCTGCGGCCAATTACCCCCCCTAAAACCCAAGTCAGCAGCAGGCACCACCCCGCCATCGCAAGATAAAGGCGGTGCTCATTGACCAGAACGATAAGCGGCACGACAAAAGTCGGCACGAGTACAATCGCCACCCAAGCGGTTGCAAAAATAGGTAGCCGCCACTGCGACCGCCAAAGCACCCAGCCCAGCGAGCACAGGCAGAACGCCGACACAAAAACCACTGGTTCAAATAAGGCGTGCGAGGGGGCAAACTGGTGCTCGACGTTTAAGTTGACAGGGACTACACCAATATAGAGATAGTATATTGCCGCCTTGATTTGCGTATAGAACTGCACATCCATAGCACGGACCGGCACCGCAAGAGCTTTGCCGAGGAATTGCCGCGTGAAAAAAACATACAACAGCCCCAACCCGACAAAGGGCAGATAACGAACCCACCGCCGCAACGGATCTCGGCCAGCCAGCCAATCGCACAGCGGCAACATCACCATAAGGACCACGGCCACCGACTTGCTGAGCATCGCCATAGCACCGCACGATACGGCCACCCCATACCAGCCCCAAGAACGCGAGACTCCATGCCGCGCATAGGCCCAGCAGGCGGCAATGAAAAAAAACGCCATCAACGCTTCCGACCGACTGCTGGCATAATGCACGACTTCCGAATTGAGCGGGTGCGCGGCGAACATTAATGCCGCAACGAAGGCGAGCCTATGCTCAACACCCAACTCACGCGCCAAAAACAATAGCAGAATGACATTGGCCGCGTGCAATAAACCATTGATAAAATGATAGCCGGCCGGATCGAGCCCACCGAGCATATAATTGACCCCATAAGTGAGCAAAAGAAGGGGTCGGTACATCGCCTGGCGCGGATCGACCGAAAATAAACTGGGATCGCTAAAAAAGGGGGGGAAGTTACTCGGTTGGCGAATATGGGGATTGTGGACGATCGAATGAAAATCGTCGTAGTGGAACGCATTCCCCAATGCGTTGTAATAGAGCGCGCACACCAACGCCAGCAGCAGAGTGACCTGGCGCCCCGTGCTCAACATCGGCCCCGCGCTTAATCCACTATTTCAATGCCCGTTTCGGCATAACCCGAGCCGTCCCAGGCAAAACATTTATAGGCCTTGATTTCCCGTTTCGCGCCCGTGTCTTCTCCATAGGCCGAAACGACCAGATAGAGTGCGTCGGGATCGTCCGGTTCCTCACCCGCTTCGCGACGGTTGAATATCCAGGTGCGTCTTTCGTCCTCTTCGGAGAAATAGGCCTCACAATCGATATGCGAATGATAGAACCCCGAGACCCTTCCGCCGGATTTTTCAGCCGCTTCGTTGATGCGCATCTGCTCGACAGGGTCGATCAAATAAGCCGTTCGCGCGTCCCGGGGATAGCGTTCAGGGTCCTCTTCGTGCCGCCGCTGCTGCATATTCTCACAGACATGGGCGGTGGAAATCCCCCCTTCAGCCCCCTCCGATAATATGCCGCAACACTCGTGCGGATATTCCTCAAGGACCTGGGCATAAATTCGTTCGACATCGTTCCGCGCGATGCGCAGCATCTAACTATCCTTTCTGTTGGCGGCCGCCTCAAGGGCAATCCGCCACATAGGCGTACTCATATACTTATCGCCACCGTCGCAGAAAACAGTGACCACGACCCCCTGTTCAAGCTGGCGGGCAACCTCTATCGCCGCCCAGTACGCCCCGCCCGAAGATTGCCCGACGAGAACGCCCTGCTCGACGGGTAGCCGCAACGAGGCATCGTAGGCATCTTCGGTATCGACCGGAACCTTGTGATCGAGAAAGGCCTCATCGTAGATTCCGGGCACGATCGAACTGTCCATATGCTTGAGCCCCTCGATCCCGTGAAAGGCATCTGCTGGCTCGGCCGCAATGACCTGAATCGCTGGATTGAACGCCTTAAGCCCGCGCCCGGTGCCCATCAGGGTTCCACTCGTGCCAATGGTCGCTACAAAATGGGTGATGCGCCCGTCCGTCTGCTGCCATATTTCAGGGGCCGTCGTATCTCGATGGGCAAACCAGTTAGCGTCGTTGTTGTATTGATCGGGCTTGAAATAGCGGTCTGGATCAGCCTCGTATATCTTGCGGGCTTCGAGTATCGCGCCGTCGGATAGCTCGCCGGGGTCGGTATAGACGACCTCGGCCCCGTAGGCGGCGAGGATGGCCTTGCGCTCCTGGCTAACATTGGAGGGCATCGCCAACTTCACCCGATAGCCCTTCGCCGCGCCGATCATCGCATAGGCAATGCCCGTATTACCCGAGGTCGAGTCGAGAATAATCTTGTCGGCGTTGAGCAAGCCTTGACGCTCGCCATCCTCGATCATCCGCCGGGCAGGGCGATCCTTGACCGAGCCGCCTGGATTAAAAAATTCCAGTTTGGCATAGACCTCGACCCCTGACGGAATGGCCGAATCTCTTAGCCGCAAAAGCGGGGTATTACCGATTTGTTCTACTATGGAGGGACTCAGTGACGGCGATTCGACGCCCCCGGTCTTCACCGCGGCTCCCAACGCCATCAATCTTCCTCCAAGCCATTGCCAGTCGCGGCTTCTTCTACGAGTTCACCTAGCTTGCCCTCAAGTTCAGTCCGGCGCAATACAACGCGCTGACCTTCGGCTCGACTCTCGCCGAGTCGTTGTCCCATTGCCTCGATCACACTGCGATAAACCTGCACACAAAGTTTGCCATTGCTGCGCATCAAACGATCAAACGTCACCTTGCTCAACACGAGCAAATTACTATCGCACAAAGCACTGACTGTAGCCGACCGCGGCTGGCCCGTAATCAAGCCCATTTCCCCTACGGGAGCTACCGGATCAATGTTAGCTAACAAGATTTGTCCTTCATTATAAACCCCTAACTGACCGCTGAGCAAAATATACATTTCATCGCTCTGGCCATTGACTTGGCAGACGCACTCCCCACTGGCTACCCCGCGAAACACGCACGATTGCAGCACCAGATGCGTATGATCCGAGCCCAAGCCCTGAAACATCGGTATTTTCTGGATGACTTTGAGTAATGCTCGCGCTTTGTCGACCAAGGAGATTGCCCCCCATTGCGAAGAAATTTGTCCTCAAACAGGCCATATTGGCGAATATTGCAATTATTTAATATATCGGCACACCACCGAGTGTCAACCAGCGAAATAGCCGCTTGCTTGACACCTTTTCGGCCAGCGCTTATTTTCTCGCGTTTTCCACTACCTTTTTGCAATCCAACTTTTTCACCAGGTGTAACTTATGGAAGTTCCGATCGAAGCTTTGGGCGACTGGGAACGCACACACGACTGCGGAACCCTCGGCGCCGATTATATCGGCCAACGCGTATTGCTAATGGGCTGGGTCTGGCGCCGTCGCGACCACGGTGGCGTCATTTTCATTGACTTGCGCGACCGCTATGGCATTACACAGATCGTATTCAACCCACAACACGACTCCGCCGCGCTACAAAAAGCCGACCAACTGCGCAGCGAATTTGTTATCGCCGTCGAGGGAGTAGTAGAATCCCGCCCCGAAGGAATGATTAATAGCAAACTGCCCACCGGGGCGATTGAGGTCAATTGCGACCAACTTAGAACCCTCAATACCTCTCCAACACCCCCCTTTCTCATCGAAGATGAAATCGACGCGGGAGAAGAAATTCGCCTCAAGTATCGCTATCTCGACCTGAGACGCCCGCGCATACAACAAAATCTCCTACTTAGGCACCAAGCCTATCGGGCGGTGCGCAACTTGCTGGACGAGCAGAAATTCATCGAGATAGAAACTCCAATCCTCACCAAAAGCACCCCCGAAGGCGCGCGCGATTATCTCGTGCCAAGCCGAGTCCACCCCGGCCACTTCTTTGCCCTACCCCAATCGCCGCAAACCTATAAACAGCTATTGATGATCGCCGGCTACGATCGCTACTTTCAAATAGTTAAGTGTTTCCGCGACGAAGACTTGCGCGCCGACCGTCAGCCTGAATTTACACAAATTGACATCGAAATGTCTTTTGTCCGCGAAGATCAGGTCATGGACGTCGCCGAAAGATTGACGCGTTCCCTCTTTGCCAAACTCGGTAAGATCAACTTACCCGATCCCTTTCCCCGGCTTACTTATCACGAAGCGATGGATCGTTTTGGTTCGGACAAACCCGATATGCGCTTTGCGTTGGAACTCGTAGACGCGTCAGTCGGAGCGCGTGCATCCGAGTTCAAAGTCTTTCGTTCAGTGCTTGAAGACGGAGGTGAAGTAAAAGGCATTAATGTAAAGGGCTGCAATAGTTTTTCCAGAGGAAAAATAGATGGATTAATCGCCTTTGCACAAGATCTTGGCGCCAAGGGGTTAAGCTGGATTAAACACACGGACAACGGGCTCGAGTCCTCCATCGTTAAATTCTTTCCCGAAGCCGCACAAACCCTATTAATCAAGGCCCTAGATTCTGAGCCTGGCGATTTACTGCTCTTCGTCGCCGACCAGCCTGCAATGGTTGCCCGCGTACTCGGTGCATTGCGCCTCGAACTCGCGCAACGCCTTGAGTTAATACCGGCTGATTCATGGACGCCATTATGGGTTACCGAATTCCCCCTATTGGAGCGGGACGAAGAGGCCGGCCGCTTTACGGCAATGCACCACCCCTTCACTTCGCCGATGGAAGAAGACCTGCCCCTAATGGACAGCGACCCCGGCGCGGTCAGGGCCAGGGCTTACGACTTGGTACTCAACGGCAATGAAATCGCCGGCGGCAGTGTGCGAATTTTCCAACGCCCGGTGCAAGCACGTCTTTTCGAATTATTGGCCATCGGTAAAGAAGAAGCCGAAGCCAAATTCGGCTTTCTGCTTGAGGCCTTAGAATACGGAGCCCCTCCCCACGGCGGCATTGCCTTTGGTTTTGACCGGTTAATCGCCCTGCTCACAGGCGAGGATTCGATCCGCGATATCATCGCTTTTCCCAAGACCAACAAGGCCTCCGGTCTTATGGAAAACGCACCCTCTGCCGTCGATAATACGCAATTGCGCGATTTGGGCATTCGCTTGGCTTAATGAATGCGCCTTAACTCTTTGACAGGGCAGTTTTTCGCTTGACATCCCATATGGGCCGTATTACCTTTTCACCTGAGTTGCACCCGTATATATTAGTTTATGCTATTAGTTGCGTGAAATTACACAACCACCGAATTGACCTAGCAAGCGGAGGTACTATTTAATGAGCCGTTTTTCCACATTGAGAAGCCTGGGCATCGCCCTGGCGGCCGTAGCCCTTCCCCTCGTGGCCGGCTGTGGTGGCGTGTCCCAAGAGGAAATGGACGCCTTGGAGAAGCAGCGCCAGACCACGGTGGCCGCCGAGCAGAAGGTCAGCGAGCTGCAGACGGACAAAGCTCGTCTTGAACGCAAGCTCGCCGAGCGGCAAGCCACCAAGAAAGCGCTAGAAGACAAACTTGCAGCAACCAAGCGGAACCTCGCCAACTAGGCCTTAGGATTGAGAAAGGGTTTGACCATGAAGAAGTTGTTTGTTGGCGGGTTGGCTCTGGCGTTATTGCTGACTATGAGCGAGAATGCCGCCGCACAAGAAGAGAAGAAGATGACGCGCGAGGGTTACATAGCGCAGATGGCCGATTTAACCGATCGCGAGATGAAAGCCAACGCTGAAATCGCCGATTGCAACGAACAAATCGCCATCCTCAAGAAACAGATCGCCGAGACCGAGATGGCTAATAACGATCTCAATGCTCAGATCCTCGCCGCTGTTTCCAGTTCCTCGGCTGAAGTCATGAGTTTCGGCAAAAACCTCGACAGTATCACCGACCAGCTCGAAGGTTTGCTGGCACTACCCCCCGAGGTTTTGATCCAGCGCCGCGGTGAAGTTAAAGCACTTGCTGCGCAGGTCGGAGACCTTAAGCAAGATAAAATCTCCGCCTTGCCAGAGATGGCCGACAAGCTCGCCAATATTGACAAAATGCTGGCCCAGCTTACTGCCCGTATAGCACAGCCGGTGACGATCGATTATACCGTCTCACGGGGCGACAATCTTTGGAGCATCGCCAAACAGGATAAAATCTACGCCGACCCGTATATGTGGCCTCGCCTTTATCGGGCCAACAAGGACCACATACAGGATCCGGATATGATCTATCCCGATCAGACCCTGGCCGTTCCATTTGGCGTCGCCGAAAATCAACACCTGGTGACGCGTGGTGATTTCCTCTTTAAGATCGCCGCACAGGTCTACAATGACGCAGGCAAGTGGCACAAAATTTACGAGGCCAATAAGCAACAGATCGTTGAGCCGCACTTGATCTTTCCTGCTCAAGTCCTCGAAATTCCGAGTAATTAACTACTTGATTTAAAGATAGTTCATAGCCAAAAAGGGGTTTGATTCTTCTCAATCGGAAGGATTCAAACCCCTTTTTGCATTTACCGGTACTCAAAAATATTAATGAAGGACATCTCCCTAACAGGTGTTGATCGACTCTTCTTATTTGGACAAAACGATCAACATCTTGCGCAAATAGAAAAGAAGTACGGCGTCAGCTTGGTTGCCCGCGGCGACAAACTCATCCTCGATGGACCAGATGCTGCCGTCGGTGAAGCCGACGGCCTCTTGTCCCACCTTGTCGAGCGTATAAGGCGAGGTCCGGCGATCGAAGAGGCTGAATTAAGCGAATTGATCCTGCAAAGCCCAGCCCCACCGCAATACGACCAGATTATCGACGGCAAACATGTCGCCAATACCTACAAAACCATCATTCGCGCCCGTACAGCCGGCCAAGCCGAATACCTGAAAGCGATAGATACCAACGACATAGTCTTCGGCATAGGCCCCGCCGGCACTGGTAAGACCTACTTGGCCGTAGCTATGGCCGTGGCCGCTCTGCGCCAGAAACAGGTCTCCAGGATTATCCTCGCCCGCCCCGCGGTCGAAGCCGGTGAAAAACTAGGGTTCCTGCCGGGGTCATTCGAAGATAAAGTCGACCCTTACCTCCGCCCATTATACGATGCGCTACAAGATTTAATGGAACCCGAACGGTTGCGGCGGATGCAAGAGATGAAGATTATCGAGGTCGTGCCATTGGCCTATATGCGCGGACGAACGCTAAACGATTCGTTTATCATCCTAGATGAGGCACAAAACACCACTCCCCAACAGATGAAGATGTTTTTGACTCGGCTCGGTAGTCACTCAAAAGCGGTTGTTACCGGCGATATAACACAAACCGACCTGGACGAGAACCAGCCTTCCGGATTGGTTGTGGCACCTAAAATCCTGACGAAAATTCCCCGATTGTCCTTCGTCCGACTAACCGAACAAGATGTCGTCCGCAATCCATTGGTACAAAAAATCATCAAAGCCTACGAGAACTACGAGGAAGCCGACAGGGATCCCACGTCCGTCCCCAGCCGATAAATGAATGCGCTAAAATCCAGATGGGTTGGTCTTAAAAGCCGCGGCAGGCACAGTTTACCGAAACCCTGGCGCCCACACAGCCTATTGGCGTTTCGAATTGCCCTGACGGCCATCGTTGTAGGCTTGCTCACCTATCTCTCTCCCTACCAGCGTCCTTATAATGTAGCCCAGTTGCGCGTAGGCAGCAGTGCGCAAGAACGCATAAAGGCCCCCTTTCTGTTTCACGTGCCCAAGAGCGAAGTCGAGTTGGATCGCGAGCGTCTAGATGCGACGGCCACCATCCCGACAATACTCCACCGCGACCCCTTAGTACAAGACCAGCAGATGGCGCGGCTCGATTCGGTTTTTGCGGTGATGGTCCCCGTAATCAGAGTGCAAATGGCTGATTCGCTGAAAAAAAAGCACCTGCAACGCGAACTACCGAGGATCATCGGCTCACTTTCGGTAAATGCGCTCTCGACCCTTATCACCGTGCTTTCCAACGCCAGTGAACCCTATGTGCAGGATTTCCAAGCGATTTGCCGGCAAATACTGGCCAATTTCTACACCACCGGCCTTATCGCCTCGAAACAGCCCGTTCTGCAAAGCCCTTCGCCACAGGTTCGACTCGGCGACCGGGAACAACACGTCGAAACCCTCTATAGCGAGATAGAATTCAAACAAGGGGATTTCATCTCGCATATACAGGCCTATCGCACCATCTCCGACCGGGACGCAGTAGAGGCGGTGCACGAGCTATTGAGTCTCTTCGCCATATCCGATCTCACGATCGACGAGACAGAGACAGCCCGCCTTAGAAGCGAGGCCAGGCGCGGCGTCGCCAGCATCAAGCGGATCTTCGCCAAAGACGATATTATTATCGACAAGAACGCCCCGGTCACCCAGGATCACGCCGACGCGCTCGATGCCTTGGCCGACCGTATCGCCAAAGAACAAACCAGCCACCCGATCAGGCGCCTAATCCAAATAGTCGCCGCGGCTACCATCACCGGTTTTCTGATCTTTGTCTTCGGCTACTTTCTCGCCACCCGCGAACAAACCACGTTCAACCAGCCCAGCCAGCTTATCCTCTTGGCCCTTCTGACCATTGCCACCGCGGCCATCGCCTCTTATATAAAAACCCACGAGCTCGATATTTACCTGGTACCCACACCGCTAGCCGCGATGCTGGTGACGATCCTGCTAACCCAGCAAATCGGCTTGGTCTTCTCCTTCGTACTCGCGTTCTTCGTCGGCAACTTATTCTCCGACTTTTATGTCGCCATGACCTGCGCGCTAACCTCGGCAATGGCCGTCTTCGCGGTCCGACACGTGCGGCACCGCAATCAATTCTACCGCTCAATGATCTTTCTTCCGATATCCTATACCCTGCTCATTACAGCAGCAGATCTATTGCGTTTCGTTCCCCCCGAGCAAATATACGCGCATATCCTGCCCGGCATTTTCATCGGCGTCGCGGCTCCGATCCTGACCATCGGCCTACTGCCGATATTTGAAAGCCTGTTCCACCTCACAACCGATATCACTCTATTGGAACTTTCGGACCTCAACCGTCCCCTATTGCGCGAATTGGCCATCCGCGCACCCGGAACGTATACCCACAGCCTGATCATGGCCAACCTATCCGAAAGCGCTGCCGAAGCCATCTCCGCCAACCCCTTGCTGGCTCGGGTCGGCTGTTATTACCACGATATCGGCAAGATGATCAAGCCGGAGTATTTCAGGGAAAACCAAGGGCTTCGCGGTGGACGCAACCCGCATGATCACCTGACACCGAATATGAGCATGTTGATCATCGCCTCCCACGTCAAAGATGGCCTGGAATTGGCTGAGGAGCACGGGCTGCCGCAATCGATCTGCGATTTAATTCCCGAACACCACGGCACGACGGTCATCGAAGTGTTCTACAACCGCGCAGTCGAGTTGGGCGGCGAGAGTGTGCGCAAAGACGATTTCAGATACGACGGCCCCCGTCCCCAGACCAAGGTAGGCGGTATTCTAATGTTGGCCGATTCGGTCGAATCCGCCGCCCGCACCCTCCCCGAACGCACCCCCAACCGGGTGCGCCAACTGGTCCGCAATATCATCCAGCAGAAATTCACCGGCGGCGAGTTGGACGAATGCGCACTGACCCTGCAAGACTTGCACAAAATAGAAGACAGCTTTATCCCGGTGCTCATGGGCACTCTGCACGGTCGGGTGGAATACCCCTGGCAGACGACCGACCGCAAATGGCGCGCCATGCGTACGACGGTGGACAATTGAACACAACGTTCAGCCTATCACAAACCGAGGGCCTCGCCCCGCTGCCCGGCCTTGCCGAGGCCGCCTTGCTGAGTGTAGCTGCGCAAGTCGCGACGGTGCACACCTTGCCGGCCGAAGTGCGCATAGTCTTCGTCACCGACGAATATATGACCGAGCTCAACACGAACTACCGCGCCAAAGAAGGCACGACCGATGTGCTCTCTTTCGACCTAGGTGCAACGCCGGGGCAACCGAGCAGCGGCGAGATCTATATCTCTTTGCCGCAAGCCGAGCGCCAAGCCCTCGCGCTAACCGTACCCGTTTTTGAAGAAGTCGCCCGCCTACTGACCCATGGCCTGTTGCATTTAGCCGGCTGGATACACGACACCCGCGACCAACTTCTCACGATGGAAGGCGAAACCGAACGTTTCCTCAATGATAGCGAACTCAATATCCCTCTATAGACGGCCTTGGCCGGCCGTGTTGCACGAAAGGAGTCTTTTTGGAACCTCCGCAAGTTGACGTTGCCCTGACCTTCTTCGCTTTTTGGGCTGCCCTAGTCAGCCTTATTGGGCTCTTTCTTGTGGCCAGTTACGAAGCCACCTTTACAATCCTCTCCAAATCAATTTTGGAGAAAATGGCCGAAAGCGGTATAGACCGCTCCAAAGCCATGTTGCGTATTTACGAGCCGCACCAACGCTTGCGCCTAATGGCCCGCCTTGGCGAAGCCATCGGCACGACGGGGCTGGCCCTTGCGTTATATTTCTTCTTCGACGCACTGTTCTCGCCCTATATGCTGCCCGCCTATTGTGATGCAGCCGCAGCCCTACTATGCACCTTAGGGCTCTTTCTAACGGTAGCCACCCCTCGGCGTATTCGCTTTGACGAAGAGGGCGAAGAGACGCGCATCCCCTTTTTAGTCTTAGCCTTCTTACCCGTGCACGCCCTACTACTCCCCCTGACCAACTTGCTTGAACGACTCAGCACCAGCGACTATAGCGACGAGGATTTCCGCGCCGACAAAGAAGAAGAGTTGCGCAGCCTAGTCGAATCCGAAGGCGAATCGGGCGTATTGGAAGAAGGCGAGCGCGAGATGATCGAAAGCGTCTTCGGCTTTCACGACCGCATTGTGCGCGAAGTTATGGTCCCCCGAGTCGACATGGTCGCCATTGACCTGACCGCCCCTCTACAGGATTTGCTCGATCTCATTAAGGACAAAGGCCACTCGCGCCTGCCAGTCTATGAGGAGAGTTTGGACCATATCCGCGGCCTAGTATATGCCAAAGACTTACTGCATCTCATCGCGTCCCATCCCTCGATTGACCTATCCATTCCCTTAGGCAGTTTTATCGCCGAAGGCACAAAGGACAACCAGCCTTTAACACATGAGCCTTATTATATCCCAGAGACTAAAAAGCTAGATATCTTGCTCAATGACTTGCGCACGAACAAAATTCGCCTAGCCATTGTGCTCGACGAATACGGAGGCACCGCCGGACTGGTGACCACTGAGGACCTCGTAGAAGAAATCGTCGGGGAAATGCAGGACGAATATGACGAGGAAGAGGATCTGTTCCACTGGCAGATACCGGGCGAAACGCTGATCGCCAACGCCCGTATAGATATCGACGACCTAAACAAGATCCTCTCCGTCGATCTACCCAGCGAGGGTTTTGAAACGCTCGGCGGTTTCATCTACGACCACCTGGGCAGCATCCCCGAGGAAGGCTTGATATTCGAAGCCGAGCAGCTAGAATTGGGTATCCTCAAAATCGACGGCCAACGTATCGCACAAGTCAAACTCAGACGCCTGAGCCCCGTCGGTGAACTAGGCCAGTAATAGCCGCAAAGGGGTTGCGTATTATGAGAAATACCTTAGTTTATTCTCCATGATGCGGGGTGGAGCAGTCTGGTAGCTCGTTGGGCTCATAACCCAAAGGTCGCAGGTTCAAATCCTGTCCCCGCTACCAACTTTTAACCGCTGAAATCTTCGGATTTCAGCGGTTTTTTTGTGTTTATACCCTACCATAGTAGTGTATATATCCTTGCTTTCTTTTTTCTGTCCGCAGAACCCCTTTCGATCATCTTCAAACATTGCCGAGCACGCACTAAGATAAACGTTTATTGCAGCCGATTTGAGGGATACTTAAAGGGATACCAATCTTTTGTATCCCTCCCACATCGCGGCTTCGATCAAATCCTTGGAGGTTTTTGTGGCCAATATGCACCCTTGGCGAGGAAAATATCGAGTGATATATCAACTAACTTTAGGCGGTGAAGCGATTGCCCGACAGAAGGTCCGCACTATTCAAAGTGAGGCGCAGATAATCTTAGGCGTGGCCGAAAAGATTGAAGCGGCGATCAACCATCGCCTACCTCACAAGGATAGCGTAGCGCATTGGATCTCTTTAAACATGATCACACCGTCCGGAGCCGAAGAGATGTTTGTCGGCTTTGAGGCTCCAACCGACCTGAAAGACCTCAACGAGGACGCATGGTCTATCATTATGCAAGCAGCCCTGCGTGAAAAAGAAGCCTGGCGTGACCTTCTCTACTTCCCCTGCTTCGATGAGCTTCTTGCGCTCTACATCTTCGCGCTCTTTGGCCCATTTCTTATACGAGCTAACATCGACACCGTCGTATCGCTCGGTAACCTCTTGTAGTGACTTCTGTGTCTCTTCAAGCTCTTTGGCTTGTTCAATGTTCCGGTCACGGAATTCGTCCAACCGCGACTTGTCTACCGTATTAGGCAGCGACCCCTCAACGGCGAGAACGAACTTGCCATCGTCCCTTGCCTCATAGAAGGATTGCGCCGCCTCCGGCACTGCTTCAAGATCCTCAATTACCGCCGCTAATTTATTATCTGCCAAGGCTCAATCTCCTTTTGTTGCGCCCCTATACTTTGATTCTGCCTCTCAGTACGGACCGAGTCAAGGGACTTTTTTAAACATCTGCGCTGTTGTGATCCGGTGAGGTTTATGTGGATCATTTTACTAGACCGCGCCGACCACGAAAATAGCCCCCCTACGCGTTGTAGAGGGGCTATTTCTTGTCTGATAGTTCCTTGTTTTACTTGTAGGCCAACGCCTCAGCAGTGAAGTTGAAAGTTAGTTTCCACGCTTTAGCTAATCCATTTTCGAATTCCCACACCTGTGCCCAGTTAGACGCAAACTCCTTACCGGTTTTCTTTACGCGTCCCTTATAAAACCCAGTGACGGCAACTTTATTTTCCGACGTAAAGAATTCGTGCACATCGTGCGCAAGAACATCCTGAGTGTCCGACAGGGTCTCGAAAAAGGACTGTGCCCCGCTCTTCCCTTCCCATAATTTGTTGATTGGACTTTCTGGATTCTCATTTCCTCGATGATCCCACGTGATGTCCTCGGTCAAATACTCCAACATTCCCGAGATATCATCCTCAGCAAAACATTGGTATATTTTCTTGACAACGGCGAGGTTTTGGTCACTCATTGGATTTTCCTTCCTATTGATGTTTTATTGGATGAAATTGTCCCACAGGTATAACAGGTAGCCACACACTTCGAATGAAACACTGACTTGGGTAGGGTATCACAGAAAACCTCCTGCCAAAGGTTTATGGGACAGGCCAAAGGAGTCTTCGGCCTACGTTGAGGCGAATTATACGTAATCCCCTGCCGACCTACAAGTCCTTGGCGATGATTTAATGGCCCAACCTTGACATGCCTCTAATCGCGCCTTGAAATCGGGCAGCGTACTAACACCCGCCATCCACTTGGATGCATGACATCCAAAGTGATCCAGTTTTCGGGGTCCCCTCAGATGATTTCAGTAGATTTGAGCGGGACCTAATAATTGGCCCAGTTAGGTTGTGGTGGCCAGAATGCCGATGTCTTGATCGCTCCGGGTTGCGTTTCTCGTTGGTGGGTCTGGAGTGCGTTTCGAAGGTTGATGCGAGTGAGGCGCGGACCAGATCGTAGTCGGATGGGCGGTCGAAGTCTGATTTCAGCCGAGTGCCACCTACCCATTAACCTCACGAAGGAGATTCCTATGTTTGCTGCTCAGGATCGAAAAAAGGTAAAAATCACCGATGTGAAAGTGATGATAGTTCAGTGTATGCGCGTCAGTCCATTGATCAAGATTGAAACAGACGCCGGTATTTATGGAATTGGCGAAGCTCATCATGATGTTCGTGGATACGGAGTCAAGGACGTGGTGCTGAATGAGCTGAGAGATCTGCTTATCGGTGAAGATCCCCTCGATATTGAGAAGCTCACAAACAGGATGATGCAACGAGTTTCGTCCATAGGAGGGAATGCAGGGATAGCGGTCCATGCCGTAACAGGAGTAGAAATTGCACTATGGGACCTTGTTGGAAAGATGCTGGGTGTTCCCGTGCATAAGATTCTGGGCGGTGGTTCGCATGTCGACAGCGTCCGCGCTTATAAGACCGGCGGTCCAAAGGATAAGCTCGATAAAGCTTCATGCCGCGAATACGCCGACTATATCAAGAGTTCTCCTCAGGGCTGGACCGGCGTCAAGGTTGATATATCTCGGGAGAATAGCGGAGGACCCATGAGCCGCCGCTTCGGAAAAAAGGATCTTGATCTCACTGTGAAAGGCTTTGAAAACGTACGGGAGGCATTAGGGGACGACATCGAGATCGTCGTGCACTGCCACTGGGAACTTGGTTTTCACGACGCCATAAAGTTTGCACGAGCAATCGAGCCCATCGATCCGTGGTGGCTCGAAGACCCTATGCCGATCGAATATGTTAATACCTGGGTAAAGCTGACGGAGGCATCGCCGGTGCCCATTCTGTGTGGAGAAAATCTATACACACGCCATGAATTCTTGCCTTTCATTATAAATCAGGGCGTTCATATGATTGCGATTGACATCTCGATGACCGGTGGTCTGCTTGAAGCAAAAAAAATAGCCGACCTTGCTGAGCTTTATTACATCCCGGTGTGTACACACAATGTGGCAGGCCCTATCGCTACGCTGGCCTCGGCTAGTTGTGCAGCATCCATTAGGGACTTTGTCGGACACGAAACCTTTGACTCGAATACAGGCAGTACTCGTGCGGGTGTAGACAATCTAATCGAGTATGACCGCGAGATCATCAAAGACGGAAGAATCCAGCTTTCCGATAAGCCGGGCTTGGGCTTTGAGCTGAATGAGGATGAGGTCAGATCGAGACTCTTACCGGATGAAGAATGGTGGGTGGTCTCTCCCCCCCAAGCTGTACCAGTTGGATTGCGAGTAAAAACGCGCTATTTTGAGGTCGGAAGGAGTCCGATCATGAAAGG
>JABHFS010000117.1 GCA_018672475.1 Gemmatimonadota bacterium | reverse complement strand
TGTATAGGATATTTAAAGCAGAAGATGTTAATTAAGCCTATAAAAATAGGGTTAAACACAAAAAACCCCCGGAAAACCGGGGGTTTAATGATGGTGGGCAATCGCAGACTTGAACTGCGGACCTCCTGCATGTCAAGCAGGCGCTCTAGCCAGCTGAGCTAATCGCCCAAATTATGTTTGTAACATTCTTTTATCAGCCTGTCGACTGCAATCAACGCCAAAGGCTTTACAGCCTTTGGTACATGTCCTTTATTGCAGACGGAACAATAATGTACCGCAAAATAACGACCTAGTCAAGATCCCAATAATCTAAGGAGGACTTGAATGTCTGCTACCTACCGCGTCGGCCTGATTGGCTGCGGGCGCATGGGCGCCACGATCGACGACGAAGTAAAAGACCGCCCCAATGCCCACCTCTATTTGCCCTATTCGCACGCGGCGGCGATCGTCGCTTGTGAGCGTATGGAACTGGTTGCCGTCAGCGACCCTATCGAGGAAAAGGCCGAACAGATCCGCGCGCGATATGGCGCGCAAAAGGCCTATGGAGACTACAAGCAGATGATCGAGAAGGAAAAACTCGATGTGGTTAGCATCGCGACCAGGCCGGGGCCGCACGCCGAGCAGGTGATTTTCGCGGCCGAGGCCGGGGTCAAGGGTATCTACTGCGAAAAATCGTTGTGCAATGCGGTGCATGAGATGGATGCGATGCGCGCCGCCTGTACACCGCGCGGTGTGAAATTTAACTACGGCACCCAGCGGCGTTACGCCGCACTCTACCGCGACGCGCGGGCGATGATCGAACGCGGTGATATAGGCGAGGTGCAGACCGTGGTGGCGCATTGCGGGATCAGTGTAGCGCAGTGGGGGCATACACACGCGACGGATATGATGCTTTTTTTCGCACACGACGCGGAGGCGGAATTCGCGCAGGGCACGACGGATACGGTGGACGCGGATTGGGACGGCGATCGGGTGACCAAGGATCCGGCGATTAGCAACGGCTATGTCAAGTTTAAGAATGGGGTGCACGCCTATTTGGTGGGGGCGCCGGGGTGGGAATTCGAGATCGGTGGTACGGAGGGCAAGCTCAGGACCTTGAGCAATGGCATGGGGTATAGCTTGCGTAAGAAAGACGAGCACGGGGATTTTCGGCCGGTGGAAACGCCGCCGGGGGTAATCGAGAGTGGGACTTTGCGGGGGATGCAAGATATCGTGCGGGCGCTGGATACCGACGGTGATACGCAGGGCAATCTGGAACTGGCCTGCCGCAGTCAGGAGATGATCTTCGGTATCGTCGAGTCGAGCCGGCAAGGTGGTGCGCGGGTGGCGTTGCCACTAGAAAATCGCGCACTGTCGATTGCGCCGGACAACTACTAACGTCAATGAAGATCAGTATTGTCAGTTACCAGAAGAATCGCAACGCAGAGTTACAAGGGGCGGAGGGGGAATATCTAAAACGGCTTTCCCGGCACGCGAACGTCGAACGGCACGCGATCGGCAAATGGAAGGACGCGGATGGCGTGCCGGACCGGTTGTTGCGGGGGGCTTATGTCATCGGATTGTATATCGGGGGCAAGCAGTTTACTTCGGAAAAACTGGCCGGGCATTTGCAGCAACTAATGAACCAGGGGCGCTCGCATCTGGTATTGGTTATCGGCGCGGCGGAGGGCATGCCGCAGGGGGTGGAACGGCAAGTGCAAGAACGGTGGTCGCTGTCGTCGCTGACCTTTTCGCATCAACTGGTCAGACTGCTCTTATTGGAGGCGCTTTACCGGTCTTTTGATATTTTGGCCGGAGGCCGCTACCACAAGTAGGTCTACAATCTGCAAAGTCCTGGGTGGGCAGTCGTTTTTTTCGTCGTTAGAAATAGGTCATCAGTTTGTCCCATAGCCCCATGCGCTCGACACTTTTTTCGGCGACGATGGGCACCTCGGCCAGCAGGCTGTCGCCGAGTGAGATCTTGAGCTTGCCCAACTCGGCACCGCCTTCGATGGGCGCGGGTAATTCGCTGGGCATCTCGACTTGGCGCTGCAGCTTTTTCTCCTGCTCGGGGCTGAGCACGGCGAAGATCGTGTCCTTGGTGTGAACGCGGACATCGGGCTCGAAGCCCCAGTCGACGGCGACTTTGCCCATTAGCTCGCCGTTCTTGACGATAGGCACTTTTGAGAATGTATTAAACCCCCAACTGAGTAGGCGGCGGGTCTCCTGGTCGCGAATCTTTTCCCCGCGTGCGCCGAGTATGACCGAGACCAGGCGCATCTCATGGCGTTTGGCGGTGGCGACCAAGCAAGAGCCGGCGCGTTGCGTATAACCGGTCTTTAGTCCGTCGAGCCCTTGGAAACGGCCTAGGAGTTTGTTGGTGGTATAAAGCATGAATTCACCGTTGCGGAAGGGCTTGTAGCGGATCGAAGACCATTCCAGAACCTTGGGGTAAGTCAACAGCGCGCGCCCGATCGTGGAGAGGTCGCGCGCGGTAGTGAGGTTGCGGTTATCCTGCGGAGTGTCGTCGAGGCCGTGCACATTGACGGAGTACGTATGTTGCAATCCGAGATCCTGTGCGCGGCCGTTCATAAGACCGACAAAACCTTCGACGGAGCCGCCGAGATGCTCGGCGACAGCGACACAGGCGTCGTTGGCGGAAGGGATGACGATGGCTTCCATCAATTCCGTCAGCGGAAAGATTTCGCCCTGGGCCAGAAAGACCTGGGAGCCGCCGGTGGTGGCGGCGCGACGCGAGACGTGGATTTGGTCTTGCAGTGAGAATTTACCGGCTTTGATCAGGTCCATGACCACCAGTTCGAGCATCAGCTTCTGGGTGCTGGCCGGTGAACGCTGCAAATCGGGGTTATGGGCGAAGAGCACGGTGCCGCTTTCGGCTTCGACTAGGATAGCGGCGGCATAGGGCGGATCCTCGCCGGGGTCGAAATCGGCGGCGTGCAGGGCACTCGATAACAGTAGGACGGCGACGAAAAACGGGCGAATGGGCATATAACTCGCGTTGGGTGAAGCGAATGGGTGTCTTGGGGGAAGACGGGATGGGGACGGTTTTAAAGTTAATGGTCGGGGTGTTCTGGGTCAATCGGTGATGCGGGTGGCAAGTCGCTTGCCTGTAATAAGGGAGGGAAGTAATTTTGCAGCAGGAAAGGATGGTGTATGACTACGGAATCTATACCTCAACTTACATATAGCGGCAACCCTGTCGATATGGATCAGGTCGGCCTGCTCAGGCGGTCGGATGACGCGGTCGGTGATCGCGACGAGCTTTGGCGGCGGATGCGCGAGCACGGGTATGTGTTTTTGCCGGGGTATCTGGATCGCGACGAGGTGGTGGCGGCGCGGGTGGAGTTGTGCGATCGTTTGGCCAAGGCCGGGGTGTTGGACCCGGATTATCCGGCGCTGGAGGGGGTGATCGCCACGGGGGAGAACATCAATGCGGCGGCGACGGGGCCGTTTATGCCGGTGTTGGCGAAGGACAACGCGTCGTTGCACAAGGTACTTTACGATGGGTCGATGATGGCCTTCTATCAGTTTTTTTTCGGCGGTGAGGTGCGCCATTACGATTATACTTGGTTTCGCGCCAAACAACCGGGCACGAATACCGCGACGACGCCGCACTGCGATATCGTCTATATGGGGCGGGGGACCAAGGAACTTTATACCTCGTGGACGCCGTTCGGCGATGTGCCCTATGAAATGGGCGGGCTGATGGTCTTGGAGGACTCGCATAAGAACGGGGAGCTGAAAGGCGGCTACGGGCAGACGGATGTCGATATGTTTTGCGAGAATGACAGCTCTGAGGCACGGGATATCGTCGAGACGGCGAGGATGGAGCAGCGCGAACTGACCGGGGAGGAGCTTGGCAAGATTCGTTGGAATTCTTCGGGAGCCTATTCGAATGACGCGATCGCGGTGCGCGAGGAACTGCGGGGGCGGTGGTTGACGTCCGAATACAAGATGGGCGACTTGTTGGTCTTCTGCATGTATCTTCTGCACGCCAGCTCGGATAACCAGACCGACCGGATCCGTCTCTCTTCGGACTCGCGTTATCAGTTGGCACGCGAAGCCGTGGACGAGCGCTGGATCGGGGGGGATCCGCCGGCGCACGGGATCCGCGCCAAACGCGGTATGGTCTGTTGAACGGTAGGGAATATTATAATGTGACGGGGCGGCTGTACGGCTGCCCCGTTTTTTAGTTTACGGCCGGGTCTTCGGGGAGTACGGAGATCGGGCGGTATTTGCCACCGAGGGCGTAGAGGGTCTCGCGCCAGGTCGCTTCGGGTGTGTTGGCGAAAATTAGGTCGGGATCGCTCGGGGCCAGAATCCAGGCCCCGCAGCCGATCTCCGATTCGAGCTGGCCATTGTCCCAGCCGGCACAGCCCAAATAAAAACGCAACAGCGGCTGATCGGCTTTGGCGGCTTCGGCTTCGGCGCCCAGGGTGTCGAGGTCGCCGCCGAGATAGAGGCCGTCGATGATCTCGATGCCCCCTTTGATTATACCGTCGAGCCGGTGCAGAAAGAATAGCGTGTTCTGGTGTACCGGTCCGCCTTGGTAGAACATGCGGCCTAATGCAGAACTTTTAATCTCTTCCGGCGGCGGTTCTTCGGTCTCGGATGGATCTGTGCCCGTAGTGTTCGGTACCGCGTCGATCAGACGCTGTAGCTCATCCGCCGAGTAGAGTTTGACCTGCTCGCCTAGGGGGCGGTTGAGGACCAAGCCGATTGTTCCGCTCTCTTCGCTGTAGTGGGTGACGAAGACGACGGTGCGGTTAAAGTTGGGGTCCTCCGAAAGGTCGGGGCTCGCAACTAGGAGTGTGCCGGTTTCTAGGGGAGCGGGCATATAATAGGCGATCGGGCGTAGAGGGAGTATATCAATGGATATAACAAAGATTAGAGCGCGAAACAACCCCACTCAAGCATAGGCGAGGTAGCGGTGGCGGATCTCGGCAAAGGATTGCAGTTCGTCGGCCCAGGAGGATAGCAACTCGGCGACGGGTAGGTCGCGGTCTAGGGCGTTGCGGATCAGGTCGGTGCCGGCGAGGCGGTCGAAGTTGTGGATGCCGCCTTGTGGTATGCGCCAGGAGAAGGCCTCGGGATAGAGCCGGCGCACCGTGGCTAGGGCCTCGAGACCTGTGCACAGGGGGTCGAAGACCGTGCGGTTGAGCACGTGGACCTGCACGCCTTGGCAAATTTCGTCGGCGTATTTGCCCGTGGTAGGCTGAAAGAAGACGGGGCGGAAACCAACGCCGGGTAGGTTTAGGCCGTTGAGTGTTTTGGCGAGTTGGGAACCGTCGATAAAAGGGGCGCCGAATTGTTCGAAGGGTTTAGTAGTGCCGCGGCCTTCGGAGATATTGGTGCCTTCGAAAAAACAGGTCCCAGGGTAGACTACCGCGGTTTCGGGGCTGGGCATATTGGGGGAGGGTGGGACCCAGGGTAAGCCGGTATCTTCCCAGTAGGCCGAGCGCTGCCAGCCTTGCATGGCGACGACGTGCAATTCGGCACCGAGCGCGTATTCCTCGTTGAAGAGCTGGGCGGTTTCGCCGATGGTCAGGCCGTAGCGCACCGGAATCGGGTAAAGCCCGACGAAGGAGGCGAAGTCCGGGTCGAGCAGATTGCCCGCGATTTCCACGCCGCCGATGGGGTTGGGGCGGTCGAGCACGAGGAAGGGTATGCCGGCTTTGGCGCAAGCGGCCATGCTTAGGCTCATAGTGTAGAGATACGTGTAGAAACGCGCGCCGACGTCCTGTATGTCGAAGAGCATCAGGTCGATACCTGCGAGCATCGCGGGATCGGGTTCGCGAGTCTGTCCGTAGAGACTGTAGGCGGGTACGCCGGTATGGGGGTCGGCGAGGTCGGCGATAGGCTCGCCATCCTGCGCCGCGCCGCGGATGCCGTGTTCGGGGCCGTAGAGGGCGACCAGCTCGCAGAGATCGCTGCGGTGCAACTTGTCGGCGGTGGCTTGCAAGAGCGCGTCGACTCCGGAATGGTTGGTGATCAGGCCAACGCGCCGGCCGCGGATCCTATCGGCTTCGGCCGCGAACAGGCGTTCGCAGCCGAGTTGTACGCGACTCAAGTCTCTGCGCTTTCTTGCGCCGCTTGGCTGCGGCGGACCACGAAGGCGATGCCGCCGAGCAAGCTGGCGAGGATGCCGGCGATATAACCCAATAGCGACATGGCCGTGGAGAGTTCCTGGCCGACGCCGACGCTCGCGAAGAGGCCGACTAGGACCCCTTCGCGCACGCCCAGGCCACCGACCGAGATGGGCAGGGCGGCGAACACGGCGGCGACGGGTTGGAAACAGATGAAGTAGAGCAAGCCCGGGTCCATCCCGAGGGCCAGACCGGCCATCCAGTAGACGAGAATGCGACTAGACTGCACGCCGACGGAGATGATCCAGACTATGAAGAGCAGCCCGATACGGTGGCGGTAGACGACGATACTCCGGCGCAATTTACCAACGATCTCGCCGATTTTCTCGGGCAGGAAGCGCACGATAAGGGTCTCGATGAACCCGCCGATGCGTTGACTTAGCCCCATGGCTAGCAGCACGATCAGCCCTATAAACACCGGCAACAGGACCGAGACCAGCCAGGCGCGTTCGCCCGTGGCGATGAGCGGATAGGCGACCAAAGCCAGCGAACAGGTGGAAAACAGACCGATGAAGCGGTCCATAAAGGTCGCGGCGACGCCGCCGGTGGCTTTGCCGGTGAGGCGGCGTATATCGAGGATACGCATCGCGTCGCCGCCGATATTGCCCAATAACACGTTGTTGAAGAAGACCCCGACGAAGTAGAAGATCAGGGCCTGGCGGAAGGAGACCGGCAGATCTTGCGCGCGCAGCAGCAAAAACCATTGCACTGTGCCGAGGCCGTTGCTGAGCACGAAGAACAGCACTGCGCCGACGAAGAGGCTGGGACGCATGCTGGCGAAGATTTCGGCTAAGTCGCCCAGAGCGAGTTGCGAGGCGAGGTAGCCGATCAGTCCGATGCTGACGCAGAGTTTGGCGCCGGTAGTCAGCAGGCGCTTCATAGGGCGCGGCTTTCGGGCAAGAGCGCGGAGGCCCGTTTGACGCCGCGGGCGAAATACTGGTAAAGGACGCTGCCGGCATAGACCCCGTCGCGCGCGGTGGCAACGCGACGGGTGGTTTGGCTCTGTCGTCGTCGTCGGTAGATATTGTGCGGGTGTGTCAGACACCAGAGCCAGGCGGTACAGGGGGCGAGCGCGCTCGACCACTGGCCCTGGCGGAGATAATTGATTGTGGCGAAGCATTCAAGGCTTAGGCGTAAGGGGAGCAACCAGAGCAGTCGGCTCAGCGGCTGGTTTTTACAAAGCATAACTATATTATTGCGGTGGTTGAGGTAGTTTTTTCGATAGGAGGTCGGCGGTAGCGAGAAACCGGAGTGGTGGAAAATCACCGACTGCGGCACGGCGCGGATTTGGTAATCGGCCAATTGTAAGCGCCAACAGAGATCGACCTCTTCAAAATGCATAAAGAAATCGAGGTCGAGAAAGCCGACCTCGCGGGCGGCAGCGACGCGGAGGAACAGTGCTGAGCCACAGGCCCAAAATAGGGGGACAGACGCGTCGTACTGACCGTCATCGCGCTCGCGGCTATCAAAGAGACGACCGCGGCAAAAGGTATAACCGAGGGCGTCGATATAGCCACCGGCGCCACCGCCGTAATCAAATAAATCGGGCTCGGTGGCCGACCGTAGTTTGGGTTGGCATGCGGCGATTCGGGGGTCGCTCTCGGCCATCGCGACCAAGGGGCCTAACCAATTCGGTTCGACGCGGGTGTCGTCGTTGAGCAGGATGGCGTAGCGGGTCCGGGTAGCGTCGAGGCCGCGGTTGCAGGAGCCGGTGAAACCGAGGTTGCTTTTATTGCGCAGAATCTCGATTTGCGGAAAGGCCGCCTGGGCCCTTTGTAGGCTGGGCGCATTCTCGCCGTCGTCGATGACCAATACCCGGATCGGGTGGTCGCTATGTTCGTAAAGCGAGGCCAGACAGTCGTAGAGGACTTCTGCGCGATAGTGCGGTATGATGATGGTGACGGACTCGCTCACGGCAGGGCTGCGCTGTCCGTGGCGGCGGGGCGTTCGCTGGCGTTGAGGAGAATCTGCTCGGCTTCGAGCATCTCCGGGCGCTCCCCGTATTGGATCTTGTATTGTCGTACGACGGTCAAGGCGCCGGGGATGTCGCCTATGGCCTGCAAGGTGGCGGCCAGTTCGTAATGACCTTCCCAGCGGTTGGGTTCGAGTACGATGGCCTGGCGGTAGATTGCCTCGGCGCGGTCAAAGGCGGAGTAGGGTTTGTTGAGCAGGACACCGGCGAGACTGACGATGTTGTCGTAGGTGGCGACGGGGTCCGTACCGTAAAGATTGATGAATTCGTCGGTGGATTTGTGCAAGTATTCGGCCGCTATTTCGTGTTCGCCGGCGGCGCTGAGATGGTCGGCTGCGGTATAATAGCCCTCCCAGCTCATATAGATATTTTTCTCGGCCCAGCGCATCAGTTTTACCATTTCGTCGCTGTCCCCCTGATCTTTGTAATGCAACGCCAGTTGCAATACGCAGGCGCGGTAATTGCCGAGCAGGCGGGTGGTGTTTTCGTCCTTGTGTACCTCGGGGTCGTTGAGACCGCGGAAGCGATATTCGTGCATCAGGTTGTGTCGGAGTGCCTCGGGATCGGACCCGTCGTTGCGCTGGGGCATGACTTTCATGGTCATGCCGACCATGGAGAGAAAGGGGTCGAGGCCGACGCGATTGCTGGCGGGGATGGTGATGGCGAAGTGCATGGGTTTTTTCCACTCATTCCAGCCGAGGATCTTGATGACCATGATATCCTGGACGCGCAGCAGATCGTGGCCCTCGAGGGTCTTGACTTCGATGTCGAGCCCGATATTTTTGAATTCCGGTGGAATCTTCGGCTCCCAGAGCCGGCGGTAGAGGTCGACGAGTTGCGTGTCGGTTAGCACCGAGTCGATCAATGTGTCGTCGAAGCGGATGTCTATTTTCGGCTCGCGGTCGCGCAATTGTTTGATATACCAACCGGTGTTCAATAAACTGAGGTTAACCACGCGCACGTCTTTGCGGATGCCCTCGACCTCCTGCAAAAACCACAGCGGGAAAGTGTCGTTGTCGCCATTGGTGAAGATGACGGCGTCTTGCTCGCAACCGGCGAGCATATTGTAGGCGTAGTCGTAGGCGACATAGTCGCCGGTGCGGTCTTCGATATGGTAGAGCTTGGCGAAGACCCCAGCCGGCAGAAGCAGACCGGCTACGGCGATTATGGCGATGAGCGAGCTGCTGAACTGCGCGAGTTTTTCTCGTATTGCTTCGATGATAGCAACCCAGCCGAGGCCGATCCACAACGAAAAAGCCAGATACATCCCGCCGAAGACATAGTGGCGCTCCCTCGGCTGGGGGTCCGGCATATTCAAATACATCGACAAACCGAATCCCATAATCAGAAACATCGCGAAAATGGCGGCGAAACGGCGCCAGTCGTGCTGTGCGTGCCAGAAGAAGCCCCATAGACCCAAGCCATAGGGTATCAGCGAGATGAGAATTGGCTGGGGGATGTCGCCGGTGGCCTTGCGGAAGGTGACGGTGTGTTCCAGCAGCGGGAAGGGAAACTGCTGGAAGAAATACTTCATCTGCTGGTCCCAAAACTGGTAGGCACGGTCGGCGCGGGCGTTGAGCATGGTGGTGAGCATGCTGTCGGTGCCGTATTGCTCGCGGTTGATAAAAGCCATAAAGGCTTTGAAGGTTTCCGGGTCGTTCTGGTCGATGACCGGGTTGAGCCCCGAGCGGATATACAATGCCGCGTAGGTCGAATAGCCCAAGGCGAACAGCCCGACCACGCCCAATAGCAGGTAAAAGAGTCGCCGGTCCTGGCCGTAGAGATAGTAGAGCAGGCCCAATAGGCCCAGGCCCATCACGGCATTAGAGGGTGTGCCCGGCCCCAAAACGAGAATGGCGACAAAGCCGATGATGCCGAGGCCGAGCAATTGCACGATGAGTCGTTGCAGGCGGCTGTCGGAAAACCAGGCGAGGATCAATAGTGAGGGGATGGTCAACAGACATAACATATGCAAGCCGCCGCCGAGACCGAAGAGATAGGCGATGGCAAAGAGCCAGCGGTCGTTTTCTTGACCGTGGCCGGTGCCTTCCCAATAGACGATCAGCCACAGCCCGAGACAGGTAAACAGGCTCGAGTAGCCGTAGACCTCGGCTTCGGAGGCGTTGTACCACTGGGTATAAGAAAAGGCGAGAGTCAGCGCGGCGACGGCGGCTCCGGCGATCACGCCGATATCGCGATGATCACCAAAGGCCTTGAGCGACTGACCGCCGAGGGCTCTGCGCCCGAGCGCGGCGGTGGTCAAGTAGACGCACCATATGGCGAGGGCTGAAGAGAGCGCCGACATGAAATTGATGCGGGCGGCGACTTCGCCAAAGGGAAAAAGCGTGAAGACCCGACCGATGAGCACGTAGAGCGGTGCGCCGGGCGGGTGCGGTACGCTCATGGTGTAGGCGGTGGCAATGAATTCGCCGCAGTCCCAGAAGGAGACCGTCGGCGCCATCGTCTTGACGTAGACGCCGAGCGTGAGTAGGAAAATCCCTAGGCCAATTATGTGGTGCAGTTTATGCGATTTATCAGTCATTAATTGCGCGATTTTGCAGCTTGCGCGTGCTGGAGGATCAGGGCTGGGAAAGTGTCGTTATCGCCATTGGTGAAGAGGATGGCATCGGGCATCGTCGATTGCAGCCTATTGTACTTGTAGTCGAGTAGGCCGGGGGCAATGCGTTGGGTCTGGTTATAATAGCCCATAAGCCGGTAGCGTGCTCACTCTGGCCCGACATTCCGTGGAAGTGGCTCAAGCAATGGATCGGGGGGAAACACTGACGAAACGGATGTTCACTCGATGCCGACTAGCACTTCATCGATCGTCCACAAACGCTCGGCATCGACGATAAGGGCTTCGATGATCAGCGGGTGGGCTTTGATGGTATGCGAATCGATAAACTCGAACCGGGGCCGGATGGCGCCGGTTTTTTTGTCTTGGACGAACATTTCGCGATCTTCGATCACAGTGATCTCGTCGGGTTCACCCGAGGCTTCTGGGTGACGATATAGCGGCATTTTGTCGCTCCTTGTGGTTTAATAACGGCATTTTGACAGTAGGTGCGCCAATACTCGGCTTGTTGTAGATACACTATCAAAAACCGTGCCGGGCTTGGCCAATATTGGCCACCCCAGTCTCAAACGTTTAGATGCCTGCACTATACAATAATTGCAGGTATATTTGTGAGATCTTAGCTGGATTTCTCCGTCATTCATACTGGACAATGACTTAAGAAAAAAAACGATGCTTTATCTTCCGGCTAATCGACTCGCAATGTAGATCAGTTGCAGTCTGAATGCAGGATTTTTTTTTCAATAGGGCCAGGTTTTTTGCAGCGGCCGTTCGCTAATCAGCTGATGGCTTATCCGCTTGTGACGCATTGTCGCCAATATTGTGACGTATTTGGCATCATTACAGAGATCGCGATAAGCGATAGGGTCAGTGTCCAGATCATAGAGCGGTTCGCGGCCATTGGCTTCTACGACATAGCGATATTGTTCACTGCGCAAGGTCTTCCAACCGTACATTTCTGTTATCGCGCAATCTTTGCCCGCCGTTCTCGCCCCGCCAAGGCCGCATATAAAGAATGACTCTGCAGGTGGCTGGGGATTTGAATGCCTGCGGATTGGGCGATCAATGATTAGGTGGAGCTTGCTTTGTAATAGTTATAGGTCTTGGTAATAAATAACTGCTATAACTATAGGGGTGGATCAGGCGAAAGAGCCTTTGGGAACCGCAGTCATTTTCATTATAGTATCAGTGCTATCGCGAGCAAAAGTATGGTACCGATCAAGGTTTGTATATGCACCTTGCGGCCCTGTGTCCGCAATTGTTGAATTTTGCTGGCGTCTGTGGCATCCTCTTCTCCGGTGTCCAGGTTGCGCCTTCCCGAGGCGGCGAGGAATACTCAGGTTTTTTCGCGAGCTTGCAAAAGGCCTAGCAGGCCGATCCAACAAAGCGGTACAATTCCTATCCGCCACCAGGGTGAGACCTGGAAATAGACCAATAGGCCAACGAGCGCGATACTGAGCAGTAGTGCAAGGATACCTGAACGTAGGCGCCGTCGGATTTGCAAGGGGCCAATATTGACATAACTACGATCGTCTGGTTGCGTTGACATGTGATATTCAGCCGGCTATGAGTTTGAGGTCGAAGGCTTGTCGGTCTGTGCCGCCGATTTCGATGCTATGGAGAGGGTTGTTTTGCGCGATTTCTTCACGGTGTTGCTTCATTGCAGCGCCTGCGTCCATGCCTCGATGCGTCGAGCGACTTCGTCCGGATATTCGAGATGGGGGGCGTGCCCGCAGGCGGCGAAAGTATGCATTGCGGAATCGGGAATATCGTTGGCGAAACGCGCTGCGGAGGTAGGGTCAATAATGCGATCCTGTTGGCCCCATAGGATCAGCGTCGGACAGGAGATCTCGGTAAAACGCTGGTGGAAATTGGCGATATCGGGGGGCACGATATTGAGCGCGGAAAGGTGATACGCTCGGAAAATACCGGTCGTTTTGAGCGCGGCGGAAGCAGAGTCGATAAGTTCGCTGGGTATTTTGTCGTGATCGTGGAAACAGCGTTGCAACGTCTGCCGCGTCGAAAGGCGCAATAAACCGGACGCGCGGGCCAGCGCGCGCACCGGCCTGCGCGTCATCAGCCGCCCTTGCCAACCGCCGAGTTCGCGTATGTGGCCGGGTAGTTTTTGTGGGTAACCAGCCGAGCTGATTAGTACTAGGCCGCGTATTTTTTTGGCTAGTTCGGGGTAGCGCAAGTAGAGCCGTAGGGCCAGGCCGCCGCCAAGTGAGTTGCCGAGCAAGATAAATTCGTGTAGTTGCAACGCAGAAATAAATTCTTGGAGGTATTCGATCTGCATATCCGGCGAGTAGCGTTGGTGAAGGGGCCGTGTGGCGAAGGCCGGTTTACTGCTGAAGCCGTGGCCGACGAGGTCGGGAGCGATCAGACGGTGTCCTGCGATTTTTTCAGCGAGGCGAAACCAGGTAATTTTGCCGTCGAAGATGCCGTGCAGCAGAACGATGGGCGTGCCGCTGGCTAATTGATTGTCGAGAAAGGTGATCTCGGTCCCTTCGGAGAGAGAGAGACGATTTTCGGCAAAACCAGGGAAGAGGTCTGTGGCTACGGACCGCTTATTGTTTGATTCATCAAATTGTTTAGGTTGTACGGTCATATAGATTCACGAGAATACAGGTGATAGATGAATCAGGCGATATCTCCAATTGAGGACAAAGACGAGGTTGATTTAACCTGCTGGATCCAGGCGGCCGCGTTGCGGATGGAAAACGATGCGGATTTTCCCGAGCTATTGCTCCAGGTCGTCGACCGCATAAAGGCGGCGGGTTTGCAAGTCTATGCTCTGTCGATCTATCTCTTGGCGGCGGAGTCGAAGAGCGATTGGCTGCACTATACGCTCTCCCGCGGCGAAGTCAGTTGGTTGCAGGATGAATTATACGAGGATGGGGCCGAGTTCGGAGTCCATGATACTAAAGAAGCGCAATCTTGGTTAGATACACAATCCGAGACGGCCGTCGCTTATCTCTGCGTGCCAACTAGCACCGGGGTTTTGACGATTGCAGACGAGCGGGCTGAACCCTTTTCGGATGAGCAGCAAGCCTTGTTGCAGACGTTGGTTCCCGCAATCGAGATGTTGGTCATCCGCCATCGCGACCTCGCGGCCTATGCGGTGGTCAACGAAGCGTATTTGCAAACTCGCTCGCGGCTAATTAATAGCAACCCAGATCTGATGGCATTGCAAGACGGCAGTTTCGATCTCTCGGCGGAGAGCGTCGATGAAGTCGCCCAGAACATGCTGGAATTTATAACGCAGCGTCTGCAGCTGGACCGGGGCGGGATATTTCTGCGGGATGGCGATATATTGCGTGGTTTTTGGGGGATGGATGAGGAGGGGGCGATTATAGCGATACCCAACACGATTTTTCCGCTCTATCCCGAGGAAAATAAAGAACTGACGCATATCGCGCTGATTGCCCGCGGCGAAAAACAGTATTATTTGACGCAAGACCTAGCCGCCGATGTGGGGGGCTCGATCTCGCACGATTTCGGGGCGAATGTTGCGGTGCCGATGCGGGTGGGGGGACGGATTATTGGAGCCTTAGCCGGCGACAATTTTGTAAATAAACGGCCCATATCCTATGATCAGATGCAGGCGCTAATGGTATTGGCGAATCAGGGCGCTGTGATGATCGAGATGGTCAAACTTCAAAAAAAACTCATTGAATCAAATAAAATGGCTTCAATCGGTGTTATGTCTTCCGGAATTGCACATGAATTAAGTCAGCCATTGGCTGCGATTCTTTTAAAGACTCAGTTGATTCCCAGGTTAATTGAAAAAAAGAAGTATGCATTAATTAAGAAAACCGGTGAAGATGTAGTGACGCAGACGTTGAGGGCTAAAAAAATTATAGATTCACTGCGAGTTATTAGCCGGGAAGAACGAGATGAGGACCGTGAAAAGTGTGATTTAAATTCGCTGGTTGAAGACGTGCTCACACTGTTTATGGATGGATTTAAATTATCAAATGTGAATCTGGAGTTGATGTTGACGACAGGGGAAATGCTTGTTTTTGTTTCTCCCGTTCAGATTGGTCAGGTTTTGTCAGCCCTCTTAATCAATGCCCAAGATGCGGTTGAAAACAGCAACCCTAAAAAGGTTATAGTCCGCACCGATCGGGTCAATGATAGTATTGTGTTAGAGGTTTCGGATAATGGTTGTGGCATCTCAAAAAACAGTATAGGTCGTATTTTCGATCCCTTTTACACTACAAAATCAGTCGGTAAAGGAACAGGATTAGGTTTATCTTTGGGGTATAGTATGATTCAAGAAAATGGAGGTAAGCTTACCGTAAGCAGCGAAGAGGGCAAAGGAGCAAAATTTAGAGTAGTTATTCCCGCAATCAATGAAGGCTGTCTATAATGAGTAAAGTTATCCTTGTAGTTGATGATGATCCCGTCATGAGAGAGTCGGTCCGTGATATTCTCGAAATTGAAAACTATAAGGTTATTGAAGCTGGGGATGGTATCGATGGCTTACCTATTGTAAAGAAAGAGCATGTCGATTTAGTAATTACCGACATACTGATGTCTCAAGTCGATGGAAACGAATTGGTCTTTAAACTTAAAAGGTTTAGACCAGACTTAAAGGTGATTGGCATGACGGGAGGTGGGCGATTAGTTTCGGTTGAGCAGGTAAAGCAACTGTGCCCCGATGTTCTTTTTGAAAAAATACTTACTAAACCTTTTTTGCGAGAAGAGTTGCTTGCCCAGGTTGAGGCTGCTCTCGCTTGATCTCAACGCGGCTTGATCCAAAATTGCCAGGCCGTGATCCTAAGCTCCTATAGCTGTTGACTTTCTAAATGTTAGGAGGATTCCACCGCAGGGACGGTGGGGCGTCTTCGGCTACGTGATGACCATCTAACATTCCCTCAACAATACCCCAACAATCCCCCCTCCAATCCCCAACTTGATGGCCGTTATACCGGCCATGGAATCATCGCTCCCGAAAAGCCAAAGAGCGGATGCTCGGGGGACACATCGCAAAAATCAAGAAATGGCCGTTGTGTACCCTTGGCTTCGGTCGTTTTTAGGGGTTAATGTTTCGACTGGGCAGATTTAGTTGTCGGATATAAATGTATGATTGTACATGCCTTACAATCCGAAACAATAAGCCAGTACGTATACAACTCACTTGTTCTTACAGGAGCATTATAACCAGGCTTTGGTCCAGCGCGGTAGCCTGACGGTCTGGTTGAGCGACGAAGCCATCGAGGGCTGGAGCTAGGTGGGGCGGCCGCAGCGTGGCGCGCAATTGGTGTATTCGGATGTGGGCGATCGAAACTCGAAGCACGAAGCTGGGAAGGCCAGCAAGTCGAAGCCCGTATCGGATGTGCTATCCTCAATCGAATGATTCATCTGGGCAAACCCGAGTCCTACCAGGTCGAGGTGAGGAGCTGCAGTCTAGGGCGAACGGAAAAACACGCCAATGCACGATTCGTGCACCAAAGCCAGTTTAATGCCGAAGTGGGAAATTAAGGGGAATAAGGAGCAAGCGCAGGTCTGGTGGGAGGTAACGCAGTTGGCGCGTTCAGTGCCGCTAAAGGCCCTTTTGAAATACGGCGCTCGCCGTCTCGGGAAGCCAATTTTTGTTGGGATTGTGACCTAGCGTATTATACGAGTGCTGCTCATAGCGGCACAGGCGGCCATTGTGCCGCAAGCCGCCGTGTGAAAAGTTGATGCCAAAGGCCAGCTCGGGCGAGTCGACCCAGTGCGGCGTCAACAAATGGTTCCAGAGCAAGGTATTATCGCCCACCTCGTAAGAGAGCACATCCTGGTCCGATATATCCGCCGGCATGATTTGCGCCTCCCGCTCGTCGTTGGCCCGTGCGAGCGGCACCCAGCGGTCGGGTTCGCGGAAACCGTGAAAAACCTTGTGGCCGCGCACATTCCAGAACAGCACATTGGAGCGGTCCATGTGATAGCCCGTACACGTATTCGGGCCGGACACCCTGGCCAGCGCATAGCACCGGTCCCACTCAAAACCGTGGTCCAGTAAATAGTGCTTCCACGGGATCAGCACTTGCTCGGTAAAGCCCGCAAAAAGACCCCCTGGCCGATCCAGTATCGTTACATCGGGATAGCGCAACTGGAAGGACGTCTCCATCAGGTCGGCGAACGACAGCCCGCGGAATTCTTCCATGGTGTTTCCACGGTCGCCGGTGTCCCGCAACTGACCCTTGATCCCCGTCGTTTTCTGCTCCGTGACCAAGCGCTCGACGATCTGTTCGGTTGGCGGAAACTCAAACGAAAAAGGCACGCACTCGTCCGCCATGAGAAAATTGATGCGCGAATCCCAGGTGTGCAGGAATTCCGCTGTTGTCGCAACCGTTTTGTGCATTTCGATCGTCCTTGTTTTTCAGGTGGGAGTCTGTGCCTAGTCTTTGAGCTATCGATAGATCGGCAGTGATATTTTATCAAGAGCGGGAAGGCTTGGCAATATCGCGAACCGCAAAAATAAAAGCATCGCCTTATAAATCTTGCGGCATATCTTCGGCGCCGAAAGCTTTGGCAAAGGCGCGCGACTTGGGGTTGGGCACCGAATAGAAGGCGCGGACTTCCGAGTCGGGGTGGTCGCGCCAAAGCCGGGCGGGCAGGACGGTGTGGTCGCTCAAATGGGGTTGGTCGCGGCGACCGTAGTAAATCTGCACGGATTTGCGCTCCGTTTGCGTCGGGCGAATCGTCGCCGAGTGCAGCACCGAGAGGTTGAAGAGCACAACGGTGCCGGCCGGGCCGTGTAAATCGACGATGCCGCCGCGCGCGAGCTGAGCTTCTTCGTCGAGAATCGGCTCGTCGGCCGCTTCGGGCGATATGGAGAAGCAGTGCGTGGATGCGTCGACGTCGGCCAGATAGATCAAGGCGTGGATATATTGCGTGCGCAGCGGATGCTCCTGCCAGTGCGGCCGGTCGCGGTGCCAATGTCGCCAGCTTTCGCCCTCGTAGGGCCGCATATGGCGCAGACAGACTTCGGAGAGGCACAGTGGGCTGCCCAAGAGCGCTTCGGTGCTGGCGAGAATTTGCGGGTGGCGGATGATTTCTTCGACACCGGGCCAGGTGACGAGCGGGTCGCAGTTCGCGGTCTGGTAGGAGCCGGTTAGGGGACGCCACATATTGCCGCTCCAGGTTTCGCGGTCGTGGTCGAAGTTGGCGAGCAGGCGGGTCAGGGTTTTGCCGGTGAAAAGTTGGCCGAGGGTAAGGTAGCCGTTCTGGCGGAAGAAGTCGTAGTCTTTTGGGTCCATGGTTTTTTCGTCGGGTTATTTGTAGTTAGAGGGTTGCCTTATGTCTTAGGCACCGCCGATCCAGCGCCCTTGTTCCAGGGTCTTCGTCGGGCATTAGCGTGTGAACCAGCGGATCGGGTGTTGCAATTCTCTGTCGTCAAAAGCAAGTGAATACGGGTCGCAGCGGCGGTAAATTACTTTCCCGTCGGTGCGCAGTACCAGCCAGCCAAAATCCCAGCTCTCGCTCTGATAGCGCATGGGGATGTGGGGGCGTACACGGATCAGCGGGTGCGAGCCGGCGATAAAGAGTTGTTGGTCCGTATAATAATAATTCGAGCCGGTTTCGACGAAGACTTCGTGCGCCAGATCGCTGCCGAGGCCATCGCACAGACCACTGATGCCGACCTTGACGGAGGCGCCGTTGCTGAAAGCCGCCGCCAGTGCGTCGATCGAACCGGAGCGCACTTGGCCTTCGGCGTCGTGGTGCAGCACTTCCTGCCAGGTGTCGTCGACATAGAATTTATACGTTTCGAAATCGTAGATGAAGTTGCTGCTGGGGGCGTTGGTGCCCTCGTCCCAGCTTTCAAGCAAATGGTATTTGTGCATGCCGACCGGGCCTGCTTCGGGTGTGGCTACGGTCTCTTTTGCGTCGAGGTGCGGTCGACCGATAGCCTGGTGTCCGTCTTGGTTGTAGAGGAAGAAGGACATTGACGGTCGTGGGCCAAAACCGTCGGGTAGCGAGACGGGTTGGCGTTGGCTCATTAGTCCGGCGGTCCAGCGGTCGTCGACGAGGTAGGTCACGGCGAACTCAGCGACCTCGCGGACGAGTTCGTCGTTTGCCGAGGTTGTGTCGATGTGCTGGTTGTGGCGGAATTCGGTGTAGACACGTAAGTCCGCGCCCCGACGGATGGCGTCGGTGAGGGCGATTTCGCTGCCGGCGATGGTTTGTCGCGATGCATCGAGGGTTAGCGCGCAGGTCCAAGCGGTCATATTGGGCTCCTTGGTTCGGTGGGCTCCAGCTTGTCTAAGGCCGTGGCGAGTTGGCGCAAGAAGTGCAGCAGCCAGCTTTGCGTTGGATTTTTCGTGGGGACGAGTGGGTTGAGGATATTTTTCTTACTTATGCACGCATCGCTTTGTGCGATTGCACGATCTTGCAAAAAAGTCACGTACGCTGGGCCTGGATCTCATCCCAATGGCGCGCTGTCGCGGCGGCAACCTCGTCGTCGCTCCAGCCTGCAAGCGGTGGGCTCAGGTCTTTTTCGACTTCGGGTAGGACGACGGTGTTTTTTGCGGCGACATAGGCGAAAATAAGCGCCCAGCGCGGTTGCTCGCTCAAGTTGGGGTCGGAGCCGTGTAGGATATTGCCGTGGAAGTAGAGGGCGGAACCGGGTTGCATCTCGCAGTGGATCTCTTGCATTTCAGCCAGCGCCATTTCGACGCGTTGTGGGTTGGCGATCAGTTGCGAACCCGAAGGCTGGTGTTCTAAACGACCGAGTTGGTTGGAGTCTTTGACGACGCGCAAACAGCCATTATCGCGGGTGGCCGGGTCGAGGGCGAGCATGACGGAGCAGAAGCTGGGGTAGAAGAATTCCTTGTAGTGGTAACCGTAATCCTGGTGGTATTGCCAACCGCCGGTGTGCGGGTTTTTGATCGTCTTGAGGTGGTAGTAGTGGCGGACCTGGTCGTCAAAGAGCTGTTCGAGCGGGGCGGTGAGGCGTTGGCTTTGCGCGATGGCGCTGTAGGTGTCGTCGGCGAGGTTGGGCGTGTAGACGAGGCGGGTGTCAATATCTTTGCTGGGGTTTTTGCTGTCTTCGTCGTAGTTGCTATTGGATTTGGCTTGCGCGGCGACCTGTGGGTCGGATTCGGCGATTTGGCGGATGTGGGAGGCTTCTGCGGGGGTGTAGAGGCTTTCTACGATGAGATAGCCGTGGGTTTGGAAGTGGTGAATTTGCTCTGGGGTCAGGGGCGTGGACATTGTCGAGTGCCTTTTGTTGATGTTTGCTTTTGCTGGTGAGTGTTGGCTTCGGTAGAGTAATCTAATAGAATGTTGGCGGAGGCTTCAAGTTTTTGGTTGCATGCGCAGAGACCATAAAAGACCGGCTGTTTATAGGGTGCTGCGGTGTGCGTCGACAGAATAATCTCAGGCGACGAGCAGCCATGCCCCAGTGGCCTTCAAGCCCAGACCGACGCCGAAATGACCGATGAACACAGTTTTATTCTCCCTTGTAAATTAGATCAGGTATTATCTGTGCTGAGGCGGTAGCGGCATTTTTGCCGGTCGCCGACAAGGTAGAGATCGATGTCCTTCGGTAGGTCTACGATATTGATTAATTCGGCACCGATCAGTTCGCAGGTGCGGCGCGAGGGTATATTGTCGGGGTTGCAGGTGATCCAGATCGGGTCGATATCGTGGTGCGCGAGTACGGGCAGAACTTAGGCGGCAGGCGCGGGCGGCGTAGCGGTGCCCGCGGAAGAGCGGGTGCACACCATAGCCGATATGGCCGAAGTATTGCACGATATATTCGCTGTCGGCAATACGCACCGAGAGGTTGCCGATGCGAGCGCCATTCTCGCTGTGCTGCATTGCAAAGCGGTAGGTGAGCGCGTCGTTTTCGCGCGGCCCGGCGGCGTGGGTGTGGCTGAGCAGGAGGGTGAGCTCGTCGTCGACGAGGGGGCTGGAGGCAAATAGGTCTGTCGGGGTCATTGTTAGCCTGAGAGTATTATATACTCAACCTCGCGACAACCGTCTCGTCTACCTCGATCCCCAAGCCCGGCCCCTCTGGCACTCGCATAAAACTCTCTTCCTGGTCAAAGGGCACCGCACACAGCTCTTCGCGAATCACGCTCGGGGTGCGGTCAAATTCCATCACCGGCTCTTGCAGATAAGGCTGCGCGTTGCGTGCCGGCGGACAGGGCGGCAAGGTCGCGGCCAGGTGCAAGGTCGCGGCGATCATCACCGGCGAGCCCCAAACGTGGGGGTTTACCTGGATGCCGCAGGCGTTGGCCATGGCGCAGATGCGCGCCATTTCGGTGATGCCGCCGCAGTGCATGATATCGGGTTGCACGATATCGTAGGCCCGCTGTGTCAGATAAGGTTTGAACTCGTAGCGGGTGCGCAGATTTTCGCCGCCGGCGATGGCCATTGGCAAGGCGGCTTTGACCTCCAGATAGGCGTCTAAATCTTGCGCGTTGACCGGCTCTTCGAACCACACCAAGTCGAGGTCGGCCAATTCCCTCCCGAGGCGGATCGCCGTGGTGGCGTTATAGCCTTCGTTGGCGTCGATCATCAGGCTGATATCGGGGCCGATGGTCTCGCGCAACGCTCGGACACGGGCGATGTCATCTTTGAGCGAGAGTCCGCCGACCTTGGTCTTCATGCCCTTGAATCCCATTTCGACATAGCCGCGCGCCTCGTCGAGCAGGCGGTCGGGGAATTCGCCCTCGGTGTAGTAGAGGCCAGTGGCATAGACGGCGACTTTGTCGCGGATCTTGCCGCCGAGCAAGGCGCTGACGGGTAAGTTGGCGGCCTTGCCGGCGAGGTCCCACAGCGCGATATCGAGTGCGGAGACGGCACTGCCAGCTAAGCCGACGGCGTTGTTGCCATTGTAGAGGGCGTGGAACATGCGTTCCCAGAGGCCGTTGCGGTTGATGGGGTCTTGGCCGATGAGCAGGGGGGCGAGCAAGTTATTTATGAGGTCGGAGGCGGCGCCTTCGCCCCAGCCGGTGAGGCCGTCGTCGGTGGTGATTTTGACCAAGGTGGTGTTGCGTTGCTCGATCCAGCCTTGGGACCAGCCGAAGGGGCGGCCTAGGGGGCAGGTGAGGTCGAAGGTTTCTATGGTGGCGATTTTCATTTGCGGTCCTTTGGGGGTCTTGGTGCTTAGTGACAGCCCCTCGCAGGAGGGATTCGCTCATTCTCGCTCGACTCCTGTCGGGCTCCGAGGTGTAGTCCTCAAATTTCACGTCCTGTGACCTCTGGGCCTACAATCCGCTCAGTCCCTCCTGCGAGGAGCCTCAACGGTGATGCTGAGCATGGGTGAAGTAATCCCAATAATGGTGTAGATAGAGTAGGTGAAGTATATCCTGATCTGGGTGTAAATAATCGCTAGATTATACCCAGGGGGGTATTCAGACCGTCTCTGTATAATAGGTGTATGGGTTGACAGCGGTTGGGGGTGAATATAGGATGTTTGGGGATTGGGATAAAGTGTGGAGAGCGGTAGCTTGCTAAGGGTAAGGTTCTGAAGATTACTGATGTGAAGTTATTGGTGTTGGAAAATCCCGAAGCCAAAGGCCGTGGAGGGCACTCGATTGTGCGGGTGGAGGGATTAAGGCGGATTCAGTATACGCAGCAAGGGAGCAAGAGCGGCGGGCCGCTGCGGGTGAGTTTTCTCGAGGTGCATGCGGACGAAGGAATTGAGGATGGACATATCGCACCGCCGGACGGACCGGGTTGGGGCGCGCAGTGGGACGAGGAGCGATTTCGCTCGTTGGTGGTGGAGGAGTATTCATATGATTGATGCATTTGAGCAGGTGGCGATTGTACCGGGTTTGGCGGTGCCGCGTTTTGGCTTGGGCTGTGCGCATATTGTGAGAGAAGGCGGGGTAGAGGGCGGGGCGGCGATTGTGCGGGAGGCGTTGGACCGGGGGGTTGGTTTTTTTGATACGGCGCCGCTTTATGGCCGAGGGGAATCTGAGCTTGCTGTAGGGGTTGGTTTGTCTGGGGTGCCGCGTGACCGCTTTGTATTATCGACAAAAGTCGGTCGGCTGATCCGCGACGGGGCTGCGCAATTTGATTTTAGCGCCGATGGCATACGCAGGAGCTTAGCTGAGAGTTTGGAACGTTTGCAACTCGACCATATCGATATCGCGCTGGTGCACGACCCGCACAAATATTACGAGCAGGTGTTGTCGGATAGCGTGCCGGTGCTAGAAGAATGGCGCGAGCAGGGCATCGTCAAGGCGATCGGTGTGGGCATCGCCGACAACGAGATGCTGATGAATTTCGCGCGCCATGCTTCGTTTGATTGTTTTCTGCTGCCGAGCCAATACACGTTGCTCGAACAACCGGGCAACGCGTTGGTCGATCTATGCGCAGAAAAGGGTATCACGATTATCGGCGCCGGGGTCTACAACACGGGTATTCTGGCCAGCGACCTGCAACCCGACGCCAAGTATGCCTATCAAAAAGCACCGGCTGAAATTCTCGAACGAGCGAAAGGCTTAAAGAGGGTCTGTCAGCGGCACGGCGTGGCGCTTAGTGCGGCGGCGATACAGTTTCCCTTTGCGCATCCGGCGGTAGAGACGGTGGTTATCGGCGCGGATCAGTTGGGGCAGGTCGATGCGAATTTGTCGGCGTTGGAAGTAGATATTCCCACGGGGTTGTGGAGCGACTTGAAAGATGAAGACCTGTTGGGCAAGGAGATTCCGACGCTATGAAGATCACCGCGATTAAGACCTTTCTCGTCGACGGCGTCTTCCGTCCTTGGACTTTCGTCAAGGTCGAAACGGACCAACCGGGGCTGATCGGTTGGGGCGACTGCACCGACTGGGGGGCGGCTGGACCGATCGCGGCGACGGTCGAACGCTATAGCGAGTGGGTGATCGGTCGCGACCCGATGCAGGTCGAGGCGATTTGGTGGGACTTGGCTGCTTCTTCGGTGCGCCATACCGGCGGCATCGCTTGGAAGGCGATGTCGGGTATCGACTCGGCGCTGTGGGATATTCGCGGTAAGGTGCTGGGTGCGCCGGTTTGGCAGTTGCTCGGTGGCAAGATGCGCGACCGACTGGGGCTGTATTGGTCGCACTGTGGCTCGATGCGTTCGCGGCACGCCGATGAACTGGGCAAACCCGCAGTGAAGACGCTCGATGATCTGCGCGCATTGGCCGAAGAGGTGAAAGCGCAGGGGTATGCCGCAATCAAAACGAATATTATGGATCTTGAAGATTTGCCCGGCGGTGGCCTGCCGAATTGGCGACACCATTCCGTCGGTGATTGTCCGCCGCCGATTTTGCGCCGGGCCGAGGCGATTGTTGCGACCTTCCGTGAGGCGTTGGGGCCCGATATCGGCATCGCGCTTGATGTGGCCTTTACCTTCAAGCTCGGCGGGGCGATTAAATTGGCGCGTGCACTGGAGCCCTACGATTTGATGTGGCTCGAGACGGAGACGCTCGATCCCGAGGCGTTGAAGATGATCCGCGAATCCACCACCACGACGATCTGTACCGGAGAGAGCCTTTTCGGCACGCATCAGTACAAGCCCTTTATCGAGGGGCACGCGCAAGATATCATCATGCCCGATCTGGCCTGGAACGGCATTACGATGGGCAAGAAGCTCGCCGACTACGCGCACGCCTATGATATTCTCTTCGCGCCGCACAACTGCCATAGCCCGATCAACACCCTAGTCTCGGCCAATGTCTGTGCGACGGTGCCCAACTTTTATATACAGGAATTCGACGTCGATGATGCGCCGTGGCGCGACGAGATCATGACGCATCCGTTGCAGATCGAAGACGGGGCGTTAGTACTGAGCGATCGCCCCGGTCTCGGTGCAGATCTGATCGAAGAGCAATTGGCCAAGCATCCGGCGAAAGCATCTTATCCCTACAGGTGAGCCATTGCGATGGGCATCACATTTCGACAAGTGAGTGCGTTCTGACGACAACAACAAATAACCTTTATTTAATCGACGCTCAGATCGGAGAATTTTGGCGCGCAGGTTTTTTGCTGCTCAAGGGCATCTTGAACCCTGAGGAGACGGCGAAGGGCGCTATTTTGAATATGGTCCCGCGCGATTTGGTCTGTCCCGAAACATCTACCTCGACGCAAGGCCGGCTCAAACCCTATAACGCTGATCGCAGTCAGAGCTTTTATACGGCGAAGTTGTTGCCCTTGTTATGCAACGATAAACTCTATGGCGCGGCGGTAGATATTTTTCAGAGCGAGTATTTGTGCTCGGGCCGGAAGAGTTAAGCGAAGAGCACTTGGCGTTTCAATGTGGGCATCGGCGGTTGTTATTATGTGTCGGATGTGCGCAAGGGACTTCGTATATAGAATCCGTTGGGGATTTCAATCGAGCAGCTCTTTGATTTTACCAGCGAACGGGTTATAAGACAATGAGCCGCATGACGTCTAATATGCTTAAGGACTAAGAAATGGAATCGAACTGGTTACAGTACTGCGCGACGGAAGAACAGCTCAAGCGCTTCGACGACGAAGGCTACCTGGTCGTCGAAGACGCGCTCTCGCCGGAGATGGTCAAAAAATTGACCACCGCCGTCGATCGCGTTGACGCGAAAGAGCGAGTAGAAAAAGAATTGGCGCCGGGGGCGATGGTGGCCAAGTTTCGCAGCGTCGTCGAGGACGATCTGTTTCTGGAGCTACTCGACAACGAGCAGACCTTTCCGTTGTTGTGGGATATCCTGGGGTGGAATATACAGCTATATATCTCGCATATGATCGTCTACCCGCCCGAGGCGCCGGACGCCAAACGCCATGTCAAGGGCGCCGGATGGCACCAGGACGGCGGTCGGCCGGTGGAGGAGATCGAGCGGCCCGCGCCGCGGCTATCGCTCAAGATCAGCTATTGGTTGAGCGACACGACGATCGCCGATGCCGGGGCGATGAAAATCTTGCCGGGCAGCCATAAACTGGTAGACAAGCCGTATCAGCGCGATCCAACGGAGGATCCGGAAGGGGCGATGGAGGTGAAGGTAAAACCCGGCACGGCGGTGTTATTCGACCGGCGGCTATGGCATTCGCGCGGCTATAATTATTCGCAACAGGTGCGCAAGGTGTTGTTCTTCGGTTATAGCTACCGCTGGTTGCGCGGATTGGACTACAACAATATGCCGGAGGAGGTTTTGACCAAATGCGATCCTATTCGACGGCAGTTGTTGGGGGATGGGGTGGATATTAAAGGGTGGTGGCAGCCGACGGAGGCCGATGTGCCTTTGAAGGGATGGATTCGCGAGCATCGTGGGGAGGAGTATTTGTATGATGTTTCAACGCGGTATAAGGTATAACTGGTGCGGTTGACGGAGTGAGTAGGGATTTGTCTCTCGCTCATTCTCGTGGTCCATTCCTGGGCCACTGTGAGGAGGGGTTTTCTATGTTATTGTCCTGCAAAATAGAAAACTCAATTCACATAGGGGAAAGCCCTACTCACTCCTCAGAAATCCCTTTTTTGTAGAGATTGTTGTGGGCGAATGCTCCGATATTAAAGTGTTGGCTTGTTAAAATTATCTAAGGAGTAAAGGTAGATGAGCGAAGCATATGTGGTCGACAAGAATCTGGGGCAGAAGCTGGAGGTGGCCGAAGGCGACCTGCCGACGAAGAACGCTGATGGCGAGCCGATCGTCGAGCTGACCGATGAGCAGAAGTACCTCTTTGACACGCGCGGCTGGTTGTTGGTGCCGGGTTTGTTGGCCGATGACGAGGTGGTCCAGATGAAGGACTACGCGCTAAGGGTGCAGAACGACCCGGAGTCGCTGCCCGAGCACGAGCGCAGCCATGTTGCCGGGCCGTTGCAGAAGTTGACGGACCATCCGGTGGTGGTGGGTTTTTTGAATGAGTTTCTCGCTTTTCCGCATCTTTCGAGCCCGGAGTGTTATGGTTTCCGTATGGAGGGCAGCGGCCTGCGCAATCCAGCGGCGACGCCGGAACGGCAGGGTGTTTTCGGCCCGCACAATGGTAGCGGCCTGTTCCGCTTTGCCTATGACTCGCATCATTATCAAAGTATCCCAGGCAAGTCGTTCAGCGGGCTGACGCGAGTAGTGTGGGAGTTGGCGCCGGTGAAGATGTATCAGGGGGGCACGCTCTTGGCGACGGGCAGCCACAAGGCGGCCTATGCCGCGCCGGAGTCGATACAGGATCCGCATTCGGCGGTGTGGGACACTTATGAATGCCCGGCGGGCTCGGTGTTGTTTTTTACCGAGGCCTTGGCGCATAGCACCTGTCCTTGGACCAATGAGGAGAACGAGCGCGTGGCGATTTTCAATCTCTACAATAGCGTTGGGTCGCGGTGGAGTCCTTGGCAGCCGCCGGCGCCGTTGATAGACCAGATGCCGGCGATGCGGCAGACGTTGTTTCGTGAAACGCATTGTGCGAATAATGTGCCGGGCTTTCAGTACGGGGGGCAGAATCAGAAGGATCGAAAACCGGTGTAATGGTGGAGGACGGGCCGGTCTGAGGTATACTCTTCGCTCATGCACGTATCGCTTTGCAATATGCGCCCTGCGGGAGCTTACTTTGCTCCGAGGGCTGTAGCCGGTTTCACTCTCCTGTGAAATCGAGTACTGTAAAGCCGCTCCTGGGTATACTCCAGACAGGCTCTCCGGCTATTATTAGTTTCACTGCAAGGAAAGTGAGTAGTAGGAACCTATAAAAGGAGAGTCCTATGAAAGTTCTAATAAGTGTTGTGGTGTTATGCGCGTCGATGGCGTTTGCAGAAGAAGAAGAAGGGTTTCCTATGCTTCAGTTGGCGAATAGTGAGTTGAAGATGGCGTTGTATCTGCCGGGTGCGGAGGACGGGTATTATCGCGGGACGCGTTTTGACTGGTCGGGCATTATTTCGCGGGTGGAATACAAGGGCCATTCTTTTTACGGGCCGTGGCGCTTTCCGCACGACCCGGTGGGGCACGACTTTGTCACTGGGCCGGCGGAGGAGTTCGGCATGGACAATCCTTCGGGTTTTGACGAGGTCGAGGCGGGCGGGTCGTTTGTGAAGGTTGGGGTGGGTTTGTTGCGGAAGGGTTCGGAGAAAGAGTACAAGTTTCACGGGGAATACGAGATTATCCGCGCGGGCGAATGGGAGGTAGAGCACGGCAAGAACTGGGTGGAGTTTCGTCAGGATTTTGTTGGCGAACGCGGATGGGCGTATAAGTACAAGAAGCGGATTGAATTGGCCGGAACGGGTTTTTCCATCGCGCATCGCTTGGAAAATAGCGGCGAGAAGACGATCGACATCAACCACTACAACCACAATTTTACGTTAATAGATGATGTGCCCTATGGGCCGGATTATAGCGTGAGGTTCCCGTTTACGGCCAAAGAGCCGAAAGATATCAACGCGGAGTTTCCCGGTTTGGCTTGGGTGCGCGGCAAGCAGATCGTCGTCGAGGAAGCGCTCGGTGACCGGTCATTGTGGGTGCAAGTGCACGAAGGCGCGGGCCCGGTCGAGTATAACGCGGGGATGGTGCGCAACAACAAGACGGGCGCGGCGGTGCATTTTAGGGGCGATACGCCGATCATCAAATACAATTTCTGGTCGGTAAAGACGGCGGCGTGTCCCGAGCCATTTATCGGCATTAACCTCGTGTCAGGTGCAGTGCAGGAGTGGACCAATTACTACACTTTAACTGTCGACGAAAAGTGAGCGACGGATGTATATACAGGACCAACTATCGATCGGTGATCTCGACGACGAACATCTGAGTTATTTTAATGCGCTCGGCGTCGACTCGATTCATCTTGAATTGCGCGGCGGACCGGCGGCCAAGGGGCGCCGGGGCAGCACCGGTTCGGCGAATACTTCGCTGGCGCAGGATTTGAAGGCCGGCAAAGATTGCACAGAGGCCTTCGAACAAGCGCGCGAAAAAGTCGAGGCGCACGGCATGAAGCTGAACAATATCTTCATGCCGGCCTGGGAGGAAATCACACTGGCCGAGGCCGATATGGACGAGAAGATCGGCCATTGGTGTGCGATGTTGGAGAGTCTGGGTCGTGCAGGGATTCCCTGTGTGGGCTGGAATTTTAAACCGATGGGCAATTTTCGCACTACGGCGGATATCGGGCGCGGCGGTGTGCAGTACAGCACCTTCGACTATGCTGAGTTCGACAAGAACCGCCCGACGCCGCACGAACCGCCGGTCGACGAAGCGCAGATGTGGCAACACATGGAGAAGTTCCTCAAGGCGGCAGTGCCGACGGCGGAAAAGGCCGGGGTGCGTATGGCGCTGCATCCGGACGATCCGCCGATCCCCGAGCCGCTGGGCGGTGTGGCACAGATTTGCTCGACGCTGGAGCAGTTTCGCAAGACCTTTTTCGAGCTCGCGCCGAGCGGCAACAATGGCATGCTCTTTTGCCAGGGCTGCATGACGGAGTTGCTGGGGCCGGAAAAAATCTACGACGCGATCGCCGAGATGGCGTCGAAGGGCGTGATCGCCTGGGTGCATTTCCGCAATGTGCGCGGGCAATTGCCGCGATTCACCGAGGTTTTTATGGACGAGGGTGAGGTGGATATGCGGCGGGCGATGGAGGTGTATAGGGACAACGGTTTTAACGGGCCGTTTATGATGGATCATACGCCGAAGATGCCGGAGGGATACGATAATATGCACGGCAAGGCCTATGCTATTGGGTATATACGGGCGTTGATAAAGATGGTGTATGGGTAGTCGTGCGAATACCCGCCGGTGATGCTGTAATTTTTGCCCATATAGTTTATATCCGTTCTTTTTTATAAGTGTCTTAGTTTTGTCTTAATAAGCAATAGTCAGAGGAGCTAGTATGCCGGTATTGAGTAAAGAGGATTGGGCGTTTTGGCAGGAGAATGGCTATGTGGTGGTGCACGACGCCGTGCCGCAGCAAAACCTGGACGCAATGGTGGATGTGATTTGGGATTTTTTGCAGATTGACCGCGAAGATCGGGAGGCTTGGTATAAGTACAAACCCTATTCGCGGGATGATAGGTGTTCGCCGATATCGGCGGCGGGCATGGTCGAGATCTACCAACATCAGGCGCTGTGGGACAATCGACAGTATCCCCGAATACACCAGGCTTTTTCCGAGATCTGGGGAGATGAAAAGCTGTGGGTTTCGTTGGACCGGGCGAATATGAAACCGCCGGCGCGCGAGGATAAACCCGAGTGGTGCAACGAGGGCATGATCCACTGGGACAAGGATACCTCGCAGCAGCCGGTTTCTTTTGGCGTGCAGGGCGTGCTGTATTTGACGGACACCTCGGAGCAGCAGGGCGGGTTCCAGTGTGTACCGGGTTTTCAGCGGATCTTTGACGAATGGGTCAAGACTCAACCGGAAGACCGCAACCCGCAGCGGCCAGATTTGGAAGGGCTGGAGATCAAGTCGATCACGGGCAAGGCCGGGGACTTGCTGATCTGGCATAGCCTGTTGCCACACGGCAACGGGCACAATCGCTCCGACCGGCCGCGCTTGGCGCAGTATATCACCATGTCGCCGGCTCCTGAAGACGGTGGTGAGGCGCGCGATCGGCGGATCGAGAGCTGGCAAGAGCGGCGGCCGCAAGCCAATTGGCCCGGCGACCCGAGGGATTTGGAGCATACGCACCAGCAGCCGGCAGAGTTGACGACGTTAGGGCGGAAGCTGTTGGGGGTTGATTCGTGGAACTAAAAGTATAAGTCGATGAGAACCGTGCTCGCCATTCTGCCCGACGGGGCGGGGCTGTGGTTGTGAGGCGGAGTGAGCGCTTGGCTGAGATAGCGGAAAGGTGGGATATGGCTACTAGAATCAATCGCACGATCGAACTGCTCGCCGAGGACCAGCCCGTCTATTATACGGGTGAGCATGTAGGGCATGTGCTGACCTATGCGCAAGGCAAAGAAGATGCGGCGACCTGGGCCGACTATTTCAATGTCGGCATGGAGCACGGGGCGTTTGATATGGCCGGGTTAGATGAGTACTTGCGCGGCTTAGTAGACGGGGGGCCGACGCGCAGCGGACACCGGACGCCGACGGTGATCGTCGAGGCGCCGGTCGAGGCGGTCTCAGAGGAGATCGTGCGCTTTAACGCTTGGCAATTTCGCCAACTTTTGGCGCGTGGCGTGCACGGAATCTTATTGTGTCAGGCCGAGTCGGCAGCCGCGGTCAGGGCCTTTGTCGAGAGTTGCCGTTATCCGGTCAACGAGATCGGAGTTGGCGAGAGCTTACAGCAGGGCAGGCGCGGGGTGGGTTCGGAGTCGGTATGTGCGAAAGTCTGGGGCGTTGACCGCGATGAATACCTGGCCAAAGCCGATCCGTGGCCGCTCAACCCGCAAGGCGAATTGCTGTTGGGGATCAAGATCGAATCGCCGGCGGCGCTGCCGCATATCGAGGAAATATTGGCGGTGCCCGGTATTGGTTTTGCCGAGATGGGGCCGGGGGATTTGAGTTTGTCCCTGGGCTATCGCAAGATGCCGCAGCCCTGGCCGGCGCTGATACAGGAGACCCATGAGCGAGTCAAGGCCGCCTGCTTGCAGAATGGCGTGGCGTTTTTGCATTCCTCGACGCCGGAGACGGTCGCCGATAATATCGATGCTGGTGCGCGGGTGATCGCCGGCCGGCGCGAAGAAACGGCGGTGGTTGGTCGGGCGCATTCGGGGCGGCGGATGCCGGCGTAAGCGTTACTCGGGTCTTTGTTGTTGGCGCTTTTGCGCTGAGCTAATGTGCCGTCCGCCGTCTCTACGATTATTGCGTTCTGTGAGTATCACTCTTCAATTATCCGCAACACGCCGCGCGCGCCGTCGACTTCGACCAACATACCGTCTGTGAGCACCTGTATGGCCTGAGGCGCATCGACGATCGCCGGCAAGCCCAATTCACGCGCGACCAACGAGGAGTGGCTGGCGCCGCCGCCGACTTCGACGACCAGCGCGCCGGCCATTAGCATCAATGGCGTCAGCTGCGGGCTGGCCGCGTGCGTTACTAATATCTCCCCCTTCTCTAGCGGCACCACCTTGTCGCCGGGCTGTGCAATACGCACTCGTCCTCGGCAGATGCCGGGGCTGACGCCCTGGGCTATTATCCGGCGCCCTTCTTCATCGTCGAAGTAGCCCTTTTCGCCACGGTCCTCCTCTTCCTTTTCGCCCAACATGTCCGGTGCGTCGAGTTGGCGTTGTTCCTGCCAGGTGCGCTGTCGGCCCGCCGCGACCTGTTGCAGTGAAATTGCCGCCGAATTTTCCAGTGCGGCTACCGCGCCTTGCAGTTCGTCTTTTTCGAGGAAGAATACGGCGTCGGTGTCTGTTAACACGCCGGCTTTGACCAGCCTCTGTGCTAATTCCAAGACTGCAGCGCGCATCAGCGGCCAGCCCAATTGAAAATAGAAGTTGGCGTCTTCGCGCACCGAGGCGTTGGTCTGGTAATAGTCGATCAGCGCGGCCATGGTAGCGCGCTCGTCGTCGGCGAGTTGGGCCAGGACCGCCGCTACGCTATCGTCGCGGCGCTGCGCCGTGCGCTGGCGTTGTGCTTCGGGCGCTTCGATATCTTGTTGCGCGAACACGCCGAGTGTTTGGCAGAGTTGCGCTTGGTCTTCGCCGGTGGTGGGCCAAAAGAAATCGAGGCTGGCCAATTGGTGGCCGTATTCGGCGGCGTATTCGGCCAAGCGTTGTTGTAACCACGCGGGTAGGTCTGTGATTGCAGTTTCGGCGAATAGCTTGCCGGCTTCGTCGAACTGCTCCAAGCGCCTTATTGAATAAAAGCGCCGCTTGGCTTTTCTTATTTAGTCTGTTTATAAAACTCACATCATACGCAGGAGCGAGATTACATGGGTGCTGCACTGGACTATGGCGTACAGAGTTTCTGTTTCCGCCATTTCAAGGACAACGCCGAAGTGGCGGAAAAAGTGAAGGCGATCGGCGTCAACACGATTGAGGTTTGCGCTGTGCACGCCGACTTCAACGATCCCGAAGGCTGGAAGGACATCGTCAAGACCTACCAGGACGCCGAGGTGGGCATCGTTTCGATCGGAGTACAGACCTTCACCGGACTGGATTCGGATCGCGATTTCTTCGAGTGCGCGGCAATCGCCGGGGCCAAGCACATTTCGTGTCATTTCAAAATTGACAGCTATACCAAAGCGATCCCTATGGTGCGCGCGTGGAGCCGTGAGTACGGCATCAAGGTCGGTATCCATTGCCACGGCGGTTATTCGTTCGGCGGGTCGCCGGATGTGTTGAAGCACCTGGTGGGTTTGGGTGGACCGGAGGTGGGCTTGTGCATCGACTCGGCATGGGCGTTACAGATCGGGCCGCGCCAGGGCAATCCGGTGAAGTGGGTCGAGAACTTTCCGGGGCAGACCTACGGAGTGCATTATAAAGACTTCGTCTTCGACAAGGACGGAATGTGGAACGATACGGTGGTGGGGCAGGGCACCTTGGATTTGAAGGGTTTTGTCGACGCGTTGGAGGCGGATGGTTTTGATGGGATGGCGGTAATCGAGTATGAGGCGGATGTCGAGAATCCGGTGCCGGCGTTGACGAAGTGTGTGGAGGTTATGCGGGGGTTGGTAGGGTAGGTGGGGCGGCGAATGGTGGTGGAGCTTTTGGAGGCTTACCTTCGCTCATTCTCGCCCGACATTCCTGTCGGGCGAGAATGAGCGGTATAGGAAGACCCCCCCAAGCTCAGCCACCGTTCCTCGCCCTCCAACGCCACCTATTCCGGCGGCATAACCAACCCCTCCGGATCACGGACGCCGTAAAGAGGCGGCAGTTCGCGGTAGTCGATGCCGATGCGGCCGTCCCAGTCCCATTTTACCACGCCATCCTGCAACGTCAGTTCGCAGACGATGCGCTGCTTGCCGCGGAACAGGCCGCTAGCTACGTCGGTATAGCCAAAGTCGCCTTGCAGAATATTCAGACCGGCGACATCGGCAACCGCGCCGACGGACAAATGCCCCAATTCTTCGTGGCCGATTTCACGGGCGGGGTTGACGGTGGATTCGCGGATGACTTCATCGAGCGGCATGCCCATGACCAGAAACTTAGACATTACGGTAACCATGTCCATCATGTCTTCGTTCATGTTTTTGGTGTGCAGGTCGGTGCTGATGGAGTCGGGGTAGAAGCCTTGTTCGATGGCGGGTATGGCGTTGCGCCAGTAGAAGGAGCCGCCGCCGTGGCCGACGTCGAAGATCACGCCGCGTTTGCGGGCTTGGCGCAGATAGTTGAGTACTTTGCCATCGGCGTCGAGCCAGGGCACATCGCCGAGAAACATATGCGTGCTGATATCGCCGGGGGCCATGCGTTCGGTGACCAGTTCGTAGTAGGGGCGCTCGCGGGGAAAAAGGCCGAAGTCGATCATCGCGGGCATACCGGCGGCTTGTCCTGCGGCCAGGGCGCGGTCGGTCGAGACCCAGTCGGGGCTTAGGAAGTGGGCGGTTTTGGAACCGACGACGAAATCGCTGTGTTCCTTCATAACGGCGGCAGTGCGCTCGACGTCCATATCGGAGACGTTTTGCTCAAGGGTGGTCGAGACCATGCCCATGCTGGCGATATTGAGAAAGGCGTACATGCGGGTCTGGAAGCGGGTGAGCACGCGTTCGCGGAAGTCGGGGAAGGTGCGCCAGCCGGCGCTGCCGGTGTCGACCATGGTGGTGACGCCGCTGCGGAAGGAGAACCCGTCGGGCAGGATGCTATTGTCGCCTGCCCAGGCGTTGGCCCAGCCGGGGGTGGCATACATGTGGGTGTGGATATCGACGAGCCCGGGGGTAATATAGAGGCCGGTAACGTCGAGGACCTGTTGGGCCTGGTCGGCGGGGATGTCTTGATCGATGGCGGCGATTTTGCCGTCGGTGATCGCGAGGTCCATCGGGGCATTGATGTTATTCTTCGGGTCGATGAGGTGGCCGCCCTTGAGCAGCGTGTCGAATCGCATGTAGGTCTCCGTGTGTTATGTCCGTTTATACGCAACAGTCAAAGTGGTTCGTCGCAAGCTGTCAAGATGCAGCGCAGAATATCGGCAGTGGGGTCTGCTGTTCACTCGCCCGCAATCCGCTCGAGCTCCTCGTCGATCAGTTCTTTGAAGCGTGCAAAGGGCTGCGCGCCGCTGATCATGCGGCCATTAATGAAAAAGGCCGGTGTGCCGCTGACTCCGACGGCCTCCCCATCGGCGATATCGCGGTCGATCGCCTCGCTAAAATCGTTCGATGTCAGGCACGCGTCGAACTTCGCGCGCTCTATACCAACCTCGTCGGCGATGGCTTGGTATTGCTCTTGGTGTAGGTCTTCGCTGGCCATCAGCTTTTCGTGATAGGCCCAAAACTGCCCTTGTTGCTCGGCGCAGCGGGCTGCCTGCGCGGCGGGGCGGGCATTTGCGTGGAAGTCGAGCGGATAGTCGCGGTAGACGAAATGCACTTTGTCACCGTAGGCTTCGAGAACTTCACGGATGACCGGCTCGGCGGTTTTGCAGTAGTGGCACTCGTAATCGGAGAATTCGATTAGGGTGATTGGTGCTGAGGCGTCGCCGAGCGAGGGCCTGCCGCCGGTGCCGACTTCCAGGACCGGCGGGCGTAGACTCACGCGCGGCGCGTATTGTTCTTCCAGAGCCGCCAGTACTTCCCGATAACGTCTCTGTTTGGATTGCCCGACGAGATATTCCGTAACTTCTTGTATGGCCTCGTCGATGGGCGTGTCGGCGAAGTGCTTTTTATTCGAATTGTAGACCTCCTGAATCTGCGCGGAATCGGGCTGGGCGACTTTGCTTTCGACTTCGTCGGCCAAAAACTGTTCGGAGGTCTGGTCTTTGGCCTCGGCGGCCAGCGCGATAAGCTGATCGCCGATCAATTCGTAGAGTCCGGCGCGGAGGATTTCGTAGCGCTCTTGTTCTAGTCTGAGCAGCTGGCCTTTGACGTGTTGTTCTAGGGCTTGGTATGTGATGGTTGTTTCACCGATGACGGCGGCAGGCTCAGCGGAGGCCGTGGCGATGAGCAGGCCGGTTACCAGCAGGAGGATTAGGGGCTTTAGGCCGGGGATTGATTTAGGGATGCGCGCCATGGGGGGGACTTGCTCCTCTTTATGTTGTAAAGGCGTGTCGATTATTCTGTTTAAAATAGACAAACCATAATAGCTTGTCGAAGTTGCGGTTGCATACGATGCGTTTCTTGAAATTTAGCGATTGTTCTTATCGCCCTCTATCGGATAATTACAAACCATGGGGAGTGCGGTGAATGGAAATACTATGCGAACAAGAGGAACAAGCACTGAGATATTGTATGGCTAAAAAAGACAAAGGGTTACGCAACGAGGTTTGCTTCGGCGACGAGGATCTCTATCGGGAGCCGAAGTAAACTCTATGGTGATGGATAAACTGGCGGCGTTGGCGGTGGTTTGGGGGCTATTGTTGCCCTGGGCGTTTATTGGGCTGCGGGTCTTTGCGACGTATGGCTTTTACGATCGGTTGCTGGCCGGTGTGCTCGGAGGGCTGGCGGCGACGGTTTGCGTTGGCTTATGTGCTGGCGATGTTCGGTCGATTGGACCTGTACTGGGGTTTGTATACGGCGGTTTGTGTGTTGAGTATTCTTTTGGCGCGCGGTGGATATATGGTAGAGGTCCGCTGGTCTTCGGGGGCCTGGTGGATAACGCTCGTTTTGGCGCTGGTGCTGCTTGCTGAAGCCTGGCCCGTATTTTCGCTGGAGTATCCCCTTGGTTGGGACCCGACTTTCCACTTGATTCTGGCGCGTAAGATCCTCGAAAGCAATGCGCTCTGTACTGACTGGCGGCCATTCGAACCGATACCTGTCAATTATACGCAGGGGCTGCACGTGTTTATCGCCTTGGTCTCGCAGTGGTCGGGGCAACCGGCTCATATCACGTTCCAGATTCTCCATCTAGTGTTTCAGCCATTGGCCGGGCTGCTGGTCTTGCGCTTAGCGCTGGCGATTTTTGGCGATTTGCGAGCCGGTGTTTTGGCGTTGCTGGTCTATGAGTTTCTTTGCTCGCATGGAAGTTTTTCCAGCTATTACCAATGGGGCGGGCTGCCGACCGAGCTGGGCGCGTTATTCTTTTTGGCCATCATCTGGATGGGACTGACCGACCGCAGTCGCCGGGGCACGGCGTTGGCCGTGTTGTGTTATGGCGGTCTGGTGATGGCGCACCATTTGAGCGGGTTGATCGCGACCTGGGTCTTGGGGTTTTATATCGCGGCTTCTTATGTCGGACGGGTGGATGGTGTGTTGCGGGTTTGGATATTGCGGTTGTGGCCGCTGACCTTGCTCGTTTACGCCTTTTATATAGGCCCCTATGTAGTCGGGCACTTCGGTGAGTTGGGCCATACCGACGTGTTGCACTTTTACGACGAGGACTTGAAGACCGGTTGGCAGGTCGCCACGGATCTTGGGCCGGTTGCGCTGGTTTTGGGGTTGCTCGGGTTTTTGTTGGCGATGCAGCGTGCAGATGATGTGCGCGGTGGCTTTTTGTTGAGCTGGTTTGCGGCCTTGGCCTTGGGTTTTGGCCTGTTAGGTTATGGATATCGCTTTGCGGCTTATTTGATTTTCGACGAAGAGTTTACCGCCTTTACGCCCTCGCGTTTTATGACCTTGTTGGCCTATCCACTGGCAATCTATGCGGGCTACGCGCTGGCGGAGCTTATTGCGATAGGGGCTCGGCGGTTTTCGCTGCGGGCTGACATGCTAATCGCTGCGGTGGTCGTGGTCGTTGTGTTGGCGTCGGTTCCGGAGGTTGTGCGACTGGCGGGGTTGCGCTCGGTCTCAGAGGAGGGAGTGGCTTTGGCGCGGCGGATTGAGGCGGAAGTGCTCGCGGACGGCTTTGTGCTCTACGAGGACCATGTTTTAAACAAGATGCAGCCCTATCATTGGGTTACTTATTTGACGTGGCGGCGTTCGGTCTATACGCCGATCCCGGCTTCGGAAAACAGACAGTTGTTGCGGCAGATACGCGAGGAGATGTGGCAGTCAAAAATATCCCGTATCCAGCAGTGGGTTGCCAGCGGCGAAACGCCGATCTACTATGCGTCGGTTCATCCACAGACGAAGGAAGTGGAGATCAAACGGGTGACGGAGGGGGAACAATGAACTTGCGGCGAGTCTGTTATGCGGCGTTGACGGTAAGTGGGCTGCTTATTCTGTTGGTGCCCTTGTTGCTTGGAGGAGAGGGCTGAGGTGTGCGGTACTCGGTGTTATTCGTCGTGTGCCCGGTATTCACCGCGTGCGTTCCATCCGGGATATTGCTCTTCTAAGGCGGCGAGCGTCTGGCGGGTGTAGTAGGGGTGTTCGGGGGCGGGGAAGCGGAAGAGCTGGCGGTCGGTGGCGGGTAGCTCGGCGATAAATTCGCGGAAATGCGGGTCTTGTCCGACGTGCGTGTAGTGCGCGGCGCCTTCCCAGTCGTGGTCGGCGCGGCCATAGGCGAATTTCCAGATATAGCGCTGGCCGTCGGCGCGCAGGTAATCGCTGGCGGCGTGCCAGGAATAGTTGTGAAAAATGGCCACCGAGCCGCCGGGGGCGGCCATGGCTTCGGCTCTGGCCGGATCTCGGTGCTGGCCGTCGTCGTCGTCGACAAAGAGGGTCGGTGCCTGGTCTTCGTCGACGTCTTCGAGGCAAAACCAGAAATTGAGTTGGCTGTGGTGGTGGTCTGACGTGGTCGGCGGCAGCAGCGAGTTATTGCCATTGTCGATGTGGAATGTTCCGTTTTTGCGGCCTGGATAGGTGACCAGACCCAAGCCGGGTCGGTAGTAGATGTGTTCGGTGCCGAGCCAGCGTTGGGCAAAGGCAATGGCTTCGCGATCGATGATGGCGTGGTTGAGGCATTGCTCGGGATAGGGGAAGTAGTAGGCGTCGGTAAGCGCTTCGGGCGGGTCGGCTTTTATTTCGTCCCAAGGTTTTAGAATGCGGCGCAGGGCGGCGGCCATTTCCGCGCGCCGGGCTTCGGGCAGATAGTTGTGCACGATGGCGTAGCCGCGTGTTGAGAGCGCGTCGAATATTTCGTCGGTTAGTCTTTGTTGTTTTGGCATGGTGGGCTAAAGGTAGCTATGGGGGAAGGGTAATTCAAGCGGTCACTGCTGTAGGTGAAAAAAGCCTTCGTCAAAACAGGCAAATACCCCCCATAAACGAAGTGATCTTCTGCTTTTGTCTTGCTAACGCCTGACGAGGTGTCGTTCAGACAGTGCATTTGGCTGACGGAGAGGCCAAGGCGCGTTTGCAGAGCCAGCCCTTTTTTGAAAAATTCGCCGATGAGATTGATGTGAGCTGTGAGCCCGACGCGGGGCGGAGGCGACACCGCTGACGTGTTTGATTGAGCACATCATGGCGATGGGGAAGGCTTGGGGGCCGATTCGGCCGACGAACTGGCCTTGCCAAAGTGGGACGAAATGGCGGCTGAAGAGTTTGGCGGGTTTGTTGGGTTCCATTATACGCAGAACAATAGACCCCGAGTAGACCTTGGCAATGCTTTAGTGCGGTGTTTGGCTATCTGTTAGGTGACGTATCGTTGGATGCCGACGACTAGGGTGATGATCAGGACCGTGATCAGCACGACACCGGCTAAAGTGATGGTCAGCGCTTTGCCAATAAAAAAGCAAATCCCTAAGCCCATTAGCACGATCACCACGCCGATCATAAAGATTAGCAACCCTACCCAGTGGGCTAGACCGGTCTTGTTGGTGATGCGGTCGGGGGCGCTGCCCGCGATCAGGCCGACGCGTTTTTTGACGCCGATCAAATAGGCGATGATATAGAGCGGTAGGGCGGAGAGCAGCATAACGAGGAAGATGAATATACCTGGATCCATCACAGTGTCCTTATTGTAAAGATTTAAGCGCTGCCCAAGACCGCCAAGGCTTCTACCTCAACGAGCATGCCGGGCAATACCAGGTCGGCGACGGTGACGGTGGAACTGGCGGGGACATTGTTGGGGAAGGCTTCGGCGCGGGCGGCAGAGTATTCGGCGTAGCGGCTGGTGTCGGTTATAAAACAGGTGATTTTGACCACGTCGTCCATGGTCGCGCCGGCCTCGGCGAGTACGGCGCGGATATTGGCGAAGACCTGACGCGACTGCGCGGCCATATCATCGCCGACGAGATTACCTTCCGGGTCGAGCGGGCCCTGGCCGGAGACGTGTATGGTGTCGCCTACCTGCACGGCTTGCGAGATGCGGAACTTCTCGGCCCAGGGCCAGTCGGGGTTGTGTGCTTTACGGTCGGGCATGGCGGGGCTCCTGTGTTGCGTGGGTACTAGGGCGTCGGCGAGGCTCGAAGACATCGTCGTCATTGATCGGGCCCTGGGCCGGCACAAATTTGCTGAGCTTGGCGTGTACCGCGATCTGCCCGCTGGGGGCGCTGGGTGTCTTCAACGTTGTCGACGGTAGAGTTCTAATCGGTTCAAGAGGGCGCGTTGGTGAGCAAATACCAGATGGCCTACGGCACGGCGTTGATCATGGCGGTGGCGCTGTAGGTTTTTATGGTGGTTCTCCTATGGCTCGTCGAAGGCTTTTAAGATCTGTCCTATGCGTTTTTGCTCAATAGCTCATTGAGGTGGTTGGCGAATTCGTTGCGGTCGCTTTGGCTCAAGGCCGGTGGCCCGCCGGTCTCGACACCGCCGGTGCGCAGGGTGTCCATAAAGTCCCTTATATTCAGTCGCGGGCCGATATTTTCCTCGGTATAAAGCTCGCCGCGCGGGTCGAGGGCCAAGCCGCCCTTGCCGATGACTTCCGCCGCCAGGGGAATATCGGCGGTGATGACGAGATCGCCGGAGCTAAGCCTTTTGACGATCTCGTTGTCAGCGACGTCGAAACCGTAATCGACTTGCAGCATCGCGATATGGTCCGAGCGCGGGATGCGCAACGCTTTGTTGGCGACCAGCGTTACCAGTACGCCGGTGCGGTCCGCTGCCCGGTAGAGGATTTCCTTTATAACGACCGGACACGCGTCCGCGTCGACCCATATTTTCATCGTTTATTTCATTTCAGTAAAGAGGCGGTACCCGTCACTCGGTATCCGTTTTATTGTCTGTCGAGCAGCGCGATGATTTTTGTCTTGTGGTTTTCCCGTGCGTAATCTACGGGTCTTTTGCCCAGTGTGTCTATAGCCTCGCTATTCGCCCCGTGCGCGAGCAAAAGCGTACAGACCATCGTGTTGTTGTTGCGGTCTGCCGCTAGATGCAAGGGAGTGCGGCCGTCCTTGGTGCGGGCGTGCACGGAGGCACCGGCATCTAATAGCCAGTGTACGGCCTGTATTTCTTCGTGGTGGCTGTAGAGGTGCAGGCACGTTCTGTTCTGCTCGTCGATCAGCGCGTCGACTAGGCCGCCGGATTTTATTAACGCGTCGGCGATGGAGTTTTCCGGGTTGCGTCTGTTTTTACAATGACGTAGCGCCGACCGCAGTACCTGTTGCTGGTTGGGGTCGGCGCCCCCTCGTACCAGCGCGTGCACGACGGCGACGGTGCCTGCGCTCTGACAGCAGGCGACCAGTGGCGTGACGGCTATGCCGATATCCACTTCGGCATTCGGCTCGGCTCCGGCGTGCAATAGCCTGTCGATAATGGCCAACTGTTGTTTGTGATGCGTTGTTGTAGTGTGGCCTAACGCTGATCCGGCGCAATAGTGCAATCCGGTTCTTCCGGTGTTGTCGATTGCCGTGGCCTGGGACGGCTCGCCTAGGGCGTTCTCGACTGCGGTCAAATCCAATATCGCGGCGGCGCTGAAGAAGTCGACTCTTGCGCCATGATCGACCAGTGCGTTGACCAACGCGGGCTGCCCTGCGCTCGCGGCGAGGCAGAGCATACTTTCTCCCTCGCGACCGCGGGCGTTCGGATCGGCACCTTGCTCTATGAGGTAGCGGGCGACTTCGGGGTGCGCTGCTGTTTTGGGGAAAGAAATATAGGGTGTTACGCAAGTTTTCAGCAATGAGTTGAAAGAACGGGTGGCGGTCTGTTCAATGAGGTTTTGCAGGTTTTGCAGGTCGCCTTTTTTCACCAGTGTTTTCAACCGAGAGCTGTCACCGGCGGGTGCATTCTTTTTGTTTCGGCGCTTCCTGTTTATACAAGGGCGGCAACTGGGTGCGTAACCGGTTTTCGAGCGTGCGCGTTGGTGAAAATAGCTCGTCGGTTTTTTTTCGCCGCAGGTCGCGCACGTTAACGATTCTAGGCATTCGACGGTCGTCCCGCTCATGTGTGTCCCTATGCGATGCTCTGTAGCATGATTTCTGCGAGCTGCTCGACGACCGGGCCTTTTGCCGATTTGGCGGCGCTTAGCGGCGTCTTGCCTTTGCGCGCGGCGCGCAGCGGGTCGGCGCCGGCTTTGAGCAGCAGGTGTGCGGCGCTTTTTCTTTTCTCGTCGTTCTTGATTGTGGAATGCACCACTTCGAACAACGCGGTCTCTCCATTGGTGTCTGCAATGTCAGCGCAAGCCCCATAGTCTAACAAGGTACCTATCGTCTTGACAAAACCCGCTTTTGCCGCCCGATGCAGCGCTGTTTTGCCTTTGTTGTCTTGAAAGTCTATGTCAGCGCCGAGGCCGAGCAGTCGCTTTACTTCGGCGGGGTTTCCGCCTCGGTCTCCCCGACACAGGTATACAAGTTCTGCGCTGTAGGTATCCGTGTCCGGCGTTTTTGCGCCATAGGAGGAGGCGAGTGCGAAGAGTTCGCCTGCATCCGGGGGGATTGGCGGTAGTTTGCCGGGGTCCGCGCCATGCTTGAGCAAGTGGCGAATCTTGTCGAGGTCGTTGTTGGCGGCGATAAAGAAATCGTCTTCATAGCCTTTGATTTTGGCGCCTTGGCCGATGAGGAATTCAACGGTTTCGGCGTCGCCGCCGCGCAGCGCGTAACACAGGGGCGTGGCCCAAGGCGCGGGCGCGAGGTAGAAGTCCAAACCGCTTTCTTCCATGGCACCCATCGTGTGTTGTGGGTGGCCTTCATATAGTGATTCGGGCTGCCGTTTCAGCCAGTCTTCGGCACCTTGCCTGTCGCCGAGGAAGGCCATGGTGTGCAGGTCGGTCTTGGCGCCTTGTGCGAGCAGGAAATCGGCGACGTCGTCGCGCTTTTTATAGCGGGCGATGCAATAACAGCTGACTTCGACAAAGTAGGGGGTGTAGTGCGTGCCGCAGGCATTGATGTCGGCGCCGCGTGCGGCGAGGTATTCGACCATCGCGAGCTTGCCGCGATGCGCTGCCTCCCACAACATGGTCCGGCCGTGTGAGCCGGTACGGCTTAACCACTGGGGCCGCGCGTCGAGGATCGAGTCGACGGCCGTGAGGTCACCGCGTGCGGCAGCGGCGGTGGCGACCTTTAGGAAGTCGCTGGCCTTGCCCGGGAATTTAATGTCTACCATGGGCTTCTGCGTTAACAACCCCTTTTAATTGTTGCTTCATTTCGCATCAATGCGGTTATCCGTCTTTATCGCGACCGACATATTGGCTAACCTTCGAGATGGTCTTGCCTTGCAAGCGATCAGCTATTTTTCCTTCTCCGCCAACTAACGAACGTGTTGGTGGACCTCATCTCTGGCGCGGCACAGTTTTTCATCCAACTCGGCGAGTTGATCAGTCGGATAGGGCTCTATCGCGCGTTGATATATTTCCCTGTTGGCCTTCCTTACGACGTCTACCAGGTCGGGTTTTGTGTTGCCATCCCAGTCATACAGACCTTCCATCATGCCCATCATATCCATCAGCGGACCATCATCAAGGTCGTAGAGGGTCGCGCAGAAATTGACTCCGCAAACGTTCGCATCTCGCAAGTGGCGGTCGAGCAGCAAGCTGTATACGCGGCCTTTGTGCTCGGACGTCACACTGTGCGGATTTTGGCGTGCTGATTCGAAATTATGGCCCGACTCCTCATCAGAGACGAGCACGGCCCTGCCCGTTGTTGCACTTTGTTCGGTGAAACTGATATTGCGGTTGAAGTGCTGGGGCGAAAGCATGTCGACATAAGGCGCCAAAGTCTCCCAAGTTTTCAGGTCGAAGGACTGCTCTTTGACATAAGGTCCTAGGATCAGGTGGTTGCGTTCATGCCGACGTATCGCATCGTGTACTATGCGGTACAGGTGAACCGCCATTTTGCGGATGTTTTCCGGTACTGGCGCGTCGCTGTCGAGCGACGGTATGGAGTCGATCCAGCTCTCCGGTCTGATGAAGGTGCCGAAACCATAGTAGTAGCCCATCATCAGTGGATCATCGGCGTACTGCGAGCAAACACCAGCTACTAACTCTTCGACCCAATCTTGATAAAGCGGAGGAGAAGATGTCTGGGCGTTCCTTACCTTGTGGCAGCTCGTTGGGGTGAGGGATCAGGAAGAGTCCGGCAGCGTAGGGGAACGATTCGCGGCGAAACAGCGCCTCGACCTTCTCGACCTCTACATAGCCCTCGGGGTCCCGGCACTGGCTTGTCGCGCCTGCAAGTGCGCAGTTAAACCCGAGCGCCCGCACCTGGCTGAACCACTTTTCAATCCACACATCCTTGTCGCCGTCGTAAAGCTTTTGCACTGTCGGCTGACGGTTGCCGGTGTAGATATGGGCCAGCGATACTGGGAAAAAAGCGTTACCCTCTGGCGTGATGAACCAGCTGCGCCCGTCCAGTTTCTCCAGATGGAACCAGCCGGTGCTCTTTCCCTTCAATTGGGTTGTGCCGCCGTGCGAATCGAGTGTATATGTCATGGCTTTTGTCGCCGTTGCATTTCGCTGTTGACGGTGCGA
>JABHFS010000116.1 GCA_018672475.1 Gemmatimonadota bacterium | reverse complement strand
CATCTTCTAATAGCTCATCTTCTGTCAGCTCACCGCCCAACTGCTCGTCATCCAACAACTCATCTTCTAATAGCTCATCTTCTAATAGCTCATCTTCTAATAGCTCATCATCCAGCAACTCATCTTCCAGCAACTCACCGCCCAACAACTCATCTTCCAACAACTCATCTTCTAATAGCTCATCTTCTGTCAGTTCACCGCCCAACAACTCATCTTCCAACAACTCATCTTCTAATAGCTCATCTTCCAACAACTCATCTTCCAACAACTCATCTTCCAACAACTCATCTTCTAATAGCTCATCTTCCAACAACTCATCTTCCAGCAACTCATCTTCTGCTGGCTCATCAAGCGTTGATTCAAACTCGTCCAGCAGATCTCCCGACTGAGCATTCGCCGGCAGAGACATACCCAGACCTATAACGCTCAAAAAAATGAGCAACAAGCGCAGAATCGACATCACTACCTCCCAACGTTTCCAGTTTTATCAGATGATTAAAAAATAGAATAGCCCATGCAGATGATCCATATGGTCCGGGGACGAATTGCCCGTATAGCCCATCACCAACAATCGCTCCCTGTGCGCCGGACTCAATTGCTGCATACCCAAAGACCCTCATTCCAGTAGCGCCCGACGCTCGAGTTTTATTTGCTCAAGCAAAGCGTCCGCCGCCTAGGTCTTACTGCCAAAGGTTGGAAATACTTCCGAATGCGTAATAAGCATCGCACACTCACCAACAACAGCTCGCCGCGCGTAATCGACAAAGGGCGTCATATCGCCCGGCTCAAGCACACCGCCGACCGCCAACCGTCGCCCGGTAGGCACGCCATCGAACACCAATACGCCGTCCGGCTCATCTACCCCAGAGGCCAATACAGCGCCCAACGCTCCATAAACCGCGCTGAATCTGCTCAACCACACACCACCCGTTGCCCAGTCGCTGCCGAATCGTCGTTTAAACGATCTGCCCAAACACCAGATTGCACAAAGGATGTGTTCGTAGACCGCGCTACCGGTGCCCATACTGACGACGGCCAGCACGAACTTCTGTACAAGCGTTTCGACCGCATCTTTCGCGGTATAGCCACACCATAAAAATGAACCAGCAGATCGAAATCATCAGCCATCCCGTCGGGGATATAGATCGCCACTCGCCGTTCAAAAAGCCCTTATTCCAAGCATAGGGTTTGGCCTTGCAAACGCCCGGCCCTGTACCCGTTAATCGGCACGGGTATGCTCGACCATCGGCGAAGGATTCTGAGGGACCGGTGACATGATACTTATTTAGTGTGTATGGAAATTAGGAGCAGGCGTCGAAACAAATCAGCCGTCTTCGCGGGGCTCAAATTTCAATGCCGCCGAATTCATGCAATAGCGCAGACCGGTCGGCTGGGGGCCATCGGGGAAAACATGGCCGAGATGCGCATCGCATTGGCGGCAGAGCGCTTCAGTCCGCTGCATACCGTGACTGCTGTCGCGTTCCTCAACGACTTTGTCCGGATCTTTAGGCTGCCAAAAACTGGGCCAACCCGAGCGCGAGTCGTATTTGCATTCCGAGTCAAACAACTCGTTGCCGCAACATACGCAACGATAAACACCATCAACTTTATTGTTGCAGAGTTCACCCGTGAACGCCGGCTCCGTGCCCTTTTCACGGGTCACATGATATTGCTCATCCGTTAGCGCCTGACGCCACTCCCCCTCGCTTTTAACTATTTTGTCCGCCATCGTTTTTAGACCTCGTCTTTTATCTAATGGGTTTAACTCGCACGCTGCACGCTCTCTTCTGTCAATTCACCGTAGCGCCCCCCGAAGAAAATCAACGGCGCACCGTCTCCCGTTTCCCCGTTAAGGCATTCACCAATAAACATATCGTGGTCGCCTGCCGACGTAATTTCCACCAATCTACAATCCAAGTAGGCCAACGCATCGACCAAAATCGGCGCACCGCTTTCAGCCGTCTTTATCGAAAGATCCGAGAAATCCTTTGGGCCGCGTTGCGCAAAACGATTGGAAAGCTCTTCCTGGTCTAGCCTAAGAACGTTAATGGCGAAACACTGGCCTTCCTGCAATAATCCATGCATCGAAGCACTTTTGTCGACCGAAACCACTACGAGCGGGGGATCTAGGGACAGCGACATCACCGCATTGGCCGTCATGCCCGAAAATTGTTCACCGACACAGGTCGTTACCACCGCTACTCCCGTGGCAAAACGGCCCATAACCTGCCGCTGTAATTGTGGGTCAAATGCCATACTGCGCTTCCTTTCGCGAAATAAGATGAATACACGTACAAAATCTAATAAAAGCCATGCCCTTTGGCTAAAAACAACGGCCATTGCACCGACGAAAAACGACTTGCCATCGCCATTTCTCGAGCATCGCATATAACGATTTCCGTTGGTAATACGTAACGTGTTTATTTAGCGGCCGCCACCGGACTCCAGCGCCTTACAACAAACGGCCCAAGGCCCCCATCAAACCAATACCCCCCCGTAGATCACCGCCGCGTCATCCGCCGAAACTTCTACCGGGTTAGGATCGAGCAAACGCCGCACACCCATTGCAATCTCGACCATGCGCGGAATATCTTCCGCGCGCAAATCCGCATCGGCCAACGACCCATACGGCGTGTGCTCGCGACGCAGCCCGTCGATCCACCCTGCCATAAGCTCGACCCCCTGCTCGCGACTCTTACCACCCAGGTCCAACCCGGCGGCACCGGCCGCGAAATAATATTTATCGGCCACCGCCGGCGCGTTGTGCCGCATCACACCAGGCAAGACCATCGCCACCGCCGTGCCGTGCGGTACGGGTTTGCCGCGCTCAAAGGAGATTTTCTCGATACCATAACCGAGCGCATGGCCCGCTCCAGTATTGATCGGACTCAACAGCAAGCCCGACAGAAGCGCGCAGCGCGCCATCTCATAGCGCGCCGCCTGGTCACCACCCGCCACTGCCCGCGCATAAGCCGGACAACCCGCCGCAAGAGCCACCCGCGCCACCGCATCGCCGATCTCGTTACTCTTTTGCGAAGCCATGCATTCGAGTGCGTGACCGAGTGCGTCTAAACCCGTGATCGCCGTCAATACCGGCGGCAAGTCGCTGTGCAATAGCGGGTCTACCAACGCCGCCTTCGGTTGCAGATAATCGGCATAGAGCGCTTGCTTGCCCGTATCGTCGGCGACCACCGTCACCCGACTCGCCTCGCTGCCAGTACCCGCCGTCGTCGGAATACTGACCAGCGGCGCCAACGGTGGTTTGTCGAATTTATCGAAGCCGAAATAGTCGGCCACCGAACCACCACATGCGGCCACGCACAGCGCCGACTTCGCCGTATCCATCGTGCTGCCGCCACCCAACGCCACCGCCACATCAAACTCGGCTTCCGCCAACGCCCGAACGCAGTCGTCGACACTGGCGACCGATGGGTTCGGCGCGATCTCGCTATAGCTGCCCACCACTTCGAGACCCGCCAAAGCGCGACCCACCCGTTCGACCAGCGCGGGGATGCCCGGGTCGTGGATCAAGAAAACGCGACCGGCACCGAGGCGTTCGCACTCCCCGGCCAATCCGTCCAGCGCCCCCTCCCCCAGTATCACCCGACGTTGGTCGAATTTGAACATCGCCACGAGTTGTGCGCGGCGAGCCTCGTCGTTAAAAAAATCGCTGTCCGCCAATAACTCTTCATTGATTTGTATAGCGCCCATAACACCCTCCTTTGCGTTTTTCGTCCGTCTTGTTTCCCTTTCGGGTTTTGTGCAATATATATACTGTGATACCGTCATACAAAAAATGGAGCGTATAATGAGCCAAGATAATGTGCAAACCTATGCCGATAAGGGTTTCCTCACGCAGGTCGACCTCTTCAGCGAAAGCGAAATCGGCCACTTCCGCGCGTGCTTTGACGAATTGGAAACACGCGAGGGGCGCGAAAAGTGCCAAATCGGCCTACAAGCCCGTCATCTCGACGAGGAGTTTATCTGGCAAATGTCCACCGATTCACGCGTCATCGACGTGCTACAAGAGCTGATGGGCGAGGATATCATGCTGCTCTCGACCCACTTCTTCTGCAAATACCCCGACCCCGAGGCAAAAAAATTCGTCGCCTGGCACCAGGACGTCACCTACTGGGGCCTCGACCCGGCGGAAGCCCATACCGCTTGGGTAGCCATCGACGACAGCGATACGGAAAACGGCTGTATGCGAGTCATACCCGGTTCGCACAAAAATGGCATCGTCACCCACGGCGAATCGGAGGAGGGTGAAAACTTGCTCAGCGTCAACCAGGAGATCCCCGACGAACTCGTCGACACCAGCCAGGCCTTCGATCTCGAGCTCAAAGCCGGGCAGCTCTCGATCCACGACGGTCAGCTCTACCACGCCAGCAACCCCAACACCTCCGACCGCCGCCGCTGTGGACTGACGCTGCGCTATATCGCCCCGCACGTCAAACAAATCGAGCTCAATTCGCTGGGCACCCGCTATCCTACGATTCTGATCCGCGGCGAAGACCGCCACAAAAACTTCCCCGAGCAACCGATGCCTTTCGCCATGCCTGCTTGACATCGGCGCGGACAGGCCGATTTTATTAAAGCTTAACCGACCTTCTAAACCGAGCATTTAAGGAGTATACAATGGCCCAGTACGATCGCATGGCCGTCCTCAACGCCATCTTTGATTCCGGCATCGTCCCGGTCTTTTATAACAAGGACCCGGAGACCACTATCCACATCGTCGAAGCCTGCGCCAAGGGCGGCGCCCGTTGCGCCGAGTTCACCAATCGCGGCGATCTCGCCTACCACGTCTTCACCGAGACCGTGCAGCACGTTATCGCCAACAAGATCGACATCATCATGGGTGTTGGCTCGATCTGCGACGCGCCTACCGCCGCTCTCTACATCGCCAATGGCGCCAACTTCGTCGTCGGCCCGCTACTTAACGAAGAAGTCGCCCGACTCTGTAATCGCCGCAAAATCGCCTATTCACCGGGTTGCGGCTCAGTCACCGAAATCGGCCAAGCCGAGGAGTTGGGCGTCGAGTTAGTCAAGGTCTTTCCCGGCAGCGAAGTCGCCGGTCCAGCCTTCGTCAAATCGGTGCTCGGCCCCTGCCCTTGGACCCGTATTATGCCCACCGGCGGCGTCGACGCGACCCGCGAAAGCCTCGAAGGCTGGTTCAAGGCCGGTGTCTCCGCCGTCGGCGCCGGCTCCAAGCTGATCACCAAAGAATTGGTCGACGCCAAAGACTGGGACGGCTTAGCCGAAAACGTGCGCCAGAGCGTCGACTGGATCAAGGAGATCCGCGCCGAGATGGCCGGATAAACACAACACAGTTTTTCTATCAAAAATAGGCCCCGGGATTAAACCTCTCGGGGCCTTCGTCTGTCTATATAGCAAAGCCGTTGATACCATCACTTTATTCTTTATAAAAAGTGCATCCATCTGCGAGGCCGAAGCCCCACCTAGGTCCGGGGCTTCGGCCTTATTCGACGCGAAAAAAATCACTGACAATGCGGTTGAACTCCTCCGACTTTTCCATATTCACCATATGCGCCGCCCCGTCAATACGCACGCAGCGACCATCGACGACCTGCCCGGCGATCTCCTTCGACTGCGCGACCTTCTCCTCCAGATCCAACGAGCCGACGACCACCAAGGTCGGCACGCGAATCTCCGCCAGTCTTCCAGCCGCCGGCGGCTCCAACTCCCGTTCTTCTATGTCATCGGGAATCTCCATCTCGAAAATCTCTTGCTGCATCACCCCGACTAATGCTCGCACGCCCGCGTCGACCTCCCCAGCTTCGCGCTCCGGCCCGTCGACCCACAAACGCAGGTTCAACTCCGTCGCGGCCTCCAGATCACCCTCATCAAAGGCCTTCTCCTCCGCTGCCCAGAAGGCCTTAATCCGTTGCGAAGGCTCTGTCCCACTTACACTCGGCGCCCCCAACACCAATGCCGAAACCCGATCCGGGTAGGCCAGCGCGAAATCCAGCGCAATCAGCCCGCCGAATGACCACCCGAGCAAACGAGCGCGCTCGATCTGCAACACGTCGAGCAAACCGGCCACATCTTCATAATTGCAAAATTCGCCAGAGGACATCTGCGACATACCGAATCCGCGCAGGTCAAAACGAATGGTCCGGAAGCCCTGCGCGAATTCACCGAATTGCGCATCCCACATCCGACTGTCGGCAACCCCAGCATGCAAAAGCAATAACGGCTCGCCTTCGCCGTCTTCTTCATAATAAAGCCGCGCGCCATTGACCGACGCGTATCCTGTCTTACTCAATATGATCTCCTCAGCATGATTAAGTGATATCCTCCTGATTCATCCAGATATGCAGTACCTGTGGCGCCTGCTGCAAATAGATGCGATCATGCCAAAATTCGGTTCGGGCAGATCGCGACACTCTACGTTGCTACCAGGCGGCACCACTTCTTGCACGGCGAATTTCCGCAAGTGTATACAGTCGACAATCGACCGCACCAGCGTCGAATCAAGTATCTGCTGCTCGACCAAAACAATAACGACCTTTTCGCAGAAATCTTCGTGTGTATAAGATGTGCCAAGCGGGGTCTGCACCACTGCCTCAGCCAAATGCTCAGCCCCGTCAAACCCTCTCACCTGCCCCAGCGCAAAACGGCCTCAACATTGAAATGGGCCGGGGCCTGCAATACAGGGTACGCCATCGGTCTGCGTTGACATCGCGATGAACTACCGCGAATTTTCACCAATCTTTGTTATTGGTCGGGGCGAGACGATCCGGTTCGAACTACGCTATAGAACGGCACAGTCGCTCCACCGCACGAGCATGCGTGTCGGACACGACGGCACGGCACCTAGAGATGAGGATGTCTACAGAAACTTCGCAAGCAGCGCGGTCTTCATGGCGCTGTTTATCATGGTCTCCAGCCACAGGATCACGCGTTAATACCATGTCCGGAACCAGAACATCCGGGCCTGCCGCTTTGATCCGCAACCTCATCGTCGGATTGACCGTCAGCGTTGTCGCGCTCAGCTTCGGCGCAGCCTTCGGCATCCTCTCAGGGAGGGGGGCTTTCGCCGGCATGATATCGGCTGGTATCATATCGATACTGACTTCGCTGTTGGGCCGCACCCGCGTCCAGTGCTCAGGCCCTACCGCGCCGATCAGCGTGGTCGCCGCCACCGTCATCGCCCTGGCCCATGACGACGATCCCGCAAGCAGTCTTCGCCGGTATCCTCTTCAAGGTCGGTTACGATGTCTTCGATCAGGAAACGCTATTGGGCTATCTCGGCCGCTTCTCCACGCGCGGCCCAACCGACCCCGACGCGATATTCGTCGCCCACAAAGAAATGCCGTTGACCTGCTTCGACCAATCATCCAAGAAAGACTCTTCTGCGGCGGTCAGCCCCTTGGATTCGGCGCCCTCTTAGCCATCTTGCCCCCAACGGGTTTGCACCTGGTCTTCTATCAGTTGACGCCAGGCGCCTTCATCCATATCGCCTCTCTCCAACAAGGTCATCCCCCCGTCCTTACAGGCTTGCTGCAGCCCCCCGGACAGGCCGCCCCTCTGCGAACAGACCATATACAGCGCCACATCATCGATTTTCTGCACCGAAAGCGACCGCCCCAATACTGGGATATTCCCTTTGCACCGCGTCCACAGCACCGCCAGCATCATTCGCTCACGAATACTCCATTTTTTTAAGTAGCGCGCCATTTCGCCAGTGCTATCGGCTAACAGATACCCCAGATTGAACCAGGTATTTTCCCGATTAAATGCCTGAATCGCCGCCACCACCGCTTCAAGGCTGGCGATCTCTATCGGGTCTGCCCCAGCCAAATCGTCTTCCGTTCGCGCCCCAAAGGCCAAAAGCACAAGTGGATCTCCAGCGGTGGGGTTAAAGGCCTGGTGCCCCTTGAGTATCTGCCGTAAAGCGTTGCTCTCCGGCACGGCGCGACGCTGTTGTAGCACAGCTTCGATCTTTTGCTTAAGCTGGGCAGGGGAAAAAGGCTTAGTCAGGTAACTGTCTATACCGACCGCGACAGCGGTCGCTATATCCTCTTTGCCGGAACGGCTTGAAATCATAACCACTGGAGCCTCCCGATAGCGCTCTTGCTCGCGGATACGCGCAACCAGATCCAGCCCCGTCATCCCCGGCAGCATCCAGTCTATAAGGAAAAAATCAATCTGGGTCCGATGTATTATCTCCAGTGCCGTCTCGCCACTTTCGGCCAGTTCTACAGTATGCCCTGAATTCTGCAGAACTTTGCCCAAGATGGCGGCCACCTTGTCTTCAACGACCAAAATCATCATATAACGGATACCCCACTTGCCGCGCTAATAACCAATAATTCGTGTTCGTATTCCTCGACGGCGACAACCAACTGCTGATAAGCCATTGCGTCAACCTGCCCCTTCCTCGCCGATCCTTCCAAATCGGCGGCGACACTAAATGCCGCGTTCTCTCCCAATAGACCTAGGATGCTCTTATATGCGTGTGCCGCCGCCTCCAATTGCTTGGTGTCCGCAAGTTCGAGGGCCTGTTCGATAGCGGCCATCGACTCCGCCCGCGCCCGACAGATCGCATCCACCAGTTCTGCGAGCAGGACTTCGTCACCTTCCACCCATTCCAACACCTCCGCACGCGTCAGGGCCGGCGGGTGTTCCGGCGCCGTTTCAGCGCCCGTAGAAAAATCCATCCGCCCCATTTGCTCAACCAGGTCCTTTATCACCACGGGCTTTGCCAGACAAGCGTCCATGCCCGCCGCGAGACAACGTTGCTGGTCTTCGGACAGTGTATTACCGGAGATCGCCACAATAGACAGCCGCTTCCCGTCTCCCTTCTCCTGCTCTCGCTCGCGAATCCGGACGGCAACTTCGATACCGCTCATTTCGGACATCTGCACATCGATCAGCACGAGATCAAAGGCCCGATCTTCTTGCAAAATAGCAAGCGCCTCCATACCCGATGAAGCCGCAACGACCTCGTGGCCATAGCGGGTCAAGGCCACGAGGGTCATATACTGGTTGACCGCAACATCGTCGACGATGAGCACCCGCCGGTTACCCGCTTGCGCCTCTTGCACTGGTGCGAGAGACCCCGTAGGCGTGGGGCTGACGGCCTCTTCATCCACAATCATAACGTAGGGCACAACGACGATAAAGGTACTGCCCCGCCCTTCTTCACTCTCGACCCATATCCGCCCGCCTATTTTCGCCACTAGTCGACTGACCATAGCCAGTCCCAACCCCGCACCCCCGTGACGCCGGGTCGCCGATCCGTCGGCTTGGGTAAAAAGATCGAAAATGTGGTCGCGATGATCCGCGGGAATACCGACCCCTGTGTCCTCGACCTCGATGCGCAACGCTATATTCTGCCCATCGACTTTTTCCGTGCCGATGCGAAAAACGACCTTGCCCTCTTCAGTAAACTTTACGCCATTGTCCGCCAGGTTGGACACGATCTGACTCAGTCGTCCGGCATCCCCAACCAGTATACCGTCAACCCGCGGATCGATTTCGCGATAAAACGCGAGCCCTTTTTCTTGGGCCACCCGCCCGGCCGGGTCTAGCCCGGCGGCTAGGCAATCGCGCAATGCAAAGGGCTCGTGTTTCAATTGCAATTCGGCGTTATCTATCTCAGTAAAACCGAGCAAGCTGTTGAGTAATCGCAGCAACCGCTCCGCCGACTGTTGCACCTCTCCAAGGAAAGTCCGTTGGTCCTCGTCCAACTCGGTGTCGAGCGCCAACTCGGTCATACCGAGAATGCCGTTCATCGGCGTGCGAATTTCATGGCCCATATTCGTCAGAAATTCGCTCTTGGCGCGATTGGCTTCTTCGGCCTCGTCTTTGGCTTGGCGTAGGGCGGCGGCCGTCCGCTGATGCTCGTCGATCTCTTGCTGTAATTCTTCCAAGTGCCGCTCGCGGGCTTCAATATCGCGCAGGCGGCGAAACGCTTCCGACAACAGGCCACCCAGACGCTCCATATAGGTGATATCCGCGGGACTGAAGGCATCTGGCTCTTCGCTGTTGATCGCCAACGTGCCGTGCGAGAAGGGCACGTCAATGACCGAGCGAATCACCAAACTGTACTCTTCCTCGAGCTGGTCTCGTTCGTTATGGGGGTCGTCGCGATGCAGGTCCGGGCGATAGACCGGAGCCGGCGCCCTCCAGAACCGAGACAAGACCTCGATGTCATGGCCCTGCGCGGAGGGCAGAGCCTGTCCCGCTGCAGTGAAAGGATGTGTAAAAAAATGATGCCGCCCCTGCTCGTTGTCAATGATATTAAAACTGCAAACTGCAAAAGGAAAACCCAGAATCTGCAACGTCTCGCACCCCACCTGGAACACCGTATCGATATCCTCCGCCGTGTCCATCGCCCAAATCCGTTCGCGAAATTTTTGGTCGGCGGCCTCCTCGGCCTCCAGCTTTTTGCGCTCACTGATATCCTGCAACATGACGAGATAGCCGTCGCGGCGCGTCCGATCGCGATCGAGCGCCAAAAGTGAAACCTCGCAGGTGCGCTGGGATTGAGGTAAAACGACTTCGGTCTGGCCTCGCCCAACTTCGAGCAACTCGGCCAGCCCGGCCAGCATATCAACAGCCGCCGAGCCGACGACATCCTCCGACTTTCCGAGAAAGATCCGTGCCGCCGGGTTGGCATCGACGATGCGCTGCCTCTCGTCCAGAACCAGCACCCCGTAGTCCATATGCTCGACCAACAAATCGCGGGCGACCGGAGCCAGGTCGAGCAGCTTTAAGCGCAATAGCGCCCAGGCGCAGATCAGCCCGGTAGCACTGAAGGCAAAAGGCGTCAGGTCTAGATGCGGAAATGGGTTGAGCCCAAAGATATAGAGTGCATTAGCGACCCAGGGCAGCAGGGTCGCCGCAAACATCGCACCGATCTGACGCCTGTAGGCCGGAGGCGAGTGTAAATATTGCCGCACTAGGAGCAGTGAACCCAAAAGCAACAGCACATAGGAATAAGCCACATGCAACCAAAAGCCCAACCCCGGCACCACCGTCAACACCTGGAAACCGGCGTAGTCGATAATGCTGACGTCGCTCCAATGATACTGGTGCAACCCTTCGGTCCACACCATGACCAACACCAGGACCGGCTCGACAAGCAACGATAGCCTAAGCGTCAAAGGCAGCCGTCTGCCGACATAATCCAATGCGAAAAGCAACATCGCAGCCGGAGCAGTGACGATGCCGATATAGAGTACCCCATTCCAAAACATCTTGGACGCCGGAGAGGCGCTCGCTATTTCCAACGCCGAGGCGAAAGACCATATCGCCACGCCCGACAGCAGCAGGCACAAGGGCCATGCGCCGGGCTGGCCGCGATGCCGCCAAACATAAACCGCCATCCACGCAACAAGCGTCGCCGACACAGCCAGCGGAGTATTGTAAGGAGTGTCTTGCCACATGGGAATTAAGATAACCTTAAGTCTAGGACGGAAAAGGGGCTGCAGCTTTTAAACCGCAGCCCCTAAAAAGCTCAGCGCTTAATAACGATAGTGGTCCGGCTTATAGGGCCCTGAGACCGGGATGCCTAGATAACCGGCTTGGTCCCCGCTCAATTCGTCGATCTCGACCCCTAGTTTACCCAAGTGCAAGCGGGCGACCTTCTCGTCGAGGTCCTTCGGCAGCATATAGACTCCGACCGGGTATTTCTCATGGTCGTTGTAGAGTTCCATTTGTGCCAAGACCTGATTGGTGAACGAGTTAGACATCACGAATGAAGGATGCCCGGTGGCGCAACCAAGGTTGACCAAACGGCCCTCGGCCAGCAGGATAATACTGTGACCATCGGGGAAGGTGAACTTGTCGACCTGGGGTTTGATCTCGATGTGCTCGACCCCGATAAAACCCTGTAACTCGGCGACCTGGATCTCGACATCGAAATGACCAATATTGCAGACGATCGCGCCGTCTTTCATTTTTTCCATATGGTCGATGCGGATGATGTCTTTACAACCCGTGGTGGTGACGAAAATGTCGCCCTCGGCGACCGCGTCGTCCATTTTCTTGATCTCGTAGCCCTCCATCGCCGCCTGCAGCGCACAGATCGGGTCGACTTCGGTGACGATTACCCGCGAGCCAAGACCCTTCATCGCGGCAGCACAGCCCTTGCCCACATCGCCATAACCGGCGACCACGGTCACCTTGCCGGCGATCATGATATCGGTGGCACGCTTGATGCCGTCAGCCAACGACTCGCGGCAACCGTAGAGATTGTCGAATTTCGACTTCGTCACACTGTCGTTGACATTGATCGCCGGGATCTTCAACTCCCCGGCTTCGAGCATCTGGTAGAGGTGATGCACGCCGGTCGTGGTCTCTTCGGAGACACCGCGGATCTCATCTAAAAGTTCCGGATACTTCTCGTGGACCCACTTGGTCAGGTCACCGCCGTCGTCGAGGATCATGTTCGGCCCCTTGCCGTCGGCCCATTTCAGCGTCTGATCGGTGCACCACCAATACTCGTCCTCGGTCTCGCCCTTCCAGGCGAACACCGGCACGCCGGATTCGGCGATGGCGGCAGCAGCATGGTCCTGGGTCGAGAAGATATTGCACGAGCACCAACGTACCTCGGCGCCGAGCGCGTTGAGCGTCTCGATCAATACCGCGGTCTGGATCGTCATATGCAACGAGCCAGCGATACGCGCGTCCTTGAGCGGTTGCGCGGCCGCATATTCCTCACGCAAGGCCATCAAACCGGGCATTTCCTGCTCAGCTAGGATGATTTCCTGCCGCCCCCATCCGGCCAGCGACATATCGGCGATTTTATAGTCCTGAGCTTGCACTTCGGCGGTATTTTCAGCAGTTTGCGTCATTTTTTTAGTCCTTGAAAAGTGATGATTTTTAGGAAATCAGAGCCACCAACGATTTCGGCGCCTGTTACTTCGAATTCGCTCGACTCCATCCAGGCCCGCACTTCGGCGGGCGGAAAACCGAGCCATAAATCGGCCATGCTCTCGCGAAAGGCCTCGTCCTCATGCCGATGCAGATCCACTACCACTAAACGCCCACCCGGTCTAAGCGCGCGATAGGCCTCGCGAATCGTATCCTCCGGATTGGAAAGGTGGTGCAGAACCATACAGGCCACGACCAGGTCGACCTCTTCGTCCGCTACTGGCAAATGCCCCAAGTCGCCCAGACGAAACTCGCAGCGCACCGCTTCTTTGCCGACTGCCTTGCGCGCCATATCAAGCATCGTCGTCGAAGAATCGATGGCGACCACGCGCTCGATCCGCTTGAGCAACTCCGGCAACAACAAACCCGCGCCCGTGCCCATATCCAGCGCTTTTTCAGTATGCTCGGGCAAGAGTTCCAGCGCTATCTTGCGATAGACGCTGCCATTAAGACAGTGATCCTGCAATTCGCCGGGATCCTTAATGCTGTTAAAGAAGGTGCGGGTCTGTTCCCTACGGCGCTCAACGATGGCTTCTATACCCTGCAGATCCTCCGCGTAATTTGCCAGACTCGACTCATGGCGTTGCAACAAGTCCAACACATCCACGACGAGCGGATCAACACCTTGCCCCCCACTGCTCTGATAATAGATCCAGGTACCTTCCCGGCGGCTGGTGACCAAATTCGCCTCAGCGAGGATTCTCAGATGCCGCGATACCCGGCTTTGCCCCATGCTCAAAATGCCGATGATTTCATTGACATTGAGCGGGCCCCACACCAGCAAGCGCACCATGCGCAGCCGCGTCTCATCAGCTAGCGCCTTGAATATTTTGAGCGAATCAGCCATAGGATAGTAAGAATAATAGCACAAACATCTATAAATGTCAATATCAAGATTTATTGATATATTAATCCTATAAAGGACCTGCACGGTTCTTTGAACCTATCCGTGTTGTCCATCTTGCCCTCCCACCTTTCTGCAACTAACTTGACTCCAATTAAAGGAGGATCATGTTATGCGTATCATTGCCATCGGTTGCGAATACAGCGGCGTCACGACCTTGCTCCAAGGACTCAACATCTGGGGCGCCCAACGCGGTGTACACTTCCATATGGACGACCACTTTACCATCCCCGACGCCTACCACCTCTCCGACGAAGAGCAGCAGGCGATGCTCGATATGCTGCCGGCGATCAAAGAGCGCTTCCAGCGCTTTCAGATCGTCTACCACGTCCGCCTGATCAACAATTACCAACATATTCTCTTCGGCGGTTTCCATCTTGAGGAGGAAGTCTACGGCCCGCTCTACTATTATCCCGGCCTCACCGTCAGCGACACCCGCAAATACGAGAGCGAAATGCCCGACGACGCGATCCTTGTGCACCTGCACGCCCGCCCCGAAGTCATCGCACAGCGCTTAGACGAAGCACCCCATCCACACACTATAATCAAACCAGACGATGTCCCGATGTTGCTCGACCGATTTGCCGAGGAATATCGCACATCCTGGATCCGCCACAAAGTCTCGATCGACACCTCCGATCTCACCCCCCAGCAACTACTCGACGCCTTCTTCAAAGAAAGCAACGCCCACTTCAATACGCGCGACGCGCTCCTGCTATTGGACCAGAAATACGCCCGAAACGCTTAGAAAACCGCTTGAAAATTCTCCTGGTAGGGGAGGCTGCTGACGGCCCAACGTCTGGGAGCAACGGCGCAAACCACGGACTCTTCGATGTCGATCTGCAACATTCCGCTGGAACGGCTGCCAGCGCTTTTGCGAAGCGCTCAACGATGTTAAAGGCCGCCACATTTACCGCCTACCCACGGAATCTGAACGGGAATACGCCTGCCGTACCGGCACCTCCACCACCTGGTATTATGGCGATAGCGAAGTCCGCATCCCGATCACGCCTGGTGTGTGCAGAACTAACTTTTTTAACGACGAACATTTGGGCCACTTCGTCGGCTGTAAAATGCCGAACACCTGGGGCCTATATGCTATGTACAGCAATGCCTGGGAATGGGTATTCGACTGGTATTAGAATGCCCTATTGTCGAGCCACAGGACCCGCCATCGACAAAATCTACCGTGTCACCGGCGCCGCCAACGGTGGTGCCGGCCTCTTTATGTAACGGGCGGGCGCCCGTTTTTGCCAGCGCTCCCGACTTCCCCGACGGTGGCGTCGACTATGTGCCTAGTCCGCCAAGCCCCCATCAGTACCGCCGTCGAGGCACACCGCTGGGACGAGGTCAAACGAGACGCGCGCTAAGACGACAATCCCAAAACGTAAAAAGACGCCCGGTGGGTTTGTTCAGCCACCGGGCGTCCTTTTGTGCTATAATCGACATAGCCCAATGTTTTATAGCAAAAGCTTGAACAAGTGCCTGCGCGTTTTTTATACTGGCCCTGCCTGCTTTACCGCTTCGGCCGTGCCTTCTTCAAACTGCACAAAATTTGCCTTGAATAATTCGGCTAATTGATTCGCCTGGGCCTCATACGCCAGCGCATCCGCCCAGACCTGCTTGGGTACCATCGGCTCAGCGGGCACACCAGGGCACGCGGTTAATACATCAAAACCAAAACGCACATCCCGCTGCACCGGCGCATCGTCCAACTGCCCGGCGTGGATCGCGTCGACGATCGCCCGGGTGTACTTGAGCGAAAAACGCTCGCCCACGCCATAAGGGCCGCCCGACCAGCCCGTGTTGACCAACCAAACCCGCGCGTCGTGCTCGCGGATCTTCTCAGCCAGCATCTCGGCGTATTTACTCGGGTGCCAGACCATAAAGGCCGCGCCGAAACAGGCCGAGAATGTGGCCTCCGGCTCTGTCACCCCCATCTCAGTTCCGGCGACTTTCGCGGTATAGCCACTCATAAAATGGTACATCGCCTGGTCCGGCGTCAGCCGGCTAACCGGCGGTAATACGCCGAAGGCGTCACAGGTAAGAAAGACAATATGGCGCGGCTGCCCGCCAATGCACGGAATCGCCGCATTGAGAATGTGTTCGATCGGATAGGCAGCGCGCGTATTTTCGGTCATCGAATCATCGGCGTAATCGACTCGACGGCTTTCTTCGTCGTAGATCACATTTTCCAACACCGTGCCGAAGCGGATCGCGTGGTAAATCTCGGGCTCCTTCTCCTTCGTCAAGTCGATGCACTTCGCATAACAACCGCCCTCGATATTGAAAACCCCCTCTGCACTCCAGACGTGCTCGTCGTCACCGATCAACTTCCGCTGCGGATCGGCCGAAAGCGTGGTCTTACCCGTGCCCGACAATCCAAAGAACAGGGCTACGTCGCCGGCGGTCCCTTCGTTAGCGGAGCAATGCATCGGCAACAGGCCGCGTTTGGGCATCAGGTAGTTCATCACCGTGAATATGCCCTTCTTCATTTCACCGGCGTATTCAGTACCCAGGATTACCATCTCTTTGCGTTCAAAGCTCAAGCAAATACTGGTCTTCGAAGACATTTCAGGCGTGTAGCGATTCGCGGGAAAACGACCGGCGTTGTAAATGGTAAAATCCGGCTCGCCGAAATCCGCCAACTCCGCCTCGGAAGGACGGATCAGCATATTGTGCATAAAGAGCGCGTGGTAAGCGCGAGCGCATATCACGCGAATCTTGAGTCGATATTGCGGATCCCACCCAGCAAAACCATCAACGACATATAGACGCTCGCAGGAATTAAAATAATCGACGGCCCGCTGACGATTGATGATCAGGGAACTTTCCTGCAGCTTGATATTGACAGAGCCCCACCAAATATCGCCGCCGCTCTGCGGGTCTTCGACGATTCGCTTGTCGTTTGGGCTGCGCCCGGTCTTCGAGCCGGAGGACACGACAAGCGCACCCTTAAAGGAAATCGCCGATCCCCGCTCATATTTCAGCGCCTCCTCGTAAAACTTAGCCGGGGCAATATTGCGCAAGATCGTTGCCGTTTCAATCTGTAACTTTTTCAGGTCAAAGTTGACGGTCATTAAAACCTTCTATCTCAGAGGATAATCCCACCTTAATTGCACCATTTCGCACGTCCGTTCCAGACGCCAAACATCCTATAGCCAATTAAGGGTACATAGCCTCCATTCGGCAAGCGTTCACTCGCCGACGATCTATAGTTCCGCATCACCTCCGTCCGGGCGTTGACACGCCAACACTGCGCCGTCAGGCGCGAAAGGAAATTCGTCATCGCTAGACCAGCAACAGACCGCACGAACACGCGTCCAATGCCATTACCGGCGGTTCATCCGTGCGCTGCGCGCAAAGACGCCTTCTTCTGACCCCATTATCACTTCAGTTGCTGACACCAAAGCGCCCACCGCCAATGTGGGCAAAGTCGTCTTGCCCGAGTCATTGGACCCGACGATCCCGGTCCACCCGCGCGGGGAAAATGGCTCTTTTACTTTTTTACTGCGGCAAGACTATCTGAGAAAAGACCTGAGCTCTATCATTCCAACCTCGTTTTAGTAGTCAATAACTCGGCCGACTACGATAGTGGCCCGGCCGAAATAGTCTCAAGTTTTATTTTCTTCCTCAATTTGCCTTTCAAAGCGGGCGATCAATTTGTCCACCGCCTGCAAGCCCCGGCTATCATCCCCGACCTCAAGATAAAAACCGCGTGCCCTATGCAGCGTATCGAGGGCCGCCGTCAATTGACCCTGCCGTCCCATAAGCGAACCGATATTGGTCAACGCGCGCGCCTGCCCCATCACATTGCCGCCACGCTCATGCAGTTTCAACGCCTGATCGTAATGCTGCAAGGCCGCGTCCAACGCGCCCTTCTTGAATTGCACATTACCGAGGTTAACCAACGCACTCGCTTCACCAAGACTGTCACCGGCTTTTTCATGCAATGCACAGGCCTGTTCATACGCTTTGAGCGCCGCTTCCAAATCGTCCTCTTTAAAGCGCAAATTGCCGATATGGGTCAACACGTGCCCTTGTCCCAGCGCATTACCCAACGTCTCGTGGATCTGCAGCGCCTCCGACAAGTGCACAAACGCTTCGGCCAACTCACCGCGGCGAAAACCCACATACCCCAGACAACTCAATGCACCGGCTCGCCCCAATGCGCTGCCCGTCTCCTGATGTGCTTTCAGCGCCCGCTCGCCGCTTGCAAATGCAGCTTCCAGTCGACCGAGATGCGCTTGTGCCTGCCCGATATTGGTCAGCGCGTCACCGAGACCGCGCCCATCAGCGAGCAATTCAAAATGCCGTTGCGCCTCCGCATAAGCGACTAACGCCTCCGTTAGCTTGCCCTGGCGCGCATGCAACACACCGAGATTGAGCTGGAAAGCTGCCTCGAAATCTCGATCCTGTTGTCGTTGCGCCAAGCGGGCTCCCATCGCCAACGCCTCCCTCGCGCCCTTGAAATCGGCGATATTGAGCAGCGCCGCACCCAAATTCAGATTCGCCGCTAGCGACTCCCGGCCCTCGACCGACTTGCCGAAGGCCTCGGCCGCCTGCAAGTAGCGACCTGCGCGAAAATGCACTTCACCAGCGACAAAATGGCGACCGGCCTCACTCTGTACATCGTGTCCCCAAGCGCGTTGCGTCGCCCGTTGCAGAATAATGCCCTCCGGCCCCAAACCCGATACCAGTGCCCCGGCATCCTGCCCCTTGCCACCATATAATAAGCGCACCAACACGTAGAGCCCCCACGCCAGCGCTGACATGATCAACAGAGGCGTCAGCGCCCCCATGAGAAACCCCAGACCAGCGAAGTGCGCCAATCCACCAATCGACACAACTAACGCGCTAAAGACCAACGCCAGATACAACGCAAAAGTATGGAGTTGTTTTTCCTGCACGTTTTTTCGCCTTTGACTTGTGAAAAACTACTTCTATCTTACTAAAATTCGCGGAAAATGGCGAAGGTTTTCACCGGCAACGTCGCAATTAATCAGACAATAGCTATGAGCATTCGCACGACATTTCACAGCGAAAATAAGCGCAATAATAATAATAAGCACACGGATAAACGTGTACTATTCAGCTCTTACCACCGCCGCGAGTCCATTACTCAGCGGCATTTTTTACCCTTCAGCCCAAATGGATCGTAAGCGCTCTGCCCGGCGGTAGACTTCATCTTCTGCGCACTGTTCACCGACAAGGAACAAATCCACACCTTCCCAATGCCTCGCCCCCGGCATCGACCGCATCGCCATGTTATTGGCCGACGAGCCCAATATTCGCGAGGTCATCGCCCTCCCCGCTGACGCAAAACGCGCAGAACCTGTCGATCGGCGCTCCCGGCACGGTATCGCAACGACAATTGGACGAATTGAATATCCGATTCAAGCTAGAGGTTTAAGGTCGTTCGAGATAATACAAATTTTGCGAAGAGAGATTTGCGGACCTGCACCACAGCAAAAGGACCATAGCATGCAAACAGGGTCCTTTTGCTGTGGTCAAAAACGTTAGGGTGTGTCTAAAATACTCCGTGCTATTCCGCCCACCGCCACAACCTTGCCGCCGTCCCCCCCAAAATCCACGCGCGCTCTTCATCGCTCAACTCGATCGCCTCGGCAAAAAGCTCCACCGTCTGCGCATAACTCATCTTTGGGCTGTACATCTTCTGCGGAAAATTACTGCCGAACATACAGCGATCTGGCCCAAAGGCGTCGATGACTTCCCGCGCCATCCAGTGCACATCACGAAAGGGAAAGGCCTCCTTGCTCGCCGACTCCAGAAAAGTAAGCTTGGCATAGGCATTTTTATACCGCGCTAACTCCACCACGGGCGCTACCGTATTCGTTTCCGGCGACAACGTATCGGCGACATAGCCGCAATGGTCGAGAATAAATTTTGTCTCGGGAAACTCCTTGAGCCGATTTTCCACCGCCCCGTACTCGCTTTGCGATGCGTTGACATCCACCGTCAAACCCAATTGCCCCGCCTTCGCCCACAGCGGCGTGCTGATCGGATCATCTAAATCCCGGTGATAAAATAAATGCCGCTGAATCCGTATCCCGCAGGCCCCGGCCTCCACCAAGTCCTGCAATTCCACCGGCCCCTCCGCGCTCGCCGGGTCGACCAGCACCCCCACCCCCAACCAAGACTCCCGCCCCTGCAACTGGTGCATAGCATAACTATTATCCCAGCCGTAAAACCCAGCCGAAATGGTAAAGGCCCGATCCACCCCCGCCCCATCCATTGCCGCCTTGAGCAAATCCGCCGCCCCGTCGGTCGTCGGTCGATAGGACGCGTTGGGATCCGCCAAGGGATAGCGCTCTGTATCGAGTGTCATGATATGGGTATGCGTGTCGATGATCATAATCCTTGCTCCATTCTATATAAGTGACCTATGAAACTTTCTTAAAACGTCTGCGGGGGTGACCGCACCGCCTGCCAATACCTATCATAAAAGAAGCCGGGGTCGATCAACAGGCAGGAGTTTAAAGCATCCTCTTAAATCTTTCTTATCCAGCATTGGTGATCTTAGACACCTTCTTTACTTTTACCCATAGCGTTAATCACAGAAGCCGCGGAGGATTGTCGGAGGGCATACCCGCAGCGGCTTGCAGTCCCCCCCACGCCATAGGATGTGGCGTAGGAGAACTGCCCTCGGAAGATCACAGGAAGCGACGTAGGAGGATAGCCTCAGAAGATCACAGAATGTGATCTGAGAATGATGGTATTAAAAAGACGCCATTACCCTCTTCCTTGATATCCCCTCCGACGGCGACGGCCCGGGTTGGATCGAGGGCGACCACGCGTTCGCCTTTATCACTGACGGGAGCATGTGGTGGCGGCGCGGCGAAAGAGTGGCCCATATAGAAAGCCCGGCCCCCAAAGACACGCGGATGGCCATGCAGAAAACACCAACGGGCTATACACTCGAGGCCAGTATCCCGCCCGATGGCCGCACTCACCCGCATTACCTCTGATTGGCAAGCGCCCTTCGCCTCGCGTACGATCGGCTTCGCACTGGTCGTCACCGACCCCGATGGCGGTGACACACCCTTCGGCGGCCAATTGATCTACGGCGGCAGCCACGACGACGATGGCGGTTGGTCTCTTCTGCGCCTGCGCAAAACAGAAACCGTTTCAGCACCCTATATAGACGTCTCCGCCGAAGAAGTCAGTTTCGAAGCCCGCCTGCGTCTAGACCAAGAGCGGATCAGGCCGTTTTTCATGGTCGATAAAGCAAAATAAATAGCCGCCGACAGCACCAGCCTGCAGCTACAACTCGCTGACAAATACTTCCAGACCTATCTGAACAAAAGACCTCTGCGCTTTTCGCGCCGCGCCCTCGAAACAGCCTTTATGCTCTGGGGCAACGCCGGCGCCGCCGACGAGGTAAACCGCGCCCTCGACCAGATCGGAGCCGACGAAGACGTCTGGGATAAAGTGACCTCCGGCGTGCGCCAGGCTTTTTATTTTCGAGACCGCCTCGACGAGGGCATGGACCGGCTCGCGGCCATCGAACCCCAGGTCATACCGCTCAAAAGCCGTTCAGCCCGACTGCACACACTAGGTCAATACTGGCTCGGCCGTGGCCAGCAAAGCAAGGCCCGCCGCGCTTTCACGCAAATCGCTATCTGGCGCGCCTCGCCTTGGCACGTAGTCCAGGCCAAACGCCAATTATGGCAGATGAACCAGGATAGGGTACTTGAACTATACCGGCTTTAATCGCTCTCGCCCCCAGGCGGTGCCGGTCCGAGAGTCTCGACAAAATCGTGCAACTCCGCCCATAATGTCTCCGGCAGACGCGCCATCGCATGTTGTATATTCGTCTCGACCTCGGCAACCGTGCGCGGCCCCGCCAAAGTGCACGTAATCGGCGAATGTCGCAGGCTGTACTGCATCGCCACCTCGCCCGGATCCAAGTCCCGTTCTCCACACCAGTCACAGAGGGCCCGTGCCCGCGTTACATCCCCTTCGGGCGCCCCCCTCTTACGCAACGCCTCATCTAAATCGCGCCCGGCAAGTAAGCCCGCATTATAGGGTGAGCCATTCACCACCCCCATCCCCGCCGCCACTGCCGCACCAATAACTGGCCGCACCGAATCGCGCAATGGATGAAAATCATACGAGGGCAAAATCGCGTCGAAATGCCCGCACTCTATCGCCCGTCGCAAAAAACGATGATTGCGCACACCCAGTCCGATGGCTTGTAACACTCCCTCTTCCCGCAACTTCTGCAAGGTCTCCAGCGCGCCATCCGGCCCCAAGATCTGATCCATGTGCGCGTCCTCCACCGGATCGTGCACATAAACGATATCAACGGCATCACAAAAAAGCCGCGCCAAACTCCGCTCCAGCGACCACCGTATTGAATCAGCATCATATAATTGGCTCTTCTCCGGATGCGTCCCGACCTTCGTCGAAACCCGCAATCCGGCCCTTTCCGCCGCCGACAACTCGCGCAACCCCAAACCCAAATGCCGCTCGGCCTCACCACCGCCATAACTCGGCGCGGTATCAAAATAACCCACGCCCAACTCCAACGCCCGCCGCACCGCCAAAATCGCCGCTTGCTCGCCATCGGCCTTGCTGGCCTGTTTATCCGTCAGCAATCCCAAATACCCGCCGACGCCAAACACCGTCAGCTCTATATCGGTCTTTCCCAACCGCCGCCGCGGCAACTCTATCCCCTCGCCCATAACGTCTCCTCTTTTATTTTATGGATATTTTCGCGCCAGTAAAATAAAGATCCCCACGCAAACCACAAATGATCGGTTTAAGTGGGGATCTTTTACTATGATCTGATCAACTAGAACTCCCCGGCAGGTCTCCCGAGTCTCCGCATCAATTACCTGCAATCACCGCTTATCAATATGTATATCCCCACTCTCCGTATTTAACTCGAATAAATGCCCCCCATTGATCTCTCCTTCCGCAGTGATCCGTTGCCCCTTAACTTTGCGTATTTCCAGCGGGAAAGCCATCCGCTCCTGCGACGAAAGCCCATTAAGAGATTCCGCGATCCGTGCGCCCAACTCACTATCGAGCATTTCTCCCTCAGGACTTTTAACACGCGCTCCTCCTCGGGCCACTGAACTTCTCGGCGCCTTTTGTGCCGGTGCCGCCCTTAAAGCGCCTCATTAACCGCAATGCGGTAGAGCCATGTGAAAAAATCGTAGTAAGAAGGTCGGGGAAATGGGTCCGATGCTGATCGATCCGTCTGACGAGTGCTGGGTTTACCGGAACCTGCCGCCCCCAAAAGGAGGTTCTGTTTTGACGAATACCACATGCAGGTGACTCGCCTAATAGCAAGACCATCTGGGATGCGGCCTCTTTGGCACCTACGTCCCACACAATGTGGATCCGGGCGCGTCCGGTGTTTATTTACTTGTGCCACCTCTTGCGATTCAATTTCTTCTTGACACAGTTCATAGACCTAGAGTAGATGAATACTAGTTATGTATTGATAAAGGGAGGGGATCATGCTCGAAATAGAAGGATTGGAAAAACACTACGGCGACCTCAAAGCCGTCAATGGCCTGAACTTGACGATCCAGCCGGGCGAAATATTCTGCATGCTCGGCGCCAATGGCGCGGGCAAGACGACTACGCTGATGGTCTCGTTGGGTTTTACCGACCCGACGCGAGGCACCGTCAAGATCTGCGGCATCGACGTAAGCCGCGACCCCTTGGAGGCCAAAAAGCACGTGGCCTATGTCTCGGAAAATGTCATGCTCTACGGCAATTTCACCGCCCGGCAGAATCTGGATTTTTTCACCAAGCTCGGCGGGGTCAAGGACGCTACAGACCAAGACTACGAACAGGTGCTCAAGCGCGTGGGGCTACAGAAGGACGCGTTTAACCGACGGGTGAAGGGTTTTTCCAAGGGCATGCGGCAGAAGCTGGGCATCGCCATCGCGATCATGAAGGACGCCGAGGTAATCCTGCTTGACGAGCCGACGTCCGGTCTGGACCCCAAGTCGGGGGCGGAGTTTTTGCAGCTTTTAAATGAGCTGCGCGCGGAAAACAAGGCGATCTGGATGACGACGCACGATATTTTTCGCGCCAAGGAGATCGCCGACCGGGTGGGCATTATGGTGGCTGGCACGCTGGTGCAGTTGTTGACCCGCGAGGAGTTGCAACAGCAGGACTTGGAAGCGCTCTATGTCCAGTATGTCTCGCAAGCCACAGAAGAAGCCGCGTAAACGACCTCGTCCGCCCGACTTATTAGCCAACCACTGCGGCCATTCGCCTTCTAAATAAGGGACAGGACCTATGCTCTTTGCGCTGATCCGCAAGGAAATCATCAACAATGTGCTCAGTTTTCGCTTTATGGTCACGTTGGTGTTGTTCTTCGGTCTGATTCTGATCAGCATCATGTTCCTGACCAGCGATCACCAAACTCGCCTGCGCACGCACGAGGCCAGTAAATCAGCCCATCGCGACCAGATCCTCTCCTTTAAGGGAGCCGAAGACCAGGACGAGCAGTTCCACGAGATCCTCTTCGGCGGCGGTGGTGTATACGGAGACCGCGCCCCGCAACCTTTGGGCATTTTCGTCCAGGGCCTCGACAAGAATCTGCCGAGCCAGGTCAATACCTCGCTCACCAATTCGCGCAAGATCGACGAAAACTTCTATCGCAACCCGTTATTCTCGCTCTTTGCTACACCGGACTACGGCTACATCGTCAATATCGTCGTCTCGCTGCTCTCACTGCTCTACGTCTTTGACACCATCTGCGGTGAAAAAGAAAGGGGCACACTCAAACTACTGCTAGCCAATTCCGTTCCGCGCGACCTCGTACTACTGTCCAAGTGGATCGGCGGCTACCTTTCCCTCGCCATCCCCTTCCTCGTCGCGCTCTTGGCCGGTATCACCTACGTCTATATCACCGGTGCCATCGAACTCGAAGACGAGACGCTCGACCGGTTATTGTGGATTGTGCTCGTCTCCATGCTCTACGTGTCGCTATTTTCCGCGCTCGGTATGATGATCTCGACGCTGACCCACAATGCCTCCACCGCCTTGCTGGTCTCGCTCTTCGTTTGGATCTCGTGGATTCTCGTCATCCCCAACCTCGCCCCGGTGATCGCCAAAATCACCTCACCGGTACCGACCACGCAAAAGATCCAAGCCGAAAAAGGCGCCGTCGACCGCGAAACCGAAATTCGCCTGCAGCGGGTCAGCCGCCAAATGCTGTCCTATGGCAAGAAGGCCGAGGATATGCGCGAGAAGATCGAACAGGAAGGCAGCAACCGCAAAAAGAAACTCGACCAGTTCTACCAGGACAAACTGAACGCCCAGATCGAGCTGAGTAAGAATCTCTCGCGCATCTCGCCTTCCGCCAGTTTCACCTACGCCACCACCGACCTGGCCCATACCGGTATCGGGCTCTTCACCAGTTTTAAACGCGGCTACAACCGCTTCGAGGACGAGTTCGGCACCTGGGCTAACGAGTGGGACGACACCTATCACGACAACGACGAGAAATACCCCGACGAAAACTGGCTCCAGCCAGACACACTACCAACGTTTAAGATGCACCATCAGCGCCTCGACGACGCGATCGAAGCGGCGCTGATGGACATTCTGCTGTTGCTGGTTTTCAACGTGCTATTCTTTATGCTCTCGTATCTATTTTTCCTGCGCTACGACGTGACCTAAACGGAGACTGCCGATGTTTTTCCTGCTCGTCCGCAAGGAACTCTTAGAACAACTGCTCAGCTTGCGTTTCGCCATGGCCAGTATCATCTGTCTCGTCGTCGTGCTTTCCAGCACCTGGGTCCTGACCAAGGACTACAAAGAGGCCCAGGCCGATTATCGCACCAATATCGTCCTGCACAAAAACCAGATCGAGGAGAGCAACGACCTAGTCGACAATGGCATTAAAATCGACAAACCGCTCAACCCGATGCAGATCTTCTTCAAAGGGCTCAACCCAGAATTGACCGCCACCGCCACCGTCAACTCGCAGTCCGAACCACATTTTGAGGCCGACTACGAGGGCAACCCCGTAATCTTCCTCTTCCCGCCGATCGACCTGCTATTTTTTATTGGCGTAGTCATGAGCCTGTTGGCCATCGCTTTCAGTTATGACGCTATATCCGGCGAAAAAGAACTCGGCACGCTCAAGCTGCTCATGTCCTATAGCGTACCGCGCGACCTGGTGCTGTTGGCCAAATGGATCGGCGGCTATATCGCGCTGATCGCCCCGTTCCTGGTCTCCGTACTCTGCGGTCTCGTCGTCGTCGTGCTCTTCCCCAGTGTCGAGTTGCAGCCCCAACACTGGGGCGCCCTTGGCCTGATCATGCTCTGCGCCCTGCTCTACCTGGCCGCGATCTATTCGTTGGGCATCTTCGTTTCCGCGCGCACGCAACTGGCCTCGACCTCGATCACCGTCCTGCTAATGGTCTGGGTCCTCGTCGTACTCGTCGTGCCCAACACCGCACCCTATATCGCGTCCCAAATCCACCCCGTGCGCGACTTCGTCCTTATCGATAAAGAGAAGTACCAAATCGAGCACGAAGAGGAAGAGCGCTTCCAAAAACAGTGGAACGAATGGGAAGAAAAAAATCAAGCGGCACCCGACAACATCAGATGGTCTACCTGGCCGGCGATGCGCCGGGACCAGCGATTGCGACTAATCGACCATCAGGACAAAATCAACGACCAGTTTCTCAAACAACTCGACGGTCAGATTCGCCTAGGCCAGTATCTGTCGCGAATATCGCCGCTTTCTTCCTTCGCCTACGCCGCCTCCGACTTGGCCGGCACCGGCATTGCCGACCGCAACCGCTTCCTGAAACTATTGCCCGAATACCGCCGCGAGATCACCACCTTCGGCTTCCAAACCCGTATTGACGCCAGTCTCAACGATGAGGACAATCGCACCATCGAAGGCTATCCCAAATTCATTTTTGAAGAATCGGCCCTCGGCGACCGAATCGCCTGGATCGACATCCTCTTTTTGGGCATGTGGAATATTATCTTCTTTATGGGCGCGTATCTGTCCTTCCTGCGCTACGATGTAAAATAACCGGGCCCTCCCCTCGCCTTCTTACTGCCATTGCTCTTAGGCGCTTGCTGCGATCCGGTGCGCGTCACCGACCGCTCCGAATTCTCGTAATGGGCACCTATCTACGGGGATAGCCAGCGCCCCGACCGCTTGGGGCATCTTATTTTTGCCGATTAAGCAAGTTGACAGCCGCTTTACCACACAGTAGTTTGCACGCCATCCCGCATCTACGAAGATGCGGCAACGCCTACAGCAGATGCATTCATGCCGAGCCTCATTACCCCGTCCATCGAATATAGAGAAAGCGTTCTCGCCGGTGTTGCCGAATTCCTCACCGAAGGCCGCCTCGACTCGACGTATACCTTGTGTCTCGGTTATACCATCGGCACTCTGAACGATAAATTCCCGCAATTCGTCCTAGACCTGCAAGCCCTCGCCGATGTCGAGCAATCCGGAGCCCAATACGCCGACCGCGTGTTCTGGCTCGTCGACGACGGCGAATATATCGGCCAATCCTCGATAAGACCCGATCTTTGCACACCGTATCTGTTAACCTATGGCGGCCATATTGGCTATAGCATCCGCCCTTCCCAGCGCCGCCAGGGCTACGGCAAGACCATCCTTGCGCTGACACTCGATGCCGCGCGCACCATGGAGCTCAAACGAGTCCTAGTCACCTGCGATTCAGACAATACCGGTTCGCGCAAGATCATCGAACACAATGGCGGCCGATTCGAGAGCGCCATGAGCATGACGGCCCGCACCTTCCGCGCCGAGGGGCGCAAGTCCTCACACCCCATCGACAAACTGCGCTACTGGATCGATCTTTGAGGAACGAGCGCAACGCTAGCTATTTCATCGGATCAGCCGTCTTATGTATACGACGAATTGACCGCTGGATTTCTATCTGAGATAAAAGGCCACTATGTTTTTTTTCGTTATCGCTCTACTGTCGTCCATCCCCTGTCTCGCGCAGGATCGTATCCCATTGCACAGCGCGCTTTACGCCACGCTTCAGCAACAGTTCGCCCAGCAAGACCCCATATACTCGCACGACATCTTAAAACAGATCAGTGCACAAAGCGGCATCGACCCGGCCGAACTGCGTCCTAGTCTCATCGCCCTGCTCGATTCGCTCGAAGCCCAACGCGAAAACGAAAGCGACGCCTGGGCCGCTCTGCTCTTGCAGGGCAGTCCGGATATCACCCCCGAACGCACAAGGAAATTAATCGGCTATTTGGTCAAAGAGGGCCGCAAGGTGCTCATCAACAAAAACAATATCCTGCTTGAAAAGGGCGTAAAGAAGGCCGCGCGCAAAGCCAAAGTCCCCTTCTTTCAGAGCCGCTCCTATATCCTCAAAAGCCTCGAATGGGCGCAAGTCGTAAACGGCGAGCAAAAAGAACAAGAAATAAAACCCATCGGCTTCCTCGTCGGCGGGCACACCAATCGCTTCGAAGTCTCCCTCGACCCGCTCTTTTTATTTTTCGAAACTGAGGACGAGGCCTTCGTCCGCGAACAAGTGCGTGAGGTCCAGCGCTTTATCATTCCGGCGATGGTCCGCAGGCTGCCCGAATCCGAAGCCATCCTCTGGGCGGTGCGCGAACGCGAGTCCAATGCCCTCGTCATACCCGATTACCACCTGCGGGTAGGCGTCGACAACTTCAGCTTTTCCGGCTCCAATCTAGACCTCAAGCCTTGTATCGAGACGACGCTTGAACTGTCGCATTGGGAATCTAAGGTTCGCCTGATGCAGGAGAGCTTCTCCTTCTGCAGCAAAAAGAACGGTTCGGCCAACACCCACCAACTGGCCCCCTTCTGGAACGAAGCCGCCGACGCGATCCGCGAGCACTCGCTGAAACGACTGGGGCGATAGAACAAAAAAAAGCAGCCAACCCACCAGAATACCGATTATTAGTTTGTCGAAGTTCCATATCTATGTATGGAGAAACTTCCATCGAGGTATTCTTCTGTGCGTTCAGGCTGCTTTTGTTACTTATACTAACGCAAACCCCGTGCCACGAGCGCTTTCCCTCTAACACACCCGCAAGCTATGCGATCCACCGGCATTATTTTCCGTTTCAACAAAACTTAGTGCTAAAAATTCCACATTAGCACATGGGAAATACAGCCTTGGCGGTTTAGCCTGCATTCCCTATATTCGCCGCCATGTCCGCAGCGAACGAAAATCTGCCATTGCGCCTCATCCGCCTGAATGCGATTACGAACCCAGCGCAACCCGCCGAGGCCTATTGGTTGCGCCACTACGGCCTCGAGGCCGTGCAAATCGAGGCCAACGCCCCGAGCGATATCCTAGTGCACGCCGCCGACTGCGATATACTCTTCGTCGTCGCCACCGCCCTGCCGAGTGAGGTCATCGCCCAACTCAAGCGCTGCCGCCTGATCTCGCGCCTCGGCAATGGCACCGACAAAATCGACGTCGATGCCGCGACTAAACGCGGTATTATCGTCAGCAACTCACCTTACTTCTGCGTCGCGGAGATGGCCGACCATATCATGGCTATGCTGCTCGCGCTGACGCGCAGGCTGCCCGCCATGGACCTCCATATGCGCACAGGCGCCTACAGCCAAGCGCACAACGAGGGCGTGCTGCTACAACGCCTGGCCGGCAAAACGCTCGGCATTATCGGCTTCGGCGCCACCGGTCCCGCCGTCGCCCGCCGCGCAGCCCCCTTCGGTTTTAAAATCCTGGCCACCCGCAAAAACATGGCCGCGCCCGTCGACCCCGACCTCGAAGTAGAGATGGTCGATCTCGACACGCTACTCGCACAATCCGACTTCGTCTCCCTGCAACTGCCGCTGACCCCTGAAACACGCCACCTGATCGACGAGGCCGCGCTGGCCAAAATGAAGCCTGGCGCATATCTGATCAATACCTCGCGCGGCGCGCTCGTCGACGAATACGCCCTTGCACACGCCCTCGCGACAGATCACCTCGCCGGCGCTGGCATCGATACTTTCGAAGACATCAACATCTTCGCGCCAGACCCCGAGCCACCGCAAGGCCCGCTGCTCAACGTCAAAAATGCCATTCTAACCCCGCATGTAGCAGGCCTTTCCGTGCAAGCTTCTGAAGACGCCGCCCGTACCGGAATCAAAAACGCAGTCGCCGTGATAAACGACATGCTGCCGCCGCCCGAAAACATCGTTAATAAAAATGTCATACCTCACTCGACTATGGCTCCATACGACGCCGAGCAATTCGCCAAGTTTTAAAGGGAGCAAATTCCACATGGTAACTTCCGCACTACCCGACCACGACGCATCCCTGGCCCTCTACCGCCAAATGCTCACCATTCGCCGCTGCGAAGAACAACTCGCCAAATCCTACCAGGCCGGACTCATCCCCGGCGCCTGCCACACCTATGTCGGCGAAGAGGCTATCGCCACCGGCGTCTGCGCGCATCTAAGCCATGACGACGCCGTCTTCAGCACCCACCGCGGGCACGGGCACGCCCTCGCCAAAGGCGTGCCCCCCAACCAACTTATCGCCGAACTCTTCGGCAAAGCCACCGGATGCTCGCAAGGCCGCGGCGGTTCAATGCACCTTTTTTCTCCCGAAGTCGGTATGATGGGCACTAGCGGCATCGTCGCGCCCTGCATCCTGCAAGCTGCCGGCGCCGGGTATTCCTTCAAACTGCTCCGCTGCGAACAAGTCGGCGTCGCCTTCTTCGGCGACGGCGCCGTCGCCAATGGTGCCTTCCACGAGGGCATTAATTTGGCGACCAACTGGCAGTTGCCAGTGCTCTTCGTCTGCGAAAACAACCAGTTCGCCACCGAGGTAGCCTTCGCCGACACCACCCGCAACCCCGAGGTCGCTAATCGCGCCGCCGCCTACGGCCTGCCCGGTATCGCCATTGACGGCAATGACGTCGACCTCGTCTACCAGACAGCCGGCGAGGCCTTGCAACGCGCCCGCAGCGGCGGCGGACCGACCCTTATCGAATGCAAAACCTACCGCACCCGCCCACACGCCGAGGGTATGCGCGACGGCGGCTACCGCGCACTCGAAGAAATCGAGGCCTGGAAAAAACGCGACCCCATCACGACCTACGCCGATCGTCTGACAAGCGGCAAGCGGGCCGAACAAAGTGAAATCGACGCCATCGACAACGAAGTGACCATGCTGGTCGCCGAGGCACTGAAATTCGCCCATGACAGCCCGTGGCCAGACCCCGCCACTGTCACCGAACACACTTACAACGAAAGCAGTGCCGCCCATGCCTGAACTCACCTATACCGAAGCGGCTCGCGAGGCCCTAAGCGAAGAAATGGCGCGCGACGAGACGATCTTCGTCTTTGGTCAGGGCATCGGCGAGCGCGGCGGCAACTTCAACACCACCACTGGTCTCTATGATTTATACGGCCCCGAACGACTGCGCGACGTACCGATCTGCGAACGTGGTTTTGTCGGCCTCTGCGCCGGGGCCGCGATGACCGGCACGCGCCCGGTAATCGATTTCATGTTCCTCGATTTTATCCTCGACTCGTTCGGCGAGTTGGTCAACCAGATCGCCAAAATGCAGTATATGAGCAGCGGCCGGCTAAAAATGCCCATCGTCTTGCGCGGCTGCATCGGCGTCGGCGGCGCGGCGGCGACCCACCACTCGGGCAGTTATTATCCGATCTTCACCCATTTACCCGGCTTTCGGGTCGTGCTGCCCACCACCCCCTATGACGCCAAGGGCCTGTTCAAGACCGCACTGCAAAGTGACGACCCAGTGCTCTTCTTGGAACACAAGTCCCTGCTCAACACCCGCGGCGAAGTCCCCGAGGATGACTACGCCATCCCCTTCGGCCAAGCCGCCGTCCGCCGTCAGGGTGAACACCTCACCGTCGTGGCGTTGACCACGATGGTATCGATCGCACTCGATGTCGCCGAAACCCTGGCGCTCGAAGGAATTTCGCTCGAAGTCATCGACCCGCGCACCACCGCGCCGCTCGACATTGAAACGATACTCGAATCGGTCCATCGCACCGGCCGCCTGTTGATAATCGACGAAACCTTCGCCCCCTGCGGCATCGGCGCCGAAATAGCCGCCCAGGTGGTGGATCGCGGATTCGACGATCTCGACGCGCCCGTGCGTCGCCTCAACGGCCTGCATGTACCAACGCCCTATAGCGCACCTCTGGAAGCCGCCGTCGCGCCCAAAAAAGAAGATGTCGAACGGGCCATCCGCGACCTGATCGCCGAATAGGAGCAATAACATGGCCGAAGAAATTGCGATGCCCCGCTTGGGGTGGACGATGGAGGAAGGCACACTCGTCGAGTGGCTAAAAACCGAAGGCGAACAGGTCGAGACGGGTGAAATACTCTTTACCGTGGAAAGCGACAAGGCACTCAACGAGATCGAGACCTTCTCCAGCGGGATTCTATGCATTCCCCCCGGCGCGCCGCAACCCGGCGACACCGTGCCGGTTGGCACATTGTTGGGCTATCTGTTGCAAACCGGCGAGGAAATGCCGACAGAGCGGGCATCGCCACCCGCCCCACCATCGGCATCTGGCGATCCGGCGAGCCCGATCCCCGTTCCGGCGACGCTCCATAATCAGCCGACACCGGCGGCAAAGGGCAATTCAGCCATTAGCCCGCGCGCCCGCCGCATCGCCAACGAACTCAATATCTCTTGGCATCATATCAAGGGCAGCGGGCAAACCGGGCGCATCATCGAACGCGATATCCGCGCCGTCACGGCGCAACCGCCCGGTTCGACCGGACATATCCGCGAATTGATCGCCAATCGTCTCTGGCAGAGCCAAAACGAAACCGCCGCCGTCACCCTGACCACCGAAGCCGACGCGACCGGCCTGGTCGATTTGCGTGCAGGATTCAAAGCCAGCCAAGGCACCGACGCACCCACCTATAACCATATGATCGCCAAGCTCACCGCCCTCGCCCTCGGCGAACATCCGGCACTAAACGCCTCTTGGCAAAACGGCGCACCACACCAATACGAGTCGGTCCATCTCGGCCTCGCCGTCGATACCGAAGGCGGTTTATTGGTCCCGGTTATCCGCGATGCGGACAGTAAGAGCTTAGCGCAAATCGCCACCGAAGCGCGCGCCCTCGCCCTTAAGGCCCGGCGCCATACGCTCGGCCCCGACGCCCTGCAAGGCGGCACTTTTACCATCAGTAATCTCGGCATGTACGGCATCGACGCCTTCACCCCGATTATCAACCTGCCGCAAGCCGCGATCCTCGGCCTCGGCCGCATCGTCGAAAAACCGGCCGTATTTCAGGGCCAGGTCGTGCCGCGCGCGCTTATGGCCTTGAGCCTAACCTTTGACCACCGCATACTCGACGGCGGTCCGGCCGCCCGCTTCCTCGACCGCGTGCGGACTTTTATCGAGCAACCCGACCTGTGGTGGAAAAAATAAAAGCGGCTCACTCGATCATCGTCTCTACCGCCATACTCACCCCGTCGATCCGCACCCTGACCGCCCCCGTGCGATCGGTCCGCAACACCCGCGCGCCGTGTTCCATATAGCGCGCGACCACCTCGGGCGCCGGGTGCTTGAACTTATTCTCAAACCCCAGCGACATAATGGCCAGCGTCGGGCTCACCGCCTCGACGAAATACGACTGGGAAGAGGTGCGCGAGCCATGGTGCGCAACTTTTAGCAGTTGCGCCGCAAGCCTTGGCCCCCAAGCCAGAATCGCCCCGTCGGTCTCCTCCTCCAAATCCCCGGTAAACAGCACATTCACCTCACCATAATCCAGACGAAATGCCACCGAGCCATTATTGAGGCCGCCCGGCGACTCGCCGGACGTATCGACAAATTCCTCGTTGGGGTGCAAGATCAATCCACCGACCCCACCCAAACCTACAAGACTATCACCTGCAGCGACCCGGTGATATCGCACACCCCGCTCGGCGACCAACTCCCTGATCCGCCGCGCCGTCCAGGAGTCATAGCGTTGCCCGCCGTCAACGAAATGCCCCACCTCGACCTGTTGTAAAAGCGCCACTAAACCGCCGATATGGTCGTTATGTGGATGCGAAGCGACCACCACATCGACCCGCCCGATGCCCATATGCCGCAAAAAAGGCACCAGCACCCGCGCGCCATAGTCAAAGCGCTCGCTGCGTTCGCCACCGTCAACGACCATTGTCTTACCGTTTGGAAAGCGCAAAAAAGCGGCGTCACCCTGACCAACATCGAGAAAGTAGATATCCAGGTCTCGGGGACGCAGCGCATAAGTCCATACCGAGACATTTAATCCGAGCAATACGACAAACACGGCCGCCTTCTGCGCCTGTTGACTATCGGGCAATCGCGGCCCAAGCAAGCAGAGTATCGCACAACAGACGAGAAAGACGCCCCCCGGTCGCGGCACTTCCACCGCGGCGAAGGGCAGTGCGGCCAACAACTCGACCAATTCCAACAGCGTCACAATCACCAGATAATTGGCCGCGTTAAACAACATCGCCACCCAGGGAAGGATCCACCCCGTCAACGCCGCCAAAACCCCGAGGCCCAACACCACCGCCAATAGTGGCGCCACCACCAGATTGGCCGCCAACGACACCGGCGCCAATTGCCCAAAAGCGTAGGCAATTAGTGGTCCGGTACCCAATTGCGCGGCCAACGAGGCACACAAAGGACTGACGATCCAATGACGGACCGCGTTGCCTTCGCGCCGCCAAGCTTCGGGAAAGAGCAACGTAAGCGGCTTGTGCAACGCGACGATCGCCCAGGTCGCGCCAAAAGACAACTGGAAGCTCAGGCTCCATGGACTTTCAGGCCAGATTACCAAAATAAGCAACGCCGCCAAACCCAGGGTATTGTAGACATCGCCCTGCCGGCCCAATATGCGCCCCAACAAAACCACCGTCCCCATCACCGCCGCGCGCACCACCGGCACCTGCGTATCGGTCAACAGGGCGTAGAGCACGAGCACCAAAATCGTCGCCGCCGAACTGCCTCGATCGGAAAGCCGCAAAAAGCGGAAGCCAAAAAAGAAAAACCCGGCTACCAAGCCCACGTGCAAACCGCTAACCACCAACGCGTGCGCCAACCCCGTGCCGCGAAAGGCCTCACGCACTTCTTCTGGAATCCGCCGCTTCTCCCCCAATAGCAAACCGAGCAAGAGTCCGGCCGGCGCGCCGGCGAGATTGCGCTCGATGGCCTCGCGCACCGCGCCTCTGACCGGCAGTACCAACTGCTCATCGAGCCAATATCCCGGCAAGCGCTCTATCGCCACCACCTGCTCCGCCTTGCCGATATAGAGCGTGCTGTAGATATCTTGCTGCGCCAGGAAAGCCCGGTAGTCGAACGCCCCCGGATTGCGCGCCGGATGCGGTCGCCGCAACCGCCCCTTGAGCGACACCCGGTCGCCGTAGCCGGCACGAAATCCCGGCACCTTCACCGTCACCAGCGCCTGCCCGGCCAAGTGATAGATCGCGCTGTCGGTCTCCATCTTTTCCAACGCCACAACAAACCGCACCCGATCATCGCCGCGCTCTGGTTCCTCGACGATCCGCCCGCTGACCACACCGCGCTGCCCAAAGACCCCGATCCCGAGCATGTGCGGCAAAGGGGACAGTGCTGTATCGACCTGGTAACGCAATACCCCCAGCAATACCACCACGACCCCCAATGCCCAACCCGCGCAACGCGCATCCCTATACAGCATCAGCCCCGCGCACAACCACGCCATCGCACAGCCCACCGCCACCGGCTCCAGCGCAATATCCACCGTCCGCCCCAGTGCGATGCCCAGTCCAAAACCGAGCGCCGTCCACAGCGCCGGTCGCCGACGCATCGATGCCTTTGCCGTCATACAGGCACAATGCGCAAAAAGCGTTCCACCTCGACATAGTCCGTCAAGGCGCATATATTCAAAAGCTTGGAGAGAAAACGTCTATGTTCTTACGCCTATTACTATTATTCACCATAGTTCCGGTCTGCGAATTGGCCCTGCTAATCGAGGTCGGTCAACGACTCGGCGTAGTGCCCACCATCGCCCTAGTCTTGGGCACTGGCGCGCTCGGAGCCGCGCTCGCCCGACGCGAGGGTACGCAAGCACTGCACCGCCTGCGCACAAATATGAGCCAGGGAAAGTTCCCCGGCGAGGAGATTTTCGACGGCGTACTGATCCTCGCCGGCGGCCTGTTGCTATTGACCCCCGGGCTCTTGACCGACCTATTGGGTTTCTCCGTCCTAGTCCCCTTCGGCCGACGGCTGATCAAAGGCTATCTCAAAGCGGCCATTGCGCAACGACTTCGCCCGGGTTCCGTCGATACGCATTATACCGTGCACTAACTCGGCGCAATGAGCCGTAGGTCTTCCGCCTTCGCCGTTTATGATCGAGATTATTGTAGTTCGCAAACTTAATCAAGGAACCCATACCGCATGACGCAATCCGAACTTCGCGGCAAATCCCGCCGTTATCTACGCGGCCTCGGCAACCAACTCCGCCCCACCGTCTACTTGGGCAAAGAGGGCATCTCTCCCGCCCTACTGCAATCGCTCGACGAGGCCCACGCCCACAACGAGCTGGTCAAAGTGCGCGTCGAACGCAGTTGTCCCCTCGATCGCAAGGAAGCCGGCGACCGGCTCGCCGCCGCCGCCGAATCACACCTGATCCAAATCCTCGGCAATACCGTACTACTCTACCGCCCGGATCCCGACAAGCCGCAGATCGTACTGCCCGATTAGAAGGCATTCGGCACTCGAACTAATCTTCTTTCCACGCCCGTGCAAAAATCCCCAACGAACCCGGCGCATAGCCGGCGTAGTGGTTATTGAAAAACGCATAGACCTCACGCTCGGGTTCCGGCTCCATCATCTCGCGCACCTGTTGCGCCCAGCGCCCGGTCTCGACGCCTCGGTCCCAGACGAGCTTGTCCCAGTGGCGCTGCTTCTCCCCCCGGCTAATTAATCCCTCGACATGCTCGTCCATTCTTTTGCGATCACCTAAAAAGCGCAAATAGAGAAAATCACCCGTTATCGGGTCCATCCGCTGCCGCACCTCTCCCAAGTCCGGCATCGTGTAATAGTTGTTCAATACCAACGCCACACCGTGCTCGCGCAACAAATCTACCAACGCTTGCCGCAACCATCGCCCGTTGCGCACCTCCACCGCAAAGCGAAAATCCTCCGACGGCAGTTGCGGCAGAAATTTCGCCAAGCGATCGAGGAACTCACTGCCGTGCTCGTTCTCATGCGCGTCCTGCCCCCTAGCGACATAGGGGAACTGCAATAGCAACGGCCCCAACCGTTCGCCCAACGGTTCCATCGCATAGAGAAACTCCTCCATCTCCGCGATACAATCGACTAAGCCCTTCTCATGGCTTATCACCCTCGGCACCTTCGCCGTAAAACGAAACTCCTCCGGCGTCCGCCTCAACCACCCCTCGACCGCCTTCGGCGTCGGTATGCGGTACCAGGTGGAGTCGATCTCGACCCCCTTAAAGACTTTCGCGTAGTGCTCGATATAATCGGCCGCCGCACAGCCTTGCGGATACACCAAACCCTCCCAATCCTCATTCGACCAACTCGTCGTGCCCAAAAATAATTTCGCAGGCAGCCCTTCCTGTACCTGTTGCAAACGCTCGACGTGTTTGGGTTTGGCCGGCGGCATTATCTCCGAGAAAAGATCCTGTTGTTCTTCCATAGAAAAAACTCCACAAAAAAAAGGCGCGAAATTAATCGCACCCATAATACAAACTTAAAAACCTTTTTCCAACTGCGAATCGATTCGACCTACAGCTTCTCCCGCAACATCTCCAACACCCGCTCTTTGCCCACCAACTTGACAAACGACCCAAACCGCGGCCCCCGCTCCTGCCCCAACACCACCTGGTAAAACATACTGAACAACGCTCTCGGCTCGACCCCCGCTTCCCGCGCAATATCGAAGGGTATCCCCTGTAATTCGTCTTCCGTCACCCCGTTGGCCGCGCCCAATCGCTCAGCCACCTTAGCCAACAACGCCCGCTCCTCATCTGAGGGCTCCCGCGCCTTTTTGTTCGGCAATACGAAATCGCGGTAATAGTTGTGCCCCTTCTCCACCAGCGACTGCATCACCTGCGGATAAGAGGAAGCTCGTTCGTCGTAGCGTTCGAGGTAGTCGACCAACAATTCGACCGAATCCGAACCCAGCGCGGCGATCAAATTATTGACGGTCGAAAAGTTTACCTGCGCCCCATATTCCGGCACGGCACTACCTCGATCGCCGGTATGCCATATATCCTGTTCCGGGCGTTTGCCCTCTTCTATATCGGGATAGCGCCGCAATGCGTCGAGGTAGTCGTCGACACACTTGGGCACGACATCCCAGAACAGCCGCCGGGCTCGTTTCGGGTTTTGGTAGATATAATAAAGCAGCGATTCGATCGGCGCGTACTGCACCCAAGCGTCGACGGTCAGCCCCTTGCCCACGCTCTTGGATATTTTTTTGCCTTCTTCATCCAAAAACAGCTCATAAGTCAACCCGACGGGCGGTTGCTTGCCCATCAAACGCACGATTCGACCGGAAAGTTTGGCCGAATCAATCAGATCCTTGCCATACATTTCGTAGTCCACCTCGTAGGTAAACCACCGCAAAGCCCAATCGACCTTCCAACCAAGCTTCACCCGTCCGCCCAACACCGACAACTCTCCGTCGGCCCCGCAACCGCGCGCGCTGCCGACTTCGCCATCGCAAATAAAATCAAGGCTTTGCCGTTCCGGGTGATAACCCGTCACCCGCGTACTGTAGACCGATCCGCACTCGGGGCAGACGGGGAAAAACGGCGACCAGGCCGCCCGCTTGTCCTCGCCCAAGGTCGGCACAATCAACTGGCGGACTTCTTCGACCTTGTCGAGCAGTATTTGCAACCCTTTGTCGAAGTCACCACGCTTGTAGGCTTCCGACGAACTCTGGAATTCGTAGTCGAAATGATAGGTGTCGAGGAATTGCCTGAGTTTGTGGTTCATATAACCGCTGAAACTATCCTGCTCACCGAAAGGATCGGGAATGACGTGCAGCGGTTTGCCGAGGTGGGTTTCGAGCATTTCGGGCTGTGGCAGATTGAGCGGCACCTTGCGCAAGCCGTCCATATCATCGCTGAATGCCAATAGCCGAGTAGGGATGCCTGTCTGGTGCTCAAAAGCCCGCCGCACCCAGGTAGTGCGCGCGACTTCGGCAAAGGTCCCGATATGCGGCAATCCACTCGGACCGAATCCGGTCTCGAAAAGCACCGGACGCTCGCCGTCGGGACGGCGCTGTTTGACGATCTGCGCCGCTTCCTGGAAAGGCCAGGAACGGTATCCCTCTTTTTCTGTTTTGCCCATGACGCTCAGCCTTCAGTCCTGTAAACTATGTGCTCAGGCCGCGCGGCCAGGATTTGTTCCTTTCCCCAATTGGTGACCTTGGCGAATTCTTCCGATGCCACGAACGCCCTGAAACTTTTCTCGTCCGACCATCGCGAATGGATCGCATAAGACCGCACCTGGTGTACATCCCTCAGCAATCTGGAGGATTCGTGGCCATCTGCGCCTTCTAATTTCGTCAAGACATGCGCAAAGGCCTTTTCAAAGATCTCCTCTTTGCCTTCTAAAACTTCGTAATTCATCCCGATCGTGACCATACTATCCTCACATTCCGGCCATTGCGAGACCGGGGCGGTAATGTGTAAAGGGAAATTCGGATTGAGCGCAACCCGTCATAAGATCGCGCGCGAACAAACCTCAACGCGACTTAGGGCACTTGGCACAGCGGGCTAATAATCCGGTAGCAGGACATGGAGCGGACGCCTCAAACGACAGAGACCGGCCCCGTGCTTCGAGACGTGCAAGTGGGAACTCGTGGACCGCCGGAGTCTTAGCGGTTGCGGAAGGTTATGCGTCCACGGCTCAAGTCGTAGGGCGAGAGCGCGACAGTGACCTGGTCGCCCGGCAGCACGCGGATATAGTACTTACGCATCTTCCCGGAGATATGGGCCAGGATCTCATGGCTGTTCTCCATCTCGCACTTGAAATAGCCGTTGGGCAGGGCTTCTTTGACCACTGCCTGGACTTCTATCGCTTCTTCTTTGGCCATTATACTCGCTTAATAAAATAAAAAAAAGAGCGGCCACTGAAACAGCTACCCAGCAACCACTCGCTCTGACACGCGATCGAAAAGGGGCGATGTTCAGCGACTCATATCCGCTCTCAAAATAAAATTCGCCACAAAACGCCTTATGGCACCATAGTTTACGGATTTGTCGGAATAAAGTCAAACTTTGTGCCCGACTGGTAGCCGCCTATTCGACGAGGTATTCGACTTTATACGAGGAGTGCTTGACCGCCTCCATCGTTGGTAAATGCGGCGCCAATTGCTGGACTTTGAGAAAGTATTCGATCGCCTCCTCCGCCCGGTCCATCTTCTCGCAGATCGTGCCTAGATTGTGCAGGGCCGGAATATGGTCCTGTTCCAACCTAATAACCTGCTTAAAGGCCTCCTCCGCCCCGGCCCAATCGCCGCTGTCCATATGGGCCAGGCCTTTGGCGAAGTACATATCCTCACTTTCTTGTTCATATTCGACAGCTTTGACCAACACCTCAAGCGCCAAATCGGGTTGCTCGGCCTGCAGGCGCAAGAGCCCGAGGCTGTAATAGGCCCTAGCCAACGCGCGACGCCCACCGGGATACTTGAAATCGGTCCGTAACAAGATCTCCAAATGTTCGATGGATTTCTTGAAATCGCCGACCTTGTGGTAGGCCACCGCCATATTAAACCGGGCGCCAACGTGATCCGGCTGAACCGAGACCACTTTCTCTAAATGTTCAAGACCCTCGGCTTGGCGCCCAGAACGGCAGAGCAGGGCCCCGTACCCCGCCATCGCCTCAACCATCAGCGAATCTAGCCGCAATGCTTCTTCAAAGTGGTGTTTGGCCTCGCTCTTATAGCCTTGGCCTTGTAGGATAACGGCTAGGTTGCAGTGCGCTTCGGCGTAGTTGGGATCTAGAACGAGCGCTTCTTTTAGCTGGTCTTTGGCTTCGTACTCTTGTCCATCTTCAAAGTAGGCGTTGGCCAGCAGCACCCGCAGATGCCTATCGTAGGGGTCGATGATAAGCTTGGCGTTGAGATAGCGAATCTTCTCTTTGGCCCAAACGCTATACCGTCGTTTGCCCTCGCGTTGCGCATCAGCCCCTACCACGACGAACGACAGCAACAATAGCGCGATCCATATTTTCATGGTTCGAATTTCTGGATCCTATCATTAAAAGTATCGGCTATATACACAAAACCCTCCGCGTCACGGGCAATCCCCCCAGCCATCACATGACGTTCGGCCTTCTCGCCATTAGCCATATTCACCACCACTTCAATATCGCCCGAAAAGCGAAACTGCCCTTCCGCATCGCCCTCCTCGCCCCAGCGCGTCAGATAATCATCCCCCCTGAACACTTCGATGCGGTCCTGGCCGGCGTTGACCACGAAGGCTCGCGCCGAAACCTCATCGACAGCGAAGTCCGTCGGGCGCCGTAACAACCCACTGCCGCGGTCCTGATGCGATTTGGGATCGCGGCCGATAACCTGGACGGTCGAACCGCGCTCCGCTTCGTCGTAGACCACCAATCGGGGGGCCTGCCAATCCCCTTCGCGCAAACTCAACGGCTCGATCAGTGCGGCGAAACGCCCCTGCCAAAATCGTAGACTCGAGACCAACAAGGCCGGGATCGCGTACTGCACCTGGCGTTCACCCGAGCGATCGAACTGCTGCAATTGGCTGATGCTCTCGATGTATATTTCCTCGCCGTCGATAACGATATGACGGGCAAAAAGACCGGCTAACGGCCGAGTCCACAACAAACCGCCGTCGGGTGCAAATTTGCTCCAAAAAGCCTCCGGTTGCCGCCCTTCGCGCTGTAAATTATAGACCACATAGAGATTGTCCTCTTGATCTAGGGCCAACGAAGGTCCATCCAACGCGCTCGTTTCCATACAGGCCAGGGCCTCGCGGGTATATACCAGCCCCCCCAAAGAATTGCCGGTCCGATCAAAACGTTCGACAAGCCCCTGACGGGCGCCGACGGCAAAAACCGTCCCCTCGCGGCTAACCGCCAATCGCGTCGGCGCGAAACCGGTCGGCAACCCCCACGCATTGACCTGGTGGTGAAAACCGCCCTCCACCGAAGTGCTCGCCAACTGGTGTACCTTTTCTTTTTCGCCGAAGACGCTCAAAACCTGATAGCGGTAATTCTCATTGGCCAAGAGCCCGCGATCGCTGAAACTGGTATCGGACACCGATTGCACCTGTGCGACCGTCGCAAAATCCCCACCCGAGCTGCGTTGGATCTCGTAGTGCAGAAATCCTTCGACCGGCGCCTGGTCCCAAACAAGCAACGCCGCAGCCTCCTCACTCGAAAAGTTGACTTTTAGCGCCGGCGGCCCCGCGAGCCAAGGAGTGACCTTCTTGCCAGCGAAAGGACCGATACAGGCCGTAAACATGAAAACATAGACAAAGCAGCTTAATTTTTGCATAGTAAAAAAACGATACGCGAGACCACCTCCACTGTCAAGGAACAGAAAACGGTGGAAAGACCTATGGGCAACTCTTACATTAAACAAATATAAACCTGGAGATCTACGCCCATGCTCCATCTGTTCATATTCATTGTACTTATACTTACCGGCTGTGGTAGCCTGGATCGCAGCAATCCCTTCGATTCGGCACAGATTCCGGTCGGTAAAGACCCGCAATCCCAAACGGATACAGCGGTGGAAACCGCGGAGCTAAACCTCTATCTACCTCTGGGCAAAGCCCTAGCCACTATAATCTACCGCATCGAAGCCGTGATCACCGGCCCCAATATTCCGCCGATCTCCAAAACACTCGATATCTCGCCCCTCGGACCGGCCACCGGGACCATCGGCACTTTACAACCCGGTGACGGGTATAACCTGACCCTGAGCGGTTACGACCTCAACGACGAACTCATTTTCGAAGGTCAGCAAAAAAACATTACCATCAGCAAAGACGACACCACCCTCGTCGAATTCGAACTCACCCTGCTAAAACCCTTGCCCGACTTGGGCGGCGATACCGGTGAGACCACAGAGCCTGACGACGAAACGACGACCGACGACGGAACAACGACCGACGACGGAACAGCTACCGACGACGGAACAACGACCGACGACGGAACAACGACTGACGACGAAACAGCTACGGACGACGGAACAACGACTGACGACGGAACAGCTACGGACGATGCAACGACCGACGACGGAACGACGACCACAACCGAGGAAACCGGCTAAACCGCATCCATATGCCCATCGTCACGCTTACTACCGATTTTGGCCATAGCGATTATTATGTCGGTGCGATGAAAGGGGCAATCCTACGCGTCGCCCCCACCGCCCAACTAATCGATATCTCGCATCAGATCCCCCCACAAGACATACTCGCCGCCGCATTTACCCTGCGCCACGCCGCCTGTGAATTTCCACCTGGGACAACACATCTGGCCGTCGTTGACCCAGGCGTAGGTACCCAACGCCGCCCTTTGGCCTTTAAAGCCGATGATCAGACCTGGGTCGGCCCGGACAATGGCCTCTTCAGCTTTATCCTCGACCGGGCCGAGGGGCCAATCCACGAAATTGACCGCGAAGACCTCTGTGCCCCGCAGCAAAGCAGCACTTTCCACGGTCGCGATATTTTTGCCCCCATAGCCGCTCATCTATGCGATGGGTTAGACCTGAGCGAAATAGGGCCTGCGATTCCTAATCCCATAAGACTAAACGAAATTGCCCCCCGCAAAAGTCCGGATCAAATCGAGGGCCAAATTATCCATGTCGACCGTTTCGGCAACCTCGTGAGCAATATTACGGCTAGCGATATTGAACCGTGGGAGAGCGCATTGCGCATCCGATTTGGGCCCCATTCGCTCTCCAAGATAAAAAAGGCCTATGCCGACGTCGCAACAGAAGAACCACTCGCCCTTATCGGCAGCGCCAACTTCCTGGAGATCTCAGTAAACGGCGGCAACGCCGCACAGCGATTTGGCCTCGATCGCCGAGCCCCCATCATCATCGAAAAAATACCTTGAGGTAAATATGTCCGATCAATCCCCCCTAATCGTCAGCATCTCCGGTATCCGCGGGCTCGTCGGCAAATCGCTCACCGACGAAGTCGTCGCCCGTTTCGCCGCCGCCTTCGGCACGACGCTGACCCAAGGCGATACCGTTATCCTCGCCCGAGACACCCGCCCCTCCGGCGAGGGCTTTGCCAAAGTCGCCGCCGCCGCCTTGAGCGGAACCGGCTGCCACGTCGTCGATCTCGGTAAATGCTCAACGCCCGGGGCCAAGCTAATGGTGACCGAACTCAACGCGCAAGGCGCCATCGTCATCACCGCCAGCCACAACCCCGCCCCCTGGAACGGCCTAAAGCTGATCCGTGCCGACGGCATTTTCCTCAACGCCGCCGAGGGTGAACGCGTCGAAGCGCTCTTTCATTCGGGCGAGTTTCGCCGCACAACCACCGGCACGATCGAAACACTCGACCCCGACGAGGTCAAAACGCGGCATTTAGAGCAGATCCTCGCCCACATCGACGCCGACGCCATCCGCCAAGCCCGCTTCAAAGTCGCTGTCGACCCCTGCAACGGCGCCGGAGCCCTGCTACTGCCCGATCTCCTGGCCGCCCTCAACGTCGAATCCACCCTCATTAACGCCGAACCCGATGGCGACTTCGCGCACGAACCCGAGCCGGTCCCAGCCAATCTGCTACAACTCGGCCAAGCCGTGCGCGACAACGGCTGCGCCATTGGCTTTGCGATCGACCCCGACGCCGACCGCGTCACCTTAGTCGGTTCGGACGGCGAAGCCCTCGGCGAGGATCTGACCCTCGCGATCGCAGTCCAGGCCGTCACCGCCCGCAACCCCGGCCCGGTCGTCACAACGCCCTCGACATCTCAAGCCGTCTCGGACGCCGCAACCCGCAACGATTGTCCGGTATTCCTGACCGCGGTCGGCGAAGTCAATGTCGTGGAGAAAATGGTCACAGAAAACGCCGTCATCGGCGGGGAGGGCAATGGCGGCGTAATTATCACAGCAATCGATCCGGGCCGCGACGCGGCTGTCGGCCTATCGTTAGTGCTCGAAGCCCTGGCGCGTGCCAATCAATCGATTGCCGAGTTGGTCGCCACGCTGCCCAAATATCATATCGAAAAACGCAAGATCACCTGCACCACCGCAGAGTTGCAATCAGCGCTTGCCGGCCTCTTAGAACGCTATCCGAACGCCTATGTACACCCCGTCCGCGACGGCTCTAAGCTTTATTTGAACGGCCAACTCGAATGTCCCTGGATCCACTTGCGCTCCTCCAACACCGAACCCATCGTCCGCGTTATCGCAGAAAGCGATAATCCGGATGAGGCCGCCAGACTGTGCGACGAAGTAGAAGGATTATTCCCCAACGCCTAGAGCCGATCGAGTTCTGTCGCCGTAAAACACACAGAGATAACGCAGCTCGTCCACTCGCAGTTGCAACATTTATCGGAGAATCAAAACGCCTGGAGACCCAGACGTCTACTTCACTTCAAAGCCGGTCACGTATACTTCCTGGACTTTGGCTTTTTTAAGGATCTCTTTGTTAACGAGCAGATGAACTTCCCGCTGCAATTTCTCGATCCGCAGCGGATCCTCAAGCGCATCGGTCGTCTTGGCGCTCATCAGCTTGAGCAACGCTTGTTTGAGTTCAATGCGCTTGCGACGGATTTCAGCCACACCCGTTTCGGGCGGGCAAACCTTGAAGGTAAATTGCGCCTCTAGGTTTCGTCCCATTGCGCCGGCCGGATTAGCACGCACCGGGCCAAGCTCAGAATACAGGGGACAATCGTCTTTGTCGTAGGAAGGGGGCGGCGAACAGCCGCAAAAAACAGCGAGCAGGGCGACAAGCGCCCTCATTCGACGGAAACCGCCTCCGGCTGCCCAACCGGCTGCACCGCGGCACGGTCGAGCAAAGACGAAAACATATCGGCCCGTTCGTCGACCAACTGGGTCAGACGCTGCAGGTTTTCTTGCGCTGTCTCGGCGATCTGGGTTTGCTGGTGCGCAGATTTAAAAAGTTCGTCGGCAATGGTCATTGCCGCCAGCACAGCGAGCTTGGCCGTGGGCACCCGCCCTCCGTGCAATTCAGCGATCTCGCGCATTTTTGCGTCGACATACGCTGCAATCTTGCGCACCTGGCGCGCGTCCGTAGTGGCAATCTCGTATTCTTCGCCAAAAACTTCAACCAACGCGCCGCCTATGTGATTTTCTGTCATAAGTATCAATATAATAGCAACTTGCCCAACAGGCAAGCTAAATGCCTGCGGCTACAATATCCCCGTAAGAGCCTTCTACCAATTGCTCACTAGTAATTTCCAAAGCCCGCATCAAGGTCTCGACGCGCTGGTGAGACTCCTCAATACCCTTCTCTTCGGTCACCGCCTCGATCTCGACAAATTGGCCAAGCCCCTTAACATCGTCGAGATGAATGCGCACGTTTTCCCAAAGCCAGACCTGGCGCGTCTTCTTGACTTCAATCCAGGTCCCGTGAATCTTGGTCAGGATCGCGCGCAGCGCCTCCGGATCTTCCGTCTTGGCGATTTCGTAGTCACTGCGTTTGGGGCCAGCCAGATCCTCGCGCAAATAAAAGATCAGATGGCCTTCATCCGTCCCCAACTCGCGTAATTTGAGTCGGCCTTGCTCGACCTTAAAATAGGTATCCTTCTGGTGGAAGGTCCCGGCCATGCCGGCACCGAGGGCATTGAGATTCTCCTCGGCGCGCTCGGCATCTTCGTAGCGAGCTTTTATTTCTATATTAGTCATAATTAGATGTGCTTTACCTTGCTTAATTTTTCTTTAACAAAGCTACACTCGCTCCCGATCCAATGCAAGGTAGCTACATTGCTCAAGGCCGCCGCCCTCCTGCCCGTCTTTTCCGCTCGCTATATTTCTTCTACGGCATCCACTACTCCCCGCAGCTCAAACACAAACGCTTGCGCACCCGGTTACACCTGGCGACAGATTACACACCGGGCAAGCCATACGCCCAATCCAATAGCGCCAACATCCGCAACGCCTCACCCCCCTCATACACTTTCCCCAGCGGATCGCACACCGTCAACTATTCCCGCGCCCGTGTAAAATTCACCATCGGCAACCGCTCCTCCACCCCCTCTTCATCAAGCGGCAACACCTCGATCCTCCTTTGACAAAGTACCACCGCCCATATCAATCTCCAAACCCCTTGCGCGCCCGAGCAAAATAAAGCAAAGTATACCCCATGAAAGCTATAACCGTAACAGACGACAGCAACCGCACCCTCCATTGGCAAGACGTGCCCGACCCAACCTGTGCCCCGCACCAGGTCCTCGTCGATATCCACGCCACCGCCGTCAACCGCGCCGACCTGCTCCAGCGCGCCGGCAACTATCCACCGCCGCCCGGCGCCCCGCCCTATATGGGTTTGGAGATGTCCGGGACGATCTCCACCGTCGGTGACGAGGTCGAGGACTTTAAACCTGGGGACCGCGTTCTCGGCCTGCTCACCGGCGGTGGGTACGCCGAACAGGTAGCCCTGCCCGCGACCCACCTCTTACCCTTACCCAACGACCGCGACTTCGTCTGGGGCGCGGCCATCGCTGAGGTCTTCCTCACCGCCTTCGCCAACATCTTTATCGAAGCCGAGTTGCAAGAGGGCGAAACAGCGCTTATTCACGGCGGCGCCTCCGGAGTCGGCACCGCGGCCATCCAGCTTTGCCACCAAGCCGGTTGCAACGTGATCGCTACCGCCGGTACCGACGCCAAGGTCGCGCGTTGTCTTGAGTTGGGCGCCACTTTCGCCGTCAACTACAAGCAACAGGATTTTGCCGAGGCCGTGCTCGCCCATACGGACGGGGTCGATGTCGTGCTCGACATTGCCGGCGCCGACTACCTCGCGCGCAATATGCAACTGCTCAAACTGCGCGGCCGCTTGGTCGTTATCGCCGTCTTGACTGGCGCTGAAGCGCAAATAAACCTCCTGCAAATGCAGGTCAAAAGACTGCGCCTGATCGGCTCAGTATTGCGCAGCCGCTCCGACGAGGAGAAAAACGACATCATCGCTGCGTTCAAACAACGCTTCTGGCCCATGCTCGTCGACGGGCGCATTCAGACGGTAATCGAAGAAGTGTTGCCCATCGAACGCGCGGCAGACGCGCAGGCGATCCTCGGCGAGAACCGCAATATCGGCAAAGTCATTCTGCAAGTCCGTCCCTAAGCAACCAGCATAAGGAAACCACCCCATGCCCACTCGCTACCGCGAAATCGAAGTCAGCGGCACCCCGCGCGAACTCGGTCGCCAAATCGGCGAGGCCGCCCGTGACGAAGTCCGTGGTTTCGCCGAAATTGCCCTCGAACGCGTCAATAAGACCATAAAGATCTCGCACGACAAAGCCCTCGACACCTGCCGACAGAGCGAAGCCTATGTCGCGGCCTACGCCCCCGACATGCTCGACGAATTGCGCGGTATTAGCGATAGCTCAGGTGTCGCCTTCGAAGATCTCATGTTATTACAAGTTCGCAACCAGCTCCGCCCGGAAGAAGACGCCGGCTGCACCTCTTTCGCTATCGCGCCGCAAAAGAGCACTGAAAACCATTCAATCGTCGGACAGAACTGGGACAACGACCCCGCACTAGACCCCTTTACCGTGGTATTGACGCGCCGCCCGACGGGCAAACCGGCGCTGATGAACATCACGCAAGCCGGCCTGATCGCCTACATCGGACTCAACGATCAGGGCATCGGCGTCTGTATGAACACCCTGCCCGCACCCAGCAAACCACTCGGCGTACCGCATTATTTTACCGTGCGCGAAATTTACGAGCAGTCCTCGCTCGACGACGCGATCCAAGCGGTGCGCCGCGCACAACGCGCCATCCCCGCCAATATCATCCTCGCGACCCCGCAGGGACCGGCCGACCTCGAAGTCACGACGGACAATGTGCACATCCTGCGCGATGATCAACTCGTAGTACACACCAACCACTGCCTGCACCCCGACCTCGTCGCGATCAACGCCGACTTCCCCGACCTCATCGAGTCCACACCGCGCAAGGCCCGCATCGAAAAATTACTCGGCCCCGCGCACTCCTTGAGCGTCGAAGACATGCAAGAGGCCCTGCGCGACCACGACAACCACCCCCATTCCATCTGCCGTCATGCCAACGACCACCCCGAGACCGGTTATTGGGTCAGCGTGTTCTCGGTCCTGATCGAGGCCGACCAGGGGAAAATGCACGTCAGCCGCGGCAATCCCTGCGAAACCCCCTACGAGACCTACACGCTCAACTGATAGGAGACCGCCATGGGCATCCTGCACGGTACGATCGTCGAAGAAACCACCGGCGAAAAACTCGATGCCAAGGTCCACGTGCTCAACGCCATGGGCAACTTCTCGCACCCGCATAATTCTCTGCTCAAACGCGGCCCTGGTACGCAATTTTTCTTTTCCGACGGCGAGTTCGAGACTCGTGGTTCGCGCGGGCGCACCGACATACTCGTCGAACGCGGCACTGAATACGAACCCTATCGCACCACCGTCGAATTGCCCGAAAAGGGCTGCGTCGATATCGAGATCCCCCTGCGACGCTGGCACCACCCGCAAGAGAGACACTGGTACCCGGGCAATACCCATATCCACTACGACGAGAACGAAAAACAACCCGATCGCCGCCTCGGCGTCGATTGCAGCGTCGAAGGCTACAATGTCACCTGCGTCAGCGTACTCGACCGCCGCCAACTACCCTACGCCTCCAACAAATATCCCATCGGGGTGATGAACGAGTTCAAAACAGCTCACCACGTGCTCGACATCGGCGAGGAAAACCGTCACTACGGCGACAACTCACCCTGGGGTTTCGGCTACGGCCACGTGATGTTCCTCAACATCCGCAACTTGGTACAACCGATCAGCCGCGGCCACACCCTCACCGGGCAGTTCGACCCCGACTACCCGCCGCTGTGCTTCTGCTGCGACGAAGCCCGCGACCAGGGCGGCCTAGTCATCTGGTGCCACAATGGCCGCGGCATGGAAGCGCCAATAGCCGCGGCCTTGGGCAAGCTCGACGCCTTCAACCTCTTCGACCCCTTCTGGATGGATCCCGAATACGACCTGTGGTACAAACTGCTCAATTGCGGCTTACACCTGCCCGCCTCTACCGGGACCGATTGGTTCGTCTGCTCCAATAACCGCGTCTACGTGCAGACCGAGAACGATTTCTCCTACGCGAATTGGATAGACGGCATGAAAGCGGGCAGAACTTTTATCACGAACGGCCCCGCCGTTGACCTCAAGCTCAACGAGCAGCCGATGGGCGCCACCGTCGAATTCGACGGCGACAAACCACTCGAAGCACAAATCACCTTCAGCTCCTACTACCCCATCGAACGTGCCGAGCTCGTCGTCGACGGCCAAGTGGTCCAACGCTGGCAATGGCCCGAAGGCCGGCGCGAGGGCGAAATGCGTCACGGCTTCAATACCGAGCATGACGGCTGGGTAGCCGTCCGGCTCTGGGGCGATTCGCGCGACAGCTTCGACCAGGCGATTTACGCGCATTCCAGCCCGGTGTATTTCCGTTGCGGTAGGCCCTCCGTTCAGCGCCATGGATCCGCTCGTTTCTTTCTCGACTCAATCGACGAATCGCTCAAGTGGATCGACAGCTATGGCCGCTATAATAACGATCAGCAACGCGAGGATGTGCGGGAACTCTTTCGTAGAGGACGTGAGGAATACGCGAATATGACGGATTAAAAATCTGTTTAATCACCTGGCCTATCAGCGATAGATAAACCGGAGACAACTTCGCCAAGCATCGACAATTCTGATAAAAAAATGCAAATAAAAGCCCTATTGGCGCAAAGGCCAATAGGGCTTTTTACTATTATCTAACAAGCAGGGGATACTACCTCCACTTATTTCAGCTTGTCGCTTCTCCGTCCTTCAACTGATAGTCGTGGTCGCGTACCGTGCCATCATCGGCGAGATCCCGCTGCACAGTCTGCAGGTCGCGATAAAGCCGGAACAGATCGCGAATACCGCCGATCGAAAGCCAGACCATCACGATAAACGAAGTCGCGATAAAGAACATCGCGTTGACATAGTAGTGATAGGTCGCCCAACCTTCTTTTGAGACGCCCACGGTGTAGACCGCAATCGTCATCCCGATCCACAACCCAAAGAAAAGGATCGCCTTGCCGATAGTGATGCCGTAGATAATCTTGTCGCCGCGCGAGAATTCCTCGGTAATGCCCAACGCGGTCTGCCAATTCCATTTCTGCTTGGCGACCGCCACACCACCGGTGGCCTCATGATCGGATTTGACCACATACTCGCCGCGGTGCAAGAGCTTGTCGACGTTGCAGACCGTACGGGGACCCAGTTTGGAAAAGAGCACATACATGGACACCGCCACCAACATCGCGTAGAAGTAGACCTCCTGACCCGTCAGCGGGAAATCGACCCCGAACCAATCCTCGCAAAAATGCTCCAGCAACATTCCCGTAGTCGCCAGGATCGTGCCGCTGGTCAACGCCGCGAACGCTCCTCTCGTCGTGCCCCAACTGGTATACAGCCCGCCGACGATCACTACACCGGCACCCCCCAACCAAAACGCACCAGTGAGTGCAAAGAACAGCAGAATATCCTGCGTCTGGCTATAAAACGAGCTGAAAAGGACGATAAAAACCGCTACGCCAAAAATCGAATAGCGCAACAGACGCAAATGCGCTTTCGGCTCGATTTCCTTGCCGCGCCAGGGCAGATATATATCTTGCACGAAAATACTGCCCCACGAATGTAAATAGGTATCGTGGGTGGAAATAAAGGCGGCGAACATTACCGCCGCGAAAGCCCCCATCAACCCGACCGGCATATAGAGCGTCATCGTCAGCGGCGTTACCATCTGGTCGCGCACCTGCTCATCCGGGATCAAGGCCAGTTGTGCGTTGATTTGTTTGGCCCAATCGGCATAATCAGGATGGTGCATGATCATATACGCTACGAGCGGCAGCATTGTAAATCCCCACAAAAGCGCCCAACCGCGAAAGGATCCCAACACCCCCGCCATCTTGGCCTCATGCGGCGACTTCGCCGAGACGTGATAGGCCTGTGAACCTTGCCAAGCCATCCGGTTGAGGATCATACCAAAAAGGCCGATCATAAAATACCAGGGATTGAAACCCTCGACATCGCCCGTATCGAAGGGGTCCAACAGCGACTTGCCTTCCTCCGAATACTGCAGTCCCTCGAAGACCTGCGACAACGGGAATTTTATGATTAACAGGGCCAGAATCGCCATCAGCACGATATTGACGAAGAAAGACTGGAAAAAATCGGTCACCAGCACTGCGATCTGGCCGCCGGCAAAAGTGTAATACATCGACAAGCCGACCAAAGCGATCAAAAGCGAATGATAGGTCGACAAGCCCATACCTAAAAAATCATAGGTAGTCGGCAGACCGCAATAATGGATAAAGAAGTTCGCGCCCACCGCCGGAAAGATGCCAAAGTTGATAATGCCCGAAATCCAGCAGATCGTCGCCGCGTAGATGCGGAAATTACGCCCGTAGCGCATCTCGAAAAACTGCGCCAGGGTCAGCGAGCGCGTCTCGCGGAAGCGATAGACGACCCAACCGGTCAACATCAGGATCAACGCGATCGGCGCCTGCATCTGCTCCCACCAGTTGGGCGCGAAGCCGGCCTTATAGACCAATTGAAAACGCGCGATCACCGACACCGCGCCCAACCCCGCGATCCCCTCGGCCAAGGTCAGCAGATAACGGCCCGCCAGACGATTGGCCGCCAGAAAATCGCTGGTGGACTGGGTGTATTTGCGGGTAGCAGTGGCCAGGACGGTGAAAAAGACGATCACCGAGGCCACCACGGCCCAGTCGATCCAGTGCAAATGCATGGAGGGATCTCCGATCATTGCATGAGATATGAAGGACGCAATATGAAATAAGTGCTCTATGATTTATCTAATTATAATGAAATTGATGACAACCGACAAAAGCGAGAGGCACCCTTAGGCACCTCCCGCCGATAATAGCAGACCTTTATCCTAGGATGTTCTAAGCATAGAATCAATCGGATTCCTGCGGCTTCTTCTTCAATCTGTCGGTGTCCGGCGTTGACCACCGGATGAGCGGATCGCTCACCACAGAACACCACTAGCAGATTGCTCACCATAGTGGCCTTGTGCTCCTCGTCTAGTTCGACGATCCCTTTCCGCCGCCAGCTTTGTCCAACGCCATCTGCACCATGCTCAGCGCCGCCTCGCTTTGCACATGCACAAAATCCTCGTAGTTGTCGACGAGAAAGACCGACTCCGCCGTATCGACGACCTTCCAAACGACTACCGTGGCAATCTCGATCGAATTGCCGTATAGATCGTTGACCTTGAACTTTTCGCTCTCGAAGTTGCGGACCCGAACCGAGACTTTGCACTTGCTATCAAAGGGATTGGCCCAACGCAAACTCGAATCGTAGACCGTGCCTTTATAGGCGCCAAAAAGCGGTAGGACCACCGCCTCATTGGGGTGAGCTTGAACAAGCCGACCAGACGCGGTACCCGCGACAAGTAAGAGTAATGTCGCAAAATCAGCGGTGGCGTATCCGTGCGTATCGCGATAGCCAATGCCGCATATGGACAAATAAAAATGCTGGCCTGTAAAACAGGCCAGCATAACACTTATAGAAGTTGCACTTTACACTATCTTATCGTTTTATTTTTCTTTCTCTGACTTCCCACATAACCCGAGTAATTTCACCAAATTCGCGCGGGGTAAGCCGAAATATCTGCTTGTTCTTAAGCTTTTTACCTAGCTTAGCCAAAGCAGTGGGCGGCAAGTTTCGATCGCGGCTCTTTTCCAATACGCGTTGCAACGATTCATCGCGATGAGCAAAAAGCGCTTCCAATACCTGCTTAAAGAAATCTTCCGACGGCACGGCGAAATTAGGTTTACCGCGTTCGATTTTCACAATCGCGCTCTCAACGTCTGGCTCAGGGACAAAGGAATCCGAGCGAATCTTCTCAAGCATATCGACCTTCGCCACCCGCCCGACGGTTATCCCCATCCGACAATAGCCATTCTCTCCCACCCCAGCGCACATGCGTTCGGCCAATCTTTTCTGCACCATCAACACCGCCCGGTCGAAACGCTGTCCCAGCAATCTAAAGATAATTGGCAAAGCCACATGATAGGGCAGGTTCGCCACCACCTTGTCAAAACGCGGCAACCCCACCCGCAACGCATCTCCCCACAACAGCGATAAATGCGAATGCTGCTTTTGCAAATCCCCCAGACACTTACTAAACTGCCGATCCTGCTCCACCGCTATGACCTTAGCCGCCTTGCCCAACAACAACTCAGTCAGATTGCCAATACCCGGCCCAATCTCCAACACCGTATCCTCCGGCCCAATATCCGCATAGGCCACTTCCCGCCGCAGCACACCGCTGTCATTGAGGAAATTCTGCCCAAGCTTCTTACTCGGCTGAATGCCGTACTGCTCTAGTTTTTTCATACCCACAATATAAGGGTTGACCCAATTTACATTAGGCCAGTCCAATAATTTTCTTTTTGTATTTACTGCACTAAACGCACATTACTAAAGTTCCTACCCATCCACTATCTAACTGCACCAAGCCGGCCAAGGTCGGATCGGGGATGCAACGCAGGGTGTTTTTCGGAGCGGGGCGGTAAAAAAGGCCTGGTAGAGAAGGGCAACCGTCAGCCAGCGCGAAGGCGCTGCGAGAGGCGACGGCCCGGGGGGCTTAAAAATACCGGAAGACGCACCCCCGATCCGACCGCCGTACAGCCGCTAGTGCGCCAAAAAACGCTCGGCTTCAATCGCCGCCATGCACCCCGTGCCCGCCGCCGTCACCGCCTGCCGATACACCGTATCCTGCACATCTCCACAGGCGAACACCCCTTCGATATTCGTCGCCGTCGAATCGGGCTTAGTGATCAAATACCCTTGCTCATCCATATCCAACATGCCGTTAAAAATCTTGGAATTGGGCACGTGACCAATCGCCATAAAAACGCCATCGCAGGCCATTTCGCGAGTTTCTCCCGTCTGCGTATCCGTCAACACTACGCCGCGCACCGACAAGCCATCATCCGTGCCTAATATTTCCTCGATCGTGGCGTTGAGTAAAAAATCGACTTTGTCGTTTTCTTGCGCGCGTTTGAGCATTATTTTCGAGGCGCGAAACTCCTCGCGGCGGTGCACGATCGTCACCTTCGACGCGAACTTCGTCAGATAGGTACCTTCCTCCATCGCCGAATCACCACCACCGACGACGATTAGCTCCTTGTCGCGGAAGAAAAAACCATCGCAGGTCGCACAGGCCGAAACCCCGTGTCCCATCAGCCGGGTCTCCGACTCCAAACCCAACAACCTCGCCGTAGCCCCGGTCGCGATAATCACCGAATCGCCGGTATATTCGGCGTCATAGGTTTTGACTTTGAAGGGACGCTGTGAAAAATCGACCTCCGTCGCGATCTTGAACATGCACTCGGCGCCAAAACGCTGAGCCTGCTTACGCATCTGATCCATCAATTCCGGCCCCATAATGCCCTCGGGGAAGCCGGGATAGTTTTCCACGTCGGTGGTAATGGTCAACTGGCCGCCCGGCTGCAAGCCCTCGAGGACCAGCGGCGGCAAATCGGCCCGCGCGGCATATAGGGCCGCCGTGAGCCCGGCCGGGCCCGAACCGATGATAATAACTTTGTGATGTGTATTTTCGCTCATTAGATCCCTTGCTGTGTTGATTTTGTTATGGTATTAGATCAAAATGCCGGCGAACCTCACCTATCGTCTCTCCTATAAGATGCAACCCGCCCTCAAATGATGCGGCTCAGCAGTTCCTTACCCTCTAAGCCGGCCAATAAATTACCCACCGAGCGGTCCGACATCGCCTGACGCGTCTGTTCGGTGGCACTGCCTAGGTGCGGTATAATAATGACATTGTCGAGAGCAAAGAGCGGATGGTCTCTCGGCAGCGGCTCCGGCTCGGTCACATCGAGGGCCGCCGCATGCAACTTACCCGCTTGCAACGTCTGCAATAGGGCCTCGTGATCGATGACCCCACCGCGTGCCGCATTGACCAACACCGCTGATTCTTTCATTAGCGCCAACTCCCGCCGGCCGATCATCCCCCGCGTCTCGTCGGTCAGCGGCATATTCAACGCCACGAAATCCGACTGTGCGAGCAACTCGTCCAACGACACATAACGCACCCCGAGTTCGGCCTCGGCCTGAGCATTGCGGTTGCGATTGTGGTAGAGCACCGTCATATCAAAACCCTGTGCCCGCCGGGCCACCTGATAACCGATATTGCCCAAACCAACAATGCCCAAGGTCTGGTGGTGCACCTCTTGCCCCAACATAAAACTCGGGTCGTACTCGACAAAATTCGGACCGCGGGCAAAGTGGTCGCCTTTAACGATATTGCGCGCCCCGGCCAAGAGCAGGGCAAAGGTGATATCGGCCGTGGCCCCGTCGAGAACATTGGGTGTATTGCCCACGGGTATGCCCCGCTGCTGGGCCGCAGCGAGGTCGACGTGGTCGACACCGACGCCAAAATTGCTGATAACCTTGAGCTTGGGCATACTGTCCATCAGCTCAGGGCCGACCTTGATATGGGCATAGACATAAATCCCGTCGATATCACCCAACTCAGCCCGCCAGGCATCGTCGTCGGGATGCCAGCGCACGACCCGGCACTGCTCTTCGATCATCGGCAGAATCGTTCGGTAGGGCTCGACCTCGGCCATTACCAATACATTATAGGCCATCGTTAGTTCCAATATTCACAGGTAGAGGTGGGTAGAAATAGAGGAAGGAATATAAATAAGCGCCAAACTCCGGCAAGGGCACAAAAAAATCCGAAAAAATCCGGATAGACAAACTGGAGCGCTATGCTCAGTTTAGGCTTATAGGTCGACTATATTGCCCTATAACTTAGGCGTGCTCGCTTCTTGCACCGGACGCGCCGGCAATGGGCTCGGACCTGAGCGCGAAATTGCCGTTGACCGCGATGCACGGCGGTCAGAGCGGATGTAGACGCAGCGTCCATATCCTCTGCTCTATATAGCCCATGTTCCCATATCAAGTATAAAATCCCGCTACAGGAAGACGCTTCTGCCTTGACGCAGAGCAACTTACAGCCGACACTAAGGGCCTTCAACCCCTGTCGAAACGAGGCCTAATGCTTGTTGCACACCCCAAAGGACACTATCATTTTCTCCAGGGCATCGACCCTTATTCCTGCGGCATTATCGCCGATCCAGGCTACGAGATCATCCACGTTACCCTTGCCGAAGCGCTGCCTTGGCGGGCCGGTTTCGAGCGCGTTGACGCGCATTTAACGGCAGAGGGCCGTGATCGTTATGCCCTATGCGGCATGGAGTTGCGCTCGCCCGCGCCCTTTACCATGCAAGGTTTTATCGACTTCAACAGCGAATACTGCACCGTCTTACAAGAGTGGGATCTCTATGTCGGCAACCTCAATCCCGTCGCCCGCACCAATGTCGCGCCCTTTTACGACCCACCTGCCGAACCCGTATTGCACGCCTTCTCCTATATCATTCCCAACGAGCAAATCGACCGCCCAACCCTGATCGTCGCCGGTGCCGGTGAATTATTAGAAGGCACACTTGTCGAAAAAGGGATTATCCGCTCAGGCGACACCTCCCCCGAATCGATGCGCGAAAAAGCCACTTATGTCATGCAGGTGATGGAGGAACGACTACTCGGCTTGGGCGGCCATTGGGGTTTAGTCAATGCCATTGACGTCTATACCATCTACCCGCTTGAAGGCCTACTAGAAGATATTATCCTGGCCCCGACCGGCCCGGCCCGCCGCCACGGCATCCATTGGTATTACACCCGTCCGCCCATAATTGACATCGACTTCGAAATGGACCTGCACGGCGTCGTTTCCGAGCGTATTCTCTAAGCGCCCCAGGCGAAGCACTTGAGCTGCCAGTCGCCCGCCGCACATAACGCGGCAACATATCCGGGCGCCGGCTGCAGAGCGGACAGCTTCCACCGCGCTGGTTCTGCGGCTCCCTCATCCGAGTGCAGCAATCGAGCCTCGGCGTCCAGCGATACCGAAAAGGTGTCCAACCCCGCCGAAATGCCATCGCCCCGCGCCTTGAGATACGCCTCTTTCCGCGTCCAAATATTGTAAAAAGCCGTACACCGCTCGGTCTCAGGTTGCTCCGCCAACGCCGCCTGTTCTTTTGTTGAAAAGAAGCGCGACGCGATCCGCTCGTGCGCGACCTGCGCCCGCGGGAACTCCACATCGACGCCGACCTGCCGTTCCCGTGCCACCGCATACAACGCCAATCCATGCGAATGGGACAGATTGAAACACAGTCCCGCGCCGGCGATGGAAGGTTTGCCGTGCTCTCCGTAGATAAACGTTATCGCACCGGGCTCTAATTCGAGATATTGTCCCAAAAGCTGCCTTAGTACGCTGCGAGCGACGATAAAATGCGTGCGGTGTTTCTCATCAATAAAACGATCGGCCCGTTTGAACTCGTCAGGGCTGAGACAGGCGGCGATTTCATCTACATCCGCAGACTCCGCTATCAACTCAGCGCACCATACGTGGACTTCTTCAATAGAAAGTGCGGGTTGTGTAGTCGGTTTTTCCAAAAAAATGGACATATGGCAAGGATACGCCAAGCGCTCGCTGTCCGTCAACTAGGCCGCGACGGATAAATCCTCAATGCAAATTCCCTATATTCTTCATTATAAGACACACTTGACGCCGTAAAGACTCATATTCACATTATCAGTCGAAATAACCACCAGCAGCCCTTTCTATCCAAAGGAGCACCTTACACATGTCCGTATTCACCAGCAAAGATTATCCCGACTATACTGATGACGGCAAATACAAAGTCATCGGCACCCGCCCGATCCGCCATGACGGCGTCGACAAGGTCACCGGGGCCGCCATGTACGGGGGCGATGTGCGCCTGCCCGGCCTGCTCTTTGGCAAGGTCCTACGCAGCCCGCACCCGCACGCCAAAATTCTGTCGATCGACACCTCCGAAGCCCTCAAGCTCGACGGCGTGCGCGCGGTAGCCACCGCCGACGACTTGGTCGACGTCGTCGACAAGTTGTCCAATATCGGCGAGACCACGGTCAATGTGCGCGAGATCGCCAAAAACTCACTGGCCTCTGACAAGGTGCTCTATACCGGCCACGCGGTAGCCGCCGTCTGCGCGACCAACCCGCACATCGCCGAAGAGGCTCTCGACCTGATCAAGGTCGAGTACGAAGTCCTGCAGCCGGTTATCGACGTGCGCAAGGCCATGGCCGACGACGCCCCGCTCTTGGACGAAAACCGCACCACCCGCGAATTGGGCGAAGACAGCGGCAAAAAGAGCAATATCGCCAGCCACAACCAACACGCGATGGGTGATCTCGACGAGGGTTTCGCCGCAGCCGATGTCGTCGTCGAGCGCGAATTCGACACCGCGACGATCCACCAAGGCTATATCGAACCGCACAATTGCACCGTCTGGTGGAAAAAGGACGGCACCGTAACGGTCTGGGTCAGCACGCAAGGCCCCTTCGAAATCCGCTCGCAAGTCGCCGAGGTGCTCGACCTGCCCGTCTCCAAGGTCAAGGTCATGCCCTGCGAGATCGGCGGTGGTTTCGGCGGCAAATTCCCGACCTATATGGAGCCGGCGGCAGCGATCATGTCGCACAAGACGGGCCAACCGGTCAAGATGCTGATGAGCCGCACCGAAGTCTTCCAAGCCACTGGCCCGGCCCCCGGGTCCTATATGAAAGTCAAGATGGGCGTCAAAAACGATGGCACGATCACCGCCGCGCACGCCTACATGGCCTATGAAGCCGGCGCCTATCCCGGTTCGGCCGTCGGCGCCGGGGCCGCCTGTATCCTCGCCCCTTACAACATCGCCAATGTCACCATCGACGCCTACGATGTCGTCGTCAACAAACCCAAGTCCTCGGCCTACCGCGCCCCCGGCGCACCCAACGCCGCCTTCGCTTCCGAAAGCGTCATCGACGAATTGGCCGAGAAAATCGGCATGGACCCAATGGCGTTACGGCTCAAAAACGCCTGCCACGAAGGCACCCGCCGCGCCGACGGCACGATCTTTGGCAAGATCGGCTGCATCGAAACGTTTCAGGCCGCCAAAGACTCTGATCACTATAAGAGCAATCTCGAAGGCGCAAACCGCGGACGTGGCGTCGCCGGTGGTTTCTGGTTTAACGGCGGCGGTATGTCTTCCGCCGCCATCTCCGTCAACGACAACGGCACTATAAACCTCAACGAAGGCTCCGTCGATATCGGCGGTAGCCGCGCCTCGATGGCGATGATCGTCGCCGAAACCCTCGGGCTCACAGCCGATGATATCAACCCCTCGATCCCCGACACCAGTTCGATCGGTTTTACCGGCGGCACCGGCGGCAGCCGGGTCACCTACGCCACCGGCCACGCCTGTTACAACGCGGCCGAAGACGTCAAGGCCGAGATGTGCAAGCGCGCCGCCCGCCAGCTCGAAGTCGAAGAGGGCCAAATCGAATACCAAGACGGCCGTTTCGTCTGCACCTCCGACGCGTCGAAGACACTCACCGTCAAGGAAGTCGCCGCCAGCCAGGGCAGCACCGGCGGACCGATTACCGGTAAAGGTTCCGTCAACGCCGGCGGCGCCGGCAATGCCTTCGCCGTGCATGTCGTCGATGTCGAAGTCGACCCGGAGACCGGCAAGGTCGAGATCCTGCGCTTTACCGCCGTGCAGGACGTGGGCAAGGCCATTCACCCGTCTTATGTCGAAGGCCAGATTCAGGGCGGCGCCGTCCAGGGCATCGGCTGGGCGCTCTCTGAAGGCTACTTCTACGGCGAGGACGGCAGCATGGCCAACCCGACCTTCCTCGACTACCGCATGCCGACCTGCTTCGACGTGCCGACGATCGAAACAATTCTGGTCGAAGTGCCTAATCCAGCGAGTCCACACGGCATTCGCGGTGTCGGCGAGGTGCCTCTAGTGCCGCCGATGGCCGCCATCGCCAACGCGATCCACAACGCCGTCGGATCGCGCATGGGCGAGTTGCCAATGAGCCCGGATAAGATCATCGCCGCGCTGCAGGACGCGCAATTGTCCGAAGCCGCCGGCTAAGGCTGCAAAGCTTTCTACTACAAGCGCCCGGCTTCCCCAGGGAATCCGGGCGCTTCTTTTCTTTATAAGACTAACCACATATGGCCAAATGCATCGCCCCCCGCGCCTTTATCGACGCGCTCTTGCCCGTCGTCGACCAGTGTGCCCGCGCCTCGCTAATCTTCTTCGGCCAAGTCGCGGATATCGGCAAGGCCGCAGACAAAAGCCTGATCAGCGATCACGCGCAAGACGCCTCCACCGCTTTCACGGTACTCGACGGCGCGATCCAGGATATCCTACTCGCCGCTGTGCTGCAGCACTTTCCCGCGGTCCGCTGCATCGCCGAAGAACGCACCGCGCTCAAAAAGCGTTTTGCCGGCAACACATCGCCCTATACCGTCATTCTCGACCCCATCGACGGCACCTTTCATTTTAAACGCGGCGACGCGCCCTATCATATTACTATCGGCCTGGCCTATAAAGGCAAAATGATCGCTTCAATCGTCGCACGACCTTCAGAAGACAAGGTATTCACCGCGATCAAAGGCGAGGGCGCCTACGTGCAACTCGGCAAGCGACGACCACGCCGTTTATCGCTGCCCAAAAAGCCGCGCAACAACAGCGCCTTCATCTCCTCGAAAGCCAGACCCCACCAAGCTCTCGCCCGACCCACATTCGATCCACACGAGCGCCCAATCGGCGCCGCCTTAGTCCTGACGCGACTTGCCGAAGGCGAGCACTGCGCTTACCTAACCCGCCAGGTCGAAATCTACGACGCCGGTCCGCCCTCGCTGATCGCCGAAGAAGCCGGTGCGGTCTGTTATACTGAAGTCAACCGCAAACCCGTCTATAGCCAACGCCGAAAATTCGCCTATTTCGTCGCCGCGGCCAACGATGATATCGCCGCGCAACTCTTCGCCATCATTCGCCAAGTAAAACGGGACAACAACGCATGAGCCACGAAATCAAAGACGTCCTACCCGTCGTCCATATGCCCTACACCGACGACCAGCTAATCGACTCCACTACGCTAGTCAAACAAGTCGACTACCTCTTCGAGACAGGAGCTCACGGATTCTGCCTCGCCCTAGTCTCCGACCTATTGCGCCTCACCGCGACGGAACGCCTGTTGCTGCCCGCCGAGCTGGTTAAATACGCTGGTGACCGCGGCCCGGTAATCATTAGCGTCGGCGCCGAAAGTACCGCCCAGGCCCGCGCCTACAGTCGCGCCGCCGAAGACGGCGGTGCCGCTGCCGTAATGGCCATTCCGCCGATTTCCCGTTCGCTGGGCGAAAGCGAATTGCGCGCCTACTTCGAGGCCCTCTTAGAAGAGATCAAAATCCCCGTCATCATCCAAGACGCCAGCTCCTATGTCGGCAACCCGATGAGCATCGAATTCCAGGCCTCGCTCTTCGCAGACCACGGCGACCGCATCCTCTTCAAACCCGAAGCCTCTCCCTTGGGCCCCTGCATCTCGGCGCTGCGCGACCACACTGACGGCAAAGCCTCGATCTACGAAGGCAGCGGCGGCGTCCTGTTGATCGACTCCTTCCGCCGCGGCATCAAGGGCACCATTCCCGGCGTAGAATTGCTCGACGGCACCACAGCACTGTGGCAGGCCCTAGTCGACGGCGACGAAGAACGCGCCTATAAGATCTACTTTCCCATCTGCGCGCTATGCACTTTACAGCTCCAGGGCGGCTTAGACGGTTTTATCGTCGTCGAGCGCTACCTGATGCACAAACGCGGCCTCTTCCCCAACCAAGTCCACCGCGGTCCGCTGAGCTATTTCCTCGACCCGGAGACCTGTGCCGAGATAGACCGACTCTACGACTTATTACAAGAAGCCTTACAGTAGGCATACAAAACACTGAAACTCTTTTACCACCTATAACCACAGCATAAACCCCCAAGCTTCCAAGATGCGGACGCAGGGCGTTTTTCGGGATGGAAGTGGGGGTAAAGGGCCTGGTTGGGCAAGGGCCAAGGGGAGTGGTCGTGTCGACGACCCGGGGGACTAAAAATACCCGGAGACGCACTCCGCGACCGGGCCATCCCACCACCCCTTTAGCCATCAATGCTAAAAGCCTTCGCACGAATTAGACCCCGTTCATCTTGCAATGCAATCGCCAATTCCCGAACTTAATCTCCATGACCAACTCAAAACGCATGCAGGCGGTGCAAAGCCCGGTAATTCCGCACGTCGCCGCGCTGATCCGCGAAACCCCCGGCACCATTTCCCTCGGCCAGGGCGTCGTGCATTATCCGCCGCCGCCCGAAGCGATACAGGAAGCCACCCGCTTCGGCAACACCGTCGCCGAACACCATTACCAGGCCGCCCGCGGTCTGCCGGAGCTACAAGAAGCCCTGCGAAAAAAACTCGCCAGCGAAAACCAGATTGAGGTTGCCGACGATCAATTGATCATGGTCACCGCCGGCTCCAACATGGGCTTCTATCACGCCCTGCTGGCCGTCGCCGACCCCGGCGACGAAGTCATCATCATGTCGCCTTTCTACTTCAACCACGAAATGGCAATCGGCATGGCCAACTGCAGGGCGGTGCTCGTCGACACTGATGCCCACTACCAACTCGACCTTGACGCCATCGCCACAGCCATCACCCCGCGCACCCGCGCCATCGTCACCATCTCGCCCAACAACCCCTCGGGCGCCGTCTACCGCCCCGACGACCTCGCCGCCATCAACCGGCTCTGCGGCGAACGGGCGCTCTACCACTTCGCCGACGAGGCCTACGAATATTTCACCTACGGCGAGGCGCGGCACTTCTCGCCCGGATCCTTGCCCGAAAGCCGCGCGCACACGATCTCGTTATTCTCCTTCTCCAAAGCCTACAGCCTTGCCAGTTGGCGCGTCGGCTACCTCGTCGCCCCACGCCATTTGCTCTCCTCCCTAGAAAAAGCCCAAGATACCGTTATCATTTGCCCGCCGGTCATTTCACAGCGTGCGGCGCTAGGCGCCCTCACCGCCGGGCCCGCCTACTGCCGCGGCTTCCTCGCCGATATCGACGCCGTCCGCCAACTCTGTCTCGAACGCCTCACCCAACTCGGTGACCAGGTCCAGGTTCCCGCCGCTGAGGGAGCTTTCTATCTCCTCGTGCGTCTACAAACGGACCTCGACGCAATGCACGTCGTCACCCGCCTGGTGCAGGAGCACAAAGTGGCCGTTATTCCCGGCGACGCCTTCGGCCTAAACGACGCCTGTTATCTCCGCATCGCCTATGGCGCCTTGCGCCAAGAAGACGTAGTGGTGGGCATGGACCGGCTCGTCGGAGGGCTTGCGCAAATCCTTGCCGCTTGACATTACAAGATAGTATGGTGTATGTTCTTAAATACAAAGAGTGACCTGAATCTGCGAAAGAATACCCAAGAGGAAGTTTTCCACTCCTTTAGGACGTGGCACTTCGACAAACATTGTATCCGGTATTCTGGTGGGTTGGTCGCTCTTCTTTTTATGTACGGTCCGCAATGTTACTCATCTTAGTTTTCCTGCTGCTGCCCGGCGTCCTGCACGCGCAACCCCTTGCCATCGAACCGAGCGAACTCGATCTAGGGGCTGTCAAAATCAACGTAAAAGTACAAGGGGAACTCCGTCTTTCTAACCAGAGTGACGACGAGTTAGAAATCGTCGTCACGATCGATGGAGACGGATTTACTGCACCCCCCGACACGCTTCGCCTATCCAGCAAATCCGCGTCCGCTATCCCAGTGTATTTTACCGCGGCGACCGTCGGCCCGGCAACCGGAATGCTCACCCTCCGGGTCAAATCCTTTTTCAAAGACGAGACCTTTACCGTCCCCTTGCGGGCGTCCGCTGCGCGACCGGCATTCTCGTTGCTACCCGCAACCGGACTCGATTTCGGCGCCGTGCAAATCGGCGCTTCGGCGACCGATGCCTTCGCGATAAAAAATATTGGCGCCATACCCGCAACATCCGGCCAGGTCGTCCTGGCCAACCCGCAAGCACCCTTCGCCATCCAACAGACAATTGACTCTTTGCCCGAACCCGGTGGCGAAAAGGGACTACAGATAACCTTCGCCCCCAAACACGGCGGCCCCTTTGCGACCGAACTCATCGTCACCTCGCCCGATTTCGACACGCTCAGCATACCATTGCAAGGCCAAGGTTTAGCCCCGCAAGCCGCCATCTCCCCCTTACCCGAGGTCGGCATCAACTTCGAAACCGTCGAACTCGGCCAGCGCCCCGTACGCCGCGTCACCCTCCTCAACCAGGGCCAGGCCGCCTTACACATCGAGAGCGCACAGATCGACGGCGCTGCCTTCGCCCTCTCCGGCGCGCTCTTTCCGGCGACCATCGCCCCCACCGAACGACTCGAATTGAGCGTAGTCTTCGGCCCGCAAAACGAAGGCGACAAAATCAGCGCCTTGCACCTGCGCACCAACGACCCGCAAGCTCCCGACATCGAAATCCCACTGCAAGGCCGCGCCCAGATCAGTCCACCACACATCGAAATCCTCAACGGCACCGGCATTGATTTCAGCAGCGTGCCCATTGGCAAGACCGCGCGCGACCATCTGTTGTTGTGGAATAGGGGCGGCAGCCCTTTCGCCGTGCAAATGGGCCTATCCGCCGACGAGGGCATCGAGTTCAGCCTCAAACAGAGTTCTGTCCTACTACAGCCAGGCACCAGCGCGAAAGTCGCGCTCGGCTTCTCGCCCAAGGAAATCGGTGCCCGCCAGGCCGCCCTCAGCGTCGTGACCGAAGCCGGCACACAGACCTTAAGGTTGCAGGGTGTCGGCCAATTCCTCAAACTCAGCCCCACGACCGTGGACTTTGGCCAGGTCGCCGTCGGCGAAAACAGCAGCAAGGTCATCGAAATCGCCAACATCGGCAACGCCGACCTCAATATCCACCAGATCCGCTCGACCAGCGACGATTTCACCCTCTATACGCAAATAGACCCGAAGAATAAATTCCTGCTGCCGGCCAATAGCCTGCGCACCTTGCCTTTGCATATTGCCTTCAGCCCCTCTGGGCGCGGCACGATCTCGGGCAATTTGCATTTGGACGGTTTCTGGGAAGAGGGCATGGAAACGCTCGACATCCTGCTCAACGGCAATGGCGTCGCCGCCGAAATCGAGTTGCACCCCAAGGGCGTCGTCGATTTCGGCTACGTAGTGTTGGGCGAGCGCTCGGAGCAGACCATCGTCGCCACCAACGCCGGCGACACCGTATTACAGGTCGAATCGCATCCGCAAAACAAAGAGGCCAGTATCGAGCCGGCGCAATTCGCGCTCGCCCCGGGAGAGTCGACCCGCCTCAAAGTCTTCTTCGACCCCGAAAGCCTCGGCGAGCGCCTGGGTCGCGTATTATTGGTTAGCAACGACGTCAAAGACCGCGCCCGGCCACTCAAATACAAGGGCCACGGAGCACTAGAGAATATCGACCTCGCACGCGTCACCCAGGTCATGGTCTCGCGCGGTGAAACATCATCCAATCTCGGTGTCGGTTGGAACAATGCCCCCATCGTGCAAAAAGACGGCACCAAGATCGATGTCGCTTTCCAAATTCCCGATTCATTGCGACTAGCGTTGGTCGGCCGTGAAATAATTATCGAATGGACCAAGCTCGACCAGAATTACGATCCCAAGGGCACGACCCAACAGAAGAAAGTCAAGATCTACGAGTCGAGCGGCGGGCGAGTGTTGGCCGAGGACCTTAATTTGCGCCTCTTAGAAAAAGACAACCGCCGGGTGCGACTCAAAATTACCACCCATGGCTATCCCGGCGCGCCGCCGCAGAGCATCTCGCAAATTTTCGAGGCCGGCGGCTGGAAATGGGAATTCGAGGCCAAACCCCTGATCTCCTTTCTCACCATCCGCCCCGGCCGCAACTACACAAATACAGACGGCACTACGATCAAGGGCAAAACCGAACGCCTTATCGGTCTGCCGGGCCTGGCCTTCGCCGGCTGGCACAATGTCGACAACCCCTCCATCTCCGGCGTGCACTTCACCGCCATCGGCAATGTGCTCGAAGCCCTATCTACCGAAAACTCGCTCGCCATCTCGATGGGATTGGCCGTCTCCTTCTACAAAGACCAATTTCTTTTCGGCTTCGGCTGGGATGTCTACGACAACCGACGAGCCGCAAAAAACAAGGGCTCGCAGGACTATATCATGACCTTTAAATATTCGGGTTTATTTAAGTAGCGAATCTTCGTAAACCATCGCCGCCGAACACAAATCCTGCGCCCCCATCCCCGTCAAATAAGCCACACTCGGCGTGGAATCACCCAAACGCCCACAAGCCGCGTCGCCAATATCCAGTATTTCACCCTCTCTCCCCGGCAGTAAACGGATCGTATCCATCGCCCCCACCTCACTCGCCGCGCGAAACTCCCCCGACTTCTGTGCCTGTTCTAACACATCCACCACCACTCCGCGTCGCTGCAACACCTCCAGGGCAAGCTGTCTCGTGCGCCCGTCCCCGGCAATCACCGTCACATAACCGACGCCCGCCAACAACAACTCGGTCAAAATAGGCTGCGGAGTCGGCACCGCCGTCAGCACCGCCTCCGCAGAGTCGACACACGCCGCGATCGACTCTGTCATCCGCAGATCTGCCTTTAACCCCGCCCCTACCTCCGCGGCAAATGCGGCCCGATTCTCCGCCTTGCGACTAGTGCAGCGAATCTCGTCCAGTTCGAAAAGCTCATCACAAGCCAACGCCAAATTCCGCGAGATCCGCCCCGTCCCCAACACCGCCACGCGCCTTATCCCCTCTCCCGCCAAATACTTAATCCCCAACGCCCCCGCCGCCCCCGTGCGCATATCGGTGATAAAACCCGCGTCAACCCGCACCACCTTCCCCTGCTGCAAATCTTCGAATTCGATATAGGCCTCCCGCTTAGCCAGCCTCCCCTGCTTCACATCCGAAAACTCCTCGATAATCTTCCGTGCCCGATACTTCCCTGGCCACTGCGCCGGCATATCCAAAGCAAAATAATCCAGTTCCCCGCGCTCTTCGACCACTTCCTCTCGCGGCGGATTGACGATTACACCCTGCCCATACAATTCGAACGCCTGATGACAGGCTCCAAGGAAATCCCTCATCGAAAACCGTCCTGCAAAATCTTCCTCTCTCAACCACTCCATTTTCGCTCCTCCATTTGGATATACTCGCGTTCACCTCGCCAACTACCGGAGGAGTGACGGAGGGCTTGTCCTTCGCCCCTCCATCCACCCCAACTTCACATTTGACTTAATTAACCACTTTTCATTCATTTATACCATCTATTACATGTGAACAAGAGCGTTTTCCGATCGTCTGCCCATTCGGCGAAGCGGGGAGTAATTCCTAGGTGCAGGAGCGAATATTATGGGTCCTGGCCACAGCGGCAATAAGCATTCTTTTAGGCTCAGCCCTCTGGCCTCATTTTGCGGCACCGGCCCCAACTCCACAAGCGATCTCTGCAAAGTCACCAGCCGTTCCGCTTCCCGAACCCATTAGAGTCGAAATTCTCAACGGCTGCGGCGTAACGCAAGTGGCCGCCCGGCTGCGCAATAAGGCGCGCACATTGGGCCTAGATGTAATCCATGAGGGCAATGCCAGGAGCTTCGATCACTTGCATAGCCTAGTCATCGACCTCAGCGGAGACCTTGACCAGGCGCGTCAGGTGGCCGACGTATTGGGCATACCCCATCTGATCCAACAAAAGCAGGAAGACCAGTTCCATCTGGCTGACGTCTCAATCGTCATCGGGCGCGACTACCGTCGCATAGGCCTGCTCGACGATAAACAGTAAAGTGAGAAAGTAGCTTTATGTCACTACATGAAGACAAAAAAATCAAACGTATCGTAGAAATCCTGCAGGATAAAAAAGGGCTTGATATCACCCTGCTCGATCTGCGCAAAGTCACCGACACCAGCGATTATTTTTTACTCAGCACGGGCACCTCCGCACAACACGTGCGCAGCCTCGCCAGCGAATTGCGAGAAAAGCTTGCTGAGATCGGCGAAAAACCCTGGCATGTCGAGGGTGTCGATTCCGGCCGATGGATACTGCTCGACTACGTGCATTTCGTCGTGCATATCTTCCGCCAAGAAGCCCGTGACTTCTATGCCCTCGAGCGCCTTTGGGGCGATGCCGAGCGCACCGAGTTCGAAGATCGGTGGGAAACGGAAGAAGACACGAAAGAAGAAACGAAAGAAGAAACCAGCTTCGAATTTTCGCAATTCTAATGCCGGTACAAACACTCAAATGGCAGGACAACGCGCTGGTCCTGCTCGACCAAACCCGCTTGCCCGAAGAAGTGATCTACGAGACTTGCTCCGATGTCGAGACCATCGCGCAAGCCATTGAAGTGCTAATGGTACGCGGCGCTCCGGCCATCGGTTTGGCTGCCGCCTACGGGGTCGTCGTCGGCGCGCAAGAGGCCATCGACTGCGATCCGGCAGAATTCCGCCGTCGGGTCGAAGCCTCTATCGACCGGCTCGCCCGCACCCGTCCCACCGCGGTCAACCTGTTCTGGGCCCTCGACCAGATGCGCGCGCTTCTGTCGACCCACCCGGATTCCGGTAACCAGACCATCCGCGACGCGCTCCTCGCGACGGCCGACCACCTATTCGAAGAAGACCGCCGCATCTGTCGCCAAATGGGCCGCAACGGCGCCGAATTGCTGCGCGACGGCAGCCAAGTCATCACCCACTGCAACGCCGGGGGCCTAGCCACCGCCGATTACGGCACCGCCCTCGGGGTCATTTACGCAGCCCAGGAGGCTGGGAAAAATGTCGCCGTCTTCGCCGACGAAACCCGACCGCTTTTGCAAGGGTCGAGGCTAACCGCATGGGAATTAATGCAAAGCGGTGTCGACGTCAAAGTCATCTGCGACAATATGGCCGCCTCGGTCCTGCGTAGTGAAACCATCGACTGCTGTATCGTCGGCGCCGACCGCATCGCCCGCAACGGCGACGTAGCCAATAAGATCGGCACCTACGGGCTGGCCATCCTAGCCCGTGAACACGGCGTGCCCTTCTACGTAGCGGCCCCGATCTCCACCCTCGATATTTCCCTCGCTTCAGGCGAGGAAATCCCCATCGAAGAGCGGGACCCCGCGGAGATTCGCGCCGGCATGGGCAAAGTCACCGCCCCAGACGACGTTCCGGTCTACAACCCGGCCTTCGACATAACCCCCAACCGGCTAGTCACAGCGATCATTTCGGAAAAAGGCATTGCTCGCGCCCCATTCGAGCCCGCTCTATGCACTTGGGTCGAAACGTGAAACGCTCCCCGCTCCTGCTCCTAGTTTTACTCGGCGCCGTCAGTTGCGCCGGTCCGTCGAACACGCCGAACTTGCTCGCCGGGCCAGTCGACGCGGCGCAGAGTGTCCGCGAGACTTTCGACGTCCGCTCCCTCGGCGAAGACCTCTTGCTAATCCAGCCGGTCTTCCAACGCGCAAGTCTGCACGAACCCATCGTCGAATTCACCAGCGAACCCACCGTCGAATTCACCAGCGAACCCACCGTCAACCCCACAAGCGAGATCGACGCCGACTTGCCCGTCGAATACGGACCGGTCAACGTCTTCCGACTGCAGTTGGTAACTTTAAGCAATGGGGCCGTGGCCCGCAGGCGCCAAGCCGAATTGGAACAGATGCTCGGCACGACGGTCCATCTAATCACCCGGGACGAACATTTCCTGCTGCAAGCCGGACAATACGAAACCCGCCAAGAAGCGCAAAAGCTCAAAAGTCGCGTTGCCGCCCTCGGCCCCGATTACGCCGACGCCTATGTCATCAGCGCCACGATCGAAACACCGCTGAGCAACCCGAGCGCCACCGCAGTTGAAACACCGCGCCCCGCAGAAGCGGAAAAAACCACTGAAATGGTGCGCACCTTCGGCTGGCGGGTATTAATTGACCAGTTCCTCTCCCACGACGAAGCCAACCGCCTCAAAGGCCGCGCCATAAAGCGCCTGCGCCGCCCGGACATTGACGTAACCTTCAAGGCACCCTGGTACAAAGTCGAAGTCGGCCACTACCGCACCGACCCCCAAGCCCAGGCGGCTACCGAGAAAATCGAAGCCTATTACCCCAACGCCCTGAAAGTCCGCTCCCAAATCCTCGTCCCCCGAGAGGATTAATCCCCAGTGCGTTCGCTGCTTTTTAGTTTCGGTCTCTCCTTGACATTACTGGCCTGTGCGCCTTGGCAAAGGGGAGAAAGCACGGTCTTCGACGAGACGGTGCCCACCGACATACCCACCGACATACCCACCGATATACCCACCGACATTTCCGATCTCCGCGCCGCGCGTTGGCACTTGCTTCGGGCGATCGAGGGCCAGACCCTAGACCAAGCCCAACGATCACAGGAAGACTTAGACCGCGCCTTCCGGATCCTAGCCGACCTCGACGAACACGACACCCCCACCGATACCACTGAAGCCGCAAGTCTGGGTGTAGCGATCGAAAAAGCCTACCTGGACCTTCTACCTCATCTGGAACATTTTTCGGACGACAGCCCCTTAGTTCTCCTGCTCGAAGGCCTGTCCGAAGAGACCATCGAGGACCTGCCCCCCGACGCCGCACCACTGGTCCGCATCCACCAACTCAGCCGCCGATGCGACATCCCCATCGACGCCAATGCCCGAGTCGCCGCCAGCATCCACTTTTTCCAAACCAGGGGCCGCCAGACCTTCTCCACCTGGATGCGCCGTTCGGGACGTTTCAACTCACTGATCAACGACATCTTGCGCCGCGAAAATCTACCCACCGACCTCTTCTACCTGGCAATGATCGAAAGTGGTTTCAATCCCAAGGCCTATTCGCGGGCCCGGGCGGTCGGCTTATGGCAGTTTATGGCACATACCGGCCAGATGGTCGGCCTCGACCGCACGCATTGGGTCGACGAGCGCCGCGATCCGATCAAATCCACTGTCGGTGCGGCGCGACACTTACAAGACCTCTTCCGCCATTTTTCTGACTGGCGTTTGGCCCTGGCCGCTTATAACTCAGGAACGGGACGAGTCACCCGGGCCATCGCCAAAGCAGGCACCCGCGACTTCTGGCAACTCGAACTACCGCGCGAAACGAAAAATTACGTGCCGCTCTTTATGGCCGCGGCGATCATCGCTAAGGAACCGCAGCTCTTTGGCTTCGAACTCGAGGAGTTCGAAGCGGCCTTCGCTTACGAAGAAGTCACCCTCCCCAAGAAGTGGCCCTACGTCGACTTAGTTGCCGCTGCCAAAATCCTAGACATCAAATACGCGGCCCTGCGCGACCTTAACCCGGAACTGCGCCAGGCCATTACCCCGCCCGGCGCCCCCCCCTATCGCCTGCGGGTGCCGCCGGACAAGGGCGCGCTCTTTCTCGAAAAATACGCCCGCCTGCCCTCGGCACAAAAAGCCGCCGTCTACCAGTACGAGGTACAATACGGCGACAATATCTCGAGCATCGCCAAGGCCTTCGGCATCAACACCCGGACGATCGCCGCGGCCAACAGCCTCAAGAACCCCAATCTCATCCGGCCGAAACAGATTCTCTACATTCCCGCCGCTCCGGGCATTGAACTCAGCGCCAGTAAGGGTAGAGACCAAACAAAACGGACCTATACCGTGCGCCCCGGCGACTCGCTCGACCGCATCGCCCACCAAAACGGGGTCCGCCTACGCGACCTGATGCGCTGGAACAAACTTGATAAAACACTGATTAGACCCGGACAGAAACTCGTCTTGTGGAAACTGCAACCTCGACGTCCAGCGCCTACGGTCTCCGATGGCAAGGGCCGCAAAATCTATACGGTGCAACCAGGCGACACGCTCTGGGACCTGGCCCGGCGTTTTAAGATCAGCGTGAATGACCTACAGGCGTCGAACGGTTTGAACAACGCAATCATCAAACCGGGGCAACAACTGGCCATTGTCGACAAGAGCGTCTACACCGTGGTCCAGGGCGACACCCTCTATAGCATCGCCCGCAAATTCGGCCGCGAACCCAACGAAATCGCTCGCCAGAACAATATCAGCCCTTCTTCGACGCTGCTGGCGGGCACAACCCTACAGATTCCCAAGTGATATGGACTCGATTCGTTATATTTTCCTGCTGGTATTAGCCTTCGCGCTGCAAACCACCTGGATCGATTTTTTCGAGATCTCTTCGCTCAAACCGGACTTGATCCTCCTGGCCCTGACCTATATAGCCTTGCGCGAAGGGCCGCTCGTCGCCATCTGCATGGGTTTCGGTATTGGCTTTATGCAGGACATCTACCACCCCGCCGACCTAGGGCTCAACGCCCTGAGCAAATCGCTCATCGGCTTTGCCGTCGGCTACGGCCGCTCGCGCATCGTCGCCGACAATATCCAAGTCCAGATCGGCCTGCTCTTCGGCGCCGTGCTCTGCCACGACCTGATCTACTATCTCGGCACCAGCGCCATAGGCTTGCTGGACGTGCCCTATTTCTGGTTGCGCTACGGTTTGGGCCGCGCAGTCTACACGGCCCTGCTCGGCACCCTCTTCTCCGCCGGCCTGAATCTTAGGCGTTACCTGTTTCCCATCTGAATCCAACGTGGAACATCTGCCGCAACAGGACCAACGCCCGCAGATCAACGGCCTCCTCCGAGTCGTCACCCTGCTTTTCGCCGTGCTGGTCCTACGCTTGTTGTACCTGCAAGTCACCACATCGGACGACTACGCCCGCGAATCGGACGAAAATCGCATAGCCCAGAAGCGGATCAAAGCCCCTCGCGGCCTGATATACGACCGCGACGGACGGGTTCTGGCCCGCAACCGCGCCTTCTACTCCGTCTCGTTGGAACGCACGACGCGCAAGGATTTCGACGCGACCGCGACCGCCTTCAAGGAGGCCATCGGTGATCACGAAATCAACGACAACTACAGCCGACGCCACCGCACTATCCGCCTCAAGCGCGATGTCGATTTCCGCACCGTGTCGATCGTCGAAGAGTTGCTCAAAGCCGACTGGCCGCTACTCGACATCGAGATCGAGACCCAACGCCATTACCCCTATAGCCACTCGACTGCCCACCTGCTCGGTTATATGGGCATTATTCAGGACCAGAGCCTGATAAACGCGCCGGGGAAAACTTACATGCCCGGGGATTTCATCGGTAAAACCGGAATCGAGAAGATTTACGAGAATAACCTGCGCGGCCTAGACGGCGTCCACTACCTCGAAGTCGACGCCGCAGGACGCACCGGACGCGAGCTTCCCGAGCTCGACCAGTGGGCCGTATCAGGCAACGAACTGCACCTGACCATCGACCTCGAAGTCCAGCTCGCCGCCGAACGCGCCTTGCCCGATACGCTTGCCGGATCGATCGTCGCGATAAACCCGCAAACCGGCGCCGTGCTAGCCCTGGTCAACAAACCGACTTTCGACGCCAATATATTCGTATCCTTCCAAGCCCAGGAAGAACGCCAGAAGGTGCTGCAAAGCAAGACGACCTTGCTCAACAGGGCCATCAGGGGACGCTACCCCCCGGGATCCACACTGAAGATGATCGGTGCCATCGCCGCCCTTGAAACGGGTATCACCGACACCTTGAGCACTTTCGAAGCCTGCGCCGGTTCTCTGGCGGTCGGTGACGTCGTCTTTCACTGCAATAAACTCGACGGCCACGGCGAGATGAACCTCTTAGAGGCGATCGAAACCTCCTGCAATATCTATTTCCACCATCTAGCACAAATCCTCGGGTTTAAAACCTGGCGAGAATACGCGGACAAATTCGGTTTCGGCCATCCGACGGGTATCGCCCTCGACCCCAGCGAAGCCGAAGGCCTGCTGCCGTCGCGCCAATACTATCAGGAACGCGAAGGTTGGACCTTTGGCCACCTGCTCAACCTCATCATCGGGCAAGGCGCGATGCTGGTCACCCCAATCCAAATGGCCCGCTACACCGCCGCGATCGCCAATGGCGGCTACCTGGTCACGCCTTATCTGAGCGGCGAACCACCCGAGCGTCAACCCATCGAAGGAATCACCCCGGCAACATTGAAAATCGTGCGCAAAGCCATGTACCAAGTTGTATACGGAAACCGTGGCACCGGACGCAGAGTCCAGATCGATGGCATAGCAATCGCCGCCAAGACCGGCACCGCGCAAGTACCCAACCGCAACAACGACGCGTGGTTCGTAGCCTTTGCGCCTTATGAGAACCCGACGATCGCCATTGCCGCCGTGATAGAAGGCGGCGGCGGCGGCGGCGCGGTAGCCGGCCCAATCGTGCGCCAAGTCATCGAGGCCTACTTCAAGCAAAGCGGCACCGCCGACCAGGCGGCCACCGACACGCTGCTAACCGCACACTGAAAGTCCGCCCATGCGCCTGTTTCGCGAACTCGATTTCCTACTCCTGGCCGCCACCTTGGTAACGGTGTTGCTGGGCGTGACGATGATCTACAGCGCCGCCTTCCACAGCGACTCGACCGCAGTCCAGAACGCCTGGGACAAACAAGCCAAATTCGCCTTCTTTGCCTTAGCGGTGAGCTTGGCTATCGTCTATATTCCCGACAAAGTCATCTACAGTATTGCCCACCCCCTCTATCTCTTCGGCCTATTGAGCCTCCTAGCGGTATTGGCCTGGGGCACTGGCGACGACGCTGCCCGCTGGCTGCGTTTGGGGCCCCTGCGCCTGCAACCCTCCGAGCTAGCTAAAATCACGACGATCATCGCCCTCGCGCGCTACCTGAGCGACTGCACAACCGAGAGGATCAACAAACCTCGCGGCTTCCTCGGCGCCCTGTGCATCAGCCTCGTGCCCATGGCCCTGATCGTGCGCCAACCCGACCTCGGCACCGCAATTTCCTTTGGCGCACCACTCTTTCCGATGCTCTACTGGGCCGGTATGCGCAAACTCTTCATCTTTCTCGTCGTCTCGCCGATCATCAGCGTCATCTGTTCTTTCGAACCGTTGTGGCAAGGAGCCGCACCCTATATTTTCGCCACTTTCATTATCGGCAGCACCGCTTTCATCCACCTGCTCTTAGGCCGGCTCTGGGTGACCATCACCATGATCGCCGTCAACCTCTCAGCGGGTCTGATCACCGTATACCTGTGGGACCATTTCCTGCGCCAGTACCAAAAAGACCGAATTATGACCTTTCTCGATCCCGAGAGCGACCGGCTCGGTTCCGGTTGGAATATCATCCAGTCCAAAATCGCCATTGGTTCCGGCGGCTTGACCGGCAAGGGCTTTCTCGGCGGTACGCAAACCAAATACGAGTTCCTTCCTGCGGCCCATACCGACTTTATCTTTTCCGTCATCGGCGAAGAATTGGGTTTTGTCGGTGCCTTGGTGGTATTGGCCCTGTTCTTCTTCATTATCACCCGCGCCTTACAAATCGGGGCAATGGTCAAGAACCGTTTCTACAGCCTGATCGCCATCGGCCTGGCCTCGATGTTGACCTTTCACGTCTTCGTCAATATCGGTATGACCATTGGCGTCATGCCCGTTACCGGATTGCCCTTGCCCTTCTTAAGTTCTGGGGGATCATCTTTGCTTTCCAATCTCGTCGCCATTGGCTTGCTCCTCCACATCTACACCTACCGTCACGAGTACTGATGACCCGGTATCTGTTCTGCTGCGCCGCTCTGCTCGGTGTCTTCGTCATCGACAACCCGCAATGCGGGGCCTACCGCACCCATACGCAATTGGCACAAATCTACCTGCGCGACAGTCTCTACGAGCAAGCCCTGACCGAAACCCGGCGAGCCCTGCGCGAAGAGGGCGACACCGCCCACTTGCTCGTCATCTCCACCCTGGCCCATATGGGACTGGATCAACTGGACCCGGCGTTGGACTTCCTCCGCCGGGCGATCGACTTGGAACCGGACAATGGCGAGCTCTACGCCGTCCTCCGCGATATCTGCTTGCGCTATGAACGTTTCGAGCAGACAACGCAGATCCTCACGCGCCTGGCTACCGCCCACCCGCAGAGCGCCTGGTTATCGGCGATGCAGGGATGGCTACACGGCCAGCAGGATCGTGCCGACGAAGCTATGACGGCCTTTCGACAGGCGATCGAGCTCGACTACAATCACCTCTTCGCCCGCAGCGAACTCAGTCGCATTCTCATTTCAAGGGAGCATTTCGCCGAAGCTGAAAACATACTTGTCGAGGCTCTCCTTATTCAACCCGATGCCCCGCAACTATTGCTCATCTTAGGCGATTGCCAACTGCGGCAAAAACGCTATCCACAAGCCGACAGCACTTTTCACAAAGCATTCGCGAGCCAGGTAATCGACGCCGTCGACATCGCCCGGATCTATTCTGAACACCGGCAACCCGACCGCGCCATCGAATACTACGAACGGGGCCTAGCCCGCGCACCAAACGATGCGATGATTCTCAACAACTTGGCCTGGACCTACGCCGAGGAAGGCCTACGCCTGCATTATGCCCTGGGCCTCTCAATGCAGGCCGTCAAGCTCGAAGCTACAAGCCCGATCTACCTAGATACCTACGCCGAGTTACTCCACCTCCTCGGCCGACACGCTCAAGCCGCCGCCATTATGGGCCAGGCCCTCGCCAATGAAGCACCGGACGGCGAACACCGCACCTACCTAAAAGGACAAAGGACAAAGTTCCGCCAGGCACTCAGAGAAAACTTATGATCGTAGACGGTATCGTTCGTAATCGATCTCGAGATACTCCAGTTTTGCGTACAAACTCTTGCGCGATAGCCCCACAGCCTCGGCAACCTGTGAGATTACCCCGTGATACCGGTGCAATGCCGAACAGAGGAAATGCCGCTCAAAAGAACATCGCGCCTCCCTGAACCCTTCCCCGTCCACCACAAGTTCCGCATCATCCGCCCGCCAATTCAACACTTCTTCAGGCACATCCGTCCGCTGCAACACCGCCCCACCTGCGAGCACAACCATGCGTTCAACCGCATTCTCCAATTGCCGCACATTGCCCGGCCACGGATACGCCGATAAGTGATCCAGCGCCGCCGCATCGACCGTGCGAATCCGCCCGCCTTTGCCTGTATCCAGCTTGCGAATAAAATATTCGACCAAAAGCGGGATATCGCCTTTGCGCTGGCGCAAAGGTGGGAGCTTGAGCTGTATGACATTGAGGCGATAAAAGAGATCTTCGCGAAAATTCCCCCTGCGGACCTCCTCCTGCAAATCCACATTGGTCGCGGCGATGACCCGCACATCGACCCGTAGCGTTTCCGTCCCCCCGACCCGTTCGAACTCGCGTTCTTGCAGCACGCGTAAAAGACGCAATTGCACCCGCAAATCTGCTGCTCCGATCTCGTCGAGAAATAAAGTCCCCCGATCCGCCTGCTCGAAGCGACCCAGACGTTGACGGATTGCGCCGGTAAAGGCCCCTTTTTCATGTCCAAAAAGCTCGCTCTCGAGCACACCTTCAGATAACGAAGCGCAATTGAGCCGTATAAACGCCGCCCGACGCCGTGGACTGTGTTCGTGCAAACGCTTAGCTAACACCTCTTTGCCCGTACCGCTCTCTCCGGTGATAAGCACAGTGGCAGGTGCTTTTGCCACGCGATCAGCCTGAGACAACAAATGGCGGACTTGGGCATTTTGAGTGATAAATTCACAAGAATCGACTTTGCCAGAGGACTGAATCACTTGCCCCTTTAATGCAACTCGATCAATAGAATCATCGGAATTAACCTGCTGATAAGAATTCATGAGCAACCTTTCTCAAAATCGCAATTTATGCATCTAAATATACAATAATGCATATACTATAGCAAAAAAAGGGCCGCGTCAAGCTAAATATGCTCTTTTGAATAATTGGGCGTAGGAAAGGCGATCATTGGACCAAACAACTAACCCGCAGAAACCTCAGAGGCCAAGCTATTGTAATTATCCGTACCTCTTGAACCTGGATCATATAGCGCGATGGGTTGACCAAAACCCGGGGCTTCAGCTAGGCTGATACTTCGGCGAATAATAGTCTCGTAGACTTTTTCACCAAAATATTTACGCGCCTCTTCGGCAACTCGACGGCAAAGTTGCAAGCGGTCGTCATAGAGCGTCAACAAGACGCCTTCAATCTCCAGGTTGGGATTGAGATAGCGCTGCACAAGACGAATCGAAGCATCGAGTTTGCTCACCCCTTCTAAAGCGTAGTATTCACACTGTAGGGGAATGAGTACTGAATTGGCCGCAGTCAGCGCATTGACCGTAAGCAATCCCAACGACGGCGGGCAATCAATAAGTACATATTCGTAACTATCAGCCACCGGACGCAGTGCCTCGGCCAAACGCTTGTCGCGACCGATCATCGAAGCCATCTCGACTTCGGCACCGGCCAAGCGAATATGCCCGGGGACCATAAAAAGGTTTTCTATATCAGTGGAAGCTGCTGCTGCGCGAACACTTACCTGCCCCAGCAAGACTTCATAGGTCGAAGCCTGCTTACTGCCGATCCCGGTGCCGCAACCAGATGTAGCATTGGCCTGTGGATCTAGGTCGATAAGCAAGGTGCGATGGCCGGATAGGGCCAAACAAGCAGCTAAATTAATAGCCGTTGTTGTCTTGCCTACTCCGCCTTTTTGATTAGCGATAGCGATGATTTTTCCCATACCTACACTTTGCCCAAGTTAAGTCTCTCATTCAGACTTAACCAGAAACGTACGAATCAGTGCTAAAAAAACAGACTCGTACACATTGCTAAGCAACAGGTTAAGCGGGCCGCCCGGAATCTCCAAGGGGATGGAAATAATACCGGATTCTGTACAAAGAGAAGATACAGAAGGCCCTAATCACCGCCTCAGAAATCAATATAAGGCGGCCCTCAGAGCCCGTCAAGAGATTGTTGCAATTAGGTAAAATATAGATAGATAAATTACTACAAATCAATATATAACAACAACTTATCCATTAGATAAAATGGCCAACAAAGCGCCCAGTGAAAGACTTGTAGCAACAAAGAGGAAAGCCCCAATGCCCACCCGGCGCGACGAGCGTATCGAATCGGTCGAATCCATGTATAGCTCCTTTCCTTTTCCTTCTATTCTTCTATATATCGGCAGCAGAATGAGATAGGTAAATTGGTCATTTTTTCCACTTGTCTCGCATAGGCGGAAAGATAAGCAGCAGAACTGCTCGCAAAGGCACCTAGTGCTATACATCGCAAAATGCGTACCGCCCAAAAAAAAGCGGTGCACTCGACAGGGAGTGCACCGCTTTACAATGTTATTCTTATTGGTCTAGGTCTAAACTTATGCGCCTGCGTGGGCTCGCAGTCTGGCGTGAAAACGGGGATGGCGCAACTTGCTGAGCGCAATTTCTTTAATTTGGCGCACCCGCTCACGGGTTAACTGAAAACGCCCTCCGATCTGATTGAGCGTCAACGAGGGCTCGTTGAGCAAACCAAAATAAAGCCGCAAAACCTCGGCCTCGCGTTCGTTGAGACCACCGAGCACATTGTCGATGTCTTCCCTGAGCGTGAAAACCAATACCTCGTCTTCGGGGGTGAGTTGCCCCTCGAGACTCAGATAATCGAGCAAGCAACGTTCTTCGCCGTCTTCAAAGGGCGCGTCAAGCGAGCGAATCGGCTGGTTGTCGACCAACGTCTGTTCGACTTTATCCTGCGAAAACCCCAACGTATCCGCAACCTTCTCCATACTGGGCACACTGCCATCTTGCTGCAAAGCCTCATAGGTGCGGGATATCTTAGATAGCATATCCAGGCGATTGACCGGTATTCGCACCGTGGACTGCTCCATTAGCGCCTGCAGAATAGATTGGCGCACCCACCATACGGCATAGGAGATAAACTTGAACCCCCGAGTCTCATCGAAACGCTCCGATGCCGTGATCAGCCCCACATTGCCGGCGCTGATTAACTCGACTAGCGAGAGTCCGCGGTTTTGATATTCCTTGGCGACCGAAACTACGAAACGGAGATTCGCTTCTACTAACTCATTGCGAGCAGATTCATCGCCAGCGCGAATCCGGGCTGCCAACTCGGCCTCCTCGGCAGCCGCCAAAGGCGTCGAATCGGAAATATCGTCCAAGTAACTGGCCAATACCGGGTCGCCCTCTCCGGATCGAAGCTTTCTTTTGATCGTTGTCTTAGCCACTTTTTTGGTCGCCACACGCTACCTCCTGCTAGTCGAACGCTATCTATTTCAAACATCTCGACAAAAAATAAGTTCCCGCATTTTTAGCACATTGACCGCCCTGTTCACAGCGCGCGGATTGAGGCCCCATGCTGTTCGTCCGACACCGACCATTTGTGGTGCGGCTTGCTGCTGACGGCCACCACAGTAGCCGATGAAGCGGCTTTTGCCCTCAATCTGCGTATCCAGCCCCAACTATATCGGACACAGTCACCGCCGATACTGTGACCTACGACACACTTTCCCGCCGGCGGCACATGGATCTTCGATTTTCCCAGCCCACAACCGCCCCCATCCCACTCCCTGCAAGTGGTGATCGAAGTCGACCCGGACTTTTCCTACCGATCCCTCTTCGCCACCTTCGACGCCTCACAAGCCCTTGACCCCGCCAAACAGGCCCACGCGCGCCTCCTGGATTCACCCTATATTCTCTTCACCCAAATCCCTACCACTCGAGGAGTGAGGTATCGTGAACACCACTGACCAAACCTGCACAATCGCCCAACTCAAAGAGCAAATTCGCAACTTCGTCAAAGAGCGCGACTGGGAGCAATTCCATACCCCCAAGGACCTGGCGATCGGCCTGTCCGTCGAAGCGGCCGAGTTGCTCGAACATTTCCGCTTCCAGAGCGAGGCCGATACCGAAGCGCGACTGAAAGACGAGGCCTCATTAAAGGATATCGGCCACGAACTAGCAGATATCCTGTATTTTGTTTTATTGATGTGCGATCGCTTCGGTCTCGACACCGCTTCCACTTTCGAGGAAAAGCTCAAAATATCCGCCGCGCGCTACCCGATTGCCGAAGCGCGCGGCAAAAATCTCAAATACACCGAACTGGAGCAGGAGCGGGAATGAACAGTGAATCGAGTTTCACCGAATTAGTCGAGGTCATGGCGCGTCTACGGGCCCCGAACGGTTGCCCCTGGGACCGCGAACAGACCCACGCCACGCTCAAACCCTATTTGCTAGAAGAGACGTATGAGGCGCTCGAAGCGATTGATATCGGCGACGATGACGAACTCTGCAAGGAACTGGGCGATGTACTGCTGCAAGTCGTCTTTCACGCCCAGATCGCCGCCGAGGAAAATCGCTTCGGCATCGAGGAAGTAGCTCGCGCTATCGTCGACAAGCTCATCCGTCGCCACCCCCACGTTTTTGCCGATGTGGAGGTGGACGGGTCCGAGCAGGTCTTGCAGAATTGGGAACAGATCAAAAAGCAAGAACGACAAGAACTGGGAGATGCAACGCCATCACTTCTCGACGGCATCCCCAAACAACTGCCCGCCCTAATGCGCGCCCAGCGAATGCAAGCCCGCGTTTCGCGCCAGGGTTTCGACTGGGACCAAATCGCGGGTCCCCTCGACAAGGTCGAGGAAGAATTCGCCGAGCTACGCCAAGCCTGGGCATCGGGTGAAACACCAGCCATCGAAGACGAGTTCGGCGATTTGCTCTTTGCCCTGGTCAATACCGGCCGCTTCCTCAATGTCGATTCCGAGCAAGCCCTCAGACAATCGACCGACAAATTCGAGCGCCGTTTCCGTGCACTCGAGGAGGCCGTGCGAACGAGCGGGAGAGAAATCAGCGCGTTGTCACTACAAGAGCTGGATGCGATCTGGGACGAGATTAAAGCACGCGAAAAAATGGAAGGGGCCAGTTGAAAATATACTGGGGGGGGAAATGCGATTTTGTCCCGCAAAAGGTTTTTTTAACTAAGAAGGACCTTGCACCGCCGCCAGCGAGTTGCCCCAAGCCATGAATGAACACTGCGGCAACAAGAAAGACCTAGTCGTGTTGGACATGTCGATGCCGCGCCATGTCAGGCGACGAAGCCCTGCAACAACTGCGCACCGCCACCTCGAGCTTAAGATGATACTCTCGTAGCGGGCACTGAGCAGATAATGATATCGCTAAGAAAGCCGACGCGGTGCTGGTCAAACCGATCAAACAAGAACATTTCATCCGCATCCTACGCCAGATCCTCAACGAACCGACTTAGCTATAAATAGTCCATCATCCCGTCATAGCCGTGCACGACTTCGATCGGACACTCAATCTCGCGCAGCACCTGCCGCGTGAGATTGAGCTTGTCCTGCAGGAATTCATCCGAATGCGTGGGATCGTGGTGAATTGCGATCCACCGCCCGACCTCGGCTATCTTCGCCAAAATGCAGGTATTGGGAACCGATGAGTGCCCCCAGCCGATTTTGTCGGCGTATTCCTCGGCGGTATACTGAGCTTCGTGGATCAGCACATCGACCCCGTTGAGTAATTCGAGCAACTTCGCGTGCACCGTATCGATGTCCTGCTTCGGCGCCTCGTCCGGCGGCCCGAGATAGCCCTTGAGGAACTCGTTGTCTGGAATATAAGCCAGAGTCTTTCCCTTGATGTCGATCCTATAGCCGACGGTCGCCCCCGGATGTAGAGTATACTCCCAGTCAATCTTCACGTCCCCGATCTGCACCGTTTCCTCGCCGAGGACCTTGAACTCGAATTTGGCCTGCATATCCTCCATTTGGACCGGGAAATAGGCGCGATCCAATTGGCCACGAAAAATAGACTCGATGTCCGTGTCTATATTCGGTGGCGCGTAGACGTCTATTGCGAATCCCGGCACGAAAGATGGGAGGAAAAAAGGGAAACCCTGAATATGGTCCCAATGCGTGTGGGTTATGAAGAGATGGACCTTGTGCGGCGGCTCGGCCATCACCGAGAGCCCTAACTCGCGGATCCCGGAGCCCGCGTCAAAGATGATGCGGTCGGCTCCACAACCGATCTCCATACAGGAGGTATTCCCACCGTGCCGGGCGTAGTTGGGCCCCGAGACCGGGATTGACCCCCTAGTACCCCATAAGCGAAAGTAACCGTGGTCGGCGCGCTGTTCGGGATGAAAAATCGCCGTTTCGGCAGGCATCGCGGTGGTAGCTGTCATTGGCTCTTCCTTATGTAGTGATGGCACGCACCAATTCCAAACACTGCTCCCCGTCTACCGCCCACGACACCCGATAACCGCCCTTCTGCAATGTAGGAATAATGAGAGGCCCGTTATATTGTCGTCTCAGATACCAGAATGCACGGTTCCATTGCCTTGTCCTTAAAAGCAATCTCCGTGTGCTGTGCTGACAGTCCGCATTTGCGGTGCACTGGTATTTTCGAGATCGCTTTCCGTTATTTCCGTTAATAACCGAGCGCCTATAATAAGAAAAGGATCTTGCCTAAACCAGTTAAAATCTGCATTATCCCGCCCTACACGCACAACAGGAGATTCTCATGCTCAATATCGGTTTTATCGGCGGTGGCGGTATCGCCCGCCATCATGCCGCACGTTTAACTCAGATAAAAGGCGCGCGAATCCTCGCCGTCTCCGACGTCATCGCCGCCGCGGCCAACAGTTTTGCCAGCGATTTTGGCGCCGAGTACCACACGACCGACTATCGCCGAATGCTCGACTTGCCCGACTTAGACGCCGTCTGGGTCTGCACCCCCACCTTCCAACACCCCGCCCCGGTCATCGCCGCCGCCAAGGCAGGCAAACACGTCTTCTGCGAAAAGCCGATGGCGCTCAACCTGCCCGACGCCCGGCGCATGCTGCGCGCCTGCGAACAGGCGAATGTCCGGCTCACCATCGGTTTTGTGCGCCGCTTCGACAGCCAATGGGGCAAGCTCAAGCAGATCGTCCAGTCCGGCGCCCTAGGCCGCCCCGTCATCTGGCGCTTCGCCTCCGGCGGCCGTCCCGGCCCCGCCTGGTTCCGCGACGTCAACAAGGGCGGCGGCCCACTGATCGACGGCGCCGTGCACAACTACGACTTCGCCCTGCAGATCTTCGGACCTGCCGCTTCGGCACAGGCCTCCTCACTGCAATTCGACCCGACTAGCGTCGGCGCCGACACCGCCAGTGCGATCATAAATTTTGCCAGCGGCGACCAACATACCCTGATCTGGTCCTGGGGCATGGCCGAGGGCACCGCCGTCGACCGGCTCAACGATATCATCGGGCCCAAAGGCAGCCTGCAATTCGGCATGACCGCGCAAAAGGCCCCCGCCTCATTCGACCACAAAAAACACGGGGCCTTCACCGTCAAAACGAGTAAGGGGCGCGAAAAAGTGCACACCTACCCACTCAAGGACATGTTCACCGAGCAGGCCAAGCACGTGGTCAAATGCTTTGCCCGCAACGAGCAACCCCTAGTCACTGGCACCGACGGCATCGCCGCGCTCGAAATCGCGACCGCCGTGCTCAAAGCAGGTAAAGGCCAGCGGACGATTAAAATATAGCCCCGACGAGGGAACACCCATGCGCCGTATCTACCTTTTGCTGCATTGCGCCCTGCTCACAGCGACACCGGCTTTGGGCCGTACCGAATACCACCTTGGCGGCCCTGATGGCAATGCCTGGCAGGACGCGTTAGGAGAGGAGAACGCCGGCTCCTACCAGGTCTTCGACCAGGACGGCCAACTCTTGCGCTCGATGCCCGTCGGTATCACGCCGCACGGCGCCGGCACCGATACGCTGATCGATTTCTCCGCCAATTCGATCCAGCCCCGTTTTATCGACCCCACGGTCAACTTAGTGGGAGCCGACCCCGAGACCAACCTGGGAGCCGGCTCGACCCCTATCCCATTGCCCTATACCGGCGGCACCTCGCACGGCGGCCAAGGCCAGAACTTCAACTTGTTCAAAATGCTCGATGGCGACCCCAAAACCGCCCACTTCCGTCGCTTTACCCAAGACCCCAACAGCCGACCGGGGATCGGCGAGGGTTGGGCCTGCGGCTGTCCCTTCGATTTCGGCGCCGACGTGCCCGTAAACCGCGTGCGCTTTTATCCCCGACTCGGCCCGGAGGACGACCGGACGCTGATCGAGGGGCTTAGCGCCCCGCAAATTCCATTCGCACGCTTTCCCGAAACCAGTTTCGCCGACAATTACGTCAAGTGGTACGAGATACGAGTCGCCGACAGCGCCCAAGCCCCCCAAGGGGCCAACCTCGACATTATCCAGTCGACCCGCGAAAACCTCGATATCGTCGTCGATTACCGTTTTAACACCCGCTCGATCCGCTGGCTCACCCTGCGCACTTTCCCGTTGAGCAACTGGGAGATCGCCGAATTCGAGGTCTATGGCGAAGGGTATGTCGCCAAAACCGTTTACCTCTCCCAGATTCTCGATTTCGGCCAGACCGTCAGTTGGGACAAGATCCGCTGGAGCGGCGAACTGCCGGCGGGCACCCGCATCGAAATCCGCACCCGCACCGGCCAGACCCCGGACCCCAGCCTCTATTTCGACAAAAACACCAACGGGGACATCGTCCCCATCACCCTAGAACAATACGAGAAAATCGACCCCAGAGGCCGCCGCCCGACCATCTACGACACCGATAACTGGAGCTTCTGGTCACCGCCCTACGATTTTGCAGCCGGCTGGCGCGATGAAACCATAACCGCCGCCGCCTGGCGCGACGGGACTCCCCTGACCTCCCCCAGCCCCAGCCGCTATATACAGATCGCCGTCCGCCTATTCAGCACCCTCAACTCCGCCCCCCGCCTCGACCAGTTGAGCCTGCATTTTAGTGAAGCTCCTGCCGCCAGCGAGGTCGTCGGTGAAATCTGGCCCACCGAGGTCAACTCCTTTGCACCGCAGACCTTCACTTATGTGGTTCGGCCGACGCTCAACGAAAGCGATCTCGGTTTCGACCGCCTGGAAATCCTCACCCATACCCGCGCCACCACCCTGAGATCCGTCGTCGTCGACGCCGTCGAAATCCCCTTCACCCTCGACGGCGACGGCGACTTTCCCGCCCAGATCCTCGACGACCGCATCGTCGTCAGCTTTCCAAAACTGATCGGCACTGACGATTCGTTCAAACAGATAGAGGTCGTCTTCGACACCTCGGTACTGCGCTTCGGAGCGCCTTTCAACAGCTGGATCTACGACAGCGCCGATCCCGACCAGATCAAGCAGAACGTCCGGCCCGGCAACGCGACATTCCGCTTCTCCGGCGACGCCCTCGCCGTACAGACCCCGATCGGCGGCGCCCTCTTTGCCGCCGTCCGCGTCGATCCCAAAGTATTCACACCCAACGGCGACGGCATTAACGATGTCTTGACAGTGGCCTATAAATTGCGCGAAGTTACACAACCGCGGCCGATTACCGTGCACATATTCAACCTCGCCGGCGCGCAGGTCGCCACGCTCGATCCTTTGCGTTCACAAAGCGGCGAGTTCACCCGCCATTGGGCCGGCCGCGGCCCCGACGGTCAGCTGCTGCCACCGGGGACCTATATCTACAGGCTATCCGTCGACGCCATCGCCGACCAACACAACATAGGTTTCTTCTCGCTGACTTATTGAAGCCATAGGATCTAATTTATGCGCCCGAATGCCCAATGCCTGATTGCAATATTCTCGATAGCGGTCTTTGTCTGGCCGGCTTTCAGCGCCGATTTCCGCGTCTTCCCCTATATTCAGAACCCAACGACCGCCAGTATGAGCATCCTCTGGTTTTCCAACGACGATACCCCCGGTCGATTGACCTATCGAAAAAAAGGTACCAGCAACGATACGACCATAGTCTCCACCCCTATCCGCACCGACGCCCTAGCCTATCTGGCCTCAGAAAACGAAACCCACTTCGGCGGCCAAGCCCCGCCATCACCATTCCGGCACAGAGTTCGTCTCAACGACCTGATTCCTGCGACCGCCTATGCCTACGAGGTCACGCAAGGCGCCAGCCATTTCGCAGCGACCTTCACCACCGCCCCGACAGCCAAGCAGCCCATTCGCTTTATCGCCTATGCCGACTGCGAGACCGAGCCGGAATCCACGGGCAAGCACGTTAAGTGGGTTAGCGACCTACGGCCGAGCAGCGTACTCGATAGTACCTATTTCCTTGATCAGACCATGGGCTACGGCGAGAACCTGGCGGTGATCGCTGCCCGCCGACCCGATTTCATCGCCATCGCCGGCGATCTCGTCGAATCGGGAGGAGAGCAACGCGACTGGGATGAATTTTGGCTGCACAATACCAATGCCGACGGCAGGCAAAGCATCGCCGGTCAGATACCCATCCTCGCAACACCCGGCAACCACGAATACTACGCAGGGCCGGGCAAAGGCTACAACCAGCCCGACTCCGAAAGAGCCATCACCCGCTTCCGAACCTATTTCGAATTTCCCGACAACCAGGCCGACGATGCGCGGCAAAAGGGCCGCTACTATCGCGTCGATTACGGCCCCATCACTCTTATCGCCCTCGATGTCGCCAACAACAGTCCAAACCAATCGAAGCGCGACACCAACTTTATGTTAGTGGGGGAAAAAGACCCCGAAGGCGGCCGGGCACCCGCCTTCGGCCCGGGTTCACGCCAGTATGCATGGCTCGAAAAACAGCTCGCTGACGCCCAACACAAAAGCAAATTCACCTTCGTATTCTTCCACCACGTCCCCTACTCGGTGGGGCCGCACGGCAAATCCCCCGGCCCGCGGGACGACGAGCACGATAATCAATCGGGCGTGCCGGTGCGCGTTCTGACCCCGCTCTTTATGCGCTACGGGGTCGACGCGGTCCTGGCCGGGCACGACGAAATATGGGAGCGTTCGGAGATCGTGGGCATGAAAACCACCGACGGAAAACAAATACCCCACACCATCCACTTTTACGATATCGGTACCGGCGGCGACGGACTCCGCGCCCCCGAAGCAGGGTTAAAAAACAAATATCAGAAATTTATCGCCCATATCGACGCGCGCGAAATCTGGCACGACGGCGTCCTCGTCGACGGCGGCAAACACTATGGCCACCTTGAGGTCGATGTCCTGCCCGGCAAGACGGGCTGGCTGGCCATACTCAAACCCGTTTATATCTTCCCGCTCTTTTCAGCGGATGGAACGTTTCTCGGCAACGAACGCCGGCTCTACAACGATATCATTACCCTGAGTTCTTCACCTTAAACCTGCCCGCCTAGCACAAAAAAAGCGACCGCAAAAGCGGCCGCTCTATATCGTACTTCATCCGTCCGCCGTCAATAGGCAACGCCCACAACCTGTTGGATCGCGTCGTCCGCCCCTTTGTCGCTAGCAACAGCGATGCGTGCGAGATACAACCCCGGCGGCACTAGAGCGCCGGCTTCGTCCCGGCCATCCCAAACTATGCGGTAAAGGCCATTGGCCTGACCGCGCTCTTCCCCTAAGCGCCGCACTCCGCGCCCGCCCAAATCAAAGAGTTCAACCTCGACCGGACGCTCGGTATTAATTTTGAGCACTGCGAACTCAAAGATGGCCTGATCGTTTGCCCCGTCCCCGTTCGGGGTAAATACCCCGGGCGCACTTATTACCTTGACCGTGCGCCCCCCGAGCGGCGTCAATACGGTCAGTCCCTCACCCGCACCCAATTCATCCCCTACACCCTGGCCTGGATCGACCTCCTGCCAGTTACCTGCCTGATCTGAATTACCCACTTCGACTTGAAAGGTAGATCCGCTCTGAAAAATCCGCGAGGTAAAGGCAACCTCCATCAGATCGGCTCCCCCCCTACGCAGAATTTCGGGCAACTCGATGCTCAGCGAATCGGTGTGCTCTCCGACGACCTGCAAGAGCAAACCCGACGAGTTGGCAACCTCCCCATCCGCCTGCCGAACAAATTCTTCCCCACCCCCCGTCAGCAACTCCGCTTCCGACCCCAGGCGCACCTGCCTCAAGGTCAACTCCGCCCGGGAGGGGGCGACGAGACGAAGCCTGTCAAAACCCGGATCCTGCGCAGCGAAAGACGGACGCACAAATAGATCGAAATCCACCGGTTCTCCGACCGGAACCTGTCGATTCGGCGCGATCTCCCCGATAATGCTTTCTGCGAAGGGGGCCGTAAAATTCACCTGGATGCCTTCTATACTGGGGGCCACCTGCGTATCATCGGTCAGCAGACGCGTCTGGATCATCATATAACGCCGCGGACTCGGGGAACGTATAGCCTCTCCCGGCGAAACATAAGCCTGGCTCCAATTGCTCCACCCTGGGCCCGGCAGGACCTCGGTGAGCATCTCGCCTTTAAAAAAACTCGGCAGTTCGTTGTATTCTTCCTCCGTGGCGACCTCCGTACCGTCCTGCTTGAAATAGCGAAAGACCTCGCGCAAGTCGTTGCCCGTCCGGGTGCGGACTTCCACGGCCGTACCCGCAGGCGTATCAGCCTGCCAATCGATCGTCGTCAAATTTTTAGCGCTGCCCAGATCGATCAGGTCGGAACTTATTTCGAGGATCGGCAAATAGCCGGTGGCGTAAACCTGGATCTCGGTGACCACGCTCGGCACCCGATGCCCCAGATACGCCTTGGTCCGCCGGGCGACATCCATGTTGCGAAACTCCAAAAAACGCATATTCTCCGGGGTGAAACGATCCTCGAAAAGCCTAGTACTCTGATTTATCTGACGGTCTTTGCCACTGAGTTGATCCCAGATAAAGCTGCCATCAGGCGCCCGTGAACCATCCGAACCACGCAGCAGATAACCATAGAGCACATTGCCGTTGCGGCGCAGAACGCGAGTGATTAAGCGCACGGCCTCGACGCGAAAATGCGCTCCTAGGTCGATATTGAGCAACCCCCATTCGGCCGTTTCGCCGGTGACATCGTAGACCAAACCGGCCCACTCCGTGCGCATATTGCCGTCAAAGGCCAGCTCCGGAGAGGAATTGGGATTGACATCATGCACGCTGCCGCCGCGCCCGATCAGCCCCTGCGCGATATTTTGCCCGACGGTCCACACTTCCACCTCGGCGAGCCGGGGCCGCTCACGGCGAAAGTAGCGCACCCCGCCTTGCTGCTCAGACGGCAGCTCCTGATACCGGGTCTCCGACACTATGCGCTGCTCGCCGGCGATTTCCCAGACATATTCGACCGCGCCGCGATCGGCTGCGGCCAATGCGCGATAGTCTGTTTCGCTTATCGATTCCGCCCGGTCGCCGTTCGAAGCCGTAACCGCGACGCGTAAATACTGGACCATGCGTCCCGTCCACCCTTCGGAATGCTCCCCCACCGGCTCGAGATCGAATTCGAAGAGACGTTGGTCGCGATTGGGCTGAGTCGTGCCGCCGACCAGCACATAATCCAGCGCCCCGCTCCTGTCCGATGTGCCGAACGGATTCTGCCCGCCCGCCGAATGGACCCTGAACTGCAGGAAGGGATCTGCTTTTTCGGCAAAACGCAAGACCAGCGTAGTTGCCGAAACCAGCCGTCCCAAATCTATTTCGAGCACCCAATCCGCCAACGGGTCGGCTGGATCCGGCTCCCAGAAACTGCCCTCGTCGCCGTCCAATACCCGACCCGCCAACCCCACGTTCGATAGGGCCTTCTTGATCCCGCCGCGCGCGAGGGCCACCCCCTCGGCGTCAAAGTAATTGTCGTAATGATCCTTGTGAGAGGCATTGATTTCATAGGTGAAATCCGCGACGTCCGATACCGCGTTATGCGGCGCCTGGATAAATCTCGACTTCACCGTACCCGCCGGTGAGATCTCCACCATATCCGCCGGGAACTGCCAAGCCCGCCAATGGCTGCCGGATTGCACTTCGACTCGGTTCGCCCGCAGGCGATGCCCTTGTGCGCAAACCGTGCCCCCCGCGGCCAATAACAAGGCCAAATACAAAGATCCGTACTTCAGCATGCGTTCCATCGCGCTTACCCCGGTAGAATTGTGCGAGTTCACTCTTGGCCGTCTCGTGTTAGCCGTTGCAGGAAAGTATCTGGAAGGGCAGCCGCCAAAGCCCGCTCGGAAATGGCGATGCGATCGTCGTACTTGTCCATTAGCGAGTCGATCCATTCCTCAAAGCGCTGCTCCCGCTGCTGGCCGCGCAACAGGGCGCGCGCCTTCGATTCCACTTCAGAGAACGGTTGCACTTTACGTTCTTCGCGATCGAGGACTTTGAAGAGACTGAACCCGTCCTCGACCTCCACCGGACCGACGATCGCGTTCAGCTCAGCCTCCTGTACCGCCTTATAGAGTCGGGGCAGGGTCAGCCGCTCGTAATCCCCCATGTGCATCATGCCCACCTCATCACGCATTTCGGCCCGCAGAGGATACTGCTGCGCGAGGGAGGCTAGGGTCTGCTCTCCCCGAGCGATTTGCCGCCGCAGCTCTACAGCTTCTACCTCCGTCTCCAACAACACCTCGACGAGGATATATTCACCGTTGGTTTGGAACAATTTCTCGTTGTCCTCGTAAAAATCCCTGGCGTCTTCGCGGTCCGGCTGAACTTTGTCGATAATTTCCAGCTTTCTTAGCTTTTTAATCATTAGTTCCTTGCGATTCGCCTCCAGCCAGCGCTGTTGATTCCGGCCATCAGTTATCGCCGCCCGCCGCGCCGCCTCAAAAATCAACCATTGCCCCAAGACCAACTCGCCGGCCGCCGCCACCACCTCTTCTCCGTCCTGCACCCCCCAACCCGACAGGCTGCGCAAATCCCGGCCGAGGATATCGACATAGTCGCCCAGCGTGACGGACCCGCCCCTATAGGTAAATAACGGTTGTGCACTCTCCGCGGCGGAAAGATGAGATCGCCGTACACGGGTATAAAGCTCCGCTTTGTCCTGTAGCAGCTTTACCCCTTCCGAGACCAGCTGTAGTTTTAATTTTCGCTCCAAATGGCGAATTTCACGCTGCTCTGCCACTACCAGCTCGCGCTCATAGAGCAAATCATAAATCTGCTGGCGCCGCTCCGCGAAGGGCACCGGCTGATCCTGAAAGAAACGCACGATCTGGTAGCGTTTGCCCATCGGCAACACGGGTGAAAACTGTCCAGCCTGCAACTCGCGAAAAACCGCCGCGGGAATCCGCAACCGCTGCGCCCGTTCTAAATCGACAAACCCGAGCAGACCGCCCTGGGTCGCCGAGCGTTCGTCGATTGTGTATTGCTCAGCCAACTCGGCGAAGTCTTCTCCGGCTGCCAGCCTGGCGTGGATCTCATGCGCTAAAGCCTCTTCGTCGAGCAAAATACCCGCGACCTGCCGCCGACGGTCCAACCCCTTCTGTGTGAAATAAGCGCGAATGTCCGCTTCGGAAATCTGCACCTGAGAGGCTAGCACCTCGTTTCGATAAACTTTGAGGATATGCTCGCGCCAGCGTGCCATAAGGTCCGCCTGGACTTCGAACGATATGTCCAGGCCCTGCGCGCGCGCCTCCAGTTCGAGCAAGTGCTTGGCCAGCAGACTGCGCAAATAGGACATGCGCGCCCCCTCGTTCGAGGTTCGCGCACGCAGGCCCGCGGGCATCTGCTCAACAAAGGCATGCAACTCGGCAGCAAATATCTCCGTCGAATCTACCCTGGCCACCACCCCAGGGTTACCTCCTGGTGCGATTTGCTCCACTTGTGCGACACAGCCACACGCCAATGCCCAACAAAGCACCGCCCGCCAACCACCGCTCCATATCATATTAGTATACCAACCCAATCTGTTTTAGTTTTTCTTCGTCACCGCTATCAGCTTCGACCACGATACGTACGATATAAAGCCCCGGTAAGGCCAACTCTCCCTGCTCGTTCCGTCCGTCCCAAACAAGCCGGTAAAACGCGCTCGCTCCCGGCGCACCACGCAATTGCCGCACGCGCTGACCGGCCAGATCGTAGATTTCCGCTAACAGGGGCACCGCGTCGGTCAAGCGCTGGAGAGTATAGGAGATCTCCACCTGATCATTAATGCCGTCGCCATTCGGCGAAAACGGATTTGGCACAGCCTCCACCACACCAAGTAAATCTCCTTGCAGTGAGGTCCGTACGCCCAACCCGTCGTTGAGCAACTCGGCCACTGCATCTCCCGGAGTCACCTCTTGCGCGACTTCGTCGACGGCCGTGTCTGTCACCGACCCACTAAATGTCGTGCCGTAGACGAATACACGCGCATCAAATTCCACCTCCAACAGAGTCTGGTCAGTTGCGATTCGCGGGAAGCTGATCTTAAAGCTGTGCGGATCATCTATAGCTGATTCCTGTTCGAATGCCACGACTTCACGGTCGATGCGCACGCTATGCACTATTTCTAACTGAGCGGGCGTGCGAATCTCCAGCGCGTTAAAACCCGACTGGTCCGCATCCAAACGCGTCCTTATCGCATAGGTAAAACGAACCGGCTCGAACGAATTCACCGAGGCCGGGTGAATCTCGCCTACTACCTCCCTGACCACGGGCGGCTGGGAATACTCAAAATAGAGGGAATCGACCTGCCCGCCCTGTTGACCGGTAGAAAAAAAGTCAACGCGCAATTGCATGAATTGCCGAGGACCGGGCGAGAGTATTCGAGTACCCGCGAGCCCGTCCGCGTATTCATATGTCTGCCAGACGCTCCAGTTTTTCAGATCCTGGGTGACCTTGCCCTGCACATTTTGCGGCATCGCCAAATACTCTTGGCGGGTCATCGGTTGGCCGTTCTGGCCCAGGGGCACTTCTTCTTCGCCGACGCCGGTCTTGCGCCAGTAAATCTCGGGTTGCTCGTCGTCGCCGCTGCGGGTCTGAATCAGAATTTTGGCCTGCGGATCGAGGTTGCCATTCCACCAAATGCGCCCCAAACTCGAAACTTGCCCCAGGTCGATCGGGTCGGAGACAAAGGATGCGCTCGGCACAAAACCGCGTCCGTATGCTTCAAACTCGGCAACCTCCCAAATCTCTCCCGATTCGTGCGGGTGCAGGTAGAGATGACGCACCACTTGCGGTTCGATCTCAAATTCGACCAAGGTTTTCAAATTGTCCTTTTCGTCGCGCAACAAAGTCCAGATCAAATCGCCCTTGTCGTTCTTACTTTCTTCGCGCCCGTCGTTGACATAGAAGCGAAACTGGCGAATCTTGCGCCCTGGCTGATCGCTCCTTACGCCAAAGCGGATCCGTTCGACCTGGAATGGCGCACCCAAGTCGAAGAACATCGGCACAGTGTAAAAGGGAATACCGGAATAAGTGGCAAAAAAATTGATGCGCGGCGGATGCACGAAGGCCGTTGTCGAATCCCCATCTACTAACAAAACGCGCTGCTCTTGCCAGTCTCCCGGTAGGGTGTAAATACTCACCAGGCTAGTCAGATCTCCGCCGCGACTTTGCATCGTGGTGATCAGGTTGTCGCCGATCTCAGTCTCGAGCGGCTGGATCCCGCCGGGCAACTTATCGACGTCGAGAAAAGTTGCTGTACCGACCTCGTTCCACGCGACGCCCCCAGTTCCCCCCAACTGATAGATCTCGCGTGCCCCGCTCTCACCAAACAAGATCACAGCCAACCCCACTACCCATATCTGAACCTTTTTCACCGCATGTCTCCTTCGAGCGAAAAAACGGCGGGATTCACGGTCGCCCGCGAACCCCGCCCCTTGTTGCCCAGATCAAGACTCGTGCCAAGCCGGCACTTGGTATGATTTAGAAACTGGACTTGATCTGACCCCAGGTGCTAGTCTCGACCGCCGTCGGCAAGTCGGACTCGACCGGTGCCAGCAGATAATCGCCAAACTGATCGGCGTCCTTCGAGGCGCCAACGCCACCAAAACCCGACCAATAAGCATCGTCATACGAGCCCGGGTCGGCATCCTTATCACCCCAGTTGACCTCGATACCGACGATCTGGCCTTCGACGAACTGATGCTCGATACTCGCGTCTGCCCCGTCGGGATGGATGTCGTCGTAAGGGGTGAGAGCGATTTCGGTGAACATCTCGGCCGGCTCGAAAGTATTGACATCGCCGCGCAAGAATGCACCACCCCATTCAAGAAAAGGTGGCTGCCCGGCCCAAGCTTTGGAACCATCGATGATGCGGGTGTAATAACCAGAGGAACTGAATACCGGACCAGCTATATCGTAACGCTGTGCATGGGAGCTAGCCCAACGGGTTTCAAACTCGTCGCCCTGGTCGAAGCCGCGGAATATGCCACCGCTGTGATCCCAGTCGGTGGTCGTCGACCACTTCTCGGTATCGTTGATCGCGTCATCGGCAATCCAGGCTCCGAAATACGCCTTATTCTCCGTGATGTTATACGCCCATATCAGCGAGGCGTTGAAATCGCCCAAGTCCATCGGCGCCCCGAACTGATTAAACATGTTTTCGCCCTGAATTTTGTAGACATCTCCGACAATATCCCAGTCCGACATGTCGCCATCCAATTCAGGGGTCAAGCCATCGGGAAACTGAAACATGAACTTCGTCTGGCCCTGGTGGGCAAAAGCGCTGCCAATAGCCACCATAGAAATCAACACAGCAGCTATAATAGCTTGAAACTTCTTCATTATTTTCTCCTTAAATTCAAATGAACGAATGTGATGCAATCGGACAATCGCCGATCTTAAATTATGGCTTTTCGACCTCCTTTCGTTCAATCCGAGAACACTACGACGAGACGATTTAGTAGTATACAAAAAACGATCTATTACTTACAACTTCAGATATTTTCAATCGAGCTACTCGAACTGATTTCATCTCTCTAATCCGGCATATGCCGTCATAAAAATCGTGCTGGTAGTACTCGTAGGCAAGTTTTTAAAGGTTTCCCGTTGTAGCCGGAAACCGGTCTGCACATGCAGCTTGTACCCCAAGAAATCAGAGGCATTGGCAAATTGGATCGCTAAAATCCGGCTATTTGAATCCGGCGCTATATTGCGGTGCAATGGCACGCCCTCCGCATCATCGCGAAATTGCTCGAAGTGGGACAGTTCTAGCCCCAATTCGATAATCGTCTGGCGCAACATCGGGAAACGGGCGATCAGAAACAGAGTCTCTGTCAACTCGCGGCGGGCCGGGTCGCGTTGCCGGAAAGGGCGCTCGCGGACAAATTCGCTCTTGATGCGTGGTTCGATCTCAAAACGCCCTACATCAAAGATGTAATCGGCTTTATTTATCAAACCGACGAAGCTCGACACCCCGCGCAATTCACCCTGTTGCCCGCGTTGGTTATACACATCGACCTTGAGTTTATTTATCACGTTCAGACGGGACACCCGGCGAAAATCCAATTGCAAATAGCTAGTATTTACCCAGGTGTCGCGCGCAGGTAGTGGATCGAAAATCCGTTGCTGGGTGCCGCGGGAATTGGCCGGCTGCACCCACTGAAAGAGATTGTTGGCGATATTGTCCTTGACCAGGCGGAAATTCTCGTAAAAGCGCAGCCGGCCAAAACCAGCCAAATCGCGGTCATAGGTCAGCAGCAGATACGTGCTGCGATTCTCGCCGTCCCCGTCGATCAACACCTCACTCAATCGCCCCACCGTCAATCTGGCTTCTGGCGTGATAAACACTCCGCCGTAAGCGTTATAGCCGCGGTGATCACGCCGATAGGGATAGTCGGGTTCCTCGTCGTTTTCGAAGCGGTCGACCCAACCATTGTTGTTCATATCGATGCCAAAAAGGAACTCCGGCCGGTCGACGTGGTAGCGCAAGAAAGGCTCTTCGTAGTCCGGCACAAAGTTCTGCCGATCCTCCGTGTCATTCTGGTTGAAGTCCGAGATGAAATCGTTGTTCTCGTCAAAACCCGGAAATACAGCGTTGTCTACCAACGGCTGCCCGAAGCGGTTCCAGTCAGGTCGTCGATCCTGGTCGTCGTTGTCGTCAACGAACTCATAGACATAAGATAGTTCGTTCTCGTAATCGATCTCGTCCTGGCGCAAAGTGCCCGCCAGAAACGTGCGTGTCGAATAGGCGTCGTCCATACCGTAGCCTTCCAAGAAGGCGAAGTAGGGAAATGCGACCCGCGACAGATTCATCATCCAAGCGTCCGCTTTTTTGACCGCCTTACTGTGGTCTCGCAAGTTCGTATTCGGGTACTGGCGATATTGCCTATTAAAGTCGTATTCGCCGTAGAAATCGAAGCCCATAATCTTATTCGCTTCGAAGGTGAAGCCGAAGATGACATTGGCAGTGGGCAGACCGTAATCGAATTTAAGCAGACGCTGATTGGAGTTGTCGCGGATATTGCCCTCGGCCCGCTCCACTAGCAAGAAAACCGGCTGCGCATCGCTATTGGTCTGCCGATCCGATGTAATCTCTACCTTGTAGTCATTCGACACCACGAGTTCAAATGCAACCTCTTCGATCACCGAAGGATCCGGTCCCAGATAGCCAGGATCCGTAAAATCGTAGGTCAGCACGATACGCTCGTCACCATCGGCGGCGAGAAAACCCACGCGCTGAAATCCACCTTCGCGGATCGGTTCGAAACCGACCGCGCTGCCCCTAGTCACATTGCCATCTACGTCCCGGATAACGATTTCGTCGTCGAAAAGCGCCGCGCCACCACTCCCGTCTTCGGGTGAATCATCCGATAGGCGGATGATGATGCGCGAAATCGGCAGCGCATTCTGGTCGGTCGTCAGTGCACCGCCGGCAAAGGGGTTGCCGCTGAAATCGTCGAGTAGGGTCTGGGCTTGAAAGGCCGTAACATAGGTCGCCCCGACCTTAACGAAGTCACCAACATGGGTAATAGCACGACCGGCCAGCAAGTTAGTGACACTGGTCTTCTGGTCGGGTATGTCGAGCGAGGTGGCCGCCGCCGGCCGACTGGGGCGGGCCAACAGCATCGTCCCCTCGTACTTGTCGGCGGCAAAGTCCCACTGGATACCGTTAAAACCCGGCTTTGAGAAGGTCATGGGCGTCAGGGTGGTACGAATTTCGTCGCCGATCGTCAGACTATAGTGAAACTGACCACGGTTGTCCGAGGCGACAACGACCTTGTTGAACCACGAGCTGAAACGGTTGGTCTTGAGGATACTACTGCCGAATTGCTGTGGCCGGTCCTCCTGCCAGTCGTAAATCAGCCAACCACGGGTGACGAAGTTTCCGTAGATATCGTAGAAATAATCGCCTTCTTGGGTGGTATTGACATAGCGCTGGTACTGGTTCCGGGCGTAGTTGGTATACTGCCATTGCGACCAGCGATATTCATTGAAAAGTTCCTGAGGTACATACCATTTGCGCATCGAAGGATCCAGCGCATCGAAGAGGACCCCCGGACCGCGAGGCGCGAAATCCACCTCACCGCCCCGCTTCACCGTACCAACACGAGTCCCCAGGTCCTCCTGCGCATTCAACAAACTCGCCCCCGCCACCACACACCAGGCGGCCACTACATAATAAATCACGTATCGCGTGTTCAATTCTTCCCTCCCTGCTTGTGCTCAGTACACAACGGCGACGCTACCCACACGCCGCTCGATACCGCGATCCGAATGAATTTCGACTTGCAGCAAGTACACCCCTGGAACCACCAGATTTCCGTCAGCGCCGCGCCCATCCCAGTCGAGCGGCACGCGGCCGTTCTGGACCATCGCCGCGCTGAGTCGGCGCACACATCGACCGGCCAGATCGTAGACGTCAACCTCGGCCAATGAGGGCTCGAGCAGGTGCAACACCGTATAGCTGATGGCCGTCTCGTCGTTGATCCCGTCCCCATTTGGCGTAAAAACTGCGGGCTCGATCTGCAAAGGGCCGGCCACCTGCGACCCCACTGTGACCCGCACCAAAAGCTCGTCGGTATCCAGTTCGGAGGTCGCATCTCCCCCTTCGGTTTGCAAGGGAATCAGTGTATTGGCATCGGCGAAGGCACGGCCTTGAAAGCGGGTTCCGTAGCGAAACACCGCCGCATCAAATTCAATCTTCAACAAGGTGCCGTCGGCGCTAATCTGCGGAAGGCTCAAGGTGAAGTGGTCGTCCGCCACCTCTTCGATCGCAAAAGCCCCGACCTGCGCGGGTAAATTCCCTTCCAACATGTCGCCGGTAAACTCAGCTCCGTCGAGACGGTTGTTGTCCGCATCCAGGATCTCCACCGTTCGGACCGCTGAAACCCGAGCCGGCGTCTCGATCTCAAAACGCACAAAACCCGAGCGCCCGGTGGCGTTAACAGTGCGGGCCGCGTAAGTAAAAGCCGTCTGCTCGCCGACTATAGTACGAGGAGGATCGATTTCGGCTACGATCCGGTCGACTGGGGGACTCTCAAACTCAAAGCCCAAATCAGCAATAGCTCTGCTCGCATCGAGGGTCCGGTTGGCGAAATCAATGCTAAACTGAAAATAGCGGCGCGGCGCCGGCAAATTCAGCTTGGAGCCATTGCTAACAAGTTGCCATTGGCTCCAATGGGCCGCGTCCCCCCTGATCGGCCCGCGCTCGGTTTCCGACAGCCTTTTTTCGTAGGTTGCCTGCGTCAGCGTATCGCCATTGCTATCGGTCGGCAGCAATTCCCTAACCCCGTTCACGGCTACAGAGCGATAATAGACATCGGGCGTTTCGTCCATCCCGCTGCGCACCCGGACTTCAAGCTTCGAGTTCTCCGCTCCGCCGGTCAGCGCCTCGGTCCAGTTGATCGCCCCCCATACCCCCTCTTGCCCCAGGTCCAGCACATTGGACACATAGCGGGCCGTCGGCACAAAACCCCGGCCGTAGATCTCTATTTCATCGACCTCAAAACCCAGCGTCGATATAGATTTGAGCTCGACGAAGCGCACGAACTGGGGCTCGATCTGCATATCAACCATAACCTCGCGATTATCCGGCTCGCGCAGCACGGGCGAGGTGAAAATGGGCTGGCCGCTGGCAAATAAATTGTGCGGCAAGCCGTCGTTGAGGAAGAGCTCGTAGCCGCGCATAAACTCATTGCCGAAGGGAAATAGATCCGTCATCCTGGGATAGAAGACGATGCGATCCATGCCGAAGCGAGCGCCTAGATCAATGCGAATCGCGACGCCATTATTGCGCACGATGCGCCCGGCGACGAATTTGCGGTCGTATGCCACCCGATGATCGCCGTTGAGCACTCCTGCCAGTTCTTCGGGGTCTTTATCGCTGCGGGCTAGGTTCGGCACGTCGATATCGCCGCCGCGTTCAAACACATCGAGCGAAATATTGAAATCGGGATTGAGCCGCAAGGGCATGATCCAGCCGCTCAACGAATCGGCGACACCTACAAAGACCTGATTGCCCGCGGCATTTTGCACGTCGCCGAGGCGATCGACGAAGGCGATGACACCTCCTGGGGTTTCGCCCCAACTGGACCACCCCCTCTCGTCCCCACCCACGGTAAAAATCTCTGAGCCATCGACTTGTGGGGCCAATGCCAATGCTATCAGCAATACTCTTGCTGCAATGAGGCTTCGAGCCATGATGCCTTAGCGAGGTTGGGGGAAAAAGCGGCCTCAACGTATATCGAAATTTATATTATAAGAATTATGCTAACAACGACCACATTTATCTAATAGCAATTTATACCCGCGTGATCACTTAAGTCAAGATCGCGCCCATAACCACCCCACCCCACCCCCTAACCACCCCACCCCATACCACCCGATTGCCCGCGAGCACCGCTACATCTATTTTAACCGCCTAAAGTCCACCATACAATTAGGAGACACACATGGGCGTCTACTTTGATTTGGGCCGTCCGGTCGTCGGCGGCTGGCTCGGCGGCGGCTGGGTATTACATGATCCCATACGCGACCTCGATCTGCTCTGGGGCGCCGAGTTGGGCCAGGAGGGCGCCTGGCTCTTCGCCATCGACGTCGACAGCGGACAGATCGTTGAGGAGCACCCGATCGGCTGCCGCGAGTTCAACGCCACCCCCGAGCACGCGACCGGCAAGCTCTGGGTCGCCACCAACCACGGCCTCTACCAACCCGGCCACCTACTGCTCTCGTGGGACCCGCAAACGCGCGCGCTCACCTCGCACGGTTTCCCGCCCATCAGCGACCAGCGCTTCGCCGGCACGCCCTTTATCGCCAGCGACGGCCGCGTCTACCTCGGCTCGCACCCGCACGGTCACCTGTTCTCTTTTGACCCGGCCGACGACCGTTGGCGCGACTGCGGCTGCCAAGCGCCCGATCCCATCATCCCCGGCCAGCACATCTGGTGCTATCCGAGCAGCGAGACCGAGACCGGCGAAATTCTCTGCGGCATCAACCGCGACCCCGGGTCCCAGATCGCCTTCAACCCCGAAACCGGCCAGACCCGCGTACTCAGCGAAACACCCCCAGTCAAAACCCAAATGGGCACGCCGCCCAGCCGCGACATCCAGGCCCGCTTCCGCCTCGACGCCAACTATGCCGTCGACGGCGAAGAAAAACCGAGCCGCTACCAGCCCCGCGTCGCCAGCGATATCTGCGGCCTAAACAAAGGCACCGACGGCAAGGTCTACGGCTGCACCATCATCTCGATGCACATCTTCAGCTTCGATCCCGCCACCCGCCAGCTCGCCGACTTGGGCCGCGTCGGCTGGGACGGCGGCGAAATATACGACGTCATCGGCTACAAAGACAAAGTCTATATGGGCAGCTACGGCGGCGGCTACTGGGCCGTCTACGACCCGCAGAAACCCTGGGACCCGCACCCCGAAGCCGAGGGCATCTCCCCCACGGCCAACCCGCGCAATTTCGGTCAGCTCGGCCAGGATATGAACCGGCCTTTCGAATACGCCATCGGCCCCGACGAGCGCATCTATATCGCCTGCCGTGCCAACTACGGCATCCCCGGCGGCGGCATGGCCCGTTTCGATCCCGAAAGCGAAGACATGCACGTCTTCCGCGACGAAGAACAATCGATCCAGTCTATCACCGCCGACCACCGCTTCGTCTACGGCGGCACCAGCATCTCCGGCGGCCGCGGCTGTATCGAAACCACCACCGAGGGCAAACTCTACTTATTCGACGTCAGCAGCCAACGCCGCGTCTTCGAGTGCATACCCGTGCCCGAAGCCGTCGCCATCACCTCGCTCGCCGTCAGCAGCGCCTCCGGCCTGGTCTACGGCTCGGCCAGTAATGGCCAACTCTTCGCCTTTGACGTTGACGAGCGCCAAATCATCCGGCGCTGGGATATGCGCAACCCGGGCACCCCACTGATGGGCGTGCCCGAAACCTACGGCGTCATCCATTTGACCGCCGGCTCCGACGGCGACATCTACGGCGTCACCCGGCGCGATGTCTTCAAACTCGACGTCAGCACCGACCGCATCCACTACCTCGACCAGCCGCCAATCTCCGACCTCTACCAGATCATCGAGGGCGAACCGGGCGTCTTCTACATCGGGGCGCGCGGGCATTTGCTGGAATATCGCCTGAAAGAGACGCCGCATTATCGTTGAGCAAACGAAAAAAGCGAGCGCGTTAGCGTTGCGATACCGACATTGATCGTCTACCGAATGAGCGTAGCTGTATCTGCGGCGTGCAAATACAGCACGCTCATTTCAGCTTTCCGGAAAAGTGTCGTCGCGTTGCCAAAAATACGGGGCTTCGAGGATGCGCCGTTCCTCGGGACTCCAATCGCCTTCTTCGCTGTGTGAGGGCTGAGGGTAACCGCCATCGGATGCCTCAAGACCATCCTCCCGGTAACGCCCCACAAACGCCATATACCCCGGGGTATAGCGATAAAAAAGCGCCCGACGTTCATGATCCGCCGTCCAAGGCAGTGTACCATGCGTGAGCGCTTCGGTGAAAATAACCACCGAACCGGCTTTCTGCGGCACATTCCGCAGCCATGCCCCCGGCTTCTCAAGGGACGCAAGGCTCGACGGGCAGGCGAAATTGCTCTTATGACTGCCCGGCACCACGCAAAGACCTCCGTCCCCCTCGGCCACATCGCACAACGCGTATTCGACGACCAACAGTTCGGAGCGGATCTGTCCGTCGGCGACCTCATAGCGGATCCCGGGCTCCTTCGGCGCTCCGCCACCGTGCAGCGCGAGTGCCTCTCCACCTTTTTTCATAAGCATCGCGTGGCCGTGGTCGAAACGGAACTGTTTGCCGAGTAGGTCTGTGAGGTAGGGGACAATGCGGGTGTGGCCAAGCAATTGGCGGAATGGCTTGGCAAAACGGTGTACGGGCCCGGCCGAAACCTGGTGGTCGCCGTTCCGCCAAGAATCGAAGAATCCACCCTGCCCAGGGGATTCATTCCACAGGTCGTACTCGTCGAGCACCTGATTGAGATCGCGCAACTCGTCTGCTTTGAGCACATCTTCGAGCACCATATAACCCTGTAGATCGAAGAGATAGCGTTCTTCAACCGTCATCATATGAAGTCTCCCTATCTATGAAGTCGTCAGTACCGTACGAATAACGCAGTAAAATCACCCCTCTGTTATACCTCGCTACAGGCCGTCAACAGATCCGCCGACTGCAGCGTATAACCGATCGTCAACGCCGCGTCGATCTTACAGGCCTGCGACAATAGCAGATCGTCCGCCGTATCCTCGACCTCGATCGCCGTCGTGCAATCCTCGAGCAAAACAACCTCGTAACCCCGGTCCTTCATCGCCCGCATCCCGTAGTCGCGGAAGGGCACGCACATATTGGCGGCAAAACCCATATAAAACAAGAATAACACACCCCGACGCCGCAACAACCGATGCAGCGCCTCGCCATTGGCCACCACCCGGTCATCGCCCCTGGGCGCCGCCTCGGGCACAATACGCCTATCGCGGATGATGCGGTCGAATTCCTCGGTCCGCTCCGTATGGGGTCGGGCAAAACCGGCATACTCCCCTGCTTTACCGCGAAAGTCCGCCGGCGGCCAATCGCCCTCAGGTCGCTGCCGCTCGTCCACCTCCTCTTCCAACCACTCGGGATACTTGCGCGCACAATCCGGACTCGGTCCGTGCACCACCAACGCCCCCATTTGACGAAAGGCCTCTTGCACCGGCACGATCCGTTCCAGCGTGATCTTCGTCGTGCGATCGACATGAGTCTGTATATAGTGCTCGGACCACACATCCACACAGACCAACGCCACCTGCTCAACCGGCAATTGCCAATGCAAAATACTGCGCCGGCAATCGGCCTCGCGGATACCGGTTCCGCGTGGGTGTTCGTAATAGTTTAGATCGAGATTGAGTGTTTCGCTCATTGTACAAGTCTCCCGCTATACGCAACATGTGCACCTTCCGCGCGTAAGCTACAACCGACGTCCCGGCTCCGTCAAACCACGAATCTCCGCGTATTGCCCACAATCGCCTGCGGTACTATCTTTCCGCCCATATCAAAACGCGCAACAGAACACTACAGTCCCTTCAGCAATCCACCGCCAACCAGGACGCTTACCGTGAAAATCAACAAAATCCAGGCTTTTCCCATGGCCTATCCCGAACCCCACTACAAGGGCATCGAGCGCTATATCACCCTCGTCCGCATTGAAGGCGAAGACGGCCAAGTCGGCTGGGGCGAGTGCATCTCGCAATTCCGCGAGGCGACCCTCGCCACCAAAATCATCGTCGAACAGGGGCTGGCCCCGCTGCTAATCAACGAAAACGCGCTCGACGTCGAACGCCACTGGCGCCGCATGCTCGACCACGTCTGGTGGTACGGCCCCGAAGGCATCGCGGCCTTTGCCGTCAGCGCTATCGACATGGCCCTATGGGACCTAGCGGGCAAAACGCTCGGCCAGCCCGTCTGTCGGCTGCTCGGCGGGCAACTGCACGACAAGGTCGTCGCCATGGCCTCGTTTATCTTCGATATGGAAGACTTCGACTGGACCCTCGGCGAATTTCGCTGGCTCAAAGAACAGGGCTACCACGTGGTCAAAGCCGGTTGGGGCATGCGACCCGAAGCCGTCTTTGGCCTCGACCGCAATAAAGACATCGACATCGTGCGCCAGGTCCGCGAAACGATCGGCGACGAACTCGAACTTATCGTCGACACGCCCGGCGCGCGCAATATCTGGGACCTCAACACCGCCATCCAGCGCTTCCGTGACCTCGAACCCTACCGCCTGCGCTGGATCGAGCAACCGCTCTTGCCCTCCGACCTCGACGCGCACGCCCGGCTGCGCGACGCCACCGCGACCCCGATCGGCACCGGTGAAGATGAGTGGGACCTCGACAGCTATCGCCGCCTGATCCACTCCGGCGGAGTCGACGTGATACAGATGGACCCGGGCCGCTGCCACGGCATCACCGGTTGCCGCCAGTATATCAAACTAATCGAGGCCGAGAATCTGCAGTGGAGCGCGCACACCTGGTCCAGCGCGCTCAATACCGCCGCCAGCGTGCACCTGATGGCCAACTCGACGCACGGGGTCGCTATGGACTTCAAACCACACGAATCGCCGATGCAGCACGAACTGGTCACCGACCCCTGGATACAGCAAGCCGGTTATCTCGCCGTGCGCGACCAGCCGGGGCTAGGGGTCGAAGTCAACGAAGATATCGTGGAGAAATATCATTTTGAAGCCTAGACGCGCGCTGATTACCGGCGGGGCCAGCGGTTTCGGCCTGAGCACTGCCAAGGCCCTACTCGCGCAAGGCGCGCAAGTGGCCATCGCCGATATCGACGAAGAAAAACTGCATGCGGCTGCGGAGGAACTGAACAACGACCAGATCCTGCCGTTAAAGCTCGACGTCACTTCACCAGCCTCCGTACAGCAGACTGTAGCCGCCTGCGACGAGCGCTTCGGAGGCCTGGACGCGCTGGTCAACTCCGCCGGGGTCATCCACTTCGGCCCGCTCGAAGAAACCACCGAGGCCGATTGGGACCGGGTCATCGATATCGACCTCAAGGGCGTCTTCCTCTGCTGCCAAGCCGCCGCACCGCTGCTGCGCCAAAGCGGTCAGCGCGGCCGCATCGTCAATATCGGCTCTGATGTTTCAAAAATCGGCTGCGCGCTGATCGCCTCCTACTGCGCCGCAAAATTCGGCGTCGTCGGCCTAACTAAGGCACTGGCCGGCGAATTGGCCCCCGACGGCGTCACCGTCAACTGCGTCTGCCCGATCGGCGTCTCAACGACCGGTATGGGCCAAGACGTACTCGCCTACAAACACCAGACGACGGGCGCCAACAATGAAGCGATCCTCAACGCGACGGCGGCGGACATCCCGCTCGGTCGCAACCCCACACAAGGGGATATCGTTAACGCCATCCTCTTTTTTCTCGCCGAAGAATCGTCCTTTTTAACCGGAGTCGCGCTCGATGTAGACGGCGGCCTGCTCAGCACCTCGACCTTGCCGGGCTTCGGTGATGGCCAATAGAGGGGCTATGCTGAGCGAAAAAGAAAAGTGGTTCTTTGACCACCACGGTTATATCATCCTAAAAGACGTCGTAGTCAAAGAAGACATTAGCCGGATGATTGAACTCGGCGACCGGTGGCATGAAATGACACTGGAAGAGCTGCCACCGCCGCTGACTTCGACCGCACTGAGCAACCCTAAGGCCTCACCAACCCTGGCGCGCTGGATCAACCACGTGCACTACGCCGACGAAACATTCCAACGCCTGGTCCTCAACCGCCAGATCATGCGCGTTATCCTCGCCTTCACCCGGCAAAACCCCTGCCTGGTCGATACCGCACTGACCAAAAACTATCGCACATCCGACGAGATCAATTTTCACGCCGCCGGCCGCGATTACCAGGTTGAAGATGGCGCGCCCTACGCCGGCTTTCTCAACGCTGCAATCTCATTGGTCGACGTGCCCGCCGGAACCGGCTTCGTCTGTCTGCCCGGCAGCCACAAACGCAATTTCGAATTACCCGACAGCGTCTCGATCCACGACGGACCACCCACCGTCGTCAATGTGCCAGTGCAAGCGGGCGACTGCGTTATTTTTACCGAGGCACTCTACCACGGCGCCAAAGCCTGGACCGAGAAATATCCGCGCATGACCGTATTCAACCGCTATATCGGCGAGGGCTCGCACGGCAGCTTGCCCATCGAAGACCAGCGCAACCTCATTCCCGAAGAAATCTACGATTTGGAACAGGCCGCCGTGCCCGGCCAACGCAAAAAAGTAGTCGACCGACTCCTCCGCGACCTAGCTGCCAATGCCGCTTAGACGCCTGGCTCTGCCCGGTTTTATCGCGCTCTACGCCCTCGTCGTCTTACAAAACGCCTGGCTGCACGAAGACGCCTTTATCACCTACCGCAGCGTCGACAATCTTATCAATGGCTACGGGCCGACCTGGAATATCAGCGAGCGAGTCCAGACCTATACGCATCCCCTCTGGTTTTTCGTCGTCAGCACCGCCTATCTCCTAACCGGCGAAATATACTACACGAATATTTTACTTTGCTGGGCCGTCGCCGTCGCCGCCGTTCTTATCATGGCTTTGCGCATCGCGCCATCGCTTGGCAACGCGCTAGTTGGCATTGCACTGCTCTGTGCATCCAAGGCCTTTATCGACTTTTCGACCTCGGGACTGGAAAATCCGCTTTCGCATTTATTGCTCGCCCTTTTCATCGCCATCTTTTTCCGCTCGCAACCTACGCTACAATCACTAACCATCCTCTCACTTGTCGCCGGTCTGGCCACCTTAAACCGCATGGACACCCTGCTGATATACCTGCCCGCGCTGGTGACGGGTTATTGGCACCTTCGCAGTCTACAAGCCTTCCGCGCAGTGGCCGTTGGTTTTGCCCCTTTCGCTGTTTGGGAAATCTTCTCCCTCTGCTACTACGGCTTTCTCGTTCCCAATACCGCCTACGGCAAACTCAATACCGGCATCCCGGCTCTCTCCTTAGCGCAACAGGGCCTGTATTATCTGTACAATTCTCTACAAGTAGACCCGATCACGCTCACTACAATTGCTTGCTGCACGGCAGGACTATGCTACACAAAAAAATGGCGGCAACTCCCCCTGCTGCTCGGCCCGATTCTATACCTCGCCTATACCGTCAAAGTCGGCGGCGACTATATGAGCGGTCGCTTCCTCAGCACGCCCTTTTTCGCTGCCGTGCTACTGATCTTACACAATCTCCGTTTCGCCGCCCGCCAGCATTTGTATATTGCCCTCGGCGCTATCCTAGTCATCGGGCTGGTCACGCCCTATTCCCCACTGCGCAGCGGATTAGATTACCAAAGCGCGCCGGGAAACCACCATATCGTCGACGAATTCGCCAACTATCGCACCAGTACCGGCCTGTTGTCCGCCCTTATCACCGACGCCCACTATCCGCAGCATCAGTGGGTCGACCTCGGCCATACAATCGCGGAAAAAGCCAATGCCACAGAGCTGGCCGTCACCACCTACACCAACCTCGGCATTCTCGGTTTTTACGCCGGCCCCCATATCCACCACCTCGACGCTTTGGGTATCACCGACCCTTTGCTCGCGCGGTTGCCGGCTTACGTCGATGCCGATTGGGCACCGGGCCACTACGCGCGCATCATGCCGGAAGGATATATCGAAAGCCATCTCTACGGCTATAATCTCATTGCAGACGAGGGCCTCGCCGCCTATTACGACAAATTGCGCACGGTGATCAGCGGTCCACTCTGGACAGTAGATCGTTGGTTAGAAATATGGCGACTCAATACCGGGTACTACGATTCATTGATCGAGCACGCGGCCTACCGCGAGCCGAGCGAAGAAGAAAAAGATCTTTCCCAGGCCCGCCTCTCGCCGCCGATAAAACTTCCGCCCGACATCGATTCCCGTGCGCTCGAAGCCGGCAATCTCTACTTCGCCCGCCGACAGTATGACCGGGCTGAAGCCGCCTACCAGGAGGCCGTCCGCCGCCGCCCCGAAGAACCCTCCGCCTACCACAACCTCGGCGCGGTCTTCATCGCGAAGGACGCGAAGGACCAGGCCGTAGCCGCCTTTCAACAAGCCGCCGAACGAGGTTCAAAGACCGCGGAAACCTATCGCGCCTTGATCTGGCTCTACAGAAAAGCTGGTAACGGGCAAGCCGCGCAGCAAGCCTACCGGCTCGCCGCGCGACATATCGAGGATGCCGCAGCCGGAGCGGCTCTAAGCGAATACTGGAATAGCGGTCGATAATACCATCGCTAAAACAAAAGCCATGCAATGAACTCCCCCGCGGCAAGCCACGGGGTAGCGGGTCGGCTACACGCAAATTGCGCTGCAAGCAGCGGGGTATCGGACCCGGAAGGATGAAATGAAAAACTACATCGTCAAAACGGAATACCATGACTGACCCACCTAAAAACCGCAATACCTTCTACACCATACTATTGGCCTTGGCCAGTTTCGCCCTAGCCCTGGCCATAGGCGAAATTGGCTTGCGGGCGATCAATTTCGAATTCCGCCTCTTTCCCACGCGAATAGAATTCGGCTGGCCGGACCCTGTCACCCTCGAAAACGATTATCAGGCGGACCAGGATCTGCTCTGGGTACCCGAGACCTACTACGCTTCAATTAAGCAATTGCGTGACACTCGCCCCAAACTGGTTTTTATGGGTGATTCCTGCACCGCTTGGGGTCTCTACGACAAACTCTTCGGCCAACTGATAAGCGGCCGCAACCCGGGTCGTGAATTGAGCTATATCAATACCGCGGTCGCCGGTTGGAGCACATACCAGGGTTTGCGGCAATTTGAACGCGATATCCTCCCCCTCGCTCCAGAAGTCATCACGATCTATTTCGGCTGGAACGACCACTGGGCGAGCTTTGGCGTCGAGGACAAGGCCGTCGGCCAATTCAATAAGGACCGTTCGCAATCAGCTATCGCGCTGGGTGAATTGCGCCTGATACAGCTTTTCAACTTTTTCGCCATCAAGCTATACCAGGACGAAAAACAGCAGCGCCGACCGGAGCGCGTCGCCCCCACAGACTTCGCTGCCAATCTGCACGAGATCGTCCGCATAGCCCGGTCCAACAATATCCAGCCGGTCCTGATCACCGCGCCCACCGCACATACGGTGGGCGACGAGCCCGAATATCTGGCTGAACGTTGGCTCAATAACCTCGACGAGTTAGTACCCCTACACCGACGCTACGCCGAGATTGTCCGCCAGGTCGCCAGCGACGAAGAAGTCCATATTATAGATCTGCTCGCCGCCTTCGACCGGCTACCTCAGCAAGAGGTTAAAGATAACTACTTCGAAACCGACGGAATCCATCTAACAGGGGAAGGGCACAAAGTCATCGCGCTCATCCTTTACCAATATTTTACCCGAACCGGCTTACTCGAACAGGTGATGCAATGAAAGACACTCGACACCCCCACCCGCATCTTGACCCCAGACAACCGCAGAACGGCCAAATACCGCGTACCAACCCACCAGTTTTTGCCTGGAAACCACGCCAAGGCCAACGACGATTCGCCCTGCAAGTCGCCCGCGACCCGGACTTCACCAACCCGGTCATCGAACTCGGTGACTTAACCGACCCGTTGCACCTGCCCGAGCGGGCCTTGCCGCCGGGCACCTATTGGTGGCACTGGTCGGCCGATGGAGAACAATCACAAGTCTTCAGCCTGACGATCGATACAGACGCTACCATCGTAGAAATTCCGCCCGCCGCCGAATGGCTCGCGCGCCTACCAAAAAACCATCCGCGTATCTACCTTCAACCCGACCAGAGCGCTGCCCTGCGCGCCGATCCCCCACCGCAATGGCCAGCACTGCGCACCGAGGCCGAAGCTCAGATGCTGCAATCGCACGAAATCGCCGAACCTGAATTTCTGCCTTCGCGCGACAATAATTACGCCGCCTTCTGGAAAATCTGGTATCCGACGATGTGGGGCACCCGCCGCTTCGTCAAAGGAGCGGAAACCCTGGCCCTCGCCTGGCTGCTGAGCGGCGAAGAGCGCTTTGGCCGCGCCGCCTGCCAACGCATGGCCTCAATCGCGCAATGGGATCCCGAAGCCAAAGGTTCGAGCCACATCGACCACAACGACGAGGCACATATGTCGGTCATCTGGCACGGCTCGCACGTCTGCGACTGGGTCTGGGACCTCTTTACGGAATCCGAACGCGCAGCAGTCATCGAGCAATTCAGGCGACGTGGCCAGATCACCTTCGAACACATGCACGACCTGGGCCACTACGGCATCGACCGCTTCGACTCGCACTCCGGCCGCGAAATCGTCTTTCTCGCGCAACTCGCCCTGGTCTTCCACGAGCATATCCCAGAGGCGGGCGCATGGCTCGAATGGCTGCGACCCGTGCTCTGCGGGCTGTGGCCGAGTTGGGCCGGTGACGACGGGGCCTGGGCCCAGGGCCCCTCCTATGGCTTGGCCTATGTGACCATCATGACCATGTTCACATCCGCACTCAAACGCGGCACCGGCATCGACCTCTATCGCCGCCCTTTCTGGCAAAACCACGCGCGCTGGCGGCAATGGTGCCTGCCGCCCTATGCCGAATGGATGGGCTTCGGCGACCACAGCGAACGCTGGGCGTCGAGTTGGAATAACAACGCCGACCTCGTCGATCTGATCGGTCGCGAAACCGGCACCGGCGAATTCAACGACTATGTCGCCGACTTCCGTCACATCGCAGAAACCCTGACAACCCCACCTGAGCGACAACTGTCCGGCGTCAACGCGCAATTGTTATTAGCTCCAGCATCGGCAAAAAAAATAGACGCGTCCGCACAGGACCGTTTGCTGCACGTCTTCGCCGACACCGGCTGGGCCGCCCTGCGCAGCGACCGCACAAACCCCGAGCGCGATATCGCCTTGATCTTCCGCTCTTCTCCCTACGGCGCCATCAGTCATTCGCACGCCAACAACAACGACTTCATCCTGCACGCCGGCGGTAAAGTGCTCGCCATGCCTTCGGGTTATTACGCCGGCTACGGCTCGGACCACCACGCGCACTGGGTCTGGCACACTAAATCCCACAACTGCCTAACCCTTTCCGACGCCTCGCAACTCATGCGCTCGCCCGAATCTGTCGGCCACATCGTCCACGCTTACGAGAATGAGCACCTGACCTATTTCTGCGGCATCGCCGACCAGAGTTATCAGGACCGCGCCACCCGCTGCCGCCGCCACGTCATTTATCTCAAAAAACCACAGTGCTTTGCGATGGTCGACGAGTTCGTCGCCCGCGAAAATATCGTCTCATCCCTACAATGGAACATCCACTCCTGGAACCCCTTCACCGTCGACGAGGACCGACGCGCCTTCTCGCTTGAACGCGAAGATTCCTCGCTGACCGGCCATTTTCTCTGGGGCGGCAACGGCTTCTTTTCACTTAGCGAGGGATGGGACCCGCCGCCGATGACCGACAAGGGCGGCGGCCAATGGGCCATGCAATACCACCTGCGCTACACGCCCTCGGGTCTAACCGAGCGACGCAATCTAGGCGTTATACTCTGTCCGGGACACAAAGACCTGGAAAAGGCAGCAGTACAAACAAGACGGGAAGGCACAACGGAGGTCGCACAGATCGGATCGACCGAACTAAAGGTCTTCGGCGGGGGTGGCGCAGATATCGTAGCGGAGCTGCTAATTGAAAAGACGCGCTTTGCAATCGGAGACCAAGGGTTAGTCAGGCTTTGAAATAATAGAGATTAGAGTCTATCTATAACAGATCCTGGCGATCTTTCCCCAACCCGTTCAAGCCATTACAGACTTGCGGTGTCTCCTGATGGCAAGCGTCAGTGAACCCAGCAAGCTACCGGGAATGATTTGAACGAGGGACCCGTACACAATCTGCCCGATTAGCGCTTGATCCCAGCTATCGAAGATGTCGTAGTGAGTACCCAGTCCCCACGTCTTGGTAATCCACCAGAGCACAAACACCGGAACTCTGGAAGGCGGTGCAAAAAAGAAAAGACTCAATAACAGTATCCAGTACGGATGCTCTTCGTCGGATAATCTGATTGCCCATAAGACGGAAAACCCCAATGTCAACCAGAGTAATCCTATGGGGAAAATGTATACCTCAGGTATCCCCGCCAATTCGAGGAAAAAGCGGACTGGTGTAAGAAATAGGGAAATCAACACCGGCAAAGCGGCGAGCCTTAGAGCACGAAGTATCATCTCATGACTTTGTCTTGATTTGAACTATTCTGAATGTACTACAAAGAGTCTGATCCTTTTTTTCATCACTCTCTAAGTCTTAGACAGTCATAGCCCTGAGGGATCGCAACTTTAATAGACCAACGACTACCCTCTCTGCCACCATCCCATCGCCGCTGCCACCATGAAACCCCTTATGGTCCCGCCTTCCGGATGGCGGGCGAGCTCACGTAGCGCGCACTAAAAGTACAGCGACATGAGCAAAGATATATCCTCAAATAGCTCGTCTCTCCCCAGCCTAACGCACCCTATAACTACTCGCCGTATACGTCAACGTCTGCCCCACCTCCAACTCCACTACCTCAGTATTCGGCGACAGAAATTTCACCGCCTTCTTCAACTCGCCAATATCGGCCGTCTGCCCCATAACCGGCCCATAATGGCACGGGATCACCACATCCGGCCGGATCAGGCTCGCCGCCCGCGCCGCCTCGCGGATACCCATCGTATACTGCCCACCCACCGGCATAATCGCCACCTGCGGCCCGTACATCTGGCCGATCAACTGCATATCGCTGAAAAGACAGGTATCCGCCGTGTCATAAATTGTGATGCCATTGTCATAGGCGACACAGAAGCCGTTGACCGCGCTATCCGGGTGAAACAGCAGCCCCGCAGGCAAGTCGGCACCCGTCACATGCGTCGATAGCGACTGCGAGTGGTGGCCCTGCACCATCGTGATCGACGCGTCCTTGACCTTGACCGTGCCGCCCGGGTTCATCGACAGCGCGCGCGAGCCCATTTTGAGCTTGTGCACTTCCTGGGCAACCACGCACAACTCATAGTTGCCGACGAACTTGGCCTTGGTCTTTTTGCACACTTCATAAGAATCGCCAATGTGGTCGCGGTGGCCGTGGCTGGCGATCACGATATCGGCCTTCTTGACTTGCGCGAGTGTCATCTTAGCCGTGGGATTGCTGTCGAGCCAAGGATCGAAATAGGTAACCGACTTCTCGGACTCGAAGCGGAACGAAGCATGGCCGATAAAGGTGATTTTCACCGATGCCATATTAGGTCCTTTCTAATAGATAATTAACGTTGACTCAAATCGTCGCCCAGATCCGTGCAATCGAAAACACCCTTCTCGGCACAAACGGCGACGAGCAATAGTTGCAGATTCTCTTGCGTGTGATTATAAAGCCCGTGACTGCCACTCAACTTGTTGGGAATCGCGTCCCATTGTGAGACCTCTTGCGTCTCTCCGTCGACCGTCATCCGCCCGCTGCCCCCGATAATGATATAACACTCTTCGACACCTTCATGGCTGTGATAACCGATCGAAGTATCCGGTGGCAACAAATAATGGGCAAGCAAACCAAAATTCGAGCGAAAGTCCTCCGCCTGCCAGATCTTCCGGCTGCCGACTTCTCCCTTACCGCCATGCGACGGGGCGTATTTTAAAGCATCGCGATCCAACCGCCCCACCGGCAACCGATCGGTCGATTCCAATTGCGCGCCGACCCGGTCGTCGCCCAGGTCGGTAGACTTCGGCTGGCCACCAGGCACCGCGCAGTTGACATTAAACCAGCGCGTCTCCTGGTCGGTGTGGTTGTAAATCGCATGCGCCTCACCCGAGCGCAAAGGCACCGCTGCACCGCCGACGACCTCCGCCGTGCGTCCGTTGTGGCTAAACTGCGAGGCGTTGTCGACGGCGATGAAGATCTCCTCGTTGTCGTCGTGGCGGTGATAGCCGATGCCGCCCCCCGGTGGCAGGACGGCACAGTGCACGAAGGCGAAGGGTGTCGCGAAATCATCCCTTTCCCACAGGCGATTGAAGAGAATCGTCCCCGCACCACCGTGCACCCCCGACAACTCCTGCATATCCTCGCGCTTGGCATTGGCTACGCGCATGGCAGCCTCACTTCTCGCGGTGGAAGAGTTGCAGGTTCAAATTGTTCGGCCCCTCGAAAAAACCCAGCGTGATACCGGTGCCGCCGCCGACGTCGAAAGGCTCCTTGGTGATGTTGACCCCTTTGTCCTTCAACTCCTGCGAGCTCCCTTCGACGCTGTCAACGTCAAACGATATATGGTGGAAGCCTACATCGGCCCCCATCGCCTTCTGCGGCATCAATTCGAGCAAGATGCCGCCGGCGTCGAGGAAGACATAGTCCTCGTCGTCCTCGTTCTCGAAACGCTCCACGACCGTCAAACCCATCTTCTGCGTATAAAACTCTACTGCTCCTTCGATATCGTCGGTGACGATCGCGATTTTGTGAATTTTTTGTACCATCGAAATTCTCCTCGTCGATAAGTTTCTACTCATATTTAGCCGTCGGAAATATAAAGTATCGCTTAAGGGGTCACAATCAATCACCGCTAGCCGGTCGGAAAATTCCGCGGCAGCGTGCCTTCTGGATGCACCAGTGCATGGCGCTCAAAAAGCTGCTGCAAATGCACGAGTCGTTCAGGTGGAGCAGTGTCGACCATCAGATCGGTATACATACCCCCGATCTTGTATCCGTGCGCCACTGGACAATGATGCTTTAAATAACCGTCGACCCGTTCGAGCTCTTCGTCGGTCTTGCCGCGCTTGTGCAAGTTCATCGTAAACATCCGCCGCCGCGTACTGCCGCCGAACGAAGCATGCCAGGTATTATGGTCAAAGACCACCAAGTCACCCGGTTCGGTCTCCAGCGCCACATTCCCCGGTAGCTCCGACGGCGCGATGCCCAATTTTTCCACTTCGCGCGGATCGACCGTGCCGTTCCGCCACATCGAATCGGCTTTGTGGCTGCCCGGCAAAACCCGCAGACAGCCCGTATCCCGCCCGACTGGATCGAGATAGAACGCCATCTTAATCGCAAACAACTCGGGATAACCGCCATCTGGGTGCCATCCCGTATCGCCGCTATAATAATTGCCGTCACCCGAGGCATAATTAAAATCCGCGCCTAAAATATCCCCGGCAATGCCTATAATCCGTCTATCCTCGAGCAAGGTGCACAAGCGCTCACTATGGTCGATAGTCGGCACGATCATCGTGCGACTGGAACCGTCGTGCGCTCTGCCACTGCCGTGATTGTCCAGTACCTTTTCAAATTCCTCGGCGATCCAACCGATCTCATCGCCGCTGAAAATTTTGGCAAAGGCCAGATAACCGAAAGTGTCAAAAAAATTGTGTTGTTCCTGCGATAAGTTCATAAGAGCGTCTCCTACGACGACGGTCGCAAGCGGGTAAGGCGACCCATCACACGACCGACCCGAATGCGATTATAACGCTGCAGCCAGATCGGATAGACATTGCCAATCAGGTTGCACAGCGATAAATGGAAAAAGAATGATCTCTCAAAAGCGCAAAAAATAGTCCGCGCCAACGTTAGACTGAGAGCGATATAATCGCCCTATTTCCGCCTCATGTATTTGACGCCTCAACTCCGACAAACCCTTTTTCGAGCGCAAGTGAATCCACTTATTGAGCGCCGTAAAGGGGCTACGGACGAACAACCAACGGTAGCATAATACACCCCGCCAGCGATATAACTTGGCCCGTTCGAAAATGCGAATCCGCAACCAGTCTGCCACCGACCAAGGCCCGCCCAGCCATAGCAAGAATCGATCTAAAGGCCTGCAAGGCGCATACCTTAGTCTACCCGCACCTCGCACCCCTCCTCCGCCGAGCGATGCAACGCGTCCAACGCCCGCATTACATTTAGCACTTCCTCCTTCTTGACGATCTCTTCCTCTTCCCCCTGCAACATCCGCACAAAATGCTCAGCCGCCAGCCAATGCCCATAAAACGGCACGTCTAAATCCTGTGGCACCCGCGGATTCACATTCGCCTGATAACTACCCACGTTCTTCGACAGCACTAGCGGATCAAAATTCAACCCCCCTTCGGTCCCGAGGATCATATTGCCGCCCATATTCTCGGGAATATTCGCCGCCCAACTAGTCTTAACCGCCATCGTCGCACCGCCTTCGAGCCGCAAAAAACCCGCCGCCATGTCCTCGACCGTAAACTCCTCATGGCTATACGGCCGCGGTGCCAAGACCCCGGCCGGCGCGCCGCTCTCAGCGAGCGAGGTCGCCAAACCCTCGTCGCGGTTGCCAAATTTTGTATAGGTCGCGCCACTCGCCGCAATTACCTTCGGACTGCCCATCAACCAAAGGATCTTGTCTACCATGTGCACGCCCAAATCGTAGAGCGGCCCCGACGCCGAATGTTCCTTCATATGAAAGCGCCCCCAAGTCGGAATTCCGCGCCGTCGCATAAAAAAGCACTCGGCATAGTACATCTCCCCCAACTGCCCCGACCGCGCAATCTCCCACGCCGCCATCGACGCGGACGAAAAACGCGCGGTCTGCGTAACAAAGAGCCGCCGGTCGGCCGCCTCCGCCGCCGCATACATCGCCACCGCGTCCTCATAACAGGTCGCGATCGGCTTCTCGCAAAAGACATGTGCCCCCACCTCGAACGCAGCGATCGCCTGCTCGCGGTGAAAGGCGTTCGGCGTACAAACCGAAACGATATCCGGTTCGACCTCCGCTAACATCTGCCGCCAATCATCATAGACCTGCGCAATGCCTTCGCTGTCAGCAGTCAACTGCGCCTTGGCCTTATTCGGATTGGCCACCGCCACGACCTCGACGTGCTCGGAGACGTTCTTCCAACCGGGAATATGCCCCGCATTGGCGATCATCCCGGCGCCGATCACGCCGACCTTCAGCTTAGCACCTGCCATCGGATTTCCTTTCGATGCTTTTCAGACGTTGTAATGACCCGCGAATATTCCCCATAGATCGAGATCGGCCTAAGCCGCCCCGGTCAGTTTTTTCAAATAGTCTACCGCATCGGCCAAACTTTGCGGGCCGAGGTGTTCCGGGGCGATCACCCCGTCGTATTCGGCCTTCACCAGGGCCTGCACACAACGGGCCATATCCACATCCCCTTGCTGCAGCGGAACCTCCTCGTGATCCATCAGACAGGGTCCGTGCTGGGCTTGGTTGCGGGCATGGGCGAAGAATATGCGTTCCATACCCCATGTCTCGACCGGCGTATGCGGATCCTCGCCGATCAGCGACATCCCCTGGCAATAGGTCACTCCGTTATTAGGACTATCCACCGCCTCCCAGATCGCATGTACGACATTGACCGCCCACAAGTGATTGGCCAATTGCAGGTCGACCTCGTCGGCGACACCGACCACCTCTTTGAAAAACTCGACAATTCTCGTCCAACCTTCTTCGCCCGGCATCACCATCAAGGATCTGCCCGGATGGTGTTCGTCAAAGTAGAGAAACTGGTCGAGCGGATAAAACAGTGCCGTATCGACCCCCGCTTCCCCCGCAGCGCGCAGCATTTGACAAAGCCCCGCCCGCCCCTCCTCGTCCTCGCCGAGCACCACCTCGCGCGAAGGCACCGGTATAATCATCCCGGCGACCTCAATATCCCGCTGCGCCAACTGCACCGCGAACCTCTTACAATCGTCACCCGTCAAACGACCGCGCTCGGCAAAACCCGGCACAGAGCCAACATACAGGAAAATATCATTCACGCCCACATCGCGGCACTGGCCGGCAATTTCGTCCGCATCGCTCGAACTCGCATGTATCCCTATACGCATCTATCACTCTCTTTCGCCATGAAAAATGCACAACCTTAACGCTTTTGCACTCTCTCTTTCGCTTGCCAGCATCTAGCCCGCTATGCGTGCTGATCAGCGATCCTCACAACATTAATCGCACTAAATCCAAGCAGCAAAATAGGCCGGTGGCGACCATGAGGTCAAGCGCCACACCGCCGTCCGCTTTTACTCCGCAATTTTAGCATGGACACCACCGTTCAGGGTGTCTACACTAAACGCGTAATCACCCTTGCCATTGGGAACTAGATCCTATGTCTTTCTACGTCGCCGCCTACGATACCGAAGCCGTCTTTGCCTGGTGGGAACCCACCCGCTCCGATGCCGCCGGTTACGACGCTTATCTTAGCTACGAAGGCGAACCACGGGAAACCTTCCTCGCCGGTGCCCGCGCCGTCGCCGAGGCGCATCTGGGCACAGAGACCCCGGCGACTTTCTTCATCGTCGCCAAACTCCTCGACCACTGCGGCTCCGAACTCCGCGCAATCCTCGCCCACCCCAGCTTCGACCTGCAGTGCCAAAGCTATACCCATCCCGACCTGATCCGCATTTCTACCGACGAAAAAACCCTGCGCTACGAATATCTCTGCACCCACCGTGCGCAAGCCCCCGATCACCCGCCGCTCTAGAATATGCCAACACCGCCCAATATCCTTTTCGTCTTGACCGACAACCAGCGCCACGATCTATTAGGTGCCGCCAACAATCCCATCATCCACACTCCCCACCTCGACCACCTAACGCGTCGCGGCACCCGCTTCACCCACGCCTTCGCCACCACCCCCATTTGCGCCGCCAGCCGAGCCAGTATTCTCACCGGCCTCTACGAACGCCGCCATGGCTTCACCTTCCTCACCCCGCCGCTTGCCGCCGCCTGCGCCCGCACCAGCTACCCCGCCTTACTGCACGACGTCGGCTACCAAACCGGTCTGATCGGCAAGCTCGGCATTGAGTCAAAGGGGGTCGGTGATATCATCGATATAGAAGACACCGCGACAACCGTGCCCGCCCTATTCGACCTCCTCGACAACTACGAGCACTGGGGGCCAGAAGGCTACGAGATCGCGCAACCCGACGGCTCAACCCGTCACCTGACCGATATCACCGGCGACAAGGCCATCGATTTTCTGCGCGCCTGCCAATCGCCCTTTTGCCTATCCATAAGCTTCAACGCCCCCCATGCCCAAGACAACGATCCACGCCAGTATATCTGGCCCGAAAACGAAAACGCACTATACCAAGACACCACCTTCCCCGAACCCCTCAACTCCGACCCGGCTTATTTCGCCTCCTTACCCGATTTTCTCCGCCATTCCGAAAGCCGCAAACGCTGGTCTAAACGCTACGACACCCCACAAAAATTCCAACGCAGCATGCAGGGCCTCTACCGCATGGTCAGCGGCGTCGACCGCAATATCGGCCGCATCCTAGCCGAATTAGAACGCTTGGACCTCACCGACAACACCATTATCATCTTCACCTCCGACCACGGCATGTTCTACGGCGAACGCGGCCTGTGCGATTGCTGGCTCCTGCACGAGGAATCCCTCCGCGTCCCCCTGCTGGTCTACGACCCGCGCACAGCACACTCCGGACTTACCCGCCACGAAATGGTCCTCAACATCGACATCGCCCCAACCATATTGGATTTAGCCGGCATCCCGGCGCCCACAACATATCAAGGCCGCAGCCTCGCCCCGCTCTTACAAAATCAAACCGTAGCCTGGCGCGAAGACTTCCTCTGTGAACACCACTTCACCCACCCCACCATCCCCAAAAGCGAAGGCCTGCGCAGTCAAGACTGGAAATACTTCCGCTACTACGAACAAGACCCCCTATACGAATGCCTCTACAACCTGCCAATCGACCCTAACGAAACCACCAACTTAGCCGCCGATCCCGAGCACGAAGATCAACTCAACCTCATGCGCGTCCGCTGCGACCAACTCATCTCGGAGGCACAAGCGGGTAGTCCCTGAGCTTTCCCGCCCCACGCATTGATCGACCGAACCATCACAATCAGATATATCGGCTTTCCCCCTAGCCACACCCCAATCAATTAACTTATTGCGAAACCAAAAGGACTAACGACTAAACCTTTCTCATACCCACAATCCAGACTCGGACTTGGTCCCTTCCCCCCCAGACCCTATTTTCATACACTCATAAACCATTAGATACGCTGTAGCCACAGAGGCCTTTGCGAGGATATACCCGCAGCGGATTGCGGTCCCGATTTCACAGGATTGTGGAATCGGAAAAGACCGCCCCTCGCAGCCCGACAGGAGTCGGGCGAGAATGAGCGAGGGCATACCCTCCGAAAGGCCATCCACCTCCGTAGCCCAGAGGCCACCTCATGTCCCACGACCTGTTCGACTTGACCGACCGAGTAGCCCTAGTCTCCGGCGCCGCCAGCGGCCTCGGCAAAGCCATGGCCACGGGCCTAGCCGAAGCCGGCGCCGACCTAGTCCTAGCCGATATAAACCCCGACGGCCTCGCCACCACCGCCAAAGAGTTAGCCGCTCCCGGCCGCCGCACCCTGCCCGTCACCTGCGACATGTCGCAACCCGAGCAAATCCGCACCATGTTCGAACTCATCGACGAGGAATATGGCCGCATCGACATCGTCGGCAATGTCGCCGGCGACGCCAAGCGTAACACCCCACTCGAACTCACGCCGGACGAGGTCGCCTACACCTTGCACAATCTCATAACCGGCCGCCTGGTCTGCTGCCAAGAAGCCGGCAAACGCATGATCGCCTCACCCAATGGCGGCAGTATCATCAATATCGTCTCCATCGCCGGTATCAACGCACTCGGCCGCAACCACCTCGCCTATAGCATCGGCATGGGCGGTGTCGCGCAAATGACCCGCGAGCTGAGCACCGAATGGGCGGCCAAAGGCGTGCGTGTCAACGCCATCGTCTGTGCACAACTGATGAACGAAGGCCTAAAAGAACGTATCGCCGCCGACCCCGCGCTGGGCGACACCTACCTGCGCGGCATCCCCATGGGTCGCCTCGGCGACTCCAACGACATCAAGGGCGTATCGATTTTTCTCGCCTCCGACGCCTCGTCCTGGATCACCGGCGCGATGATTCCATTGGACGGCGGCAACCTTGCCAAAAATGCCGGTGGCACACACCCCGGTATGCCCAATGCACCCGACGAACAAGTCGGCCTCGATTGAACAAGACCTGGCACACGAACTCTTCTCGCGAACAACGGTCCACGGGTCGATCTTTTTCAACACTCTCGTTCCAACCAAGCACCGCAGCAAGGCTCTCCGCATAACCCTATGCCATCCTCCGTTTCCAACCTGTCCTCCACCCCCCGCAACTGGGCACTATACACCCTGTTATTGGGCGCCCTGACCTGGGCTTGTTTCGGCAACCTGCGTTTCCACCTGCTCGAAACACACGACTTCGAAACCTTTCGCGACAACGCCAACGTCAGCGCCGACTTCGCCTATTTCTTTTCCGCTGAGAAAGAACAAGCCTCCGGCCGTCTATTACACGAATTTTCCATGTGGCTGGCCCATGCCGCCTGGGGCCAAAATCCGGCCGCCTTCCATCTGCTCGTCGTCGCGCTGCATTTCGCCGCCAGCCTATTATTGTGCCGCACCTTTATGCGTGCCGGGGCCGACCTTGAACTGAGCATGCTCGCCGGGCTGTTCTTTCTGCTCAATGTCGCGCACTTCCGCGCAGTACATTGGCTCTCCGGCTTTAACTACGTGCTCGCCTTCGTCCTGACCCTGGCCACCGTCTTGGCCTATCTTCGTTTTGTCGCCACCGGCCGCACGCCCTGGCTCGCCGCCTGTTACGCCAGCCTAGTATTGGGCGCCTTCAGTCATCTGGCCAGCCTGATGGCCTGGCCCTTCTGTCTGTTTCTAGCCTGGCAACAAGGCCACGATCTACGCCGCGCATCGCGCCACCTGGCCCCTTTTGCCCTCTTGCTCGCCCCCGTCCTGGCCCTGGTCCTACGCTTCACCGCCAAACGCACCAGCACCTGGGAAGCGCTGGACTTCTTCTCCGTCGCCGGGCTTTGGGATCTCGTCGCCGGCATCGCACGTTCGACGCTCTTCTTCGCCAGTCGCCTGCTGAGCACCGCCCACTGGCTGCCCCTGGCTTCACACGAACGCCACACCTGGGAATTCGCCGTTGGCGCACTGGTGCTCGTCGGCCTCGCTTGGCTTATCTGGAAAAAACAAGGCCCAGCCGCACTCTGGGCCGGTTGGACCTTGCTGATGCTGCTACCCTTCGTGTTGCTGACGGAAGAAAGTATCCTCGATTTACCCGTAGGCCCATCGCGTTACCTCTACCTGCCCAGCGCCGGCACCGCACTTATTATTGCCTGGGCCTTGCGCCGGACAGCGCTTGCCTTACCCGCATGGCGGCATGCAATACTCGGCGGCACAACCGTCGCCCTAATCTTCAGCTCCCACCACGGGCTCCACCAGGCCGAAGCGCTCACCTATTACAACTCGGGCCGGACCTATCTCGCCGCCGAAGACGACCGCACCGGCGTCGCGCAGCTGCGCCAGGCTATCGAACGCGCACCCAATCGGATCAACCTTGAGGACGCCTATGTCCGGCTGACGATGGGGCTGATGCGCCACCCCTATCAGACAGCCGCAGTGCTCAAAGAAGCGCTCGCGCACTTTCCGCAAAATTCTTATCTACAGGTCTACAACCTCGCCTACAATTCGCTGCATTCCGGTTTTGCCGAAAACGGCCGGCTCAACGCGCTCAAAAACCACGTCAAAGCCAGCGCCGCGCTCGCGCAAGTCTACACTAATTTGGGGCTCGGTTACGAAAGTCTAGACGATTTGCAGCGCGCCATTACCGCCTATCAGTACGCGCTCGAATTCGCTCCAGGCCAGGTCAAAGCGTTAAAACGCCTCGGCGCGATTCGCTATAAACAGGGCCAGGCCGGCGAAGCCGTCGCGCTACTACAGCAAGCACAAGGCGCTGCAACCGACGACCGCGGCATCACCTACGCTACCATCCTCGCCCTACAGCTCGACGACCAATTCGCAGCCGCGATAACGGCCTGCCAAAAGGCGCTGACAGCAAAGCCTAGCGCCGATCTGTACAATCTCTTAGGGGAGTGTTACGAAGAGTCGGCGCAAACCGAGCCCGCGCTCGCAGCCTACCGAAAAAGCCTCGACCTCGATGCGAACTTCGCCCCCGCACACCGCGGCCTGGCGCGTCTGTCTGGTCAGGCCGGGCACTACCAGACCGCCTTTGCCAGCATCGAAAAAATCATCGCCCTCGGCCAAGCCGATACGCACGATTACGCCGATCTTGGCAATCTATATTTCCGCACCGGTGCTCGCGCCGAAGCCGAAGCCGCCTATCGAGAGGCCATCCATCTCGACCCCGGACAGGCCGCGTCCCATCACGACTTGGCGGTTGTATTGCGCACACTACAACGCCCCGACGAGGCCGCCGAGGCACTTGCCCGCGCCGTCGCACTCAAACCCGACAACTCAGAATACCACTACAAGCTCGGCAGCTTGGCTTTGGAGCAGAAACAAATACAAGCTGCGCAACAAAACCTGAACACCGCCATCGAGCTAGGTACAAAAAATCCCTATGCCTATCTGTTTCTCGGGCGTCTGTACCAAGAACAAGGAGAAAGCGAGAAAGCTCTCCACCACTATACCCAGCTTCTTACCTCGCCCACACTCAACGTCGATGGCCGCGTCCGCACCCAACTAAAAACCTACCTACAACAAATAGACCACGACCAGGCCCGAAGCTTAATCAAGCGATTCTACTAAGAGGACTACCGATGAAACACGCGCTCCTGATACATTTAGCTTTTTGCAGCCTGACCCTATCCAGCACCTATGCTCAAAGCCTACAACCCGTCGCTCTGCACCGGGCCTTCCCCAACCTCTCGTTCAACCGCCCGGTCTTCCTCGACCACGCCAGTGACGGCAGCGACCGCGTCTTCGTCACCGAGCAACGCGGCGTAATCAGCGTCTTTCCCAACCGCAACGACATCGCCACTGCCGGCCTTTTTCTCGATATCAGTCAGCGCGTCAACAACGGCCCCAACGAAGCCGGTCTGCTCAGCACGGCCTTCCACCCGCAATACGAGAGCAATGGCCTGTTCTATGTCTATTACAACCACGGCAACCTGTTCTCGCGCATCGCCGAATTCCGCGTCTCCAGCGATCCCGCGCGCGCCGACCCGGACAGCGAGCGCGCCCTGCTCGACATCGAGCAACCCGCCGGCAACCACAATGGCGGCCAGATCGCCTTCGGTCCGGACGGCATGCTCTATATTGGCCTCGGCGACGGCGGCGCAGCCAACGACCTTTTCCAAAACGGCCAGGACCCGACAACCCTTCTAGGCACCATCCTACGCATCGACGTCAACACGCAACACGATGGCTTAGCCTATGGCATCCCCGCCGACAACCCCTTCACTGGCAACGCAGACGGCTGGCGCGAAGAGATCTGGGCCTGGGGCCTGCGCAATCCCTGGCGTTTTAGCTTCGACCGCCTGACCGGCGACTTATGGACGGGCGACGTTGGCCAGGGCAATCGCGAGGAAATTGACCTCATCGAAAAAGGGGGTAACTACGGCTGGAACACCATGGAAGGCTTTCAGTGCTTCCGCCCCACCACCGGCTGCGAAACCGAAGGCCTGGCGCTGCCGGTGGTCGAATACGCACACGACGAGGGCCGCTCGGTAACCGGCGGCTACGTCTACCGCGGCCACCGTAGCGCACAGCTTACCGGCGCCTATATCTACGGCGACTTCGAAACCAGTCTGGTCTGGGGCCTGCATTACCAAAACGGCGAAGTCACTGAAAACACGCTGCTGGCTAAAGCGCCCGGCGGCATCGCCAGCTTTGGCGAAGATCAGGCCGGAGAACTTTATATCCTGGCCTTCGACGGCGGCATCTACACCTTCGAAGCCGATCCCGAACCCACCGCCGTCGCCCTCGAAGAGACCAGCCAGCCCACCCTATTCGCCCTAGAACAAAACTATCCCAACCCTTTCAACCCGCAGACCACCATCCGCTATACCCTGCCCGCCACCGCGCAGACCGAACTCAGCATCTACGATATCACCGGCCAGCGCTTGTCCACACTAGTCGACGGCCTGCAACCGGCCGGCACCCACCAGATCCGCTTCGACGCCGTCGATTTGGCCAACGGGCTCTATTTTTATCGCCTGCGCGCCGGCGACCGTATCGAAGCGCGCAAAATGCTGCTGGCCAAATAAACGACCGACTCATAACGCATAAAACGCCGCTGATCTAATAATCCAGTTGCTCCAGGCGTAGCAATCGCTTAATACTAATGGCATCGCTACGATATCACCCTTATCCCTTTTCCAGCAGATCTTATGAACCCACATTGGCAAGCATTTGCCGCCACCCCTGAGCAGATCCTGCAAAAATACCCGCAGCCACTGCAAGCCCTGGCCGATCGACAAATCCCCGCCCTCGTCCTGCGCAACGCCTATAACCCAGAGCATTGCACCGGTCTGATGCAGCGCTTTTCCGAACGCGGGTATTTCAACCAGGAGACCGTCGGCGTCGAAAGCCAACTCAACGGCGGCCCCTACCTCGATCTCGGCACCAGCCTCGGCCGGGTCGGTGCCGACCCCGAAGCCTTTTTCGCGCACGCCGAGCGCACCCACGCGCTCTTTTCCCACCTCTTCGACGGCTTCGACGATCCCGTACGCACCATGTACGAAGCCCTCGCTGAACTAGCTCCCGACAATAAGGTGCTTACCGCCCACGAGCCCAACGACCGCCTCTACGGCCCGGCCATCTTCCGCATTTACCACGGCGATGAGGGGCACAGGCCGCACTTCGACTCGGTAGCTCGGCGCTCAAAATCCGAATACGCCGTCGGCGACTTCGCGCACCAATTCGCCGGCGTCCTGTGCCTGCAAAGTGCCGAACCCGACGGCGAGCCCTTTATCTACGACTGTTACGCCGACGACGAGGTCAACGCCGTTATCAGTTCCAGCGAATTCGACGACTATGTGCAGGCACAGAAAATCGCCCACGCGCAAGTATTACTCGAACCCGGCGATCTCTATTTCTTCTACACCGAAAATATCCACACGGTACCGCCCGTCGTGCGCACTTCCCCTCGCGTAGTCTTGGCTTTCTTCTTTGCGATGTCCGCAGATCGCGACGAGATATTCGTCTGGTCTTAAGCTTCGAACGCACACATCCTATGACTGAATCGCAAGCGCCTTAACAGGGGGAAATCCAATATCATCCACGTACTAAACTCCGAAGACCGCACCTTTTTCGACGACATGGGCTATGTCATCGTCCGCGAGGCCGCTCCACCCGAGATGATCCAGGCGGTCGTCGACGCCATCTGGGCCTTCCAGCAGATGGCCCCGGCCAATTCCGATACTTGGTATCGCCACCCCGAGCGCAAAAATGGCATGATCGAACTCAACGGTTCGGGTATGGTCGAGATGTATCACCACCCCGCGCTGTGGGCCATCCGCCAACTGCCACGTATCCACGGCGCCTTCGCCGATATCTGGAACACCGAAAAGCTGTGGACCAGTATCGACCGCTGCAATCTCAACCCGCCGAATCGCCCAGGATTCGAATTCGCAGGGTTTATCCATTGGGATATCGACACCCGGCTCGACCCGCTGCCCTTCGACGTACAAGGCATTTTAAGCCTGACCGACACCGCACCCAGCCAAGGTGGTTTCCAATGCGTACCTGGCATGCCCAAGCGCCTGCCCGAATGGATCAAGACACAACCTAAAGACCGTGACCCGCACAAACCCGATCTGACCGGTCTCACCGTAGAAACCGTGCCCATCAATGCCGGCGACCTACTTATTTGGAATAGTCAATTAGCACACGGCGTCAGCCCCAACACTTCGGATCAACCCCGCTTAGCGCAATATATGTCGATGTCGCCGGCGCAGGAGCAAAACGAAGCCGCCCGCCAATGGCGCATTGACGCCTGGCTGCATCGCAAGGCACCGGAAGGCAATCCCTTCCCCGGCGACCCGCGCAACTGGGAACGCCAGCACGGCACCACTTCCGCGTTGACCCCATTGGGCCGCAAGCTACTCGGGCTCGACTTGTGGGACGCGCATACAGACGCGAAAGTGAATTCAGGCGATATGGAACTCAACCAAGCGGCTGGCCGGGGCCGAGGAACACCGGGGTTTTCGAGTTGATTCGCCTTGCCCCAAGGAGCAAGAAACGCGGCACCTCATGCCCTTCACCTATATAACAAACAAGAGCAAAACTAATGGCAGTCGGTATCTGGCAAAGTATTCCGCAACCGATGATATCCCGCTATCTGGGACAGATGGGCTGGGATTGGATTATTCTCGACCTACAGCACGGCGCAATGAATTGGGAAACCGCCTATGAGTGCATCCACGCCGCCCTCGCGACCGGCGCCCGCCCGCTCGTCCGCACCTCGGTCGGCCATCCCGGCGAAGTCGAAAAAGCGCTCGACCTCGGCGCCAGCGGCGTAGTCGTGCCAATGGTCAACTCGCTCGAAACCGCCACCGCCGTCGCCCGCGCCGCCAAATACCCCCCCGTCGGCGACCGCTCCTTGGGCGGCGACAACTTCCTGCACTACGGCGCCGATTATTTCGAACGCGCCAATGAAGAAACCCTGCTGCTAGTGCAAATGGAACATATCGACGCGGTCAACCAAGCCGAAGAAATCATGGCCCTACCCGGTGTCGACGGCTGCTTCGTCGGACCGGTCGACCTCGCGATATCACTAGGCCTTTCGCGCCACCGCGCCGAATACGAGCAAGAGCCCGCACAGCAAGCCGCACTCAAAAAGATCGTCGACACCACCCTCGCCGCCGGCAAAATGCCCTGCTGCAATACCTATTCTCCCGACGATTTCGCCGCACAAAAAGCCGCCGGTTTCCAGGGCATCACCATGAAATCAGACCTCGACCTGCTCTTCGACCGGGGCACAAATCTCTTATCCAAACTCAAAGAGATCTAACGGAGCATCCCATGCCCCTAATTGACCTAAGCTACCCCCTATCCAACAACACCCCACCCTTCCCAGGCGACCCATCCGTAGAAATAAAAATCCTCGCCAGTACCGAACAAACCGGGCGCGAAGAACGCCAAAGCCTAAACTGCGGCCAACTCACCCTACCCATCCACTGCGCCACCCACATTGACGCCCCCTACCACTTCTACGCCAACGGCCCCACCATAGACCAGATCCCGCTCACAGACTGCACCGGCCCCGCCGTTCTACTCGACCTCTTCGACCTGCCCGTAATAGACGCACAGCATCTGTCGCCTCATCGCGAGCAACTCACCACTCACCGCCACGCCATCCTGCACACCGGCTGGTACAGACAATGGGGCGAAGACCATTTCTTCACCGAACACCCCGTGCTCACCGCCGCCGCCGCGCAGCTACTCGTCGACTGCGGCGTGCTTTTGCTAGGCGTCGACTTCCCCTCCGTCGACCGCTCACCGCACGAGGCCCATCTCGTATTGCTCGGCAACAACCTGCTAATCGTCGAAAACCTCACCAACCTCGACGCCATCGGCCCCCGCCCCTTCGACTTCAGCGCCATACCCTTGGCCATCGTCGGCCGGGACGGCTCGCCGGTGCGCGCCTTCGCCAGGATAAACGACTGACTATGCTACACCTCAATCCCAACAAACTGCGCGACTTCATCCAACAACTCTTTGAACGCGTCGGCTCGGAATCTAAAGAAGCCGAACGCATCGCCTTCTACCTCGTGCAATCCAACCTCACCGGCCACGATTCGCACGGCGTGATCCGCGCACCCTATTATATCGACTATGTCAAAAATGATCAGACCCGTACCAATCAGTCATTGAGCGTAATCTTCCAGACCGATTCGATGGCCATCGTCGACGGCAACTTCGGCTTCGGCCAAGTCATCGGCGAACAAGCGATGCAATTGGGCATCGACATGGCCAAAAAACACGGCATCGCCACCGTGTCCCTGCGCAATAGCGCACACCTCGGCCGCATCGGCGACTGGCCGACGATGGTCGCCGACGCCGGTATGGCATCCTTCCACTTCGTCAATACCAGCGGCTATGGGCTACTCGTCGCCCCCTTCGGCGGCATCGACCGCCGCCTTTCGGCCAACCCCATCGCCGCTGGCGTACCCGTCGAAGGCAAAAAACCCATTATCCTCGATATCTCGACCTGCGCCATCGCCGAAGGCAAATTGAAAGTCGCGCTCAACAAGGGCGTCGAAGTCGAACCCGGCTGCATCATGGATAACGCAGGCAACGCCATCACCGACCCAGCGCAATTCTACACCGACCCGCCCGGCGTGCTCTTGCCCTTCGGTGGGCACAAAGGCTACGGCCTCAGCATAATCGCCGAGATGTTCGCCGGCGCGCTGACCGGCAACTCCTGCTCCAACCCCGCCAACGACCAGCGCCTGCTCAACGGCATGTATTCGCTGATCATCGACTGCGACCGCCTGCCCGAGGAACTCGGCTTTGCTGCCGAGGTCCAGCGCTTCATCGACTTCGTAAAAAGCGCGCGCAAAGCACCTGGTTTTGACGAAATTCTGATGCCTGGCGAAATTGAGGAGAAAAACCGCAAGGACCGTGAAGCCAATGGTATCGAAATCGACGATACGACCTGGCAGACTTTGTGCGATTCGGCGAAAGACTTGGGAGTGGATGAGGCGGTGGTGCAAGAATCTATTTTATAAGGTCCAATACTGCCCTGAAACGGCCAAGGATCATATGAACTTTCAATGATAATATTTGCATTCAGCCCTCTCCCAAGGATTTTCTCTATGCAAAATCGCATCAAAGAAAAACTCGCCGCCAACACCCCCGCCTTTGGCGCGCAACTCCGCTTCGCCTCCCCCGCCATCGCCGAACTTTTCGGTCACTCCGGTTTCGACTACCTCGTCATCGACACCGAGCACGCCCCACAGACCCCACCCGGCATCCAAGCGCAACTACAAGCCATAGGCAATACCCCTGCCACCCCTGTCGTCCGCCTCTCGCGCGTTGACGAAGAACAAATCCGCCTCTACCTCGACATGGGCGCAATGGGCATCCTCGCTCCCTTCATCAACACCGCTGAGCAAGCCGAAGCGGGCGCCCGCGCCTGTCGTTATCCGCCAATAGGCATTCGCGGCTTCGGGCCACACCGCGCATCACAATACGGTCTGAATACCGAAGAATACTTTTCGACAATCAATGACCAGGTCTTATTTATCGGCCTAATCGAAACGGCTGAAGCGGTCGACAATATCGACGAAATACTCGCCGTCGAAGGCTTCGATAGTTTTATTATAGGCCCCGTCGATCTATCGATCTCGTTAGGTGTGCCCTTCGACTACGAAGGCCAGGTCTTTCAGGACGCCCAAGCCAAACTCGCCGATGCCGCCCGGCGTTCCGGTAAACCGGGCGGCATCGGCGTCTACCGCCCGGCCTTCGAAGCGCAATCGCTGCAACGGGCCATAGACGACGGCTTCTCTTTAATTCTCGCTGGTGGCGATGAGACTTTTTTGACGATCGGATGCCAACACCTCGCACAAATTCGCGACGGATTGGAGTATTAATCGCATGCGCAAAATCAATGTGCTCTTCCTGCCACACCCGGTCCCCGCACTGGCCACACCCTGGAGCAACGACGTCGTGCAAGCCATCGACATCCACCACCAGCTGAGTATCTTCGACCGCAAGCAACCGGCCGCACTGCAATTCGCGGGCATTGAGGCCATCGTCGACCTCGGCGGTAATATCACTCCCGAACTATTAACTTATGCCGCCGAAGCCGGCGTCAAATTCCTGCAAGCGCAAACCACTGGGCTCGACCACGTCAATGTCGACGGCATACTCAACGCCGGCCTGCTGCTGGCGCATTGTCCCGGCCAGCTCAGCAGCGTAGCCCTGGCACAGAGCGCGATGCTCTTTATACTGATGCACGCACACCGCTATGCAGAAGCCCGCCACAATTTCACCGACGGCCAGCTCTACTCACCCGCCGGCACCGAGCTCGAAGGCCTGACGCTCGGCTTAATCGGTTTCGGCGCCAGCGGCCAAGAACTGGCACGCCGGGCCAAGCCCTTTGGCCTGCGCATTCTCGCCATCGACGTGCGCCCCATAGAAGAAGACATTCTCGCACAAATTCAACCCGAATTCCTCGGCGGCCCCGACGATGTCGACCGCGTAGTTCGCGAGAGCGATTATTTGTCGCTACACCTGCACCTGACGCCGGAGACCCACCACACGATTGACGCCCGACGCATAGACCTAATGAAAAATACCGCCTGCCTGATCAACGTCGCCCGCGGCGAACTCGTCGACGAAGCCGCCCTCTACCAAGCCCTGCTCGATAAACACATCGGCGGCGCCGGTCTAGACGTTTTCGCGCAAGAACCGCCCGACCCGAACCTGCCCGTCTACCAGTTGCCCAATGTATTTGTCATGCCACACACCGCCGGTTCGACCGACGGCACTTCGCGCAAAAGAGCACAATTCGCCGCCGACAACCTCAACCGCTATGCATGTGGCGAAACACTGCTCGGCCAAGTCATCGCCGAACTCACTTAAGAGAGAATATTAACAGCAAACTATGATCGACGAATACCTAGCCAATGGCTACCAGATCTTCCGCAATATCATTCCGCCATCCCTGCTCGCCGATTTGCGCTGTCAGGCTGATATCGCTCGCGACTTGGCGCACCAACTCAACGGCCGCCAGACCCAGCGCATTCAACCGCTCGACCAGTACGGCGACCGCATCGATTTGCAACCCTTCCGCGACTATGTCGAACTACCCGCGCTGAAAGATGCCGTCGAAGCACTGCTCGGCCCCGGTTATACGCACGGACACCTGCATGTCATGGGCCTGCTTGTCGAACCGCTAGACCACCCCTGGCACTGCGGCTGGCACCGCGATGGCGTCGTCGAAGTGCCGATCGCTGGCCGCGACCAGGAAGTACGCGACGCCGTCGACGAGATCTGGCACGACTTGCGCATCTTCAACCAGGTCAACTGCGCACTCTACGCCGATTCCTGCACCTGGTTCGTACCCGGCAGCCACCTGCGCTCCTTTGATCTGCCCGGCGAGCAACAGACCACCGACGACGCCACTCTGCGCAACCTCCCCGAAGAATATTCCACCGTCGACGCCGAGCGCTTTTATCTCGAACACTGCCAACAGATGCCCGGCGCGCAACCTATGCACCTCAACGCCGGCGACTTTATGATCTACCGCAGCCATGGCTGGCATACCGGCCTCTACCTGCCCTACCAGCCGCGCGCCACCATCCACGATATCGTAAGCCATCCCGACCGCGAGCAGGTCACGGCGCGCTGGCGAACAGCTCAGCAAAAGGCACGCGCCGCATTGGAAGT
>JABHFS010000014.1 GCA_018672475.1 Gemmatimonadota bacterium | reverse complement strand
GGAGACGCACGAATTACTGATCTGGTCGGTTCGGGACTTTACGGGCGTGGACTCGTTGAGGGTGCTGGCGACCGACGGTTTGCGGGGTGGGACCGACACATTGATCGTGGTGGTCGAAGTGGCTCCGGTCCCCGATCCACCGATTTTTACATTAGACGTGGAAGAACGCCAACCGAAAATCACTAGGGGCGGGACCAAAACCTACTTGTTACCCGATATCGTCAACGATGTCGATACACCGGTTGACAGCCTTGTTTTTTCATGGATCGATGATCCAGGGGGGAATTTCACCGTCGATACGACGCGTACCGGCAATGGCCTGGAAATCAGTATAAAGGGGAAGGCGGACTTTTCAGGCGACGGGCGGATCTCGTTTTATGTGATCACTTCGGAGGGGCTTGACGACACGATGGCGCTGTTTTTTACCTCTTCCGAAGCGTTGCCGCCCTCGTTGATCCAGAATGAGATCAAAATTACGATTTCGCCGGGGGGCGATCCGCAACGGGAGCAACTCGACGGTTTCGTCAACGACCCGGACAACACGCACGACGAGTTGCAGTGGATCGTGCCGCCCGGGTCGAATAGCGATATCGGCATTGATGAGGTTCGGGAGCTTTCGGTCGGCGCGCCGCTGAAGTTTATCGGTTATGAAGAAGTGTTACTCACCGTGTCCGACCCCGGCGGCCAGGGCGATCAGCTCAAGTTGCGCATCTATTCCTCGGACGGCGATCCGGTCTCCGGTGGTTTGCCCGATTTCATTTTCGATCGCGGGGAGACCGACCGATCCATCGATCTCGACAGCTATTACCACGACTCGGACAACAGCGATAACGAAATGTTCTGGGAAAGGCTCAACACTTTCGACCAGAATAACCTTGAAGTCGATATCGATCCGATCACGCACGGCATTACGCTTTTTGTGCCGGAGACGGCGGCGTTCGGCACCGAGACCGTCGTGTTCCGCGTGACTTCGCCCGAGGGGACATCGGCCAACGACACGATGCTGGTGACCATTCGCTCGGGTGGGGGCGGCTCGCCATCGGACGATTTCAATTTGCGGGCCTTTCCGGAGGATATCCAGGTGCCGGTCGGGGCCATTACGGAGGTACTCAACTTAAACGATTTTGTACTGGCGTCGGGTGATTTTTCGATCGAGAGCTTGGCCTGGCGGGTTGAGATCATGTCCGGCAATAATTCGATCCCGAGCATACGGGAGGATAATACGGTAGCGGTATTTGGCTTCAGTTCGGGCACCGATACCTTGCTTTTTACCGCGCAAGACAGTCTCGGGCGAGCCCAGAGTAGCACGGCGGTGGTGAGGGTAGTCGGCGAGAACGAAGTCCTGCGCTTATTGTCGATTCCGGATATCCAATTTATTGCGCAACAGAATTTCAACGATTTACAGCTCAACGACTTCATCGAGGACAAGGTCACGCACCCGGACTCGGTGATAAGCTGGACCTATGAGCCGATCGGTGATCAGGGCTCGCTCTTCGTTCGAGTCAATACGGACAACACGGTCTTCGCCACGGCCGCCGATACGCTGGAGACCTTGGGGGTTTTTGTCGCGCGCAACAGCGAAGTGGGCATCGTCGGCCGGGACACGGTGCGGGTCATTGCGCTCGATCCCTCGTTGGCCAATCGTCAGTTGCAGGAGTTTCCGTCCGTGGTTTTTTCCGTGGGATCGGCGGATTCGACGGTCGCCCTCGACGAGTTTTTGCCCGTCGAGTTCCTCTCTGCTGACGGCACGGCGCTACAGGCGAATTGGATGGTGTCGGGACAGAGTATCACGCGCCCGGTGATCGATACGCAGGCGCCGCATCTGTTGCGGATAGAAAGCATCGGCGAGCGGGTCGGCGTGGATTCGCTGACGTTGACTGCGGATATCGGCGGCGGGTTCCGCGCGACGGGCACGATGGCCGTGACGGTCATCGAGGCGGTCGACGAGTCGACCCTAGACCTGCAAGTGGTGCCCAACCCGCTAGACGCCAGTTTTATCGACATTTTTGTTATCGCCCGCCGCGAGTTGGCCGGCACGCCGAATGTAATCCGCTCCTTTGAGACCATCGACAGCACCGTCGCAGTACGCCAGATCGAAGAAGATCTGGAGGGGCGTGGCGTGCTAATTTGGACCGGTGGAATACAGCTTAGGGCCGGGGCCAGCGGCATCGTTAATTTCGAGGCGCAAGCGTTTACTGCGTTGGGCACCAATGTCGGCGATACCGCTTCGGTGAAAATCGCTGCGGTGGTGGCGGGAAAAAGGGCGGTATTGGCCCATGGCGGTGCCGGTATAGACCTGGCGGCTGATGCCGTCGCCGGCGGGACGATGGTATTGCTGCAGGTCGCAGACGGACAAGCGGCAGCAGAATCTGAAAATGCGGAATTGTCCCTTGTGCACACGGTCGATATCTATCCTTTGGGGATGCGTCTCGACCGCCCCGGCCACCTTGCCTGGGATGGGACGAGGCAGGCTGGAGAAGGTATATACAAATATGAAAACGGTGCTTGGCGCTATCTTGGAGCCAGCGGCCAAAAGGTCGAGCTGACGCAATTGGGGCGCTATGGCATTCTGCGCGACGAGTTACCGCCGGAATTAACGATCGTCGCGCTGCCGGGGGCGGAGCAGAGCGAATTAGTGGGAGAAGCGGTTGACCTAGGCAGTGGCATCGATGATACGGCGCTGCGTCTTTGGGTGAACGATGAGGAGGCGAGTCTAACATTTGACGGCGAAACTTTCCGTTGGCAGGTACCGGAGAAACTGGCCGGGGTAGCATACCGACTCGAGATCAAGGTTCAGGACCGCGCCGGTAATGAAAGAGTGCAAAGGCTGGCAGTCGGGGGTTTCGTCCTACCGCAACGAGCACAGCTCCAAGCAAATTTTCCGAACCCTTTTAATCCGGAAACGACCATTCCCATGCTCGTAGCAGCTGGGCAGGGACCGGTGCGTTTGCTCATCTACAACGCCGCCGGGCAGCAGGTGCGGGTCTTACTGGATCGGCCGCTGTCGGCCGGGCACCATAAGATCTACTGGGATGGCCGGGACCAAGCCGGCCGGAAGATGGGGTCGGGTGTTTATCTCTATCGCATGGAAACCAATACTGTTGCGCAAACGCGCAGCATGACATTGTTGAAGTAAGAGGTGTATTGATGAAGCAATTTGTGAATATTGCGAAAGTGGCCATGCTGGCTTTCGCTTTTGCCGGTTGCGGCGGGGGCAGTGGCCTCGGACCGCAGGAGATACAGAAGCAGGAAAAAAAACTCCGTGACCGCCTACCGATTGACTGGGTCAACTACAATGCCGGGGATTATCAGGCGGCGATCGACTTTTTTGTTAAGACCCTAGATCAGGCCGAGACCTTCAAGGGGTCCGAAGCGATACTCAACGAAATAAAATCCGAAGCCCACAATGGCATCGCCTGGGCTTTTTTCCGCCAGCAGGACTTGGAAAGCTCTTGGAATTCTTTCCAGCAGGCCACGCGCTTGAATCGCCGCAACCCCGACGCGTGGGCAGGTTGGGCGGGGGTGGCGTTGGCGAGCGGGCGTTATAATGATGCGGCGCAATTTGCAATACAGGCTCTAGAGACCGACGCGCAGTACAACTCGGCCTTCAGAATCGACGAGGGTAATCGCGAGTTGGGGCACGACCGTTTCGATAGCCGCCATATCCGCCTGATGCTGGCCGAAGCCTATTTTCAAATGGGCCGCTATAGCGCGATTGACCGGGCCGACCCCAACAACGCCGCCGCCCAGGTGCGTTTACTCAAGGGATCCTTTGTTTTTCACGACCCCGGCCAGCTCGTACAGGAGATGAGCAAGGTGTCGCTCGAATTGCAACAGGAAACTACCGGCGGATTCTAAGATGAAGCGCTTTATTGTTTATATCGCGATAATTGTTGCACTGCTGGGCATCTACCAGGAGGCATTGGCACAGGATCTGAGCTTGCTACGCCGGCCCAGGAATGGTGCGATGAGCGCGCCGATGGGGCAGGGCTTGGATTTAGTGCACAGCGCCGAGCCGCTGGGCAAGGGGCGGTTTCGCTTGCGCGTTATGAACCGCTCTAATGCGATTACGGTGCCCGAATTCGGCGAGGGCAGCATTTATACCGGCGGATATGGCATCGGATATGGTCTCGGTGATGCGCTGGAGCTGAATTTCATGGTGCCCTTCCTGCTCGACTCGGCCGGTGGCCTCAACAAATACGGAACGGGTGACCCGATGCTTGGGATCAAGCTCTCGCGGCCGGGGAAGTTGCCGTCTAATTTTTATACCGGCTATCAGTTGCTGTTCGGTTTGCCGCTCGGTTATAAAGGCGAGCATGCGCTCGATTCGATCGGCGGGATTCGCACCTTTAGCAGCGAGTCGTTCGATGTCGGATTTCAAGGGTTGATGGATATCCACTTCAACCAAGTTTCGCTCTACCTGAATGGAGGGCTGTATCGCTCGGGTAATCTCGAGGTGCTTACGCAATTGGTCTATGGGGTCGGGTTAGAATTTGCCCGCCGTAATCGTTGGGTGAGTTTCAATGTTGAGTATCAGTCTCGGGTGGCTTTTACCCAAAAGGCGTGGGCGGCCGCCATTCTAAAGTTCGGCACGCGGATCAGTCTCTTTAGGGGGATTGAATTGGAGCTCAATAGAGAGTTCGGCCTGTTGGATCATCCGACGGATGCGTCATTTACTTTTGGGCTGCGGATGCACGGTTTTATGTCCGGTCGTCGCCGGCTGGCTTGGCGGCAGGAAGTCTACGAGCCGGTATTGCGGTCAAAAAGAATCTACGAGCCCTCACAGGTTTTGCGCCTGGCCATCGTCAATTTTGAGGGTTTTGAAGAATATGGCGCTGGTCAGCGTATTGTCGATAAAATTAAAACCCGCCTCGAACCGCACGATAGTTTGCAGGTCGTAGACATTATGCGCTACGCCGACGTGCCGAACAAAGGCTTTCTCAAGCCGCGCGAAGCTCTTGAGCTGGCGATGAAACTGGGGGTCGATATCGTCGTCACCGGTGCGGTATCTAAGTTCGATGTCGACCGTTTCGCGGGATTGAATGTGCCATATCTCGTTAAATTACCCGAAGCTCAAGTGGAAGTCGGCCTGCGTTTCCGGGTATTGGAATTCGACAGCACTAAGACCGAAATGAAGGCGCATAATCAAGAGGTGAGGGGGATGGGCAAAATGCGTAAGGGAGTGCGTCTGCTCTCAGGAGACAGGCGCGATATAACTTCCAGTGCCTCGGCGGTAGAGTTGGAAGGGGTGCAGGAACAAGCGCTCGATGACTTGGTGGGGAATATGCTGGCGGCGATGGCGGGGCAATTCTCTTGGGTGCCACCGGACTTTCTGCCATGAGACTATTTGTACTATGGGGCCAACGCTGCGTGGCGATGGCGATTATTGCACTCTGGGTAGGCAGTTGCGCTTTTTCGGTCGCGCCAACCAGCTCGTCACAGAGCACGCTGACATTGGAACTGTCGGCCTTTCCCGATCGAATATCGGTCGAAGACAGTACTGCCCAGGCAGAAATCTGGGCTACGGTCAAGCAGGGCAATAAACCGGTTCGCGACAGCACCGTGGTGGTCTTTGCGACCACGGTGGGGCAAATCACCGCCGCGACGATTACCCTCGATGGGCTGGCCGTGGCGTTATTGACCAGCCCAGGCGACGGCCGGCCGCGTCAGGCTTCGATCATCGCTCAGGCGCTCACCGTGCGTGATACGCTCGATATAAATTTTATCTTCGTGGATCAATAAGTAGTAAGCACCGTTTATCAGCTTGACATAAACCCTGTATAATCAGTATTATTGGCTCAAATTACCCCCGCTAGCAATACGGGGTCTCCCCGGACCCCGATGCGATTTGATTTAGAGCTCAGCCATGCCCGCCTCAAGTGACCAGATAGGGTTCGATTTTGGCGAAGAGAGTCGGCCTGCAGCCAGCGACGACATTTCAACGCGCTGCGCCCACTGCCGCGACAAGATTGTCGTCCCCGCCTGGTATATCGGGCAGACGCAACTGCATTTTTGCGATGCGACCTGCCGACAAGCCTGGACCGAGGCCGAACCTTCATTTGAAGTGAAGTTTGGCAACGCTTCCAAGCGGCGGGGCGCCAACGGGAAAATCCAGGCGCGCGAGCGCGATAGTTTTGCCTGTCAGGTTTGCGGCGTCAGCGAAGAAGCGTTGGGTCGTCAGCTCGACGTGCACCACAAAATCCCCTATCGCAGCTTCCCCTCCCATCTGGAGGCGAATAAGTTGGAGAATCTGGTTTCGGTGTGCCCTTCATGTCACGCCAAATTGGAAGCCGAGCTGCGTCGAGAACTTCCCCTTTTTAAAAAAACCTGAATATCTTGCCCTGTTGTGGGCCTATTAAATGACGGATTCCGCAGTCGACTTTAGCGTTATTATCCCGGCCTATAACGAGGCGGGGACCATTGCACCGGTGCTCGAGCGTCTAACGGCGCATCTTGCGACGATGGGGAAGGTTTACGAGGTCCTCGTCGTCTCGGATGGTGCGACCGATACCACGGCCGACGAGGTGCGGGCGGTGGGCGGTGCTGTGCGTTTGATCGAACATCCTTACAATATCGGCAACGGCGCAGCGGTAAAAACCGGCATCCGCCATGCCCGGGGGGCCGTAGTGGTCTTTATGGATGCCGACGGTCAACATGCGCCCGAAGATCTAGAGCGCTTGCTGGCCGATTGCGATCGCTATGATATGGTGGTCGGGGCGCGTGGACCGGAGTCACACGCGGGTTGGCACCGGCGACTGGCCAATGGCATGTACGACTTTCTCGCCAGTTATGTAACCGGACAACAGGTCGAGGATTTGACCTCCGGTTTTCGCGCGATGCGCCGCGATGTCGCCCGGCGTTTTATTAGCCTGTTGCCCAATCGCTATTCCTATCCGACAACGATCACGCTTTGTTTTATGCGCGCGGGGTTCAGTGTCAAGTACACTCGGATAAAAGCCGCTGAGCGCCAGGGGGGGAAAAGCGGTATCCGGCTAATTTCGGATGGCACCGAATTTCTGTTGATCATCAGCAAAATATGTATGCTTTTTTCTCCACTTAAGATATTTCTCCCCGTTAGCTTCTATTTGCTGCTGATGGGTATCGGCTATTATGGCTATACCTTTCTGACCGCCCACCGCTTTACCAATATGTCGATGTTGCTCTTCACCACATCGGTTATCGTCTTTATGATGGGTTTGATCGCCGAGCAGATCGCGCAGATGCGTTTTGAGCGGAGCGAAGATGGCTGAGGCCTTACGCATTTGCTTTTTCGGCACTTATGTCACAGATGAGGGATACCCCGTCAACCAAGTGTTGCTCAATGGTTTAGGGTCTGCGGGGGCTGAGGTGTTCGAATGCCGTGAAACGCTTTGGCGAGGATTCTTACACGAGGCTTTTGCCGGTGGGGGCGTCGGGACATTTTTGGCGCTGGCGCTACGGGCGACGGGGGTATATGCGCGATTGGTCTGGCGCTATTTATGGGTCGGTTCACACCAAGTCGTCGTCGTCGGTTATCCCGGCTACTTCGATATAATCTTGGCGCGGCTGCTCAATCTCTTTCGCCGCCGTCTACTGGTGCTGGTGTCCTTTATTTCGCTCTACGATACCATTGTGTTGGACCGCGGGCAGGCAAAAGAAAAATCGTGGAAGGCAAAATTGCTCTACCAGATCGACCGTTGGGCCTTTCGTTGCGCTGATATGGTCTTGGTCGATACCTGGGAAGTGGCCGAATATTTCTCCCGCGTTTTCTCCCTGCCGCCCGAAAAATTCCACCGCAGCATGGTTGGCAATGTCTTTGATCGCTTTGAGCCTGCTGCGCCGCCTGGGCGGCCGCCGCTTCGCGTACTTTTCTTCGGGACCTATGTGCCATTACACGGTATTGAACATATCGTCGCCGCGGCCGATTTGCTGCGCGAGGAGGATTTCGATTTTACCCTCGTCGGCCGTGGGCAGCTCTATGCGTCGGTGCAGGAAGAAGCCGAGCGGTTGCAGTTAAAGCGGGTGCATTTTATTGACGATTGGATGAATACGGAGGCTTTGGTCGAACGCATACACAAGGCGGATATATGCTTGGGGATCTTTGGCACCACGCCGAAGGCCGGCCGGGTGATTCCCTACAAGGTTTTCGGTTCGTTGGCGCTGAGGCGGCCGGTGGTCACCCGCGATTCTCCCGCCGCGCGCGAAATGCTTGTCGACGGTGAGTCGGCGCTTTTGTGCGCGGCCGGCAGCGGCGCTGCCCTGGCGGCCGCGCTGCGGCGGTTGCGCGACGAAAAGGGCTTGGCCGAGCAGGTGGCACAGGCGGGTTATGACCGCTACCGGGAATGCGGTTCGGCGTCGGCGATCGGTCGGGACCTGCTGCGGGAATTGGTTGTGCGTTGTGGTCGCTGAGGCCGGGGTAGCTCCGACGCATTGGGGCGAGTGCGAGATTCGAGGACCGGTGCATCTTTTTCGAGAACGCTTGCTTTTGCGGCTGTTTCGCCGCTTGTTGCCCGCCGGCAAGGTGTTGGACGCCGGTTGTGGTAGCGGCAGTCTGGCGTTGGATTTGTGTCGAGCCGGTTATGCGGTCGAAGCCGTCGAGGATTCGGCGGAATTTGCCGCATTGGTCGGGGTCAAAGCGCAGAGGTTTGGGGTGGCTGACCGCTTGCGGGTGCAGCGCGCTTCGGTGACCGATCTGCCATTTGCGAATGGGAGTTTTGCGGGTTTGCTTTGCGGCGAAGTGTTGGAACATGTCGTGCCTGAAGCCGGTGGCGATCAAGCGGCGGTGCGCGAATTCCATCGGGTACTGCAACCGGGGGGCATCTGCGTGGCCAGCGTGCCACTGAATCCGCGCTTGTGGGACCATACGGACGAATGGGCACGGCACGTTAAGCGCTACCAGCGCAGCGAGTTTGTCGATCTTTTCGCCAGCGCGGGCTTTGTTGTCGAAAGGGTGCGAGTCTGGGGTTTCCCTTTAGGGCGGCTTTACCACCGGTTGCTCTTTGCTCCTTGGCTCGCCCGCACTGCTGGGCAGGACCTTATAAGTCGCGAAGCTCGGGCAGATACCCGTGCGGGCCGTAGTCGGATATTGGCCGAAGCAGTGGCGTTGTTCTTGCGTTTTGATGAACTCTTTGCACGTTTCGCCTGGGGTAGGGGCATAGTCCTCTGTGCCAGGCGGGTAGATTAAGGGGGGATATGGTCGGTATCGGCGTGGTCGGGGCAGGATATTGGGGTCCCAACCTGATACGCAATTTTGCAGCGATAAGCGCGGCGCAAATGGTGGCCGTGGCGGATCGGGATCGCGGGCGACTCGAGCATATCGCTGCGCAGTTTCCCGGGGTTGAACTGGTCGAAGGCTTGGATAATCTGTTGTCTGATGAGCGAATTCAGGGCATTGCCTTGGCTACACCGGCCGATTCGCACTTCCCGTTGGCCAAACGCGTGTTAGAAGCCGGCAAGGGGGTCTTCGTCGAAAAACCGCTCGCACGCAGCGTGGCCGAATGCGAGGAACTGATCGACTTGGCCGAAGCTAAGGGCCAGGTGCTGATGGTGGGGCACACTTTCGAATACAACGCCGCAGTGCAATATGTCGAAGACTGTATCGATCGGCAGGAGTTGGGCGAGGTCTATTATATCTATTCGCAGCGCCTGAACCTCGGTGTAGTGCGCCGGGACGTCAACGCGCTGTGGAACCTGGCCCCGCACGATATCTCGATTGCCTTGCGCTGGCTCAAGCAGATGCCGGTAAAGGTCGACGCCCGTGGCTACACCTATTTGCAGGAAGGCGTTGAGGATGTTGTCTATCTCAATATGCAGTTCGCTGACGGGGTTGCGGTCCATATTCACGTCAGTTGGTTGGATCCAGGCAAGGTCCGGCGTACGACGGTCGTCGGCAGCGAAAAGATGATCGTCTACGACGACGCCAGCACCGAGGCCAAGATCCAGCTTTTCGATAAGGGGATTGACCGCCAGGGCAAGGAAGGGTCGTTGGGCGACTTCGATTCCTTCGGCAAATTTCAATTGATCCAGCGGGCCGGCGACGTGTTGATTCCCCGTATCGATTTCGCCGAGCCGCTCAGGGTAGAGTGCGAGCACTTCGCCGAATGTGTGGGCGAGGGGCGAAGACCGATAACCGATGGCGCGAACGGATTGCGCGTGGTCAAAATCCTCGAAGCAGCGACCCGTTCGCTTGCCGAGGACGGATTGAGTGTGCGGATCCCATGAGAGAGAGGACGCGAAAAAGTGTATAAAGGAAAAAAAATCGCGCTAGTTATCCCGGCGCACAACGAAGAGCGGCTGATGGGCGCGACCCTAGATGGGGTCCCTGAAACGATCGACCGTGTTTATGTCGTCGATGACGCCAGCCAGGACCAGACGGCGGATATCGTGCGAAAATACGCCGCAATCGACCCGCGTGTCGAATTAATCCAACACGAAAAAAACAAAGGTGTTGGGGCTGCGATCATCACGGGTTACCTACAGGCAAGCGCTGACGACTACGATATTTCGGTCGTCGTCGGCGGCGACAACCAGATGCCGCTTGAAGTCGTCGAGGATTTTCTCGAACCCATAGTCAACGGCGAAATCGACTACACTAAAGGCAATCGCTTCCTGATGCCCGCGGTCGGATTAGAGGGAATGCCTTGGACTCGTTTTATCGGCAACGCCATTCTATCCATTATGACTAAAATGGCCTCGGGCTATTACAAGATATACGACGTGGTCGATGGTTATACCGCGATTAGCAAGCGGGCGATCGACCTGATCGATTGGGGCAAGGCCTGGAAGGGCTACGGCTATCCGATGGATTTTCTCGTGCGGCTCAACGCCATGGGGTTAAAGGTCAAGGATGTGCCGCGCCGGGCGATTTATCTCGAAGGCGAAAAGCAGTCGCAGATCAAGGGCATGGATTATGCCATTAAAGTGGCGCCGATGATGGTGCGCGACTTTTTTTGGCGGCTGTTCAGTAAGTATCTGATACGCGATTTTCATCCGCTGTTTTTTTTCTATCTGTTTGGTTTTATTTTCCTGCCTTTGGGGGTGTTGTATGGAGGTTTCTTGGTCTACCAGCAGTTGACCGGCGCGGGCGTCACCGGGCCGCGGTCTGTGGTCTGCGCGCTGATGATCATCATGGGGATCCAATTCATGCTCTTCGCTATGTTGTACGATATGCAGGAGAGTGAATGAAGAATTTCAAGGTCTGCATGCTGACGACGGGTTTTCCCCGTTTCCAGGGCGACCTTTTCGGCACCTTCGTATTGGAGTTGGCAAGGGAGTTGGCGGCAAAAGGCATCGGCGTCGATGTACTCGCCCCGCACGAGGTGGGTTTGGCGCGAAACGAGCATTTTGGCCGAGTCGGGGTTTTTCGCTTCCGCTATTTCTTTCCGACGACCCGGCAGGCGGTTGCCTATGGCGGCGGCATCCCCAGCAATATCCGCAGTAGTTGGGCTGCTAGGCTGCAAGTGCCCTTTTTCCTGCTGGGTTTTTGTTGCGGGGCTTTGTTGCAGGTTCGACGCGGCGATGTAGTGCATTGCCATTGGACCATCTCGGGCCTGGTGGCCTATGTGGCGACTAGGTTGTGGCGGCGGCCGCTAGTATTGAGCGTGCGCGGCAGCGATATCCACTTGGTTGAGCACGGGCTGATGGCGAAACTGCATCGCAAGATCTATGGGTGGATGGATGTTGTCGTCGCAGTCAGCGAGGACATTGCGGAAAAACTTGCAACCGTCGGCGTGCCCCGTGATAAAGTCCGGGTCGTGCACAATGGCGTCGACCATCGTTTTCGTCCCGGTGACCGCCTGGCCGTCCGGCGTCGGCTCGATCTGCCGGCGGGGGATTTCATCGCGCTCTTTGTCGGACTCCTCATACCAATCAAAGGCTTGGATATACTCGTCGAGGCCTTGGCCAAATCGCAGACCGGCGAGCTATTGTGCCTGCTCGTTGGCGATGGCCCGCTCGTTTCCCAGTTACAGCGGCAGGCCACCTGTTTGGGGGTGGGGGATCGTTTGCGTTTTGTCGGACGCCAGCCCTCGGACGAGATTCCCGACTGGATGGCGGCGGCCGATGTATTGGTATTGCCGAGCCGCTCAGAAGGGCGGCCCAATGTGGTCTTGGAGGCTCAGGCCTGCGGGATCCCGGTGGTGGCGACCGCCGTCGGTGGCACGCCCGAGTTGGTACGAGACGGGGAAACCGGCCTACTGATCGAGCCCGATAATTCGCAAGCCCTGGCCGCGGCGATCGACCGTTTGCGGTCGGATGATGCCTTGCGCGACCGCTTGGTCGAGGCCGGGCGCGCACAAGCGGAGCGATTGACCTGGTCGGCGAGCGCCGAACAGATGGCGGAGATTTATCGCGACCTGCTGGAGGCGGCCTGAGATGTGCGGTATCGCCGGCAGTATCAATCGCGAGCGGGAGCGCCCCGTCGAAGAGGGGTTGTTGCGCCGGATGTGTGACGCGATAGAGCACCGCGGCCCCGACGACGAGGGGTATTATCGCGACGGGCCGGTTGGTTTGTGCATGCGGCGTTTGCAGGTTATCGATCTGGCCGGCGGTCAGCAGCCGATGAGCAATGAAGATGGCTCGTTGCGGCTCGTCTTCAACGGCGAGATTTACAACTATCGCCAATTGCGCCAGGAGCTAACGGGGCGCGGCCATATTTTCAAAACAAACTCCGATACCGAGACGATTCTGCATCTCTACGAAGAAAAAGGTGTCGATTGCGTCGACGATTTACGGGGGATGTTCGCCTTCGCGCTTTGGGATACGCGCGAGCAGAGCCTGATGCTGGCCCGGGACCGCCTGGGGCTGAAACCGCTTTATTATGCCGAGACGGATCAGGGGCTGAGCTTTTCCTCCGAATTGCGCAGTTTACTTTGCGACGACCGCATCTCGCGCGAATTGGACTATCGGGCCATCGACGAATACCTCAGCTATCTCTTTGTGCCGCATCCACGCACGATTTTTCAACAAGCGCGCAAGTTGCCGCCGGGGTCGCGAGCCATTTTTCGCGACGGTAGATTGCATATCGAACGCTACTGGGATGTGCGTTACGATACGATTGCGGCAAGGCCACAAGCTCAAGCGGTAGGTGAATTGGACGAGTTGCTGCGCGAGTCGGTGAAATTGCGATTATTGGCCGATGTGCCGGTGGGGGCTTTTCTCAGCGGCGGGCTTGATTCCAGTCTTGTTGTCGCCCTGATGCGCGAGGTCTCCGAGCAACCGGTGCGCACCTTTGCCATCGGCTTTGAAGAATCTTCTTTCAATGAATTGGCCTATGCCCGCCAAGTCGCAGAGGCGCTTGGCACCGAACACCGGGAATACACGGTCAGCTATGATGTCGAAGCGTTGATCCCGCATATGCTGGACCATTTTGGCGAGCCCTTTGCCGATTCTTCGGCGATACCCACCTATCATTTGTCGCGCGTAACCCGCGAGGATGTAACCGTCGCGCTTAGTGGCGATGGCGGCGATGAGGTCTTTGGCGGCTATCGCCGTTACCAGGCCCGGCGGTGGGCAGAAGCCTTCAATGGCATGCCCGGTCGCCGTCTTTGTGAATGGGGGGCCGAAAGGATTGCGGAGCCGGCGGGTTATTATGGCAAGAGTTGGCGCAAGAAGATGCGGCGCTTTGTCGAATTTGCCCGCGCGGTGCGCGAAGCGCCGGAAACGAGTTGGGGTTTTTTTTTACCCAAGCGGAAAAAAATTCGCTGTATACGGAAAAATTTGCCGATACTATCAGTAGTGCTGAGCCGAGCTTGCAGTCTTATTTTGCCGGGGCAGCGCACGCCGGGGCCCAACAGATGTTATGGGTCGATTTAATGAGTTATCTGCCCGACGATATACTCGTCAAGGTCGATCGTATGAGCATGGCAAACTCGTTGGAGGTCAGGGTGCCATTATTGGATCATCGAGTGGTTGAATTTATGGCACAAGTCAATAAAGAACAAAAATATACGCAATTTAATAGCAAGATCTTATTGCGTGATGTAGCGCGTCGTTATTTGCCGCGGGAGATTCTCGATCGACCGAAACAGGGTTTTGCGATTCCGCTGGCGGGGTGGCTGCAAAAAGAGCTCAAACCCATGTTGCACGATGTCTTAGAGCCTGCCAGAGTGCAGCGTAGAGGTTTATTTAATAGCGATCGCATAACGCAGATGATCGCCGAGCACAGCGTGGGCAAGCGCGATTATAGCCAGCAGTTGTGGGCTCTACTGATGTTGGAGTCCTGGTTCGAGAAAGAGTTCGGGCAGCAACAATTTTAGCTGATGGGATAGATCATATACGGGCGTCCGGGATATTTGCCGGCAGCAGGGGGGAAGTGGCCTGGGTTTTGCTATTCTATAGCTAGGTCAACGGGCCGATGGTCGGTCTATATTGTGATTGCTCAAGCTTGGAATAACGCGGAATGTGAAATATGGACAAATTATTAGCAGATTTAAACTTGCATGAAGAGACTGGTCGACCGCGCTGCGATGTCTCGATCGTTCTGGCGGCCTATAACGAGGAATCTTGTATCCAGGAAGAGTTGGATAAGATTCGCACTGCGATGGAGGCTTCGTCTTTTAGTTACGAGATCCTCGTTATCGACGATGGCTCTACGGATGCGACGGCTAGAATCGTGCAAGGGAATGAAGATATCGAATTAATTCGCCACCGGGTCAACCAGGGGTCCGGCGCGGCGCGCAAGACCGGCACGCTGGCTGCCGCCGGCGAATTCGTGGTTTGGTCCGATGTCGATCTGACCTATCCCAACCAACGCATTCCGGACCTGGTCAACCACTTGCTGCACACCGAAGCCGACCAAGTGGTCGGGGCGCGTGACAGCGAGCGTGGCACGATGAAAATACTGCGGGTGCCGGCCAAGTATTTTATTCGCAAATTGGCCTGTTTCCTGACGGGCACCGCCATTCCAGATCTCAATTCGGGGCTGCGCGTCTTTCGCCGCGAATTGGCTCTGCGCTATATCGACCTGTTGCCGAAGGGTTTTTCCTGCGTCACGACCATCACCTTGGCCTTTCTCTGCAATGGCCTGCGGATCGAGTATTTGCCGATCCGCTATGCCAAGCGGGCGGGCAAATCAAAATTCCATCCGATCAAAGACACCTATCGCTATATAACGCAATTGGCGCGGATGATCACCTATTTCGAGCCGCTCAAGATCTTTCTGCCGATCAGCTTGCTGATGTTGGGATTGGGTGCGGTTTCGAGCGCGATCAACCTACTGCGCACGGGATCGCTGCAGGAGATGGACATTATAATCATGCTGGTAGGTTTTCTGGTGGGGTCGATGGGTATGATCGCCGATCTTTTCGTGCAATACCAGCGCAAACTGGAGAGAATGATCTCATCGCTATCGACACCTGGTCATCCGAAGCAGGATTCGTCCTCGGGCAAATACCGCGAATTCTGAGTCAGCAGGATCGCGACCCCGACTCGCTGACCTACGGCTGCTTCGACCGCAGCCATTGGCATTTTAAAATCCGCGATTTTGCCTCGATCGTGCTACAGCAGAGTTCGCTGACTTTGGCCTTGCTCTATGCGCTGCCGATTGGGGGCAGCCCCTATCACGGCAATGCGAATATCCGCGCCTGGGCAGTGGCCGGTTTGCGGTTTTGGGCCCGGCGGCAACACGCCGACGGTTCTTTCGACGAATATTATCCCTTCGAACACGGTTATATCCCGACGTCTTTTTCACTCTATGCGGTCGCCGAAGCCTGCCGGGTACTGGATTTACAGGACGGAGAAGTGACCGCGGCCTGTTTGCGGGCGGCTACCTATCTTTCCCGCACTCAGGAGCAACAGGCGCTCAACCAGGAGTCGGCGGCGATACCAGGACTTTATGCGACCTATTTGTTGACGGGCGACACAAAGGTCAAAGAAGCCGCCGAGCACAAGGTTGCAAATTTTTGCGCACTGCAGAACAGTGAGGGCTGGTTTGCCGAATACGGCGGGGCCGATATCGGCTATTTGAGTACTACACTCGATTTTCTCGCCGAGTATTGGCGGATGAGCGACGACGACCGCGCCTGGGCTGCCTGTGCGAAGATTCTCGATTTCTCCCGTTATTTTATTCATCAGGACGGCAGCGCCGGCGGTCAGTACGGGTCGCGCAATACAGAATATTTCCTGCTTAGCGGACTCGCTACAATGGCGGGTAAATCTTCATTGGCGGTGTCGATGCTCGCCAAGTTGCGCGAGCAGATAACGGCGCCCGAATCAGCCTATGCGTCCTTCGACGACCGCTATCTGTGTCATAATATGCTGCATTCGCTATTGCGGGCGATGCGAAACCTACCTGAAACACAGGCAACGCCGGTGCCCTTGCCCTGTCAGACCGAACACAGCTGTTATTTTCCCGAGGCCGGTATATTGAGTTTTAACCGGCAGGGCAAACACTTGATTTGCGCCCTAAAAAAAGGCGGCGTTATGCGCCTGTTTAATGATGGGCGCGAGATCTTTCGCGATTTTGGCTATCGTCTGAAACATCAGCCCGCTACCACCGCCGCCAGCAATTGGCTGAACCACGATTTAGAGGTGCAATGCGATGGCGACTCCTACTTGGTAAATGGCCCAATGACTGAGGTGCCGCAACAGGCGATAACGCCCTGGCGCCATATGGCGCTGCGGCTGGCGGCGAGGGTGTTGGGCCGTCGGTTGATTCCGAGTCTAAAAAAGCGGTTGATTTTTGTCGATCGCAGGAGTCAGACCTGCTTTACACGCAAGGTTCTGACCGGCCCCGACGCACTAGAGATAGAAGACCTGATCGAGGTCAGCTCTGCGGCGGAGCGCGTATATCCCGCCTGCAAATTTTCGCTGCGCCACGTGGCTTCCGCCAAATATTACCAGGCCGACGAATTGGCAGAAATCGCAGGTGAGGGGTGGAGCGGTATAAAAAAAGTAGTGGTGCGCCGACGAGTGGATTGGACGACGGGTGCGGTGGAAACCGAAGAGGAAACGAGTTGAAGGGCTTATGGAAAGTGTAGATCCGGCTGAGGTCGGCAAGAAGAAAAATTTCGCGACGTTAAAAGCAGAGATTATCGATACGGGTTTGTGTACCCGCTGCGGCGGTTGCGTCGGGGTGTGCCCCGACGACGCGCTCGAAATCGGCGATGTGCTCGGCGACAGCCTGCCGCAGCAAAAGGGCGATTGCAACGACTGCGGTCTTTGCCATACGGCCTGTTCGGGTGGGGAAGTTATCTTTCCGCAGCTCAACGAGCAGGTCTTCGGGCAACAGCCGAAGAATATGCTGCTCGGACAATACGAAAATATCTTCGTCGGCCACGCCTCAGAAGGTGGCGTCCGTTCGCAAGGGGCTAGCGGCGGAGTCGTCACCGCGGTGTTGTGCCATCTGCTGGCTACGGGTGAGGTCGACGGGGCCATCGTGCTTGGGATGGATGAGGCGGAACCTTGGAAGTCGGAAGTGCGCATCGCCCGCACACCGGCCGAGGTCCAGGCCGCCGCGCAAAGCAAATACAGCTTGAGTCCGGTCAATACGATCTTCCGGGAACTCGATGATTTACCCGGCCGTTTCGCCTATGTCGGTTTGCCCTGCCAGGTGCATTCGCTGCGCAAGCTACAGGCCGCGGGCCATCCGGCCGCCTGCAAGATCACCCATGTCATCGGTTCCTACTGCGGTACGATACTCCAGTTCGATGCAGTGCGCAGTTTTTTGCGTAACAATGGCGTGCGCGATATCGAGCAGATCACCGATCTGCAGTACCGGGCCGGCGAATGGCCTGGGCAGATGCAGGTCACGCTCAAGAGCGGCGAGGTTATCGCGCTAAAAAAATTCTACGCCAATTATCTGATCCCCTTTTTCATGGTCGACCGTTGCAAACTCTGCACTGATTTGGCCAATGAGTTTGCCGATATCGCCTGTGGGGACGCCTGGGCGCCGGTCTACGAAGAAAGGGGCTTGGGCTGGTCGTTGGTGATGGGGCGCACTAAAAAGGGCGCGGCGCTGCTCGAGTCGATGGCGGCACAAGGCAAGCTGTCGCTTAATCCGCTCGAAGAGGAAAGCGCGGTCAGCATGCACTCGCATATGCTCGACTTCAAGAAACGCGGCGCCTTCTTGCGCATGGAGCGTCGACAAAAGCGCGGTTTGCCCGTGCCGGAATACGGTTTTAAACCCAATGACATCCCCCGTGAGCGGCGCATCTTCGAAGCCGTGCTCGGCTCGATATTCTGGTTGTGCTCGCTGGGCGTGTCCCGGTGGTTAGTCGAGCATTTTCCGGTGAAGATCACCGGCCAGCTCTTCGAACAGGCCCGACTGGCCTGGAAGCGGCTGACGCGCACGACTAAGCGCAAGGGGTTGGGCCATACTTCTTTTACCGTTGTCGACAATAAGAGGGACAAGTCGTGAAAAGCAAGGTCGCCTTTAGCAAGACGGGTGCGCAAACCGCGATCGGCGTGGCGGACACCGTGCGCCGGGCGATGCGCTTGGTGGATTGGAGTGCTGGAATTGCACCGGTTAGTATCTTCTTAAAAGTCAACTTGCTCAGCCGCGAGGTCATGCCCGGGCAATGCACGTCGCCGTGGGTGTTCGAAGGGGTATTGGCCGAGGTCCGCGAACGTTTCCCGCAAGCCGAGATCTATTATGGCGACTGCGAAGTTTCCTCTAGTCCGCAAGTCGAGGACGCGGTGCGCAATTGGGGCATCCTTGAAGTCGGGGAACGCTTGGGCGCCCGCTTTATCAATTTATCCCGCTGTCCGACCCGCGAGGTCGAGGTTGGTCCCGTCTTTGGTCGGCTCGGCATTCCAGAGGTCCTGCTAGACGCCGAGGCCCTGATAACCATTCCCGTAGTCAAGACGCATTGTATAACGCCCTTTACCGGCGCGTTAAAAAACCAATGGGGCATGCTGCCCTGGGCTCGTTTTAAATACCATCCGGTGGTGCATGAGGCGATTGTCGAGGTTAATGCTTTTTTTGCCGAGCGTATGCTATTAGGCGTCGCCGATATGACGGTGGCGATGGAGGGGCCGGGGCCACGTGCGGGCTATCCCAAGATCTGCGACGTAGTGTTGGCCTCGAAGGATTTGGTGGCCCTGGATGTGCTTGCGGCGCAATATATGGGCTTTCAGCGCGAGGAGGTGGATTTCTTGCTCTATGCGGCGAGTGCCGGGCTCGGCGGGTTGGAAGCCGAAGTACTGGGGGATGCATTCGAGCAGAATGTCTTTGTCCGTGGCGAAGGGCGCGATTACCTGATCTCCCGTTGGCGCGATCGGCTAGACTCGTTGCCGGTGTTGCGCAAGTTATTGGTTAAAGACTGGTTTTTCAAACCCGTGGGTTGGCTGGCCTCGCGTTATGCGCGTCATGTTTGGTATCGACGCAAGGGCAGGCCGCTCGCACGAGAGGTCTGTGCAACGAGTGGCTATGGAGCCGAATTCTCGCATCTGTTAGGATAGGGGTATAATAAGGGTGCTATGGCAAATTACTGGGGCGGCTAAGGGCGGCGCTTGGTTGATGCGCGTGTTGGGGCTCGGGGTTTTGCTATGGTTATTCTCGCAGGCCCAATGGGCTGAATTGGCGACTAGGCTGCAACAGCTCGATTCGACGGTGCTCTATCTCTCCCCGCCATTGACCATCGGATTATTCCTGTTGCGGGCCTGGCGTTGGAAGCTGCTATTGCTGGAATCTGAGCAACGAGCGCAACTGAGTTTGTGGCGGGCGTGGTCAATTTATGCTATCGGTTTTTTCCTCGGTGTGATAACCCCCGGCCGGATGGGCGACTTGGCCAAGGCTGCCTTTGTCGGTCAGCAGCCTGGTTTGTCCTTTGAGCGCGCTGTGGCGAGCACCTTCTTCGACAGAATCCTAGATCTCGCTTTACTGGCCTGTATGTTGTTATGGGCTATCCTGCATTTGGGATTGGGACCGTGGTGGCGGGCCAATGCACCGGGTTGGTCTTTTTATGCTATCGCGATCGTATTACTCACAGTGGCTGCCATTTTATGTTGGCGCCTGATCAATGGGCGGATAGGTCAACAATTTCGCACGAGTAAGTGGGGTAGACTTGCCTTTGGGGTGGCGGGCGAGATGAGGAAACTGGCCAATCGCACCGGTCTGCTAGCCATCGGCATCACTTGTGTGGCTTATGCGCTCTATTTTTTCCACACCTACCTATTGGCTCAGCTTTTGGGGCTGGATTTGTCGTTTGCAGATGTCGTCGCGATGACAGTGTTGATTGGTCTGGCGGCGTTCTTGCCGATTTCAGTGGCCGGATTGGGTACTAGGGAAGGGGTGTTGGTTCTGGTAATGACCTATAGTGGCGTCCCTGATGCCTTGGAATCAGCCCTCACTTATGCGGCCTTGTTTTTTATCGCCTGTTATGTGTTTCCCGCTTTGTTGGGACTAATTTGCTGGTTAACAAATCCGCTCTCTTTTACAGATTTACGAGCGCTGAAAATTGGTTGGGAGGGAAAAAATAACCCCGATGTATAGCAGTGGGTTAATTTTTAGGGAGGCAAAAAGGAAAAAATTGCCGATAATAGTATATAATAGATTGTATTACTAGAGGCGACTTGATAGTTTCCCCGGTTCTTCAGGGCAATTCGAGCGAGTTATAAATTGCCCTGAATGCTATTAAGGTATTAAAAAACAGTAATATGGGATAATTGGATACAGGGGGTGCACCTTTCGCAAAGGGCAACGCTTAGCGCGTGGTCCTTAGTTTGCTAATCAGATAATGGCAGTATTGACCAACAACTTTAAATCTCAATTTTAGCCAGAGACACAACCCGCAATGAAAATCTCGGTAGTCATAGCCGTCTACAACGATCCGGAGGTCGTGCAGTGCGTCCGCTCGATTTGCACGTCGGATCTGGTCGGTTGCGAGGTGATCGTCGTCGATGATGGATCAAGCGAGATTGACGTTGCAAATTTGCTGGCGGGTCACCATCTCGAGGCACGAATCTTCACCCTCGAGGAGAATCGCGGACCGGCCTATGCGAGAAATTTCGGCGTGCGGCAGGCGAGCGGGGATATCATTTTTTTTATAGATGCCGACGCCGAGGTCTATCCCGATACGCTGGGCGGGATCCTCGCGCATTTTACCGGCGACGCCTCTGTCGACGCGGTCACCATCGCCTGGAGCGATACTCCGTTGGTCGATAATTTTTTCAACAAGTTCAAAGCGGTCGAAACCAATTATGTAATCAACGAGTTCTGGGAAAAAAGTTTTGGCAGCAACGGGTCTGCGATTAAGAAACAGGTCTTCGAGGCCGAAGGGGGATTTGACGAAGGCTTCAAATCTGCTCATGCCGAAGACTTTTCGCTCGGGTTACGCCTGGTCGCCAAGGAGTACAATATCGTTTTGGATCGGGCGATACTGATGAAAAATGCCTATCTCAATAATTTTTTCTGGCAGGGCCTGCGCAAGTATTGCCTGCGGGCTTTTTTGCGGGCGCAGGTTATGCAGCAGACCGCACACAAGGTCACCACGTCTTACAATAGCCGCAAATTCAAAATCGCCTATGCCTTGGTCTTGAGCACTACGGCCTTGCTTGCCGCGTCTTTTCTCGGTCGTGAATTAGCGTTTTTGGGCCTGATCGTCTACGCCGCCTTTTTCGCTCTGAACCTGGGGCTTTATCGCCGTTTTTTCACCAAGTACGGCATTGCTTTTTCGGTGCGAGCGGTGTCTTTCCATTTTATTTATCTCGCAACTGTTTCATGGTCGGGGATGGCGGGCTTAGGCTGCGGGATGCTGCGCAACTTGAAGATTTTAAATAACTAATAGACTGGACAAATACACATGGATCTCAAAAAATTCGCGCGCTACGGCAAGTTCTTTTTTAGTAAGGCGCCCTTCTACACCATTTTCTATATCACCGCCCGCTGTAATGCGCGCTGTGCGCACTGTTTCTATTTCGAAGAGATAGAAGATGCCCACAACCGCGACGAACTCAGCCTCGATGAGATCGAGAAAATCGCCAGGAACTGGGGCGAGATGTTGATTTTGAACCTGGCCGGCGGTGAGCCCTATTTGCGCAATGACCTACCCGAAATCGTCAAGGTCTTCAAGGAGAACACGGGCTTGGAAATCTGCGCGATTCCCTCCAATGGTATTCTGACCGACCGCACCTTGACGACGGTCGAACGTCTGCTGAAGGAAAACCCGGACCTGTTCTTCCGCTTCACCTTCTCGATCGATGGGATGGGGGAACAGCACGACGAAATCCGCTCGGTGCCCGGCAATTTTAAAAAGGTGACCGAGACGGTGCGGCGTGTGCGGGATCTACGCAAGCATTTCTCGAACTTCACCCTGCACACCAACTCCTGCTTCATGAGCCAGAACCAGGACAATTTCATGGACCTGGTGAATTTCGTGCACGAGGATTTGCAGGTGGACGCGATCAACGTGACTTATATACGCGGCGACGTCAAACTTCCAGCCTCGCAGGAGGCGCTGCAGAAGGAGAAATACGCGGAGGTCATCAATCATATTTCGCATCTCGACCACCACCGCTTTAGCAAGCATCCGCTTTCGGCTTTTATACTGGGGGCCACATTGTTGGCCCGGGAAAAGGTGTTGGAGAATCTGAGCACGGGGCTGCGCAATTTCGAGTGTTATGCGATCAAGAAGATGATCGTCCTGGAGGATACCGGGGCCGTCAAGGTTTGCGAGATGATGGACCAGTATCTGGGCAACTTGCGCGACTTCGACTACGATATCAACAAGGTCGTCACCTCGAAGCTGGCGGAGACCGAATACAAGAAAATTCAAAACCACGAGTGCAACTGTACCTGGGAGTGCGCTATTCGCACTGGGGTGATCTACAATCCGAAAGAATACGGTTCGATACTTAAGCACGCCCTGACGTCTGGCAAGGGGCCAAAGAATGGCGCGGCACCCAAGCGCGAGCAAGTCGCCGAATTAGTATAGACGGTGAGTCGGCCGGCAAGCGCACCGAGCATGGAAGTGACGAAAAACAGGGAAGGGGAAGACCAACTGGAAGATTCAACGCAACGAGCGCCGGGCCGAGCGATATTAGAGGCCGTGTTGAGCCTGTGGTTTGTCGGTCTTATGGGCTATTTTTATTATACCAGGGGCTATTTGGACCTGCTGCAGCAGATCTGGAGATCGTTCTTTGGTTGAGATCGTCTATATCATAGCCATCGCCACGGTGGCGACCGGGTTCGGTTTGACCCTGCTGCGCAAGGTGGGGCCGATCTGCGATTCACGGGCCGAAGAATTGGTATTTTCCCTCGGTTTCGGTTTGGGGGCTATCGCCCTGGTGGTATTGGCGTTGGGCTTCGCGCATCTGCTCTATGTCGAGGTCTTCTATGGCCTGTTGGCTGTGGGTGCCTTGGTCGGTAGTAAGGAACTGATCGGTTTGGCCGGGCGCTTGCAAGGGCAATTCACCGGTCGGCAATTCGATTGGCGCTCTTTTTATTTTTGGCTGATCGTGTTGACCGGTTTTGGCCTGTTGCTGAATTTGCTGCGTGCATTATTGCCCGCCCACGGCGCGGTCGACCCGCTGGCCTATCACTTGGCCTTGCCGAAACTCTATCTGCTCAAACACCATATCAGCTTTGAGCGCACGCTGACCGGGGCGCTCTATCCCGACAATGTCGGCATGCTCTATTTGCTGGCTATCGGTTTGCGCGACGCGTCGTTGGCGCAGATCGTGCACTGGTTTATGGGGGTGACGACGGTAGGGGCCATTTGGTGTTTCTGCCGCATGTATTTCAATAACAAAGTGGGTGTGTGGGCCGCGGCGATATATGCCTTTACCCCGGTGTTCGTTTTTTTCTCGCCGCTGAGTTATGTCGATGTCGGCGTCGGTCTGTTTCAGTTTCTGGGTATCTGGGCATTTTTCAAGTGGCTGCGCGAGGGCGAGCAACGGGCATTGATGTTGGCCGCCGTCTTTATGGGTTTCGCGATGGGGGCCAAGCACACCGGTATTTTTATCGCCATCGCGGCGGGTATCGCAATTGCAGCGCGCGGTCTGTATTGCAAAGAAGAGATCCGCTCTATCGGCCTAGAATTGGCCCTCTATACCGCCATTGCCTTGGGGCTGGCGCTACCGTGGTATGCGCGCGCGTGGTGGGAAGCCGGCAATCCGGTCTGGCCCGTAGCCAACGCGCTATTTGATGGGTTGGCATATAAGGGCGCCTATAGCGTGTCCTCGGGTGCTATCGTCGGCGGCACGGTGGGGTTCGTCGAGAGAGCCCAGGATCTTTTGCATGCTTCGGCCACGTCGTTGTGGCAGTGGGCGTGGAACGAAAAACTGGGCTGGCAAAAGGCCACCGGCATTTATTATGTCGCGCTATTGCCGGGCATTGTCGCTTATTGGCGCCGGCCGCGCGTGCGTTGGCTGGCGCTGGCGTGTCTGTTGTATTATCTGCTGGCGGTGCTCTATGTCGACGGGAATCCGCGCTATAATCTCGCGTTATTCGCGCTATTTAGCGTGCTGGCGGGTTTTGTCGTTGAGCAGTTGAGCCGCCAGTCGACTCGTTTTTTGCGGCTGCTGGTCAAAGCGGCCTTTGTCGTTACGGTCGTCGGCAATCTTGCGCAGGGATATGCACTGTCCTTCCAAGGGGTGCAATACGCGTTGTCGCAGCAGACAGCGGATGGCTTCCTGTTGGAGAACGAGGCGAACTTCCAGGCTTTTCGCTTTGTCGATAAACATCTGCCGCCAGAGGCCAAAGTGCTGTTGCAGGGCATCGTCAAAGGATACTATTGCGAACGCGTTTATCTCTGGGACCACCCCTATCAGATGTTGCTGCAATACGGCGACTACAAAACGTCCGAGCAGTTGCTATCGCGACTAGGCGAGTTGGGCATTACCCATATCGCGCGGATGATCTACATACCCCCGGGGCGCACCAAGGGGGTGGGCTATCCGCAATACTTTGCCGATCCATTGCACGAGGATTTTCGCAAAAAACATCTGAAACTCCTGCATAGAGACAATGGCTATGTGGTTTTTGAGGTCGTATATCCCTCATGAGGCACAAATGCAATTAAAGGACAAAGTCTACTTTATCGCCTGCTGTTTTCCGCCCTTTGGCCGCGGCAACGCCATTACCAATTCGTGCGTGGCCAACTATCTGGCCGAAGACTTTACCGTCGACGTGGTGTGCATGCAGCGCGAGGACGGCGGGCTGATCGCCTATCAAGAGGATCGCAGCCTGGAAGACGCGCTACATCCGCAATTGAACGTGCACCGGATTCCGGCCGCCAATTGGTACGGGCTCAATATCATGCTCTATGCTTTGGGTATTCTGCCCTGCTACTATCTGAACTGGGCTTGGCGCGTCTGGCGACAGAGGACGACGCTGTTTGCACAGCCTGGGGCGGTCTTTGCCGTATATCCGGTTTTTTCCGATTTGGTGGTGGGGTATTTGGTCAGCCGATGGCGTGGTTTTCCACTGCTCGTCGATTTTCGGGACGATTTTTCCGGGGTGATGTCGAGGGGATGGCGCCGCCTGCTGCGGCCTGTTTATCGCCTGCTCGAAAAGCGCATTATACATGCGGCCGATCGCATCAGTGTCACAACCGAGGCGCTGCGCGAGGATTTGCTCGGTCGTTATGGCCTCGCTCCCGACAAAGTAGAGGTTGTTTATAATGTCGTTCCGCCAATAGCGGATGAAGGGTCAAAGAGTCAGCAGCAGCAAGGGCCGCTGCGCGTCATTTACGCCGGGGCGATGTCGCGCGTGCAAAAGCCGGAGATTCTGCTCAAAGCCTATGCGGCTTTATTGGCCGGTGATAACCAGTGGTCAGAGCGCTTAACGGTCCAGCTTTATGGTCCTGAAAGTCCTTATTTTTCAAGGAAGATACGCAGTTTGCTATCGGAGGATTGTAGCTTTGGCGGGTTTGTGCCGCAGGCAGAGATGGCGCAATTGGTTCAAGCGGCGGATATCGGTTTCTTTTCTTTGAGCGAAGAGACCTATGCCTATGCAACACCGACCAAACTCTTTGATTATATCGAGGCCGGGGTGCCGATTGTCGCCTCGTTGCCCGATGGGGCGGCCCGCGATATAGTAGAGCGTCATAAGATCGGCCTCGTCGCCGATCTGGGCGATATTGCGGGGCTTGCAGCCTGCCTGCAAGAGATGGTAGAGAATGATCAATTGCGTCAGCAGTGCAAAGCCAATATGCGGTCGATTCGCGATCAGTTTCGTCCAAGTACGCAAGTTGACAAGTGGTGCAACTTGCTGAAATATATGGGTTTGGAATCTAAAAAATCTCTGCAAAGAGAGCCTTCGCTCAGTACCGACAGTGTGGTTGAGGCCGCTAGGTAGTCTTCGGTCTGGCATGGTATTTGCTATAAATTTGAAAATCAGATTCGTTGTAAAAGAGGAGGAGTATAAATGAAGCATCGCCTACTAGAGTTGTTGGCCTGCCCGTATTGCGGAGAGGCGTTTAGCTTGGAAGAGTTCGCAACGAGCGAAAACGCCGATGGCCAGGTCGAGGTTGAGCAGGGTATATTGCGCAGTCTCTGCGGCAAGTGGTATCCGATTGTCGATGCGGTGCCGGTGATTCTGCCCAATGCGCTGGATATTTACAGTGACTTTGCCCACGAGTACGCCGACCGATTGCCCGAATGGCCGATCTCGGCGGACGAGATCCGCCGTTTCGAAGAAGAAAAGAAAAAGACCCAGGAAAGTTTTGGTTTTGAGTGGACCGTGTATTCGACGGTGCGCGACGAACGCGATGAGGGCTATGTGCTCGAAGGGGGGCTGACGCCCGAATTTTTCACCGGCAAACTCGTGCTCGACGCCGGCTGTGGTTATGGGCGCCATTCGCGTATCGTGCAGGAGTTCGGGGCCGAAGTCGTCGGCATCGACTTGAGTGTCGCTGTGATCAATGCGCGAAAAATTACCAAGGATATGCCCAAGGTGCACATCGTGCAGACCGATTTGTTCTACCCGCCCTTCCGCAAGGAGATTTTCGACGTAGTATTCAGTTGGGGCGTGCTGCACCATACGCCGGATCCGCGCCGGGCTTTTGAGGGACTGGTCGATTTCGTCAAACCCGGAGGGGATATTTCGGTAAAGATCTATCGCAAGCGCCCGGCACCGGCCCGGTTCATTGAGAGCCTCATCCGCAAGGTCACGTTGCGCCTGCCGCTGAAAACCCTCTATGACCTTTCTTATCTGTGTGTGCCCATCAACTGGTTCTACTGGGCCGTGGGCCGACATATTCCCGGTGTGCGTGAGCTGATTCTGGGCACGATCCGCTGTGATCGCGACTGGCGCATTTCCCATATCGACACCTTTGACTGGTATCACCCGCAATACCAATTTCACTTCCCGATGGAGGAAGTCGAAAACTGGTTTAAGGAAAAGGGTTTGCTCGACGTCTTTGGGGTTGAGAGCAAGGGCATGCGGGGCCGCAAAACTGTCGAGCAAACTGTCGGAGAGGCAGTCTAAAATGATGCAAGAGGGACTGAGCACCATTGCGCGAAAGGCCGTATCGTTGCTTAGTCCCGGGTATTTTTTTCGCCGCACGATGGCGGTGCCACAGGATATCGGGCCCTTTTGCGTATTGTCCTTCGATTGCGATTTTCCGCGCGATATCGCAGCGCTGCCCGAATTGGTGGCACTATTACAAGAGTACGAAGTTCCGGCTTCATTCGCCTGTATCGGCCGTTGGGTGCGCGAATATCCCGCTGAGCACCAACTGATTGTCGATGCGGGTTTCGAAGTGGTCAACCACACCGAAACCCATCCCAATCTCTACCCCCCGCAATACGATTACGCCCGAGTCGAAGGGCTCAGCCGTGAGATGTTCAATCGCATCGGCCCCGACGGGCGGCGCGAGGAAATAGTGCGGGGTCACGAGACCAT